>JAZLLK010000049.1:0-124759 GCA_045598105.1 Bacteroidales bacterium | reverse complement strand
GGAGTACATTGGAATAGAAAATATATCCGAGCCATTCAAGCCATCCTCAACAGCACAAAAGGTAAGATTGGCAGGGGAACTTCATTTTTCCATAAGGCTTTTGGCTCTAATCTTGACGAGTATCACAAGTTGCTTGAAATGCCAGAGACGATGATTATTTATCGCTTTTTCTTTGAGTGGCTCAGTACGGAAGCCGCCATAACAATTGGCAAGGAAAAATTTGGGCATAGTTTTGAAAGCATTTCCACACAGGCGTGGTGGAATTGTTATTGTGAATGTGAAAAAGCGATTTCGCCTGCCGAATGGGAATCCGTGAAGTTGTTTATTCATACGAATGACTTTGACAATAGTAGCGACAGATTCGCAAATCCGCTTATAATCAAATTGTTGTCATTCTATGAAAACAATAGAAAGTTTGTTGTTGAGGAAGGCACAGAACTATTTGTAATGAAACAGGAATACGATAAGAAGCCGATACTTGAAGCCAAACGACACGGTAAGAAAAATGAATAATACCTGCCCACGCTACAACCGAGCAGGTAAAAAGGTATTCCGCCCTCACTCACTTAGGCGTAAAAAACATGCCAGCAAGGGTAAGACAAGTGGCTTCAAAAAATCTTCCCCCTGCACCTTCGGGCATGGCTTCACCAATTTATGCCCTACGGTTTGGCGAGTATTTTTCTCGCCACCCTTGCTGGCACCGCCGTCACACTCTGCTGTTGCGTTCCAACCCACTTCGCTACGCTTCGTTAGGTACTCACAGCAGGCGTGCTGTCTTGTTTTCTTCTGCCAAGCGTTCGCTCAGTCGTCATCCGCGGCTACTTTTGCCCCCTTGAACCCCAATAAGGTGTTCGCAAAACTCACAAAATATTTATAAAGGGGGCAAACCGCCGCTTATTGTTGTGCTCGCCTGCGGGTCACTCAGGCTAATCGGGCTGTCATAGTTTTTGCATTGTTCCGTTCCGTTTTTTTGCCCAACCCTTTTCTGCGGTTGTGGTCGTGTTCGCTTCTTTCGTTCCTCAATCCGCTCACACCACCAAGAATTATATAAAACCCAAGCAAGAGCAGTCTTTCCCTCGCTCATTGCGTTCGTGCCTCACTTCTTTCGCTCACTCATTCCTGCACTTGTCCTGCCCACAAAAAAAACTACACTGCACGGCAATTTTTGTGCAAGCCAAACGCAATCAAACTCGTTTGAATTGCTGAAGGCGTAGCCATAAATCGCTTTAGCAAAAACATACGCCAGCCCTGCGTTTACAACGGAGGCTGTCAGCGCACTCTCTTCAAACCGTTCGCTCGTTCCTCGCTCGCTTTTTTCCGTTCGTGCTATCTCTGCCAGCCCCCCTCGCTCCACTCGCTATCGGCTCGCGCCTCTCACTACAGCGAGCAGGGAAAGCACTTCACTTCGTTCCGCCGCTTTCCCACTTGCCTTCGTTCGGCTCAAAATTGCGATTAAGCGAGAGCAATGCCAAACTTGTTTGAGCATTGCCGAGCGTGAGCAATTTATTCAACGCTGCTTTACCTGCTCGGTTTTCCGCTTCGCCCTCGCACAGCCCCCGACCACCCACCCCTAAAGAATGTGGAATCGCAGTTATATAACAGCCCTGTCGGGCTGGATTTCCCATTCCGCAGTTGATTAGTTTAATGTGCAGAGTATCAAATATTTATGCCGCCAAAAGAAATAAAAAGAGAATGCAAAAATAACTACGTTCCGGGCGTTAGTAAAGGTCAAGCCCTACGGGTTGCTTTCAAAAAAAATCTTCCTTTTCCGCTACGCTTCAAAGAGTATTTTTTTGAGCAAACCTTGACAAACGCCCTACACTTCGTTGTCTGAAAAGCATTCCTTTTTCTTTCTTCTTTTTTTTCTGTTTTTTCTTCTGTCGAAAAAAAATGTTGTGAGTACTGTCGCTTGTGCGGCGGCCGTGTCGCAAGTAATAGCATCTTAATTCACAACATTATGCAGACAACAGAAATCAAAATCAGCGTGTTCAACGGCAATAGCATTGAAAATGCCGTTTATGTATTGAGCAGGGGCAAGAATACAGGCAAAGTCCTCTCGCAACCATGCCCGAATTGCTACGTCATCAGCGTTCCGAAAGCTTCATCATTAGAAGTAAAGGCGGTTGCAAATATCCTTTTTGTTTCGGGCAAACTCAAACCGTTTTTTCACGGTTCTGTCATCGAGTTCGTAACCATCGAAAACTACCGCAAAATGTTCTTACAACTTTGGCGGATTCTTTCACCCGAAAAGGTTGAGCAGACAGCAAGGCAACTTTGGGCGATAGACCTTTATCAAGTCAAAATTCAAAAGCAGTTGAAAGCCATCAGCCAACTACGCACCGCAGTAGCCTTTGCAGCCCTCGAATGAGGGTTGCAATCGGCAAAATACAGCAACCAAAAGCACACAAAACAAAAACATAGTCAGCAACTTACAATGAATATATTTTTGCCTAAACGGATAAGGTCAGAGCCATATCAAGCCCGTACCAAGTCCGAAGAATCAACACATTGTTAAACTAAAATTCAAGTCTTATGGGAACTATCAAACAAGGTATTTTGGGCGGATTTTCCGGCAAGGTCGGAACCGTCATCGGGTCAAGTTGGAAGGGCATCAGTTACATGCGTGGCCGTGCCCAGAGTGTTAAGAATCCTCGTACCGAGGGACAAGTGGAACAACGCAGCAAATTCGCGCTTACGCTCGATTTTCTGAAACCCATCACCGCCTATGTCCGCACAGGTTACAAGACCTATGCCAGCAAACAGACGGCTTTCAACGCCGCAATGTCTTACATTGTGAAGAACGCTGTCAGCGGTGTATTTCCGAACTATGCACTCGACTTCTCGCGTGTGCTTGTGTCACGTGGAAGCCTCACGCAACCATCCACGCCTACTGTTAGCATGAGTGCTGGCAGAGCCACCATCACATGGAACGACAACAGCGGTCAGGGCGATGCCCAGCCCACTGATGTTGCGATGCCGTTGGCATTCAACGCCGACAAGGGCGAGGCAGTGTTCAGCACTGCAGCCGCCACCCGTGCCGACCAGTCCGCCGAACTGAATTTCCCTGCCGATTGGAATGGCGACACTGTTGAACTTTACATCGGCTTTGCCTCTGCCGATGGCATCAACGTTGCCAACTCAATCTATTTGGGAAATCACGCCGTCATCTAATCCATTGTGGATTATCTGTTGCTTGCAGGGAAACCGCCTCAAAAGGGCGGTTTTCTTTTTACTTCGTGTCTGTTCGCAATGCTCTCAAAACACTCGCATAAGTCCCGAAAATGCCCTCTTTTTTTATTTTACAAAACGTTTCTATTGTTGTTTATCAAAAATAATCTTATATCTTTGTTACACAAGTAGTTATATATTATAATTGCTTATTTTATATTTGTATCATATTTGTAACATAACAACATAAATAGTTGATTTTTAGCAGCATTCAAATTTGAGGAAGTAAAATAAGTATTCACTCAACATATCAACAGCGGGTAAAGGTTTGCTTTGCCCGCTGTTTTTTTTGCCTGAGTGTATGCCGTGAATAAAATTCGTGATTTTTTTTTGAGAAAAAAATTTTTTTTGTACCTTTGCGGAATCAAAAAGAAATTGAATATTTTTTTTCATTCAAACTAAAACACAACATTATGGCAGTAAAAATAATTTTTGCAATTGTGCTTCTTGCAGCAGGCATTTTTCTGGTTAGCCGCAAGCATTTCATTTTCAAAATCGTTGGAATGGCAGCCCTGCTTCTCTGGCTGTTTCTTGGCGACTGGGGCGGCTTGGAACTCGCAAAAAAACTGTTCCTCTTCGCAACAAAAAACACTATCCTGTTTCTTGAAATTCTCGGTGGAATAGTTGTTGCGGTATTGGTATTGGGATGGATGCTCTCAAAGGTAACTCATGGAAAGGCAACGAAAAAGCGGTCGTTCGCCGAGAGAATAGCACAACCAAAGTCCAAAGGACAACCCGTGCGAAAAACCGTTTATAAAGTAGGCGGAGAGGAATACACCGACTACAGTTTAGCCTTACAACGAGCTACTATGCTTTATTCTGGACAAAATCATCCTTCTTCCTATATAACAAAAGAGGAGCGTTTGACCGATGCATAGGCAAAAAAATGCCGGCATTCAAAGGATTGTAAAGGAACCGCATCTCCTTGTATATAACGGAAAAGCGGGACAATGTCCCGCTTTTCCGTTATGCGGCCGAATGCCTGTCTTGCGGTATTCAGCCCTGACGCATATTTTTACGATACTGATAACAGAATATTTTCTATAGGTTTCGTTTTAACCCTTTCTAAAAATTTTCCACATACAGTTCAAAATACGACTGAGGATGACTGCATGCAGGACAAGTTTCCGGGGCATTGTCACCGACATAGATATACCCACAATTACGGCATTCCCAAATTTTCTTATCCGAACGTGCGAAGACTTCGTTTTCAGAGATATTCCTCATCAAAGTGCGAAAACGCTCTTCGTGATGTTTCTCTATTGAAGCCACCTTGCGAAACTGTTCAGCCAAATCATGGAATCCTTCATTGTCAGCTATTTGTGCAAAATTGCTATACATGGTTTTCCATTCACCGTGTTCTCCGACAGCGGAATTCTCCAAATTGTCTATTGTGTCTCCTATGCTATTCAGCTCCTTGAACCACAATTTAGCATGCTCTTTTTCATTGTCGGCAGTCTTTTGGAAGATTTCGGCAATTTGCTCATAACCGTCTTTTTTTGCCTTAGAGGCGAAATAAGTATATTTATTCCTTGCTTCAGATTCGGCGGCAAAAGCCGCTTTCAAATTTTTTTCGGTCTGTGTACCCGAATATTTATTGCTTTTCATAACCTGTGTGTATTTATTGTTTATAACTTTTTACAAATGAATTTTATACCTTAATAAATGCTCATCTATCATGTGACGGGGAATAATGTGTATGATGGCTTCAGCCATAATGTTGAGTATCCGTTCCCGCACATAATCGTTGCGTACGAACAACGAAACGTTCCTGTATGGTACAGGGTTTACGAAAGGCCGGATATGTTCGCGGTATTCTTCCCGCAGCAGATTGATATGCAGTTCGGGAATGGCAGTGTAACCGCCGTTGGAATCGACTATCATCATCAAGGTGGGGATATTACCTGCCTCATAAACGGAACTGTGTTCGAGATCAAGGTCGCATATTTCCTTCACCTGATACTGAAGGCTTATCTCATCCTTCAGGCCCCAAAGCCGTTCCCGAGGCATTGTTTGCATATCAATGTTTTTTTCCTTGTATAAGGGAGACATAGGCGATACATACGCCATGAACTGCTCTCTATAGAGTGGTATCTCCAACAACTGATCGTTTTTTTGCGGACACGACATCACAGCCATGTCAATCTCCGTGCGGCAAAGTTTTTCTATAATCTCAGCACGCGACATTTCAAATGCCCTAATGGTAACCTTGGGGTACCGGTCTTTCAAATATTTGAAAAGCTTCGGCGTAATATATGGTGCTATGGTAGGGCAAAAACTCATTTTTATTTCACCTTCACACAACTGCCGTTCCGACTTTACCATTTCATTGAGCTGACGCACATTGAACAGTACCGTTTTGGCCTGATTCACTATTTGTTCACCTATCATGGTGGTTGTTATAGGACGACTGTTCCGGTCAAAAATTACCACATCCAACTCATTTTCCAATTTCTGAATCATGGTACTGAGAGTTGATTGCGTAACACCACATTTTTCCGATGCCTGAACAAAACTGCTGTACTTATCCACAGCCACTACATATTCCAATTGTTGCAGATTCATAACTTTTTAGTTTTTAAGAAAACGTACTGGAATAAAAATAAACGCTAAAGTTCCTTTTTCCAAAGTCCGTGCACATTACAGTATTCATACACTACCACCGGCCTATCGTTTCCTACCGCAAAATCCGCAATAGGCTCCCCGCCCGTTAGCCACGATATCTGCATACCTTCCCTGCCTTCAATAGCCACAAACGCTATTTTATGCTCCGGCAACATCGGGTGCAAAACACTCCCCACCTTAACACGCAGCATGTGTTCACCTTGCCATGAAACTTCAGGCACGTGCTTTTCCATACCCGCTTCTTCCGTTTGAGGACGAAGCTCTTCCATAGGTTCACCACAGCAAACCACTTTTACTCCGGAATCTACGTTTTTTTTGATTACGTTGCCGCAATGTTTGCAGCGATAAAATTTTGTTTCCATGTCTTTTTGTTTTTTTAGTTAATAATTCAATTTATTTTCAACAATGCAAAAATACAACACTTTTTATAATTGATACAAACTATTTTTACTATACTACTATTGATAAAAACGATAATAACCAATAACACACTATAGACCAAGTATTTATACACCTAAAAAAATCATTTTTTGCCTTCACATTGTTTTTTGACATTATTTCGGCCTAAAAAAAAGAATTTTCTTCACCTGAATTCAACCAATAAATGCAACTTTATCATGAATAGGAATAGAATTTTTATCAGGTGTAGGAAAAGAATTCGCAAATCATAAGAATATTGCAAAAAAACCTGAATATTGATTTCCACTTTGCACATCCCTATCACTCATGGAAAAGGAATGCTAACGGGAACATGGATGGACTTATACGACAGTATATTTATAGAAGAAATTTATTGGAAAATATTGATAATAAATACATTGATATAATTTAAGAAAAATTAAACAACCAGCCAAGAAAAAAATTGGGATTTTTACCCCCAAATGAATATTTTTTTACTACTTTTGCAAAAAACAATTGTTTAATAAAAGTTGCATTTGAGACTTGAATGTAACTTTTAGAAAAAAAATAACATATGAAATATACAATCGATTCATTTTCGCAATTCCGAAATCTTGAAGAACTTGTCGGTTGTTTGAACAAGGAAAAGAAATTGCTACGCGACGTGTTTGGCGATCGCATGACCCATGTCTACTCCATTGACCTTGCAATGGAACTGGTTGAGCATCAAGATGAACGCATTCAATATCTTATTAACCATGGTATCATTCATGAGAGTGGAAATTTCCTAGAGCTAGAAGACATCTATCTAAAATTCTTTGAAGAGGTGTTGAATGTCAACGAAGAAATCAATATCGCCAGTGTAAAAGAATGTATTGACACACTGCAAGAAAACATTACCTATTTTCTTAAAGAGAACAACGAAACGCGAAAATACCAGTACATTTATACTATCAGGAAAAAACTTCGCGATGTGGGACTACGGACGCTCAAAAATGTCATCGACCTCAAACGGAATGTGGATACTGCTTACAAACAAGAACCCAATTACGAAATCAAAAAAGAACGGCTTAAAAATCTCGATGTGAAAAAAGGAAATATTCTTACTCTTATCAAGGAATGTGAAAAACTGATTGATAACTACAAGGCGTTTTTCTCCTTGACTTCCGACCCGCACATGGCTCGCGCCATTTCCGATGTCCGTAATGATTTCAATGATGCGTATCACAACCTGTATGTCATTGAAAAACAAATCATTGAATATCTGCATCTGATAGAGCAGCAAAACATGCTTCTCAAAAAGATTCGCAAACTGAAATATCTGCGTGACCAGCTGACCATCAAGGAAAACACAAACATCCGTCAGGTTTTGTCGGAAATGAGTCCGCTTTGGATGGAGAACAGACAGTACAACAAGCTGCATCTTTCGATTGACACGCTGCAAGGCAGCGACGAAATGGCTGCGCTTATTCGCAAAATCGGACAGATGCAAGGTGTCATCAGCAAATCGCGAACACCTGCACCACCTCTGACTGATGATGATTTGACAGAAAACACTTCGCAATTGACCGAAATCAACCCGCAAGAGATTTGGAATGCCTTCCGGGCTGGCGGCAACGACCTGTTTTCTTTCATCGTATCATACGATTACAGGCAGGAACGTACCATCGAACAACATGCCTTGCTGTTCTGCCAACTGGCTGTGCAGCACCCCGATGAATGTAAAATAACCGAGCAATATGCAATTTACCAAACCCTTGAATACCCA
Organism: Bacteroidales bacterium; assembly: GCA_045598105.1. Lineage (GTDB taxonomy): Bacteria > Bacteroidota > Bacteroidia > Bacteroidales > WCHB1-69 > UBA1205. The sequence continues at coordinate 116,739 of JAZLLK010000049.1, read as the reverse complement.
TTGATTTATGCTAAATAACACACAAAAAGTATATGAAAGGCTGATTCGGGGCGGATTTCTCGCTGCTGACAGTTCAAAGACGGACATTAAGCATCTGTATCAGGATGTCGAAGAAAATTATGAGGAATATGCCGCGTTCTTTAGTCAGATAGGCTTCCGCTTGGACAGTGGCGATGGCTATTTCTATTTCTCCACCGTCAACGAAAGCAAGGCCGACATTGAAAGACGTCTGATATCTTTCTGCAAGTGGATTGATTATCTCGACTTTCTGAAGACATTTGACATGGCTTTTTCTGTCGGATACCAATTTGGTAAAGCACGGATTGTGAATGAAATTGATGTCAATGCAGAACTGAAAGACAAGGCTCGGCATCTCTTTTCCTCGCAAATGCCGTTTTCCGAAAAAGTGGACAAATTGGTCGGCGAATTGGAAACTATGGGATTCGCCGAACTTATTGATGAAGAGACCTCGACATACAAGATGACCTCTGCATTTCGCTATGCGGAAGACTTGGTGAACTTACTGACAATTTACAACGAAGATGAGATACCTGAGTAAAATCATATTTATCAACAGTGCACATGTGCGATATGCCGAAATCCAATTGGATGGCAATGTGCACTTTACAGGAACACAAGGAGTTGGTAAAAGCACTTTGCTGCGTGCATTGCTGTTTTTTTATAACGCAGACAAGCAGCACCTTGGAATTAAACAAGGACAAGAATCATTCGATAGGTTCTATTTTGAAAATGCCAATTCATTTATTGTGTATGAAATCCAGCGTAAAATAGGCGCATATACGATTCTTACTTTCCGTCATCAAGGCAGTGCCGCATTCCGTTTTATTGACGCTCCGTACAATAGGAACTGGCTCGTTGGCGAAACTGGCGATGTTCTGAGTGATTGGACGAAAATCCGGCAAAACATCATGCGCGAAGGGACGATAGACATTAGTCCGCGAATCGACAATTACTTGAATTATAGGGATATCATTTTCGGCAATGTCCATGACAGGACGAATAAGTTTGCCAAATATGCTTTGGTTGAGAGTACCAAGTATCAGAACATTCCACGAAGCATTCAGAATGTGTTTCTGAACAGCAAGTTAGATGCAGAATTCGTGAAAAAGACCATCATCGAATCAATGATGGAGGGCGACACTGAAGAGTCTATCAAATTGAGTGTTTATCGCAGCTTGGTGGCCGGTTTTGAAAGGGAGTACGATGACATTCATTTGTGGTATAAAACGGAAAAGAATGGTGATGTTTTGGTGCGTAGGCAGGCTGGGCAAGTCATTGTTGCCTACCATGAGACTATAGCTTTTGATCAGCAGATACGGCGTTCTGTCAGGGAACTCAATTTTGCCGTTAAGCAGGCGCAGGAACAATTGCCGGTTGCTCAGGAAGAACTGAAAAAGACCATTGGACAGATTGATTCGGAAGAACAAAGGAAAAAGAACATTGAGCAAGAACGCAACAATGAGCTGGCAAAATTGAACAGAGCAATCGGCACGCAGAACTTTTTGATGGATCAGATTCGCAAAAAGCGGAAACTCTATGCATCGATGGATATTGAAGCCATGATAAAGATGCATCAGTCGGAACCCAAATTGCAGAACAAGCGGAAACATCAGCAGGAAATACTGGAGACTTTGACGAAACAGTTTGCGGATATTGAAGCCAAATACAAGAACTTGTTTGAACAGCTGGACCTCAATCTTGGACGATTCAAAAACATTCAGGAAACCGAACTTAACAGGCTGAGGGACGAGATTCGGCAAAAGCGCGAAAAGGACATTGCCGAAATGCAGAAGCAATTGGAAGATGCCGATTCACGCTACCAGACCGTCCGCGATGAAATAGACTTGCGTATTGAATCATTGCAAGAGGACAAAAACAAGGCGGAGCAAAAGCTAAAGGAATTGCGCTTGTGGCAGCCTTACGCCAACGAAAAAGCGACACTTCAAGAGGAATTGCAACAACTTGAAGTGGAAGAAAAGGAGTCGGCGGCCCTCAAGCAGACGAAGGAACAGGAAATCGAACGCCTTCGCGCTGAGGCCTTAACCGAAGAGGAAAAGGTAAACAGCGGGTATAAGATTGAGTGTGAACGTTTGCAGCATGATCAGCAGCAATTGCAAGCGAAATTGGACAACATAAATGACCTTTTAGCACGATACAAAGGGTCGCTGTATGAGTGGCTTGTGCAAAACAAACCGCAGTGGGAGAACACAATAGGTCGTGTGATTGACGAAGAACGTGTGCTGTATGCCGATGGGTTGTCGCCTGTTGCCGCTGATGAATCAGGAACCCTTTATGGCGTGAAGATTGATGTCTCGCAATTGGAGTCTTCTCATCGTTCTCCTGATGAATACCGTAAGCAAAGCAAGGAAATTCAGGAACAAATTGATGCCATCAATAAGCAAAAGGAAGAATTATTCCTGACAAAAGAACAAAATATACGGAGAATCAGCGATAGATTGACTGAAAAAATAAAGCCCTTGAAGCAGGAAGTGACCAACTATCGCGTCCGTCTGGAGCAAATTCCTCAAAAAAAGCGTGACAAGCAAACGGAATTGGCCACACTTGAACGCAAGGAAAAGGAAGAACGCGAGATTAAGATAGCGGAACAGCGGCAGGAATATGATGATGCTGTCGTGAAATTTTCGAAGGCAAAAGACGAAAAAGAAGCCAAGCGTGCGTTGCATGAGAAGGAAAGGAAACAGATTAATGCAAATTGCGAAAGCAAAGGGAAGGCATTGGCAAAAGAATTGGCCGACTTCAAAGTACATCAAGAGGTCGACCTGAAAGATGAACAGGAAAAATATCGGCAACAGAAAAGAAATCTTGAAGCTGAGCGCGATGCTGAGTTATTTGGGAAAGGAGCTGATACTTCAGCCATTAGAAAACAGGATGAGATCATTAGTGGCATTGACAATCAATTGGCAATAATAAATAATCAGCGTAAAACCATCATTGAATATCAGAAAGATAAAGAAGAGTTATTTGATAAGGAAGATTCGATAAAGCAAGAGAAGAAAGTGCTGGAAGGGAAGGTCGACAGTTTGCAAAGTCAATATGAAGCAAAAGTCTGGAAAATATCAGATAAAATCAGCGAATTCAGCGCTCAGCGCAAAAAACAGGAGTCTAAAATCAAGGAATGGCAAGATGGTCTCGTATTGTATAAGCAGGCAATTGAGATAGAGCATTTGCTTACCGAAGGTTATTTGCAAGATGAAAAGTGCTTGCAAACTGCCAAATCATGCCAGACCGTCATTGCTGAACTACGTGGAGCCATCAATGATAAGAAGCGGAAACAGGAAGAATTGAAACGGAATGTGAATACTTTTAACAGCCATTTTTCGTCTGACAACACCTTCCATTTCGCAACGACACCGGTTACCGATGAAGACTACACGGAAATTGCATTGAGCCTACAAGAGTTTGTGGACAACAATAAGATAGAGGAATATCGTAAACGCACGAGCGAGCACTACCAGAACATACTGCAAGGCGTGTCGCGCGAAGTCGGCAACCTGATGAATCACCAGTCAGAAATTGAGAAAGTGATCAATGAAATCAATCGCGATTTTGTTGAAAGGAATTTTGCGGGGGTCATCAAAAGCATCGAGCTTCGTGCGGAACAGTCCGACAACAGCATGATGCGTCTTCTTCAGAGAATAAAGGCGTTTACGGATGAGAATTTTCTTAATATGGGCGAAATAAACCTGTTTTCCGACAACAACAAAAATGAGATTAATAGGAAAGTGGTGGATTATCTCATACAGTTTATGAAATGTTTGCAAAAAGAACCTAACAGACAACAGCTTACAATATCCGACACTTTCGACTTGCAATTCCGCGTGAAAGAAAATGACCAAGATACGGGATGGGTGGAGCGAATCAACAATGTCGGTTCCGATGGCACCGACATCCTCGTGAAAGCCATGATTAATATCATGCTGATCAATGTTTTCAAGAATAAAGCCATGCGCAAGAAGAATCAGGAATTCATCATTCACTGCATGATGGATGAAATAGGCAAGCTCCATTCCAACAATGTTCGGGGGATTTTGCGTTTTGCCAATCAGCGTAACATATTCCTCATCAATTCATCACCTGAATCGTTGAATGCCTACGATTACAAATACACTTACATGCTTTCAAAAGACTCGAAATCAATGACCATAGTAACCCGCTTGCTCAAAAACAACAACGAATGAGTCTTTCCGTAACACAAATCAGCCACCTGAAGACATTACTTCAAGGCAAACCGTTGGCTTGGTCAGCACTGAATGAAAGTGTCAGGAAAACTTTGGTTTCCGAAGAATTGGTAGCCATTCAGTCACATGGCAGTTATAAGACTTTGTGTGCTGTTTCTGTTGAGGTTTTGCGTCAGTTTCTGGAACTGCACTTTGAAGAGTTAAGAGGTTTTGATTGGGGTGGAGAAGATTTTTCTGCGACAACCACACGGGCGGAGTTGGCTGTCCATTCAGGAAATTCAAAGACACGATCAATCCGAAGCTGCCCAGGATTCATGGTGAATAGCTACGTCCCGATTCCTGCACATCTAGGAACCGAAGAGTTCCTTATTTCTCCAGTTGCTGGAAGTATGTTGTTCATCGCCGATTGGGAACTTTTTTCGATACCGAAGGATGTCTTGATAATTGGTATAGAAAACATGGAAAACTTTCGAAATATCCGTAAGCAAAAGAATTTGTTTCCTGCCGCCAGCCGAATTCTTTTTGTGTCGCGATATCCTCAAAACGGTGATTTGATGCGTTGGCTCAATTCTATTCCCAATCCATATCTTCATTTCGGGGATTTTGATTTGGCTGGAATGCATATTTATGAAACCGAATTCTATATTCATCTTCATGAACGTTCTTCATTTCTTATTCCTAAAGATATTGAGGTCCGCATTCAAAACGGCAGTTCGGAACGCTACAACAGCCAATATGGGAAATTCAAAAATTATATTCCTGCCGACAAACGTTTGATGCCGCTATACGATTTGATTCAAAAATATCATAGATGCTATGACCAAGAAGGATATATTGGAAATATGTAATATTGCAAACACTACTTACTAAAGCACATACAAAAATGGACAAAAAGTCAAGAGATAACAGTAAAAAAACGATATAACCATGCAGCCAACTACACACCCTTCACACACACACACAAAAAAAAAAAAAAAAAAAAAAAAAAAACGTATTTTTTATTAAACAACACAATATTACATACTTCTATGATTATCTATCTGTTTAAATATATTTAATCCATTCCTCTACCACTCACGCATAGCTAGTCTTAGTCCGCTGCGGAAGCTGCCGGCATTGAAGAAGTCGCCGTTGCGGACCGTGGGTCTACAGAACATGTCGCCATACCCCCAGCTGCCACCGCGGAGCACGTGGTAATAGCCGAAATCCGGACCTATAGGGTCTTCCTGTGTGTCGGAAGGATAAGGGGCCAAAAAGTCGAAGCACCACTCCCACACATTGCCGCTCATGTCGTACAGGCCCAACTCGTTGGGCTTTTTGGCAGCCACGGCATGCGTAGTGCTGCCGCTGTTACCGGCATACCATGCCACCTCATCTATGTTATTGCTGCCGGCATATTTGTATCCCATGCTATTTTGGCCGCCACGGGCGGCATACTCCCACTCCGCCTCGGTGGGCAGAAGAAATAGCTGATCGGTAAGCCGGTTGAGCTGCTGTATAAACTGCCAGCAGGCATCCCAACTCACACATTCCACCGGTCGGTGCTCATCACCCTTAAAATGAGAAGGATGCTCCCCCGTTACGGCTTGCCACAAGGCCTGTGTTACGGGCGTACGCCCTATAAGGAAGTCATCCAGTATCACCCGGTGCTCGGGGGCCTCGTCTTCATATGCATGGTTGCCCATTATAAAGCTGCCGCCCTGCACCTTCACCATGTTAAAGTTTACCTCGCCTACGGTATAGGCAAGCAGATTTTCGTTTTCTTTCATATTACAATACTATCAGGATTTATTATTTAAGTTTTTTTTGCATTTGTTTGTTATATTTTTATAATCATTTTATATATTTTTGCCTATATATAGGCAAAAATATAATCACAATACGATATATTTAAAATATTTATGCTTACAATTTTATACATTATGACCCACAGCATTTTTCTTCTTTTTGACACTACCAATAACAGGAAAAGGGGCTATATACGTGTACTGCCGGTATGATTATATATCCAACTTATCTTCGTTTTCCTGCTTCAGCTGCAGATAGCGTAACAAATTGAAGCGAAACCACTGTGGTTTGCGGCCAGGTTCCCGTTTTGACGGCTCTATATCGCACACATGATCCGGTTCACCATTCTTTTTCGGTATAATCAAGTTCTCCCGCAGAGCGGGTAACGGATTTCCTGTTACTGAAAAAAACACCGTATTTTCATTCCCGTCGGAATGTTTATCCGAGTTGATTTTTTCCTTCGGTCCACACATTCTTGTGCTACAACATAGTATTTTCATGTCCTTTTCGTGCTGCCTGTCGCTATGTTCATTTACGGGTTGCCGGCGTTTTACCAGCAGGTCTTCATATTCCGCCCTGGGAGCTTCGGCAGGAATGAGTACCGGACTCATTTTACGCTGAAAGTTACGGCGATCAAAGGTGGTATCAAGCACGGTTTCATATATATGCTGCAGCTGAGGCAGGGTAAACACATCGCCAAGTAACTTAAAGCACACCGGTTTAAAGTGCACCTGTTCCTTCAAGTGGCGAAGGGCCTGTACCAATAATTCATCATGGTCAAATGCAAGTGGCGGCACATGGTGTATTTCAAACCATTGTGCCTCATCGGCATCATCACCGCCCTTCACGGCGGCAGGCTTTACCAGGGCGTAAAATGCCACTGTTACCACCCGTTCTCGTGGGTCACGATGCACACTGGAATAAGCATGGAACTGCTCCAGCATTTCAGGGCAAAAGGAGGTTTCCTCCATAAGTTCACGACGGGCACACTGTTCCAATGTTTCGTCCATGCGGAGGAATCCGCCGGGAAAAGCCCATTTGCCCTTATAGGGATTGGCACCCCTGCGTATAAGCAGCACCTTCAGTTCCTGCCCGTTATAGCCAAATACCACACAGTCGGTAGTAATGGCCGCATGCGGATACCTGTATCTATACTCTCCTTGATATTCCATATATATGTGTATGCTCTCTTTCTACCTTTTATCTTTGTGTTTTTTAGGCGGGCTCACGCTGTGAGCCCGCCTAAAAAAATGCAAAGATACCATTTTTTTATTAAATAATATACTGCCAATATTCCACCGGAAGGTACACATTGGGATATTTGGCGGCCAGCACAAACCAATTGGCCACCTGCTCCTCATTTTCAAAATGCTCCATGCCTATGCGGGTAAGCATAAATTTCTTTTCGGGATGGGCGACCACATGCTCCAAAAACCTGTCAACCACCGACTGATTACGCTCAAAATCATGCAGCGACATACGCAAACAATAGCAATGCTTATGCCTGCCGCGGGCCCCCACCATGTCGCCGCTGTACTTTTCCAATAGGGCACTCACACTTGGGGCTATTTTATAAAACAAACGCGTAAAAGTATATACCAATACCTCGTCTTCATGCACTCCCTGCAGGTGTGCAGGCGTTATTCTAAGTCTTATATCCTCCTGCGTCATAAAGAATTTTTCCGAACGGTTGTGCTCCGCCCTATACATTTTTTTATCGGACGCACTCATACTGCAACAGCATACATGCCAAGTATTTAGGGCATCATAATGCCGCATTTTGGCATTCTTATCCTGCCGCCAGGCACGTTTCATATCTTCCTCATTATCATGAAAAAACATGTAATTACCAATAGAAAGACCCTGTGCTACCTCTTTCACATTCTGATTGGTGCCCATGTAGGCAAATGTCCACCCCTCCTCATTGGTAAACTTGTCCACCAAGGACTTAATATCCTTACCACTATACTCATGCGAGGCATTCTCCAGGCCGTCGGTAATAATGGTAACCACGACGGTGGCGTCCTCCATATCCTTTATTTGCTCATATAGCTGGGTAATGGCCACGCCCATGGCATCGTACAAGGGGGTGCGACAACACGGACTGTACTCATGCTCAGTAAGCTCACTCACCTCGTTTACCGGCACATTATGATATATCATTTTCTGCCTGCACGAGCAAAAAGTAAGCAATGACACATAATGCTCCTGCGTGGCAGCAAACTTCTGCTGTGCCGAACGTATACCGTTCACCGTTTCATTAAATCCGTCTATGGCAGCATGCATTATGCTACGCATAGAACCGCTCTCATCCAATATTATCAGGTTGTAAATTTTGGTTTTATGGTCAACAACGATTTGCTGTTCTTCAGCAGTAGCGGTTTCTTTTACGATAGTAGTACTTTCTTCGTTTTTGGAATCTGCATTAAGGGCTTGCGTGCCCCCGTGTTGTTCTTCATGCTTTATTACCATAGTTTTATATGTTTTTTTGTGATAAATATTACAGTTAATTTTTTCTCTCATTTTTCTTTGCAAATATAACACTTTTTTTAAAAATTTGTGTCAATTTTACACAAAATTTTTTCTTAGTGATTTTCAAGTATATACAAGCACACTTTTAAAATTACCCAAAATATTTGTGTATTTTTGACACAAATTTGGAAACTTTTTCGGCATCAGTCGGGGAAAGTTAATTTTTTTCTACCCGCATTCGCTAAGTAAAGTGTATATGGGGTTTTCACTGCTAAGCAGAATTGATTTAAAGAAAAACACGGGACGGGTTGCTGTCGCTAAAGCGACATAAGAGTCCTACGAAGAATTTTCCTTGCAACAGGTTGCAGAGAAAATTCTTCATAGGACTCTTGTTTCACCTGCACCCCGTCCCGAGAAAACACGCCCGCTCTGCGGGCGAGAAAACCAATTCTGTTCTCTTACCACCATTGTATCTTCAACGTTTCCGCGGTAATTCACGAGAAAAAAACGTAGCAGTATTCCTATAAACATCGGCTAAAACTAAAAATCGAGGTTCAAGCCCCCGTTTTTTTCTCGATAATGGTAGGTAATGTCGTTTTTTATCATTGGAAATATGTATGTTAAAGTAGTTTTTTAGCCACTGAAAGTGGCGTGTTTTTTAGGGACGGAAGGGATGTAATAAGCATGCGTAAGGAAAATTTTGTCTGCAAGCTGAAGCTTGCAAGGAAAATTTACCTAAGCAGGCTTTTCGTTGCGTAGCAAGGCCTTCCGTCCCTGTTTTTCTTTATTTTATATTATTCCCGCATTCGCTAAGTAATGGGATGCTGATATCCTGGGTTCAGCATGACTACAAGACTTGTTACGTCCGCTATAAATAGTGTTTGGATATAAAATAAAGTAACACCGCATTCTAAAGCCCTCCTACAGAGGGCTACTGACCCGCATAAGCGGAATGCCGTATAGAAAATGATGTATTTTTTGCGTTAAGAACCGGTGTCGGCTACGCCGGGAATAGATAAGAATCTGTTAAAAGCATGAATAATACGTATAGTACGGTGAATGCTTGCTATAGGAATAAGCGGCATCAGCGGTTTAGCAAAAAATGCTTCATTTTTAGGCATGGAGGTTCCGCGGTGATTTTTCTTTGTTACTTTCTTTGTATGGCAGACAAAGAAAGTAAATAGAAAGGAATAATGTTATAATTACAATAATCCTATATTAAATGTTTTTTATTCCCGCATTCGCTAAGTAATGGGATGCTGATATCCTGGGTTCAGCATGACCGCGTCTCTTGTTACGTCCGCTACCATAGCGGAAGACATATGCCTGTTACGTCCGCACAAAACACAGGTCAGCGGAAGGTTCCGCTACCAACTCATTAAGGTATCCAGTGACGGAATACGCCTGTAATTACACCATGCTCTATAAGCACTCGGGTATTCAAATGGGAAAACTCCTTCTTATACCCTTGTAAACCTTCTATATACAGCTTTTGTTCCGCATATATGGTATCTATAGGGTCGGTAGGATTGTCGCCGCAATCGGTTATTACAAAATTCTCTGCCAAAGGCACTTCCACTCTTCCCAATGAGGTATATACCGAATGGTCATCCATTTGCACCGCTCTAAAGGTGCCTCCTTCATAGGCACGCAAATAGGCGCCGCCTTCTTCCAAACCGCCATTTATCACCCACAACTCACCCTGCTTCTCTATGGTGTTTACCACCATACGCTCGCCGCCATATACCAGGGTATCACCTGTCTTCATGGTGGTTACGGCTACGCAATCATATATATCTTCATTATATACTTCCATGGCTACATTGCCGCCCATCCAGTTAAAGTCATCGGCGGTAAAATCGGCCGGCACCGTGCAATCGGTAAGATTATCAGCCTGTATGCCTGCAGGATACGGAGCTACACATTGGTATGTTACCTGTTGCTGTGAACAGCTCATACATGCTATGGCTGCCACTAATACCATCATACTTTTTTTTATTTTCATATCGCTCTTTTTTTAGAGGCACCACAGGTGCCGATAATAATATATATGTATAACGCTTATGGGCGGCTATTATTGTTTACCCCTATACAATAAAAAAAAGAGCGGGGCACCCGCAAGTGCTCCGCCTATTATGAATAGTAATATAATTATCGGTAATTATTATTTAAGGCTATAGGTAAACTTATCCCCAAACCATCCTTCCTGTGCTATATAGGTAGCCGTAAGGTTTTCTATATCAAATACCACCGAATGCTCGGTGTACCACAATGAATTTCCCACATATAAGGCCTTATCTTCCTCATTATCAACACGCTTAAAATAACCGGTTTGTTCCATATCGGCATAGGTCTTTTGCATGGCCTCGGTATAATTGGCTGCTTTTACATTCTCCTTGGTGCCGTCGGCCCGGGTTACATGAGCATACCAGCAGGTGCCGTCATAAGTATATACGCCGGCATTATCGGTGAGCCATTTGGGATGGGCCGTATTGGTGGTATAATTAGCATAATACCACACCGAACGGCATATATCCATATTGGCATCTGCCGTGGTGGCTGTGGCTAACTGACGCTTAATGGTTTCATACCGCTCCACTCCCATGGCATAAGGATGTATGGTGTAGAATCGGTTCACATCGGTTTCATACACCGCTGCATAGCAGGCATAAAAATTAGTCATAACAGCCGGCACACCATCAGCGGAATAGTACTGATTATTGTCGCCGCGGGTATATATGGTAAATACCGGCTTAGTGCCGTCAGGAAATTCCACTATCATGGTTTTTTCCTTATCGGATACCATATAATGCGACATATCTCCCAACGGAGCCAGCGACTGTGCCACCGCATGGGTTTCAAACCATGCCCGGGCTTCTTCCACATTGGCACAGTTATCTAATACACACCTGCACACCATGGTAGAGGGCACACCTGTCATACACACATTATCGGCTATGTGCGGCTCCAGCACCACTATATTGTGATTCATACACAGGCCAGCTTCATTAATACCATCCACTATATAGGAGGGCAATATGCCCCGTACACTATCCGGAATGGAGGCATTACCGTCTAAAAATGCCTTATTGAGCATATCGGCACCGCCTATGGTACCCATATTGGCATACTTCACATGACCGCCACGAGGCATTTTAACTATGATAGTGGTATAATCATCCATACGCCAGTCTAAATTACGACCATGGAACATACCCGTACGCCACGACGAACAGCCCCCGTTTACATGGAATTTGAAATTATGCAACGCCACAGAGGCTACAGAATCATACGATATTGTATCATACGCTACGTATGCGGTACGTTCCTGTATTCGCTCTATTTTTAACTCCTGTACCTGTGCCGGCTGCTCTTCCACCTTATGATTGCCGCAGGCACATAACAACAACAACGGAAGCCAATACAATACTTTCTTCATTATACTCAATAATTTATTATCAATATTCATGTTACATATATTATTGTGTAACAACCCCATTACACATTATTTACAAAAAAAAACCGTATTTTTACTGTTACACGCTTGCAAAGATAACATTTTTTTTTAAAACCTCATCACAAAATACACCTGATACCACTCCTATACGACAAAAAAAATATAAACCCGTATTATGGTAACAAAAAAAATACTACATTTGCAGTTCGGCAGTATGTATAAACGTATGAAAGCATACACCGATAAAAAAATTTTACATAAACAACTATATACAAGTTATATATGTAACATTTATACAAAATAAAGAATAAAATACAATTTTTAAATATAATTTTATAACTAAAAACAAACATAAAATGAAAAAAAGTTTTATAGCAGTAGCCATGGTTATGGCCGTATTCATGATGGTATTCACCTCATGCAGTAAAGACAAATCCCAATTAATCATCGGTAAATGGTCTTCCATGGAAGGCTCCTACATGACAATAGACGAAATGGGAAAATTAGACATTCCTGAAGGCTGTTACACATTTACATTCAACAATGATAACACCTGCGTTATAAGTTATAGCATAATGGGCATAGAAGAAGGCGAAATAACCTCCACCTACTCCATTAATGGTGATGACCTTATCATAGACGGACAGGAAATTGACATAGAGGAATTGAGCAAACAACACCTTGTGCTGGAATTTGATTCCGATTCATTCTTTAGCGATGATGATGACGAAGACGAAGACGAAAGTGATAATTTCAAAGCTCATTTGGAATTCAAAAAGGCAAAATAATTGTTTATCAACCAAATATTAAAAGCCGGATTTCATACAGAAAACCGGCTTTTATATTTTTCCTCAAAACGTATTTTGACCTACACCTTTCAAATATTTTCCCTGCTCCCACTATTTTTATTTTCTTCTTGCCCGTTTATTACGTAAAAAACTATTACCTTTGCATTGTCGTTACAACTATAGTTGCTGCGATGTAAAACATTTGCATATATATAATAATGTGTTGTAAATAATATACTTATAATAAAAATACACAAATAAACAATTAAAATATATATTTTTAATACAATTTTATAACTAAAATTTACAGTAAAATGAAAAAAAGTTTATTAACCGCCATGGTCATACTGGCATGTGCACTCACTATCACTTCCTGCAGTAAAAAATCGGACTTAATCATTGGTCAGTGGACCAATACCGAAGCTTCTTATCAAATACTGGAAGACAATACCAAGGAAGTATTTCCTGCAGGCACCATAGTATTCACATTCATAAATGACAATACCTGCAATATTCACATTGTCATAGGTTCGGAAGAAAGCGGATACTATCATGAAAGCAATGCTGAAATGGACTATACCGTTGAAAAAGATAAACTTATACTCAGCGGAAATGCCATTGACATGCCTCAGTTAGACAAGAATAACCTTGTATTGAACATAAAATCACACCTGTATGCCGTAGATTGGGAAGAAGGTCCCGGCACAGGCAGCACCCATCTTGAAATGAAAAAGGTACAATAATATCTTCCACATACATAATAGAAAGCCGGTCATATTGATCGGCTTTTTATATATACTCTTCAACATTTATTTTTCCTTCACATATTTTACCAATTCTGTGGCAAACTGCCACTTGTTCTTGACCGGATTATACTGCAAATTATCGGGAGCCGACATCACCTGCTACGTGGTACTTATGGACAACCCAACCTGTCGGCTTACTCTTACTGGGCTTATCTTCAAAACCATACCACCAATTATACAAAGAAATACAAATATTTTTTTTATCACACCTGTTTTTTAGGGGAGGAGGGATTACTCTATTTATATGTCTACATTATCCATAAGAAAAATTTCATCTAGCAAATATAGTTTTTTTTCATACCATACGCTTTCAACTTATATTTTTTATATACCTTTGCACGTTTTAATAATAATAACAAGCTATATACATGAAACGCATTCACAAAAAGTTCATTCTATGGTCGGCAGGCATTATAGCCGCAATGCTTATTATAATTATAGCCTTGCAATGCCTGCTTCCCTCTCTGCTCAGGCAGGCGGTAAACCGCCAAATACGCCACCTTGAACAATCACAACAGGTAGACATACGCACCTGCCACATGCGTTTTACCCGCTGTTCACTTAAAGGCACCTTTCACTTTCAGGCCGACAGCATAAGCATACACAAGCAACAATCACCACAAAACGAGCTTATTATTCAAGGCATCAGCGCTGATATCAGAGCATGGAAAGGGCTGAAAAAAGCCATAGACGTACAGCATATATACCTGCATAAACTTCTCATGCTTATACCTGACACTCACGACAGCTTTGCTACCCCTAACCACACACCCACTCGGCACACGCCGCATCCTAAATGGAACAGGCTGCTACACCAATTATGCCAAATAAGTAAAGATAACATACACATACACCATATAAAAATATGGTATCACCAATTGCATGTACAACTATCACAGGTGCAATTACAATGTCTGCCTGCTCACGACAGTTGCCACTACACCCTGCATGCCCATGCAGAACGCATGCAATGCGGGCACCACTACCTGTCACCCGTACCGGTAACCACCGACTCTTTACACCTGCTTTGGCACATTACTGCTACCCCGCAGTACATAGAAGCAGACTCCTGCTCCACCCTGCAATGCCACCACCTTAACCTTCACCCTTATATACATCTTTCTTTTTGTCCCAACCCACGCCTAGTATTCATCATGAACGAACCCGATATAGATGCAGCTACATTTTTTGCCGCTCTGCCGGCCAAACAATTCCAAATACTACCTCTACTGCAGCCCGCAGGGCACTTCAGCTTATACACACTGCTCCATGCAGATATGAATAATATTGACAGCCTTAAGTTCTCATTCAATTTACACTCGGGACAGCCTCACTTTCACATTACCCAAGGACTGGAGCAGATTACACGATTCAATGAAGACTTTGAATACCCCTTCTACATAAACGGCGAACTGATACGCAATATTCCTATAGGAACAACTAACCCACTATTCTGCCCCTTTAGCCGCATACCGCCCTACCTGCGTAATGCCATATTGGCATCGGAAGATGCCGCCTTCTTCCGACACAGAGGCTTTATTACCTCCTCCATACAAGACGCCCTTATTACCAATATTAAATCAGGACGCCTGCGTCGCGGCGGTAGCACCATATCTATGCAGCTGGTAAAAAACCTGTACCTGAACCGTAAAAAAATATTCACCCGCAAACTGGAAGAAATACTGCTGGTGTGGATGATAGAAGAACAACATCTGCTGAGCAAAGAACGCATGTTCGAAATATACGTAAACATTATAGAATGGGGCCCCAACATAGTGGGCATAGGTGAAGCCGCCGAATTCTATTTTCATAAATCACCGGCCGACCTCACACAGGCCGAATGCATATACCTGGCCACACTTATACGTGCCCCCAAACACTATGCCTCCACTCTGCAACCTAACGGCACCATTACCGAAGCCCGACAAAACGAACTGCTATTTGTAGCCCAACACATGCTGGAACGAGACCTTATGACCGAAACCGAATACCAAAACTTTAACCCTGTGGTAAACACTGTAATTAACAAAGAAACGGAAAACTGAAAAACACATCTCCACCCATAGCCCTATTGTCCTTTTCCCCGCATACGCTATGCCAATAAGATTACCGACTTTTAACGGTATTTGCAAAAAAATTAAGAAAAACATGCCCTAAAGGGCGAGAAAACTCATTCTACTCTCCTATTACCATTGTATATTAAGCGTTTTTACAGGTAACATACGAGAAAAAACATACACATTATCACTTTGATTAACAACTTAAACCATAAATTTACTATTAAAATAGTTGATTTTTATAATATTAATATTTTGACACTATTTGACAAAATATATTTACAACATATTTACAAACAAACACTTATAAACATATAAAGATAATAACAATGTAGAATTTTACGAAATAAGTAAACGTTTTTTCTCAATCATGACAATATATAATGTTAATTATCACATGTATAACATGTTTTAAAATAGTTTTTTAGCCATAGAAAAGTGGTGTATTTTCTCTTAGCAGGGAAGGCGTAATCCCCCCCCCTCCCCCGCTAAGAGTTTTTCTTTAATTTAATAAAATTCCCGCATACGCTATACTTACAGAATCACCGCTGTTTTACGGCATTACCCCATAAAAAGAAAATTTATATAGTTCTATATGCATTCAATAAGTTTTTTTTCTACTCATTCAAAAACGCATTCACATCCGCCTCATTAAAGGCTATATAATCCATTGATTTTACTATTTTACCGTTATCCGACAGCAATATTACCGGCTGCTGCCCCTGCGTAACGGTAAGAAAGGTATCTACTGCAAACGATGTGTATTCCATTTGGTCAAGATGCTGTTCCGTGAAGAAATTTTGTATAGCCTTTTCTCCCTGTATATTCCAAAATATAAGCTTAATTTGCTTCGTATCCCAATGCTCTCTTTGTGCCATAAGTTGCACACGACGTGCCGACTTGCGACAATAAGAACATGCTGTGGAATACATACATATTATTTGCTTACCTTGTGAATAGTTGCTATCCTTATTCACCACCTGCAAGGCGGCATGATACAGGTTTTCATCTATTTTTACCTCACTATTATGTATGCGTATATACAAATAATCAGGGGCATTAAGGCACATTACCGTACCCAATACCACCACAGCGGTAATACCCGCTGCCCACCATGCCCGTCTGCCATATGTACCCTGCTGCGTTTTAAGCAGCAACAATAGGATTATCAGCACCACATTCTTCACTATTGACTGTGCCCGGCTGAGTATTACCTTATCACCAAAACAATGACAATTAGCCATATCCACATGGAACAGCCAAGGCATGAGTATTAAATATATAGTAAAACCCACAAGCAAGCCAAGCGATGCATAATATGTCCACCTGAACTGCAAACCGCTTATTAGCATTACCCCTAAACAAAACTCTACAACAACCAATAAGCGGGTGAGGGTTTCGGTAAAACCCAAATTGAATATATTATGCTCATACACATACAGGTCAAATACATCTATAGACATATATTTGAGTACGGCCGAGGCTACAAACACTCCGCCTATAAGCACCCTGAGCAATATGGATACTACCTTACTGTTTATTTTTATCAGCTTCATTCCATGAAAAAAAATTAATGGGCAATGAAATTCATTGCCCATTATAAATGGTTGTTATAAAACTATTATTTGCATTCTATGCCTGCCCATTTGGTATCACCTTGTTCTATTACGGTATTAGCTTTGTTGCATTTGTCAACTTTAATACCATAGTCTTCTTCAAGTTCGGTAAGATTAGCTTCAAAACTTGATTCTATACCCAAAGCGTAAACTTTACATTTACAAACTTTATCACATGAAGTAAAACCGGCAATTAATGCTATAGCTGCGCATGCTATTAATACTTTTTTCATTTTATGTTATTTTTTATCTTTAACCTACTCTTTATCGGATTTTCGGTATCCTCCGTATAAAAATATTTGCAAAGGTAACATTTATTTATTTACCACGCCTGTGTTTTTTCTATTTATTTTTTGTGTTCGGCATACATTACAAACTGTCCGTCTATTACATCTATTACTATAATGTTATCTTTGTTAAAGTTAGAGCTCAATATCATTTTTGACAAATTGTCCATAATATTTCGTTGTATCACCCTTTTAAGCGGACGTGCTCCATAATGCGGATCGTACCCCTTTTCGGCCAATTCACCCAAGGCATAGTCGGTAAGTTTTACCTTTATTTCGTTTTTGTCCAGCAGAGCCTGCATAGCTTTAAGCTGCAAGCTCACTATAGAACGTATTTCACTTTTACTCAATGGTTTAAACATCAGTATTTCATCTATACGATTCAAAAATTCGGGTCTTATGGTCTTTTTGAGCAATGCCATCACCTCGTTATTGGTTTTTTCCTGCAGTTCGTCGGCATCTGCTTCATCGGCATGGTCATAGTTTTCCTCTATGATGTGTGAACCCAAATTAGAGGTCATAATAATAATGGTATTTTTAAAATCGGCCACACGCCCCTTGTTGTCGGTAAGCCTGCCGTCATCCAGCACCTGCAGCAATATGTTAAACACGTCAGGGTGGGCTTTTTCTATTTCATCAAACAACACCACCGAATATGGTTTTCTACGTACTTTTTCGGTAAGTTGTCCGCCTTCTTCATAGCCCACATATCCCGGAGGGGCACCCACCAGCCGACTCACGGTGTGAGCCTCCTGGTATTCACTCATATCTATTCTCACCATGGCATCTTCACTATTGAACAAATATTCGGCCAAAGCCTTGGCCAATTCGGTTTTACCCACGCCGGTGGTACCCATGAATATAAACGAACCTATGGGGCGGCGTTCATCCTGCAAGCCGGCACGGCTGCGACGTATAGCATCGGCTATGGCAGCAATAGCCTCTTCCTGCCCTATTACCCTTTTATGCAGTTCATCTTCCAAATGCAGCAGTTTTTCTTTTTCGCTACGCATCATTTTACTTACGGGTATGCCCGTCCAGCGTGCCACCACCTCGGCTATGTCGTCTGCATCCACCACCTCATCTATCATAGGTTTATCACCTTGCAAATGATGTAATTTTCGGGTAGCATTTTCTATTTCGGCCTCCCGGTCACGTATTTTGCCGTAGCGAAGCTCGGCTACACGCCCATAGTCGCCGTCACGCTCGGCTTTGGCCGCCTCAAAACGGTAACTTTCTATTTCATTTTTAGCCTGCTGTATGGCATCTACCAGGCTTTTTTCCTCTTTCCATTTGGCATACATGCCGTTTCTTTGCGAGCGAAGCTCGTTAATTTTACCCGACAACAGCTCCACCTTGACTGTATCACTTTCCCGCTTTATGGCCTCACGCTCTATTTCTAACTGACGTATTTTACGCTCTATCTCGTCTAACTCCTGCGGCACCGAATTTATTTCCAGTCTAAGCTTGGCTGCAGCCTCATCTATTAAATCTATAGCCTTATCAGGCAAATAACGCTCGGTAATATACCGCTTTGACAAGGTAACCGCAGCTATAATAGCCTCGTCTAATATACGCACCTGATGATGCGTTTCGTAGCGTTCCTTAAGTCCCCGCAATATCGATACCGACGACTCCACATCAGGCTCGTCCACATATACCACCTGAAACCTGCGTTCCAAAGCCTTGTCTTTTTCAAAATATTTTTGGTATTCACTTGTAGTAGTAGCACCTATGGCTCTAAGTTCACCACGTGCCAAAGCCGGCTTGAGTATATTGGCGGCATCCATGGCACCTTCGCCACCTCCGGCACCTACCAGCGTGTGTATTTCGTCAATAAACAATATAATTTCACCCTCCGATGCTACCACTTCCTTTATCACACTCTTCAGCCTTTCTTCAAACTCTCCTTTGTACATGGCTCCTGCCACCAATGCACCCATATCCAACGAGTACACCTGCTTGGTTTTAAGGTTTTCGGGCACATCACCTTCCACTATACGGTGTGCCAGGCCTTCGGCTATGGCGGTTTTACCCACACCGGGTTCGCCTATAAGTATGGGGTTATTCTTAGTACGACGTGACAATATTTGCAACACCCGCCTTATTTCTTCATCACGCCCTATCACGGGATCCAGCTTGCCTTTATGGGCCAAATCATTCAAATTACGGGCGTATTTGTTCAAAGCATTGTATGAGGCCTCGGCATGAGGCGATGATGCCTTGCTTCCCTTACGCATTTCAGCTATGGCCTGCTGTAACATTTTACTGTTCACACCGGCATCCTTCAGCATAGATGCCGTATTATCACTGCCCTGCACCATGGCCAATAACAAATGCTCTTCGCATACATAATCGTCATGCATAGATGAGGCTGCAGCTATGGCCTGCTGCAACATTTTTATGGCGTTTTGCGACAAATACATATTATTATTGCCCTCCACCTGAGGCATGGAGGCTATTCCCTTATCGGCACAAGTCTTTAACGTTGCTACATTGGCACCACATTTTTTAATAAGCCAAGTGCACACATCGCCTTCTTCTGCTATCATACAGGCCAATATATGGGCATTGTCAACCAGTTGATGATGCTTTTGTATGGCCATTTGTTCAGCTTGCGCTATTACATTTTGCGTTTTTACGGTAAATTTGTCAAAATTCATGTTTTTTTTCCTTTCTGTTTTATTTGTTAATTGCACATAACACCATTTATCAAAACCTGTTCCAACCCTCATTTTTATGACATAATGTCCGAATTCATCTTTCATGCGTACCTTTTTCACGACAAAAAGGCAGTTTTAATAATTTCATTTTCATTTTTTCCTACGGTATTTATAATAGTGACATTCAACTATTTGAAAAAAAAATAAAAAAAATGTGTATTGCATAGAATAATAATGTATCTTTGCATCGTGTAAATGGTAGAAGTGTGTTTTTACCGAACATATTGATTGATAAAGTATTAGATAATTAATAATAACAAAGAATGAAGACAAGTAAGTACATTTTATTAGGTATGTCCTTATGTATTGTGCTCAGCAGTATGGCACAAAAAACAGGTAATGGTTGGACGTCCATAGGTCCGGCAAACATATCAGGTCGTACACTCACCGTGTGTGTGGATAAAGATAACTCATTAAAGCTCTATGCCGGTGCTGCCGGTAGCGGCTTATGGGTATCAAGTAATGGTGGTTCCACATGGGCCCGAAATGCAGCTTTTAACGGTTCAGCTGCTGTAGCTGCCATAGCTCAGGATAATAGCGGTGCATTATATGTAGGCACAGGTGACGGATTAATACCCGGTGCTTCCGGTTTTGCAACTCCCGGTGTTACCAATGCATATAGCAATTATGGCCTTAAAGGTGATGGTTTGTATAAATCCACCGATGGCGGTGCCAGTTTTACCCAGTTAGCCAATACGGAAGAATGGGAAGCCGTAAATGCCATGGCCTACGATGCCGCTAATAATAAATTATATGTAGCTACCTCAGAAGGCTTAAAGGTATCGGCAGACAACGGCACATCATTTACAGCTATAGGCAATGCAGTTAAATGTACTGACGTAAACGTAATTGGCGATGTGGTAACATATTGTAATGCAGCCGGTAAAGCTGACGCATTTATTTCTACCGATGCAGGTAAAACATTCACTTCGGTATGCAGTAAAACCAAACTTCCAACGAATGCCGCCAGAATAAGTTTGGCCGTAGCTCCCACCTGCCCCACCATGGTATACGCATTATTAGCTGATTCTAATGGCATGTTCTATGGTGTATATCAATCCAAAGACGCCGGTGCTACTTGGAGAAGTATTTGCCCCATTGGCGGCTTAATTGACCCTATAGGCGGTACTTCAGGTATAGCCTGCAACCAAATAATAGTGGACCCTAAAGATTCCACTACCATATTTGTGGGTGGCAGAGCTTTCTATGCAGGTAAAGAGTACAGTGCCGAAAATTATTTCAACTGGAACAGCATCAGTTCTACCATATATTTATATGATTTTGTAATAAGTGGTGATGACAAATACCTTTGCACCCAAAACGGTATACTTAAATCATCAAATGATGGTGCATGGGCTGCCAAAAACAACTACTTTGCCACTATGCAGGCCTATACATTGGCTATAGCTAATGACGGACGTTTTATGAGCGGTGTGAAAAACGGCGGTATAGCCTATTTGGCTAATCCTCGCAGCACCACCAAGCATGCTAATGAAATAAGCACCCCTCAAGGTGACGGCGGTAACGCTATATTCTCTTATATTAAAACCGAAGCTTTGTTCTACACCGGATACTATGGTTACTGCTATCGTCAGGCCAGTGCTAACAGTGATGCCCAAACACCTGTAGAATGGTTCGGCAATAATGAAGAAATATCCACCATTATGGCTAAAAGCGGTAAATACCCCCGTTGGCACCCTGATGAAAACAATATGACCAAAAACTATTGTGATGCCAGAGTTACTCCTATGGTTATGTGGGAATCAATAAATGACCTTAACAGCATAGACAGCGTGGAATTCATTATAGACAAAACATACAATACAGGTGATACCATTTGCGTAAAAAGCCAACGTAATAACTACCCTATCCACTATGTGTATACCGGCTCCAAAACACTGAACCGTAATGAAGACACCATTAAAGTTCAAGATATTATCACCTCCCGCTTATTCATAGGCGGCGGTCCTCACAAATATGCCAAAGGCTCCAATATAGCTGTAGGTGCTCCCGTGTATATGACAACTCAGGCTTTGGATTTTTCACACACACCTGAATTCATATGTATATTCCGTACCAATGACTCTACCGAACAGGCCATGGATATCAAGGTTAGCAATGATGGTAATGACTTATTCATACTCACCCGCAAATATGTAGGTAATTTGGCTAACTACGCCATATATAGAGTATCCGGTTTTGACCAATACCGCACTCCCGAGCAAATAGACGTATCAAAACACGTATATGACCCTGAAGCTGCTTTTACCACCGACAATGACCGCCGTATGTTAACCACCACTCCCCTGTTAACCGAAATATCAGGTGTGGATGTATTATCTATAGCATTAGATCCTCAAGACAACAATACCTTAATATACACCACCAATGGTGACGGATTGGGTTACTATCGTATCAATGCTATTACCAATGCTCTTACCGCTGATGAAAGCACCGTAATAGAAGAAATAAAAGAAGGTGAAGGTATTCCTGAAAATGTAGCTGTTTACACTACATTAGTAGAATGCTCCAACTCTGACATAGCCTATTTGGGCACAGAAGTAGGTATATATAAAACCGAAAACTTCACTTCCTCCATGCCTACATGGACACTCTATAATAATGGTATTAATGTAAAAATACCCGTATTCAAGTTGGCACAACAAAACCAATACTTCCCTAACAACCAATCTATCACCTATTCCGCTGATGGTTCAAGCGTAAAAATAGCATTCCCCGGCGTATCTAACTACGGTAATATCTACGCTGCTACTCATGGTTTGGGCATATTCATTGACAGTACCTACTTCAATGCTATAGAAGAAAATCACTTTGCTTCACAACAAATGCAGGAAAACCACTTAATGGTATATCCTAACCCCACCCACAATATGGCTACTTTAGCATTTGAATTAGCAAGCGATGAACAGGTAAATATTAATGTATATGACATTACCGGCAGAATGGTAAGCACCAAAAACATGGGCACCATGACAGCAGGCACTTATACCGAAAACATAGATTGCTCTAACATGGCAAACGGTATATACATTATTAACCTCCGCACAGCCAATGACAATAAATCTATTAAATTAGTAGTACAAAAATAATACATGAAAATACATACAAAAGATTGGCACCTTAGTGCCAATCTTTTTTTTAGTCGACAAAATCCGTTTTAATCAAAAAAAAGAAAAAAATGAAAAAGTTAGGTTTAACATTAAGCATGCTGTTAATAGCGGCTTTTGTTTTTGGTCAACACGTTGACGTAAACACCGCTACAACCATAGCTCAAAATCACATAAAAGCTATGGACCGCAACCACTCTACCTCTATTGCCAATGTACAATCCAAGTGCAATGCCGATAATGAACCTGTATATTATGTCATCAACTTCACCAATGGTGGTTTTGTATTGGTAGCTGCCGATAATCGCATGAACCCCATATTAGGCTACTCCCTCACCAATGAATATATATTGAATAAAATACCCGCATGTGATGACTTTGTAAGCATGTACGAGCATAAAATATCAGACATACGCCGTCAAAATTTACCTGCTGACGAACAGGTAGCCAAAGAATGGGCTAACCTTGCAACCAACAAAGTACAAAAAGCCAATGGAACCAGCAAAATACTGCTCACTAGCGAATGGAATCAGGATAAATACTACAATTCATTATGTCCCGATGAAATAGACGCTCCAAACGGTTACGATTTTCACACCCCTAACGGCTGCGTAGCAGTAGCCATGGCTCAAATTATATACTATCACCGCTATCCTCAAAACGGCTATGGTATCAGCTCATACATATCGGAACAATATGGCAAGCAAACAGCCAATTATGGTGCTACTACCTATAATTATAATGCCATGACCGATGATGTTACCAATTATAACGATGCTGTAGCTCGCCTTATATACCATTGCGGTGTATCGGTAGAAATGGACTATGGTCCTGACGGATCCGGCAGCCAATCAGCCAATGTGGTTACAGCCTTAAGAGGCCGATTCCTATATTCCACTACTACCAATGCCAAAAGCAAAAGCGGATACAATGATACGGAATGGATAAAAATGTTAAAAGAAGAAATAGACCAAAATTGTCCTGTATACTATAGCGCCAATAATGGCGGTAGCGGCGTTCACGCCGGCCACGCCTTTATATGCGATGGTTACGATGCTAACGACTACCTCCACATTAATTGGGGATGGGGCGGCTACAATAACTCTTTTTTCGCCATTAGCAATATGGACGGCTATACGCTGAACAATATGGGTATATTCGGCATACGCCCCCGCACCGATACCACCAACTTTTTCACCGGCACCAAAACACTTACCGCCTCCAACGGATCATTTGACGATGGAAGTTGCCGTATCAACTATAGAAACAATACCAACTGCTCATGGCTGATATCACCGGGTGAAAATACTACCTCCATCACCCTTACAGTAGCAGCATTGGCTACCGAAATGGGCTATGACGTAGTAAAAATATACCAAGGCAACTGCGCTGACGAGTCCAAACTAAAAGCCACCTACTCAGGTGACGTAAACAAAGGTACCACATGCAATATTTCAGGTAACGAAGCCTTTATTACCTTCACCACCAATAGTGACTCTACCCGTGAAGGATTCCGCTTTACCTACACCTCTACCAAACAATCTAAAGGATACTGCTCCACCTCTACCAATCCTACCAAACAAACAGCCGCCTGTGGCTCTATTACCAATGGTAGCGAAGGCGCCCAATATGATAAAGATATTTCATGCTACTGGACTATAGCTCCTTCTACCGCTCCCGAACAGGTAGGCATTATATTCAAAAAATTCGACCTTGGTCAGGGGGATATGATAGAACTAATGCGTCAGGGCAGCTCCGTAGGCGCTCAAATGAAATACCCTACTCATGGCCAATACCGCTTCTCTAACGATAAAAAACCGACATTGGATTCCATATATGTAGTAAATTCCAATGCTGTATATGTAAAATTCCTATCCGATAACTATGAAACCGGTACCGGTTGGGAAATAGAATGGATAGACAATGTAAACATTAACGAAGCCAACGCCGGTTTCGGTTCCATAAATGTATATCCTAACCCCGCCAACAGCCTACTTCACATAAATGTAAACACCATTAATGGTGAAAACGCCACCCTTACCCTCTACAATGTATTGGGTGAACAGGTCGCAGTAACCACTACTAATAATAGCCGGGCAACTATTAATGTAAGCAATATGGCAAAAGGTATGTATTTATTGAAAATAAACACTTCTAACGGTACCACTACCCGCAAAGTAACAATACAATAGTATATAACAACTAAAGCAAAAAAAGCCGGATAAACTTGCCGATACAGGCATTTTATCCGGCTTAGTTATATACACATCTAAAAAGACATTGCTATAGGACAATATGCTCATTAGCACCATGACTCCTTACGGCAATAATTGTATATGTTAGCACTTTAACTATACTTGAGCACTCACATTTCAATCCGTTAGAATATAATATGATAATCTTGTGTTAACAAGCGATATTCCATAGTATAATCTCCACCACTGCTACGTATGCACAAGCTTTCATGCACTACCTTTTCAAGTTTATAGTTACCATATTCCATAAGCACGCGATGCGCAGGCTTACCCTGCTTGGGATATACCACGCACTTTCTATGCAAATAGCAGCCATAATGCAGCATATTTTGCTCCATAAGGCAGGCTGTATCGGCAGGCAATATTACATTGAATGTACCATTTACAGCTAATAACTCACTTACTGCGTATGCCAATTCGGCATACGTAAGCGTATCGGTATGCCTACTTATATTTCTACTCGGCTGAGGCGAATGCAATGAATCATTAAAAAATGGAGGATTGGACACTATAAGCTGAAATGTATGTCGCATGTACGAATCCACTTCACGTATATCACCTTGCTTAAAATGCATTCTGGAAGCCCACGGTGAGCATATTGCATTATCCACAGCCTGCTCTATGGAAGCACCATGTATATCTACTCCACATATTTCAGCCTTACATCGCTGGGCTATCATTAATGCCACCACACCGCTACCTGTACCTATATCCAATGCCAGGCTACAGGAGCTTGGTATGCGAGCCCATGCTCCTAATAACATAGCATCAGTACCCACTTTCATGGTGGACTTATCGTGTGTAACCGCAAACTGCTTAAACTGAAATATTGCAGACATCTATTATTATTTTGACAATGCTTGTATCATGTTATCAGCTACCTGCAAGGCCAACTCGTACTGCTCGTTTGTAACGGTTTTAATAGAGGGCACATAATTATTATTAGAGGTGCTACCCATTAATATTTGCTTGCATGACAACGATTCGGTGAATAAATTATCATTACATGTATAATTTACACCCGATGCTTGCATGCTACCTTCAGCCAATTGATTACCTTGTATGGTAACACTTGTATTATAGCAAATATTGTGCAAATATAATACCGCTTCACACGATTGATTAGGCATACGCTGGAGCATCAAAGCTACATCATCATTAGGCTGAGACATACCATTAAGCGCAAATACTATGGTTTTTCTTTGAGGATTTTGACCATACACTCTGGCCAACTCCATAAGTAGTGAGGCGGCAAACACATCATCATTCATACATGAGAATGTTTTATTATTCTGCATGCCTACATGGTCCAAATTAGCTACTACCAATATAAAAGAGCTGTCTTCACTATCGGTACCTTTTACCTGAGCATATACATCCTTAGTAACAGAGTGCTGCACGTACTTTTTTTCTACGTCTATTTTGGCCATGCTACGCATATCAAACGACTTGGAATCACGGGTAAGACGAATAGTGTTCAGCACTATTGGAAGTTCATCTTCTTCATTTTGTAATAACTTTTCACCCTGTTCGTAAGTAATACGCACTATAGGCATATCACACATAAGCTGAAGGGTATCAGCTGTCATATCAGGAGCTATGTGCTCATCAAAATACACATAGTCTGCCACAAACATAACACCTACAGCACCCTTTAACTTGGCATTGAGTGCTCTGCTATAGAGTGTTTTATATAATTCAGGCACCCTGCTACGCAAAAATGAAGGAATTTCTTCCATAATAACGGCTACTTTGCCTTCTACATCCACTTCGGCATAATCACTATAGAATGTCATATCCAATCCATAACCGCAAAAAACCATGGGCGCATATACATTTTTAGAACCTGAAAAATTCATTACCACAAAATCAAAACCCCACTGATAATTAATGTTTTGATTGTCACAATGAATATTAACGTCAGCTTCGCTCACTTCTGCTACAGACATGGGCACCTCATTAGTGTAATTATACGACAACGGGAGTAATTTTCCGGCTTCAAAACCGGCGGAAACATACTCTACCGACCTTTTAAACCCGGCAGTTCCTGCCTGACGACCGGCACAGGAATGACCCGATAAATACTTTACGTGCTTACTTACGTTTCCTACCTTGTAGGAACGTTCGTTTGCTATGCTACCTATGCACATAGCTACTGCTAACAATGTTACGATGAAGTTTTTCATAAGACTGAGTTTTTTGTTTGTTTGTATTATTTGTAGTTGTAATGTGTTATACAATACTTTACGTAATAATAATTCATATCATTACTATAAAATATCCATATTAACGACAATGCAAAGATAACATTTTTTTTAACATGAACAAAAAAACAAAAAAATTTTTTTCTATGGCAGCATTAATGCCACCATCAGTTGCATAGCCTGTTCTATACTATGTATTTTATCTATAGTAAGCGTAAGTTTGCCTGGCATTTCTTTCATGTGGCATATATGGGGGTGTGCCTGCATATAGCCAAGCACATGCTGAAATTGCGGCGTTTCATAATACGAAGAATCCTGCTGCGATGTAAAATAACCTATCAATTTATTTTGCTTAAGCACTATTTTTTCAAATCCCACCTGTTTGGCTCTGTTACGTATTTTCATGGAAAGCACCAAATCACGTGTTTGCGGTGGCACCGCACCAAACCTATCGGCCAGGCGAATTTCATACTGATCTAATTCCTCATCGGTGGCAAGGGTATTAAGTTCCTTATAAAGCGAAAAACGCTCTTCTGAAGCATACACATAGCTATCGGGTATAAGCAGTTCCATATCAGTTTCTATAGCGCATTCACGCACATAGCACACCTCCTGCGTACCATCACCTATTGCAGTTTCGGCCTGCATTTCTGCTATGGCCTCCTGCAATATTTTTTGATACATTTCATATCCTATTTCGGTTATGAATCCGCTTTGTTCAGCACCCAGCAAATTACCGGCTCCTCTTATATCCAAATCACGCATGGCTATATTGAATCCGCTGCCTATATCAGCATACTCTTCTATGGCATCCAGCCGCTTACGGGCGACATCACTAAGCATGCTTTTAGGCGGAGTAAGCAAATAGCAAAATGCTTTTTTATTCTTACGCCCTACCCGCCCTCTCAGCTGGTGCAATTCGCTCAATCCGTAATTTTGAGCTTCATTTATTATAATAGTATTGGCATTAGGTATATCCAGTCCCGATTCCACTATAGTAGTAGACACCAATATATCATAATACCCGTCTATAAAATCCATCATTATTTTTTCCAGCTTATCGCCTTCCATTTGGCCGTGCCCCACGGCTACCCTATGATGAGGGAAACGGGCCTGTATCAAATTGGCTATATCCATTATATTTTGCACCCTGTTATGCACTACAAATACCTGTCCGTTGCGAAACACCTCATATTCTATGGCTTGGAACAATACTTCATCACTATATACCCTTACTGAGGTTTCTATAGGGTAACGGTTCAAAGGAGGCGTTCGCATTATAGATATATCACGGGCTCCCATAAGGGAAAATTGCAATGTACGCGGTATGGGAGTAGCGGTCATGGTAAGCGTATCTACATTCACTTTCATACGACGGAGTTTTTCTTTGGCGCCCACGCCAAATTTTTGTTCCTCATCTACTATAAGCAACCCCAAATCCTTAAATTCCACATCCTTTCCCAACAATCGGTGAGTTCCTATTATGATATCCAGTTTACCCTCCTTCAGTTTTTGCAAAGCTTCTTTTTGCTGCTTGGCAGACTTAAACCTATTGACATAATCCACACTGCAGGGGAAATGAGCCAATCGGTCTCTAAATGTGTTATAATGCTGCAATGCCAATACCGTGGTAGGCACCAATATGGCCACCTGCTTATTGTCACACACGGCCTTAAAAGCGGCACGCACGGCTATTTCGGTTTTACCAAACCCCACATCGCCACATATAAGCCTATCCATGGGGCAAGCGGCTTCCATATCCTTTTTTACATCGGCTGTAGCTTTCATTTGATCAGGAGTATCTTCATATATGAACGATGCTTCCAACTCATTTTGCATATAATTATCAGGTGAAAAAGCAAATCCGTCGGCAGATTTACGCTCGGCATACAATTGCGCCAGGTCGAAAACCAACTGCTTCACTCTGCTTTTAGTTTTTTCTTTCACCTTATTCCATGCATTACTACCCAAACGATTCAGTGTGGGCTCCATGCCGTCTTTACCGGAATATTTGGCTATTCGCTGTAATGAATGTATACTTATATACAGCACATCATTACCCTTATATATTATCTTTATGGCTTCCTGCTGCTTACCGCCCACGTCTATTTTTTCCAATCCCGCATATTGCCCTATACCATGGTCTATATGGGTAATATAATCGCCGGGTTTTAAATCGTACAATTCCTTAAGGGATAGTGATTCGTTTTTCTTATATTTATCCTCTATTTTATACCGGTGATAACGATTAAAAACCTGATGGTCGGTATACAATGCCAACTTATTATCATCATCGGTAAAGCCTTCATGTAAAGAGTAATTAACATACTGCACCATATTTTGCTCCATTTGCTGCAATACTTCATTACTATAGGCTCGGGTATATGTATCGGAAGCCAACATATCACGCACTATATTACGCACACGCATGCTTTGATTTTCATTAGCAGAGGAAAATACATTCACCACACCCTGCTGATAATGCTGTATCCATTCATTAATAAGCATATCAAACTGCTTATTATACGACAACTGTGGCTGTATATTAAATTGGGCTTCACCGGTGGCCTGCGTATAATAATTGGTCCCGAATTCCACCATGGCATATTGTAGCATACTACGCTTAAACTCTTCGGCACCTACATGTGGAATAAAGTTTGATTCATCCTCCTGCATTTCAGCGGCAGATATGGCTTTTTTAAGTGCATAATCACAAGCTTCCACATCATCTACCCACACACACGCATTAGCAGGTAATAACTGCATTACATTTATTTTTTCACCCTTTAGGGTGGACTGTATATCTGATATAATGTTTACTTTTTTCAAAACTTTTTGCGTGAGCTGGCTTTCTATATCAAACAGACGTATAGATGCTATTTTATCACCGCTAAATTCTATGCGTACAGGCATTTCATCGGAATAGGAAAACACATCTACCAATCCGCCACGTATGGTAAATTGTCCGGGTTGCACTACATACTCACTGTATTCAAAATCAGACTGTGACAATTGTTCCACCAAGGCATCCAAATCATACACCTGATCGGTTTGCAGGCGTATAGCATCGTTGGCAGCATGCTTGATATCTGCCACTTTTTCCGCCATAGCCTCGGTATAGGACACCACTATGCTCACATTACCGTCTACCAGTTTTTGCAATACCGTATTACGCAATAAGGTATTGTAGCTATCGGTTTTACTACTTGCAGTTTTGGCAGGAAAAAACAACACCTTTCTACTTTTAAACTCTTTGTCCTGTTCTTCATATATTTGCTCCAAGTCGCCATAAAAGAAAGCTGCCGATTCTTTATCAGGAAGTACGCACACCTGCATACGAGGCACTGCTTGTGCTACCGCCGCCATATAAAATGCCTTTGCACTTCCTTTTAATCCGTGCAAATGTACTCTACATGTATGCTGCTGAGTAAGCAGATCGGCTACATGCTGCATTTTAACCGACTGCCCGTATACTTTTAACAAATCCTTTATGTTCATTTTACTCGGATGTATTTATGGTTTGATTAATAATGGTAGTGAACCGTGTAGTATCCATCAGCATGGCAAACTGCATCATATTATAAACGGTATGCCCTTTTAGCTGCAGAATATTATCATTGCAGGCACGCTTAAATACATAACAAAGCATTTCCGTGCAGAAGAATTCGGAACTGTCTTGGGTATCAAAGCTGTCATCAAAGGGGACTTTTTGTTGCAAATAATACCCTGCTGCCTCGGCTATACGCTTACCTGACATGGTATCACAGGATATATAACGTTGCACTACTATACTGTTTTTATGGCTTTCAGCCAAAAATTTAGGCAAAGCATCCTGCTGCATGCCGTCAATATGGGCCAAAGAATTGGACACCGTGTGTATAACCCACCACGTACTATCAGCATGCTGCACCACTATACCGCAATGTGATACAGGCACACTATCGTGTGCATACTTTACTATAGCATTACTTATTAAGCCAAAACCGTGCCGCATGATTACATCACCCGTACGTAACTGAGCATATTCCTTAGGGGACAATACAGCTACAGGCTGTTGCGAATAATAATACGAGGTTCCCTTTACATTACGTATCCATAGCAGGGCAAATACGGCTATTATTACTACAACTATGGCTACAATACTATACTTTTTCATATAAAAAAAATTAGCTGTTTGAAACCAAACAGCTAATTATATATTAAATGTATAACTTATTCGGCTACTTCATCTGCAGGTTCTTCTTCTACAGGCTCTATCATAGCTTCTTCTAATTCGGCAGGTTCTGACATTTCGGCATCTACGTCAAAGTCATCCATTTCGGTATCATCGGGCATAGTATTTTCTTTACCGGAATCTACCAACCATTTTTTGCCAACTTTTTTCAAATCTATTACTTCCTTATTTTCTTCCACTTCAGAAGTTTGCTTATCTTCTACCCGTATAATACAGGTACAAGTGGCCAATGTATCATCTACTATTTCGCATTTTACGTCTTTAATATCTACTTTCAAATTAGCTGCGTTCTGCTTATCTTCTTCTGATACAAATCCTTGAAGTATTTGATAGTAAGCACGATGTTCTTCTAATACACATTCCTGTATTTGGTCAAATTCACCTTTAAAATAATGTGTATAATATTCTTTTACTGCTTCTTCCGGTGTGTTTTTATCACAACTCACCATGGTAAAAGCTACCACGCCTAATACTAAAACTATTATTTTTTTCATTTTATAAGGTATTTAAACATTAAAATACTAATGTACGATTATCTTTAATTTTCACCATTTTCTTCAAGGCAGGAGTAGTTTGGTTTTGTACTCTGCTTTGCATCATCATGGAGTATTGCTGCTTTAACATGTCGGCGTTTTCGTCATTAGCCTTTACATCTAATGAAGGTACGTCTATTTTGTTTATTTTAATTACATATACGCCCATGTCACCTACATATACCTGAGTACTGCCGGCTTTTTGACCCATAAGTTTACCTATTAATTTATCTTCAGGTCCATAGTGTGAAAAGTTTCTGTCAGCATAACTTACGGTAATTTGCTCGGCTTCGGATTTATATTTACCTGCTATGGAAGCAAGGCTGCTGCCTGCTTTTACGTCTTTAGCAAGTAATTCTTCCAATTTGGCCGATTTTTTATCTCTTTTAGCCATGGTTTCACAGTAATTTTTTATTTGCTCCTGTTCCAATGACATATAGCCTTTAGGATATATACCTTTAAGAGCCACTACTACATAAGCATTTTCGGTAGTAAACACTTGTGATACATCACCTTTTTTAGTATCTTTGTCATATATCCAATGAATAATATCACGACTGGTAACTGTAACTCCGGGCAAAGTATATGACATTTTTTCTACTCTTTCAAATGAGCGTTTATCTAAATTTTGAGCGGTAACGGCCTTATCAAAATCACTAATAGAACTCAAACCGTTAACAAATGAATTGGCTCTGCTTTCTATGTTATCTACCGTTTCGGTAGAAGGAGCTATTTCTTTTTTACCTATAGCCACCTGAACTTTACGATTAAAAGCGGTGCGTTCATTAATTCTGAAAATATAAGTACCACCCTGGTAGTCATATTTTACCAAGCTGCCTTCAGCGTGTTTGTATAAGGTATCAAAGAACAACTGACCATCACCCACACCGTCAATTAACCATATTCTGCCTTCATCGGGCTGTCCTTCTATAGGAATATCGGAATAAGCTTTGGCTACAGCGGTAAAATCTTCACCGGCCTGCAATGCCTGCATGGCGCTGTCTATTTTAGCGTCAGCTTCTGCCTTGGTTCTGGGAGCACCTTGTACACCTTTTTCTGCTACGAATATAAAATTAATGTTCACCGAATCCGGACGGTCATTTACATTTAATAACTTGGCAAATGTCCACATGTTACCATCTACAAACGGCTCTACCAAAGTACCGGCAGGAGCGTTAAATAATATGGTATCTAATGCGGGAGCAAGCTCACCCTGACGCTTATAAGTACTATCATAACGGGAATCTACCATGTGGTTCACATAGTCCTGAGGCCTTTCGGAGGTAGCAAATTCGGTGTACATGCGGTGTACATCTTCTTCTATTTGCTGCAAGTCACCTACTGAAGGCTCTATACGGAACATTACGTATTCCACTTCACGATATTCTTCATCCTGTTTAAAGCGGAATTTGTTATCCTCATACCATTTTTTAATATCGGCTTGTGATACGGAAATTTTATCATCACTTACCAACTCGTGATTGTAGGACACCTGTACTAATTCTATATCTGCCTTAAGTGCATTTTCTTCCTGCAATTTTTTCACCATAGCCTTAGGCATATTGAATGAATGGGTGAGCAAATTGAAGTATTTATTAATAGCGGCTTCTCTTACCACATAGCGTTCCAATTCCATGTATTGTTTTACAATAGTGGTATCATATTGATCCATATTGTCAAGAAACTGATTAGCCAACTGCATATTGTACGACGTTCCGTCAGAGAAAAAACGCTGGGCATATTGATGTGCGTTAGGACCGGCAACCAAATCTCGGGTTTCTTCATTCGTAACAGATATACCTAAGCGGCCGGACTCATCAGCTAACAATATAGAATCCACTAACGATTCATACAATTGGTTACCCAATTGAAAATCTTCTTCTGAAGAGAGATTACGGCCTTCTCTTTCCTTTACCAAATCACGATATGAATTATACTGACGCATGTAATCATTGTAGGATATGGTATTTTTACCTACTACTATGAATTTATCCTGCAATTTGGAATTGCCACCTTTGCGACCGAAGTCTCCTAAAATAAATGCTAACAATGCTCCTGCTACTACGATAAGCAAGATAGTTGAATGCTTTCTAATTCTTCCTATTGCTGCCATATTGCTTTATGTATGTACTTTTATGTTTTTATAATTAAAATAATCTGCAAAGGTAGCAAAAAAATCAATATGTTCATTAAAAAAAAATCAATATTACAAAAAAAACTGTCATAAAAATGCCAATACCTACATTATAATATAGAGCAGGGATTTTCATTTGGTAAAACACGAACAAGGTATTCCCTGCTTTGTATAGAGCACAACAATCGGCTACTATTTTTAAGATAATAAAATACAGCACATTAAGGAACAGTTCATTTTTTTTGCAAAAAAAAAGCGACAAAAGCGAGTTTGATACGCTCTTTTTTTTTACATTTGCAAAAAAATTTCAAAAGCATAATTGAGACATGAATAAAATATTAGTTGTGGGTTCCGGTGGTCAAATCGGAACAGAATTGGTAAAAAAATTACGTGCTACCTATGGTAATTCTAACGTTGTAGCCAGTGACCTTCGTCAATTGAGTGGTGATATAGTAGAGCAGGGTCCTTTTGAAAGAGTGGATTCTACCCAAATTACCCAAATAATTGACGTAGTAAAAAAATACAAAATAGACACCATATATAATTTGGCAGCCATTCTTTCGGCCACAGCCGAAAAGAACCCCATGTTAGGATGGAATGTAGGTATAGGCAGCTTGGTTAATTGCCTTGAAACAGCCCGTATATTCAATTGTGCCATGTTTACACCTTCATCTATAGGTGCATTTGGCCCCAGCACTCCTCATGACCTCACTCCTCAAGACACCATTCAAAGGCCTAATACCATATATGGTGTTACCAAGGTTACAGGTGAATTGTTGAGTGACTATTATTTCACCCGTTATGGTGTAGATACTCGCTCGGTACGTTTTCCGGGCTTAATATCAAATCTTACCCTGCCCGGTGGCGGCACCACCGACTACGCTGTAGAAATATATTATGCTGCAGTAAAAGGTGAAAAATTTGTATGTCCGCTTGAAAAAGGCACCTATATGGACATGATGTACATGCCGGATGCCTTAGATGCCATGGTAGACATTATGGAAGCCGATCCCTCCAAGCTGATACACCGTAATTCTTTCAATGTTACTTCCATGAGTTTTGACCCTGAAATAATATACCAGGCTATTAAAAAATACATACCTTCATTTGAAATGGTATATGAACCGGAGCCTATTAAACAAGCCATAGCCAATAGCTGGCCGAACAAAATGGATGATTCCTGTGCACGTAAAGAATGGGGATGGAATCCCAAGTATGACTTAGATAAAATGACTATAGACATGCTTGAAACCCTCAAAGCAAAACATGCTAAAGGCTTAATATAAGCCAATAGTTCATAATGTATAAAGTGTTGTCCTTAAATCCAAAGGGCAACACTTTTTTTATGCTATTCTGCAAAAAAAAATGCACACAAGCATTACTTATGGGCATTATATCATACTAATATATACTTATATTATCTGGCCTTTTTAACGGTAACACAGCGGAAACCATATTTACCGGCTTCTGCGGGAGCATTTTCGGTTTTGAGTCCGTATGTGCCTACCCCTACTACTATTTTACCGTCAGCGGTAATTTCATTCGTTCCGCTACCTACGCCGGCTACGCCTTTATCATAGGCTACCTGCATGTGGCTTATTGTGGGCAAAGAACATATAACGTATGAAGAGGTATTCTTTTTGTTTTGTGAATTTTCTCTATCAGTACGCCATGCGCAATAAGCTTGCATTTGTTCCATGGTTAAACCCACTATGGGCAGCTTTTGGCAAGAGGACGCATGCATATAATCTACCATACCATATACCGACTTACATATAGTAACACTAGGCATAGCCATTTGGGCATAGGCTTCACCTGATTTAGCCTGTAAAAAATCCACATACTCTTTATAATCGGCCACAGTAACTTCGGTAGCGTCTATCCATTCCGACTTATCATTATTGAGTGCCACTTTGGTATTTTTACCATCGGCCCATGCAGTAGCATAACAAGCCATACCTAACATTAATATTAAAACTAACTTTTTCATTTTACTTATTTTTTAATTATTAATCGTTTTCTTTTTCTGCAATATTATCGTATTTATGTTTTTTACTGCCGGAATACATTTCAAATATATAGAATCCGCATTCCAAGTCGGCATTGAATACATTGTAACGACGAGAGCACTTGAGTCCAAAGCATTTCATGGCCTGCTTATTGGATGTAAGCACTCCTGCTATACAATTGATATATTTTTTCTTTAATATGTTGCCTATACACTGATAAAAATTTTCTATTTCATCCACCTGTAAGCGTTCACCATAAGGCGGATTAATAATAACGTAAGCAGGTGTACGCTCCGGCTGCGTATCGGCAAAGTCCTCTATGGAAAAGATGATGACATCATCTAAGCGCAATTGTTCCACATTTTCCCTATCATACTTTATATACTTATAGTTAATATCACTACCATATATTTTAATGGGAACATCTTCTTTTAAGGCATCATCGGCTTGTGCACGTATACTTTGCCACAAGGCTTCATCATAATTTTTCCAGTACATGAACCCGTAATTTTCAGTGCGGTAATATCCCGAAGGCATATTCAATGCCAGCATAGCAGCCTCTATGGGTATGGTACCCGAACCGCACATAAAGTCTATAAGGTCACAGTCGGCCTTCCAGCCGCTAAGGGCTATAATACCGGCAGCCATTACCTCATTAAGGGCTGCATTATGACGGGTAGTTTTATACCCTCTACGGTGCAATGATGCCCCTGAACTGTCTAAAGATATGGTTGCCTTATTACGATATATGTGTACATCTATAGACACATCCGGATACAATTTATCTATTCCGGGACGGCAGTCATACTCATCACGATACCTGTCACATATAGCATCTTTAGTAAGCAGACTGGTATATTGAGAATTACTGAAGATAGACTCTGATATAACGGAATGAACGCAAAAAGTGCCGTTTTTATCCAAATAAGGGAAAAAGTCCGTATTAAACACCGACTTGTAAAAGTCCTCATTAGTTTTAAACTCAAATTCGGCCACTATCATGAGCACTCTAAGCACGGTATGACAACAATAATTCACCTTATACAATAAAGTTGTATCGCCTTCAAAGGCCACAGCACGTGTAAGTTCCTGCACATGGCTTGCACCCAAATGCTGCAACTCTTGGGCTGCCACCTGTTCTAATCCGGCAAATGTTTTGGCTATAAATTTCACTTTTATACTATTAGTCCAAACTGCAAAGATAACATTTTTATTTTAATTATAGCACTATAAAAACTCTTCTTTATTTTGTCAGAGATAAAATCTCTAATATCAGCCGATATTTAAATAAAAAAGTGCTATATTTGCTTTTTTGGTGAAACATTATATACAAAATCATTAATAATTGAAAATAATACTTTTAGGCACCGGCACATCACAGGGCGTACCCATAATAGGATGTAATTGCAAAGTATGCACCTCACCCCATGCTAAGGATAAGCGGCTACGTTCTTCGGTATATGTGGAGCACAAGGGCAAAGCCTTTGTAATAGATACCGGTCCTGATTTTCGCACTCAAATGTTGCGGGAGCACATTACACATTTAGATTTTGTACTATATACTCACCAGCACAAGGATCATTTAGGCGGTTTGGATGACATTCGCTCCTTTAATCATTTACAAAAGCAGGTAATGGATGTATATGCTAACCCCGCCACCTGCCAGTGCATACGCAATGAATTTCCTTACGCCTTTTGTGAGCATCCTTACCCCGGCGTGCCGGAAATAAGTTTACACCCCATACACCATGCACAACCTATAGATATACAGGGAATACACATAGAGCCCATACAGGTAATGCACATGAATTTGCCCATATTGGGCTATCGCATGCATAATTTTGCCTATATTACCGATGCCAGCTACATAGCCCAGGAAGAAATAGCCAAGTTACACGGGTTAGACCTGTTGGTACTGGACGCTCTGCGTAAAGAGGAGCATTATTCACATTTTAATGTGGAACAGGCCCTTAACCTTATACATATTATACAGCCCAAATACACCTATTTTACACACATAAGTCATTATATGGGCATACATGATGAGATAAATAGGGAATTTGAGCAGGCCGCCTGCCCGTGCAGGTTAGGATATGACGGATTAACCATAGAAATATAACCATATAAAACTTATACATGAGTTACAAAAAATTTTATCGCAATCGTTCCGAAGCCAAAATAGCAGGCGTATGTAGCGGATTAGGCCAATATTTTGAAACAGACCCCACCATTATTCGTATTATTATGTTAGTACTGCTATTAGCCGGATGTAGCGGAGGGCTGCTATACCTTATTATATGGATAGCCTCTGACTATGATACATTAGAAATAAAATAGCCGTAATTATAATAAAAAGTGCTACCTTTGCACATATAAAAAACAGAAATAACATAAAAATTAAAAGATATATGAATTACGTATCAGACAGAATAATGCAAATGGCCGAATCAGAAACCCTGGCCATGACACAAGCAGCACGTGAGCTGAAAGCTCAAGGTAAAGACGTTATAAGTTTAAGCATAGGCGAACCCGACTTTAATACACCCGAAACAGTAAAAGAAGCCGCTAAAAAAGCCATAGATGATAACTTTACCCATTATCCTCCTGTTCCGGGCTATGCCGATTTACGTGAAGCCATCAGCAAAAAATTCAAAAGAGACAATAACCTGGATTACAAGCCGGAACAAATCATAGTATCTACCGGTGCCAAGCAATCAATATACCAATTGGTAATGGCTACCGTAAACCCCGGTGATGAAGTAATTATACCCACTCCTTTTTGGGTATCATACAAGGCCATAGTACAGGTAGCCGGTGGCACATGCGTATATGTAAAAACCAAAATAGAGAATGACTTTAAAGTTACTCCTCAACAGCTGGAAGAA
This sequence comes from Bacteroidales bacterium, assembly GCA_045598105.1. Lineage (GTDB taxonomy): Bacteria > Bacteroidota > Bacteroidia > Bacteroidales > WCHB1-69 > UBA1205. The sequence continues at coordinate 77,143 of JAZLLK010000049.1, read as the reverse complement.
GCCATTACTCCTAAAACCAAATTAATCATGTTCAGCAGTCCGTCCAATCCTACCGGCATGCTCTATACCAAAGAAGAGTTGAAAGGAATAGCCGACGTGGTAGCCAAACACGAAAACATATTGGTAATGGCTGATGAAATATACGAGCACATTAATTTTGTTGGCAAACACGAAAGCATAGCTCAATTTGAAAATATTAAAGACAGAGTAATTACCGTAAATGGTGTGGCCAAAGGATTTGCCATGACAGGCTGGCGTATAGGTTTTATAGGTGCACCTATAGCTATAGCCAAAGCCTGTAACAAATTACAGGGTCAGGTTACCTCAGCCACCTGCTCTATAGCCCAAAAAGCTGCTGTAGCAGCCATGCTGATGAATCCTGCCGAAAGCAAAGATATCATAGACATGCGTAACAAGTTTTTGGAAAGAAGAGATTTGGTATACAAATTATTACAGGGAATACCCAATATCAAGGTTCGCCTGCCGCAGGGCGCTTTCTACTTCTTCCCCGAAGTAAGTGCATACTATGGTAAATCATACAAAAATTACACTATCAATAATAGTACCGATTTATCCATGTATTTATTACACGAGGCCAATGTAGCCACCGTAATGGGTGCAGCTTTTGGTGATGACAACTGCATACGCTTATCCTATGCCACTTCCGAAGAATTGCTCATAGAAGCCGTACGCCGTATAAAAGAAGCACTGAGTAAATTACAATAATAACATACATTATCCGCTATAAGGTTGCTTACTTACTAAGCAACCTTATTTTTTTATCCGTTTTTCACTTATAATTGCAATAAAAATAGTATTTTTGCGTATTTATATAAATTATACTTAGATAATATGCAACTAAAAGGCCATATAACAATTATACTATCCTGTATTCTGCTCCTTGCATCACATGCATGGGGCCAAAATATGGCCAAAATATACGGTAAAATAACCGATACGGAAGGTTTGCCCATAGAAGGTGCCAATATAGTACTAATGGAACAAAACACCATAGGTACAGCTACTACCGAAGCAGGCCGTTATGAATTACTCATACCTCATGATCGCTCTCTAATAATAGAAATATCCTGCATAGGCTATGCCTCCATTACCGATACCGTTATGGTAGCCAAGGGCAAACGCAAACAATGCGACTATGCGTTATCAGGTACGATTATTACCATGCCGTCGTTCAATTTAAACGAGCGATACACGCTAAATGATGAGGACCTTAAACCCATTAATCCCAAGGTGCTGGCACACCTTCCCGGCGTAAGCCAAAGTGTGGAATCACTCATTAAAGCAAGCGGATTGGGCGTATTTTCCTCTAATGAACTCACATCCCAATACAATGTAAGAGGCGGTAATTATGATGAAAACCTCATTTATCTCAATGGTATAGAAGTGCATAGACCTTTACTGATACGCTCCGGCAATCAGGAAGGCCTCAGTTTTATTAACCCCGATATGGTGTCCTCCATTAACTTTTCTTCAGGCGGATTTGACGCCTGCTATGGTGATAAAATGTCATCGGTACTGGATGTGAACTATAAAACACCCGTAGATTGGGGGGGCAGTTTGTCTGCCAGCTTGCTAGGCGTAACCGGCCATTTGGAAGGATGCAGCAAGGATAAAAAATTTAGCATGCTACTGGGTGCCCGCTATCAATCAAACGCCTACCTGTTCAATCGCATGCAGGATTCCGGCTCGTACAAGCCCTCCTTTACTGACGTGCAATTATTGCTCAACTATCAGCCAAACAGCAAATGGACACTCAGCCTATTTGGTAACTATACCCGCAATATATACCGATTTAGACCTGTATCACGTGAAACAAACATAGGCACCGTTACCGAAGCCAAGAAACTGAAAATATACTTTGAGGGCATGGAAGTAGATGCCTATCAAACCATATATTCGGTATTCACCTCACAGTACCAAATGAATGAAAACAATAAACTTCGCTTTATACTATCCTACTTTAATTCGGAAGAAAAAGAAACCTTTGACATACTCAGCCAATATTTTTTATCGGAAGTAAACACCTCTTTCGGGTCAGATGACTATGGAGAGGAAATATCCTCCAGGGGTGTAGGCTCCGACATGCATCACGGGCGTAACTTTCTCACCTCACACCTGTTCAATGGTGAGCTACAGGGTTCTCATCAGTTTAAACACCATAACACCCTGTCATGGAGCATAAAAATGCAAGGAGAAATCATCAACGATAACCTTACCGAATGGAGGCTATATGATTCGGCAGACTATACGCTACCCTACCTGCCCACTATTCCGGGTGATTCAATAGCCTTAAACGACCCTAGCCGTGCACTTATAGCCAAGGAATATTTAAAAGTAAGCAATGCGTTGGTCAGCTACAGGCCTTCGGCTTATATACAGGACAAATGGAATTTTGGCAATGACAGGCACAAGTTTTCACTCATAGCCGGCCTTAGGTTTACTTACTGGAGCTTTAACCAAGAAGCACTTATAACACCTCGTGTACGTTTGGTATACCAGCCACAATGGAAAACCAAGACCGGTTTCTACTTAGCCACCGGTATGTACTTTCAGCCACCATTCTATAAAGAGATGCGCACCGCTGATGGCAGCCTGAATCAAAACATTAAATCACAACAATCATACCACATTATACTGGGTAGTGATGTATTGTTTACCATAGCCAAGCGGCCTTTTAAATTTTCAGCCGAAGTATACTACAAATATTTGCGTAACCTTATCACCTATTCACTTGATAATGTAAGAGTAACCTACTCCGCTGCCAACGATGCCACCGGCTATGCCGTGGGCATGGATGCCAAACTCAGCGGTGAAATAGTACACGACCTTGAATCATGGATATCACTTTCCGTAATGCAAAGCATGGAAAGCATTAACCATGAAGCATTCACACCCAGGCCCACCGACCAAAGGGTGAGCCTGAACCTGTATTTTCAGGACAGGGTTCCCAAATTACCCATGCTAAAAGCCCACATCAATGTGGTATATGCCACAGCACTACCTTATAGTTTTCCTAAAAAACGGGCATATACCTATCGCTCCAAAGCCTATTTTCGTACCGATATAGGTTTGTCATGGCAATTCATAGACGAGGCCACCCGTTTGGGTAAAAAGAAGGCCATACATTTTATTAATGCCGCTTACCTTACTTTTGAAATCACTAATTTATTCAACTACTCCAACGTGCTGTCATATACATGGGTAAGTGATATCACCAACCAATATTACGCTATCCCGAATTATTTATCACCCCGCATGTTCAATGTAAAACTCCGTTTTGAATTCTAAGCCTTATGAATATTAATGAAGCCCGCTTACGCATAGAAGAACTCAGCAAAGAGATACACTATCATAATTATCAGTACTACATAATGGATAATCCTGATATAAGCGACTATGATTTTGATATGCTGCTCAATGAACTGATAACCTTGGAAAAAGAATATCCTTCACTGATACAGCCAGATAGCCCTACACAAAGGGTGGGCGGAGATGTAATTAAGCAGTTTGCGCAGGTAAAGCACAGCCGCCCCATGCTGTCATTGAGCAATACGTACTCGGAAGAGGAGTTGGGCGATTTTTTTTCACGTGTAGAAAACGGACTGGGACACAGCAAGGTGGACTATGTATGTGAACTCAAATACGATGGCGTAGCTATTAGCATAAAATATGTAAACGGTATAATATCACAGGCACTTACCCGCGGGGATGGCATACAGGGCGATGATGTTACACAAAATATTAAAACCATTAAATCGGTACCCCTACGTCTGCATGGTAATTTTCCTCCGGAAATAGAGGTAAGAGGTGAAGTAATAATGCCTCATGCCAGTTTTATTAAACTCAATCAGGAACGTGAAGACATAGGCGAAAGCCTGTTTGCCAATCCGCGTAATGCTGCCTCAGGCAGCCTAAAATTACAGCAATCGGCCATAGTGGCCAAACGGGGACTGGACTGTTTTCTATATTTTGTATACAACGACTATCACACCTATAACACGCATTATGAAAGCATAAAAAGTATAGGTGAATACGGATTTAAAGTGGAACCCTACTACAAAATATGTCATGAAAAACAGGAGATATTTGATTTTATAAAATACTGGGATTCAGAGCGTAAAAATCTACCCTTTGACATAGACGGCATAGTAATAAAAGTAAATGACCTATCCTACCAACAGCAGTTGGGCTTTACGGCCAAGAATCCCCGCTGGGCCATAGCTTACAAGTTCAAAGCCGAAAGAGCCTGCACTACGCTACTTTCAATTGATTATCAGGTAGGTCGCACAGGCGTAGTAACGCCGGTGGCCAATATGAAGCCTGTGCCATTGGCCGGCACCATAGTAAAAAGGGCCACCATGCACAATGCAGACTTTATACGAGACATGGACATACGCATAGGCGACAACGTATATATAGAAAAAGGAGGTGAAATAATACCCAAAATAGTGGCAGTAGATACCGAATACCGATCACAGAACAGCCGTCCGCCGGAATTCATTACCCGCTGCCCGCACTGCGGCACGCTACTCCAACGTAATGAAGGCGAAGCCGCTTACTATTGCCCTAACAGCCTGTATTGCCCGCCTCAAATAATAGGCCGACTCATACATTTTACAGGCAGAAAGTCAATGAACATAGAAGAACTGGGCGAAGAAAAAATAGAAATGCTATTCGACAACGGACTGGTTACTACCATAGCCGACTTTTACAGGCTCACCTATGACCAATTACTAGGCCTTACCAAAACATACACCTCTGACCATAAAGTGAGAAATGTAGCCTTTAGGGAAAAAACCGTTGAAAACATACTTTCTGCCATAGAAAAATCAAAACAGGTTCCATTTGAACGCGTACTTTTTGCCATGGGCATACGCTACGTGGGAGAAACATCAGCCAAGAAAATAGCCCGCCACTTTGGTGATATAGACCACATTATACAAGCTGACATGGAACAACTACTGCAAGTAGACGATGTAGGAGAAAAGGTAGCAGGCAGCATTATCAGCTACTTTGCTGATGAATATAATCGACAAATAGTGGAAGAACTGCGTAATTATGGTCTGCAAATGGCCTGTATCACCACAGCGACAGCTATTTCACATAAGCTACAGGGGCTATCATTTGTGGTAAGCGGCAGTTTTGCCACACCACAGCGACGTAAGGAAATAGAAGAAATCATAGAGCTGCATGGCGGTAAAAAAAACGAATCCGTAACCAAAAAGGTGAACTATATAGTAGCCGGAGAAAATATGGGACCGGCCAAACTGGCAAAAGCGCAAACGTTAAATATACCCGTTATATCAGAAGAAGAATTTCTGGCCATGATACAATAGGATATTTACCCCTATAAATACGTATCATGAATCTTATTTTTTGTATAAGATTAAAGTTATACGTAAAAAAAATAATGCACTTGCTCTTTTATTAAAGAAAAAAATTGTACCTTTGCAAGTCTTATTAGAATATGTTTCATGGAAGATACAGCGTATTTTAAACAATTTGAGATAAACATTAGTTCCCTTAAAATCGGAAGCCATGATTTCGATATAAAAGTGGACCACACGTTCTTTGAAAAGCATGTAAATGAAGATATTATAGATGCATGCGTAAACATTAAACTCATGGTTACCTGTGAGGAAAACATGTTGAATTTTAATTTTCATCTGCAAGGTTACATGGTTTCTACCTGTGATATATGCTTGGAAGAAATGCAAATTCCGGTAGAAAAACATGAAAAACTGATACTAAAAAAGGTATCTATACCACGTGAAAGTGACGATGAAGATATAGCTTTTATCACCGATAAGGACTATAAGTTTAATGTAGAACAATACATATATGAATATTTGATGGTGCTTATACCCATACGTAAGCAGCATAGTAACACTGCGGACCATGACAGGTGTAATCCCGACATGCTTAAACTTATACAACAAGCCCAAGAGCAGCCCCATGAGCCTCAATATGACAGCCGATGGGACGCCTTGAAAAATTTGAAATTAGAAGAATAAAACAAAAAAGTATATAAATTTAAAAAACATTAGTCATGCCAAATCCGAAAAGAAGACATTCTGCAACCAGAAGAGATAAAAGAAGAACCCATGACAAAGCGGTTGCTCCTCAATTAATGGAATGCTCAAACTGCGGTAGCGCAGTTATGTATCATCACGTATGCCCTGAATGCGGATACTATCGTGGAGAACAAGCTATAGCAGCTAAAGCTGAAGTTGAAGCATAATTATTATAATGCTTAAAAAATAAAAACCGTACATGAGACATGTACGGTTTTTTTATATTACACAAGTGAGTGAAGCCTTACGCTTCACTCACTGCTTTTTTACGAGGCAAATATACCACTTTATACCCTATTATGCCCAATATAATAAGTATAATGAGTATAGAACTTATCATGGATATATTACGGGCCACAAACCATGAAGAGGGGTAGAACTCAAATTTTATTTCATGCTCACCCTGTGGTACCACCAAGGCTCTCAATATATAGTCAGCACGTAATAAGCCATTGGTTTCTTTGCCATCTATACTCACTTTCCAATATTTAGGATAATATATTTCAGAAAATACAGCCAACACATTACGCTCGGCCTTTACCTTATAGGTGCAGGTATTGGAGGTTTGCCCTGTCATACTGATAGAACTCTGTGAAGCCTCACCGGATGTATAGCCGGCTAACAGGCTCTTAAACCGCTCATCTATTACAGCCGTAGTACGGGTATTTGCACATTTGGTCATAGCCAACTCCTCGTTAGCATTTTTAGCCCACTGCACATCACTTACTATCCATGCAGGACCATATACCGACTCATTTACAAATGGAGCAGACTGATAATTGAATATGAAATACTTGGTATTAAGCATATTCAAACTGTGAAGCGATGAGGTAAGTGCCAACATATCCGAATCACTGCGCACCATATTTATTTGTGTAGTAAAACGATTCAAATCATACATCATTACCGAATCCACAAATTCCTGATATCTTCTTAATTTTGCTCCGTGATAACCTCCTAATGAATGATGAAAATAGGACACATGGGTATCGGTAAAAGGATTGGCAGCCAAATTGAGCACACGATAACCGGGGGTTTTATCTTCCATAATAGCCGCATCACATGGAGTAACAGCATATTGCTGTGATACGGCCTGATCATGTTTTTCAAAATCATTATCATTCAAATAACGTTTATCTACACCCCATAAATCTACCAATGCCAATACGCCCAATACCAATATAGCTTTTTCGGCTTTTATATTCTTATTCACAGCCATCCACAATACTACAAATGCCAAGGCAATAAACAAAAATGAACGCCATGCATCATGCACCAGCAATGCTTTTCGGTCATCGGCCAAAGCAGACTGTAAGGCTGCCGGCAGTGAAGCGTCACGCTCTACGGTAAAATTGAAAAATAAAGTAGGCATTACAGCCATAACAAAGGTAATACCGCCCACTATGCCGACTGCAATATATAGGGATTTCTTCATAGCCTGCCTGTCGGTCTCGGTATTAAACAAGTGTTTAAGCCCGTAAAAACCGAAAAACACCATAACAAACGTGGTGAGAACCAATATCATGGAAGGCGTTCTAAATTTATTAAACATGGGGAAATGATAAAACATAAAATCATTTACTGCAGGGCAATGCTTACCCCATGCAAACACTATAGAACACACAAACAACACTATGGCCCAAATTCGCATTTCACCTTTAATAAAGAACATGCTCAGCACAAACAGCAGGCACACCACTGCACCCGCATACACGGGACCTGAAGTAAAAGGCTGTGCCCCCCAATAGGTATTACATTGCTGTATAAGCCGGTTAGGATCCTGCTCCATAGGCACGGTTCTTAATGTATTGAGCGTGTTAGGCAATGCCTGCTCAAAGGCTTCCATACTTTCCATGCCGGAGGAGCCGCCGCAGGCATTAGGTACAAGAAGGGTAAAAGTTTCACCCTTACCATAACTCCATGCATACGCATAGTCATAATCCAAACCCGAGTCGGCAGACTTGGCAGCCAACTCGCTTTTACCTCGCATACTTTCTTTAGAATAGTCATAAGAAGTATATAAGTTACTTATATTGGGCAATATGGCCAATATACCCGCTACCACCAGCACTGCCGATGACTTAAGAAAATCAGGGATGGTTCGGCGTGCTATAGCATACACCAAAGCCACTATGGCATACAAAGCCACTGCTATACCGGTATAATAGGTGATTTGCGGATGCGACTGTGCCAAACTAAAACCAAAGCCTATCATAAATATCAGGCCTCCGGACAACCGTTTATTCCTATAGGCCAGCACCACACCACTTACCACTAAAGGTATGGTAGCTATGGTATAGGCCTTGGTTACATGCCCTGCCTCTATAATAATAAGGTTATATGAGCAAAACGCATAGGCCAAAGCCGCAGCAAAAGCTATAACAGGATGCACATCTAACTGACACATGGCTATATAAAAGCACAATAACAGCATAAATACTATACCATAACTCATCATGGGCGTACCCTTTTGTATGGGCAAACCCATCCACCAAAACACATTGGCATCGGGCTTAGCATACAGGTAGGCTGCCGGCATACCCGAAAACATGGCATTGGTCCAATAGGAATATTCACCTGTGGTGGTATGATAATCCTTCAACTCCTTACTCATGCCCTCAAAGAACATCATATCCGATTGTCGCACATCTTCACCATTAAGTAACGGCTTGAAATACACCAAGGTAATGAGTGCCATTACCGCTACGGCACACACATGCTTTAGAATTTTAATCTTACTTTCTTTTGTCATAACTATATACTTTATATATGTGTACAAAAGTACCAAAAAATACAATACAAAAAAAGTGAGCAACCAATTGAATTACTCACTCTATGTCATTTGTTGTAGAAAACTGCCAAATTAGAATTTTCTGCCACTCAACTTCTCGTCGGATACAGTTAATTTCTTTCTTCCTTTTGCTCTTCTTGCAGCTAATACTCTTCTACCATTAGCGGTAGACATTCTTTTTCTGAAACCGTGCTTGTTGGTTCTCTTCTTTAATGAAGGTTGAAATGTCCTTTTCATCTCTCTTATATATTATTTATTAACCCTATAATGCTTTTCATTTAACAAAGTGCAAAGGTACAATTTTTTTTTCACATATCAGCCATTTGCATATTATTTTTTTCACCAAATAGTCGGATACGCTTAATTACAGCCATATAAACATAACAAAAAAACGGACAAAACAATTACTTTATTACCGCATTTTACGGGAAAGGAGACACGAGTCTTCCTAAATTCAACAAATAAATGCATCAATATATGCGAAAATGCGGTTTCACGCAACGATATACTTAACGAATACTACTTTGCGGTATGTTTAATGCTTGATATATTGACCGACCCTCTATTTTCACCTGACGAAACTGTCATAAAGAAATACAATACGCTGAAATCCAATTTGGAAAAAGAAATAGGAAAAAAGCACTAATCATAAGCTCTTTTCTTATGATATAAATAAAACAAACACCGCATAACAAATACAAAAAAATAAGGCAGTGCCTGCAGGCACTGCCTTATTACTTATTATACAATAAGATTAACCTTTATAGAAGGGCATTTTAACTACTACGGCCTTCAATAATTTTTCTCTTATTTTTACATATACTTCCGTATCTTTTTTACTGAAAGCGGTAGCTACATGTGCGGTAGCAATAGCCTTATTACAAGAAGGCGACTGGGTACCGGAGCATATAACACCTATGTGATTACCTTCAGCGTCACATACTTCATAACCCTGACGTGGAATACCGCGTTCTATCATTTCCAAGCCGACCAGCTTTTTGCTAACGCCATTGGCTTTTTGAGCTTCCAAACGTTCTCTGTCTATAAAATTATTACCATCTACAAATTTAGTTAACCAGTTCAAACCGGCTTCTATAGGAGAGGTTTCATCATTGATTTCATGACCATATAAACAGAAACCCATTTCCAAACGCAAGGTATCACGGCAACCTAAACCTGCAGGCTTAATACCGAATTCTTTACCGGCTTCAAATACGGCATCCCATATTTTATCGGCATACTTTTTGTCAAAGTATATTTCACAACCGCCGGCTCCGGTGTAACCTGTAGTGGATAACAATACGTTATCTACACCGGCAAAGGTTAAATATTTAAAGGTGTAGTATTCCATATCTTCTATAGGAGTGGAGGTAAGCTTTTGCATAGCCTTAAGTGCCAAAGGACCCTGAACGGCCAACTGACCGTAGTTATCACTTTCATTAGTAAAATCTTTACCTAATACCAAGCCTTTTTCTTCAGCTATTTTACTCATCCAATTCCAATCCTTTTCTATATTGGCAGCATTAGGGACCATAAAATATTCCTGCTCCGATACACGATATACCAACATATCATCTACTATGCCGCCTTTACCGTTAGGTAATACGGTGTATAATACCTTACCGTCAAATAAAGTAGCTATATCATTAGAGGTACAATACTGAATAAATTCAAATGCTTTAGGACCTTTTGCTCTAAATTCACCCATGTGTGATACATCAAATACGCCTACTGCATTTCTTACATTATTATGTTCTATAATTAATCCTTCGTATTGAATGGGCATATTGTAACCGGCAAATTCAGCCATTTTGGCACCCAAATCAATGTGCTTTTGTGTAAACGGTGTGCTTTTCATATCTAATTATCAATGTTTTAATTATTAATCTTATACTTTTAATATCTTGCAAAGATAACATTTTTTTTTGAAGTATATACCATACAACACAGTTTTTTCATGCCGCATAGCGGCAAATAAAAAAAGGCAAACATGCCGTTATTACAGCATATCTGCCTTATATATTGAAGCATATTGTGCTAAAGCACTATTATTTTTTTGGCTACGCCATTATTGAGTTTAAGCAAATACACACCTTTGCTCCAGCCTGACACATTCACTTCGGTATGAGTGGCATTAATAATAAATTGCCAAACCCTGCGGCCGGCTATATCATATATTACGGCCTGTGAACCTATCATATAATCCTCTACGGTAATAAGCACATTATCCTTAGCAGGATTAGGCCATACATTCACATGACTGCTTACGCTTTCCTGCACCTGCACGTCGGAAAGCACCACAGTATGCTTTTTTATACCGACCTTACCACAATGTTGCACTTCCAATGTAACCTCATACTCACCATAATCGGCATAAGTATATATGGGATTTTCATCAGTAGAGGTATTGCCATCACCAAAATTCCACAAATATGCATCGGCAGCTTTTACTCCTGCGGTAAAATACACGGTAAGATCATTGCTCCTATGGGTAAAATCGGTTTTAATACTATCCGAAGGTGCAGCCTTCCACTTAGATAAGCTGTCATATATCACCGCCTTGGCAGCACTACGCACTATAGCCGTAACCGAAGGATCCAAATTGTAATCATGTGTAATATAGGTAGGATCCACTTCACACATTACCGTAACAAATGCACAGGCAGCCGCATAGGAGCCTATCATTGACGGATGACTTTCGTCACCGCTGTATAATTCTATGGAAGGATAGTTATCACGTATGTAATGCCATAGCACACCTACCGGACTAATATCGGCATGATGCTTATAAGCCAAATACTCATACCTTATACGCAACATACTGTCCATACCTTCATAGGTACACAGCACCGGAAAATTATTACAATTCAACTGGTCGCCGTTCTTACGCCCCCATGTCATATAATACATGGTACGCCCGCACGGATTGTACACATGATTTACCGAATCCAATATATCGGCATAGGGCTCACACTCACTATAGAACTGCGTCCACGGAAATGAAGGCAGCAGGCTTTGTTCCTGCAATACCACATAATCCCATCCGCCTTTTAATATTTTTACATAACTTTCATTTTGACAATGTTGCGCCCATGTAGTACCACCGGGTAAATTTTCGTCAGAAGTAATATTATAACCTACCGTGGTGGCCAATGTAGTAATAATACGAGGCAAATCATTGGTAGCCGTATAGCTGTTTCCTACATACATAACCCGCAAATCCCGAGGCTGCGAATAAACGCACAAACAACATGAAAACAATAATAAAAAAGATATTCTCCGCATAAATAATTGATTTTTATATATTTTGTATTATTTTATATAATTACTTTGCTAATTCTGTAGCCAATTTGTCAGCCAAACGGCTGGTTCCTATTCTAAAATACGCATTATTCAGCCATTTTTCACCCAGCACCTGCTCCAGCAAACGTACGTATAACAGCACATCTTCCACCTCCGATATACCGCCTGCGGGTTTAATACCTACCATTTTGCCCGTAAGGGCATAATAATCCTTAATAGCATACAACATTACCGTAAAAGCCTGAGGGGTAGCATTCACCCGTATTTTGCCGGTGGAAGTTTTAATATAATCGGCTCCGGCCTTCATGGCCAGCATGGCAGCCTCATATATGTTTTCAATACTTTGCAGCTCACCCGTTTCTAATATCACCTTTAGCTTATGTCCCTCACATTGCTTACGTATGGTTGCTATTTCGTTATATACCTCATCATGCCTGCCCTCCAAAAATTTACCGCGGGATATCACCATGTCTATTTCATTAGCCCCTTCGGCTACGGCATAGGCAACCTCGGCCAACTTTACCTCTAAGGGACTTTGGCCTGCAGGAAAAGCACCTGCCACACACGCCACCTGTATATTACTTTGGCATAAGCACGCCCGAGCCTCACGGGCAAACACAGGATACACGCACACGGCTGCAGGCTGTAATTCCAAAGCCCTTGCACACAAGGCCTGTACCTTAGCTATGGTATCACTGCCTTCAAGTGTGGTAAGGTCCACACTATGCAAGGCAAAGGCATACACCTGCTTTACGGATGTAAAATTCTGAAATTCCGGCCGGGAAGCTTCGGTTACTTGTTGCTCTACATATGATGAAGTAAGCATACTATTGCTGTTTACGTTGATTATTCTCCTTATACCAGTACATGCTTTTTCCTAACATGGATACACCCCAGTACCCCCGTACTTTCAGTTTTTTATCACCTACAAATTTCATATACATTTTGTAGTTACCTTTTTTACCGGGGTATTTAATTTCTCCTTTATTCCACTCGTTTTCTTGAGGGTCATACCGGAGCCCCTTAAGAAATACCAAGCCCAAAAATCCTTTTTTTTCTACATTTTCCACCCAACACACCTTACCTTCATAAGTACCGTCAGGGGCACGGTATATGTATGTTTGTGAACCTTCACCCGTAAAAGGATCTTCGGAATAATAATAGCCCACTATATCATCGGCCTTATTTTGTGCCTGAACATTTATGCCTGCACACAAGGCTATTATGCACATTATACACACAACTTTTACTTTCATCATATTATTTTTATCTTTTGTATTTATATCAAATAATAATTTGCAAATATACTATTTTTTTTATTATTAATGCCAATCTGTCCGTTTAAGGCACATGCACACCGTTACGGCCGCCACGTACCATGGGTAACACACGGCCGCTACAGGATACCACCATAATATCGGCTTACACTTCACATGCCTGCACCATACTATCATAATAGGTAAATCAGCCATACATTTTATACCTAATATAATAAGTATAATCGGCCACACGCCTACATCTATGCAGGCTACCGCCGTAAACGCTACTACCAGCATATTCATGAGCCACACTACAGCAGCCACATACTTAGGGTATAACATTTGATAATGTGGTGTTTTGCCCGCCCAACGGCTTCGCTGACGCAAAAAACCGCTCAGCGAAGATACGGCATGCGTATGCACTACCGCATGAGATGATATTACATAGCCAATGCTATCAGCACCGTATTTATCGGCACAGGCATGCAGCAAAAACACATCATCACCCGATGCATACTGCAGCGTAGCCTCCATATAGGCACTCACCGACTCATACAAGTCCTTTTTATAGCACATATTGGCTGCACTGCACATAAGCGACTTATGTCTGCCTATACTGCCTGCCGCTGCCACCATAAGAGCACCTGTTTCCAGCTGCTGCAAACGGTACATAAGTGTACGTTGTGGCTTAAAACTCACACTACCACACAGCAGACTATAGTGGTATTGCCCTATATAGCGGCTATACTCATGCATCCACTCTACAGACACCTCACAATCGGCATCGGTGGTGAGTATCCAATCATATTTTGCCTGCTGCACTGCCTGCCGCACCGCTTTTTTTTTGCCCATATGGGGCAAAAAAAGCAAGGTTATGTCCATGTCCTCATGCTCACGCATAAACTGCTCTGCCTGCTGCACACTGTCATCAGTGGAGCCGTCATTTGCCAATATAACTTCATAATTATGCCTGCTATAATTCACTGCTGCAATGCTTTGAAGGCATGCAGCTATATGTTCTGTTTCATTATAGAAAGGTATAATTATACTAAAGCACTGCTGCTGTATGGCCGACTGCGGCCTGCTACGCAATAGTGTATGCCAACCCGAGAGCCAATGCAACACCATACTTATATACATTATAATTATTATACCTACTATTACGCTTATTATTACACCCCCTATTGATATCATCAGCTCTGAAATTATCGTAACAGTTTTAATTTAAGTACAAAAAACGAGCCTGCCACTGCAGGCAACACCACATTCACACACCAAAGCAATATGGTAGGAAATATCACCACCACCTCACTCAGCCCCAATGAAGGAAACATATCCGTAACCGGCCCAAAAAGCAATATAGCCACCGATGCTCTCACCCCTATTTCACTTAACACCCAGGTGGGTGTAATAGTGGTAAGTAAAAAATACAAACATGATATGCCTATAGCCGGCCCCAAAGGGGTAACGGGAGCAAAAATCCTTAAGGCTAAATACAACTGAAAAACAAATACAACATATCGCAGGCAGGACATGAACAACACCCTACACAATTCCCCACGCGTATACTGCCCCAAAAACGCTGACTTATCAGCTACACGCTGTACCCAATGTGCATTAAACCTTCGCAAAAACGAGGCAAACGACGCCACACTGAAATAAGCCCACATTGCCAATACCGTTAACACCAATAACACTGCTAACAATACTATCCACCATGTAGCCGCTATACCACCATGAACACAACGCTGCCATGTATACACCACACCTGCCACCCCTCCACACATGGTAATAATAAGCTGTGATATATTACCCACCCATGTGGACAAAGTACCCTGCAAAGCATAACCTTGCGGCAAAAGAAAAGCTCTTCCTATAAAATCACCTGCTCTATTAGGAAATATAACGCTTACACTCACACCGGACAACACCGATTTTAACGAAGAAAAAAACGACAACGGATATATACGCCGCATTAAATATTTCCACTTCACGGCTTCTACCGCCCAATTCACAGGCATGAGTAACAGCATGAATAACAATATAGGCCACTCTCGTTGCCACACCGGCCCTTTATACATATTACTCATCTCCTGCCATGATGTTTGTGAGCTCAGTTTTACTATAACAAACAAATAACTCAAAACAAATATGGCCAAACAGGCTATTATGTTGATACTTTTTAGTAATTTTGCAGAATCGTTATTCATATAAAATAATATATTACCATAGTGAACACCAATAAAACCATACTGGGTATAGACCCCGGCACCAATATTATGGGATACGGCATTATAATTGGCAAAGGTACAAAAACTTCTGTTATAAAAGCCGGTATTTTCAAACTTAATACAAAAAAAGATGCATTAAGCAAATTACAAGACATATTTGAGTTTGTAAGTTCCCTCATTTCCCTATATCATCCTGATGAAATGGCCATAGAAGCGCCCTTCTATGGTAAAAATGTGCAATCAATGCTTAAATTAGGGCGGGCACAAGGAGTAGCCATAGCAGCCGGCCTGCATAATAACGTGCCCGTGCACGAATACGCACCCCGTAAGGTAAAAATGGCCATAGTGGGTAAAGGAAGCGCCTCTAAAGAACAGGTAGCCGGCATGCTACAATATTTACTGCAAAACTATCATGCCGAAGATATCACCACCTATGATGCCTCCGATGCATTAAGTATAGCCTACTGTCACTATATACAAAGTACCGGCCTTAAACCCGACAAATCCTACAGCAGCTGGGACGCCTACCTTACTCAGCATCCTGACAAAATAGTAAAATAGACTTTACCGCACAAAAAAAAGAGTCGCCTTATGCAAGCGACCCTCTTTGCTTTCTGTGAATCTGAATTATTCAGCAACAACTTCAGTTGCTTCTTCAGTTGCTTCTTCTGCAGGCATTTCAACAGCTTCTTCAACTGCTTCTTCAACAACTGCTGCTTCTTCAACAACTGCTTCTTCAGCTACGGTTTCTTCTTCAGTTGCATTATTGCAAGATACCATTACTAAACCTGCAACAACTAACAATGCAAATAACTTTTTCATACTAGTATTGTTTAAATGTTATTAATTAAATGATTTATTTTTGTATTGCAAAGGTAACACTTTTATTATTCGCTTTACATGTTTGTCAACAAAATTACAAAAAAAATTATAAAAGATAATAAACAACTATTAATCAGACACATATATATTATTATAGTTCATATTTTTTCTACTTTTTAGGCTTTTTAGACCATTTAAAACTGTTTTCATGCCATTTTTCCTGTATCTAAATGGAAGATTTTGTCAGCATTTTTTCCCAAAACGCATAAAAGCTTCATGAAAACGAAGCAAAAAAAAGCCTTAAAACAGCCTTTTTACCCAAATATAAATGTTACCTTTGCACCTATGATGACCAAAAAACAAACAAACACACTCATTATAATAGCCGTGCTACTTATAGTAGGCCTTACAGCGGCTGCCCTATACGGATACAAGGCCATATTCGGTAATAATGTAAACACCGAAAATGTTACATATATATATATACCCACCCATGCTTCGTATGAACAGGTAATAGATACCTTACAGGCTCATCAGGTGCTAAAGGACATACCTATATTCCGCATGCTGGCTCAAAAAAAGCACTATCCCACACACATACATGCCGGTAAATATAAAATAACGGCCAACATGAGTAATAATGAACTTGTAAACATGCTTCGCTCCGGCAAACAAGAGCCTGTAAAACTCACTTTTAACAACATACGTACTAAAGAACAACTATGCCAACGCATATCGGAACAATTAGAATGCACAGCAGAAGAACTGCTACAAGTACTCAATGATGAGCACTATTGGACGCAATACGGCTTCACTGCCGAAAATTGTATGGCTATGTTTATACCTAATACCTATGAATTTTGGTGGAATACCTCCGCCAATGCCTGGGTTGAACGCATGTACAAGGAATACACCCGTTTTTGGAACCATAACCGCAATACGGCCGCCCAAAATATTCCCCTTAGCCGTATAGAAGTGAGCATACTGGCTGCCATAGTAGAAGAAGAAAATCACATGGCAACAGAACAGCCTGTTATAGCAGGACTATATATTAACCGCCTCCATAAGCACATGCCCCTGCAATCGGACCCCACGCTTAAATACGCCATAGGTGATTTTGGCATAAAACGGCTGCTCAATAAGGACAAACAAATAGACTCTCCCTATAATACCTACACCCACATCGGGCTTACCCCCGGCCCCATTCGCATACCTTCTATACAAGCCATAGATGCAGTACTCCACTATCAAAAACATAACTATTTGTATATGTGCGCCAAGGAAGACTTTTCAGGCAAGCATAATTTTGCCGCTACTCTAACTGAACACGAGCGTAACGCTGCCCGCTATCACACCGCATTGAATAATAAAGGAATAAAAAGATAATTTACCATGAAAGTATATACCAAAACAGGCGATAAAGGTGAAACCTCATTGCTGGACAACCAAAGAGTAAGCAAAAACGACATAAGAGTGGAAGCCTATGGTACCGTGGACGAACTGAATGCCCACATAGCACTGCTACATACCATTATTCCCGATGAATACTGCCAACAAACTTTACAACTAATAGAAAAAACACTATTTGTAATACAAACACATTTGGCAATAAACAATATTCACAACTATCCATACCCCCTAGCACCTATTACCCCTCAGCAGGTACAACAACTGGAGCAAGCCATAGATACGCTACAACAACACCTGCCGACCATGCATGCCTTTATCATGCTGGATGCACATACTACCTGCGCACAATGCCACATAGCCCGCACCGTATGCCGCCGATGTGAACGCAGAATAATATCACTACACCATAAAACTCAAGTAGATGATAATATATTAATGTATATAAATAGATTATCGGATTATTTATTTGTACTGGCCCGATATTGTGCCCTGCTTATGCACGCGGAAGAACATATAGTGGACTATAATTTGTAATTGACGCGACTACTTAGGTTCATAAGTTTGAAACACAAGCATTTCACCTTGTAAAAATTCCAAACGAAAACTACCTCCCGTACTTTCATTCAACGTACCTTCCCACCACTGACGCATACAGCGGTTTTCTATAGGATATTTTAAACCTCTCACTGTAAGAGCTACCTGCGGCGTAAGGTTAAATATAGACACCTGCTGACGGGAAAATGAAGGGAAATCAGTAGTACCATACACCGCCGAAAACACACCGTAATCACTATACATATTCACCTTACACAAGCGGGCATATTGTAAGAGCAAACTTATATTACCCAAACAATGATCCTCTCGCTTTCCTGTAGCTCCCACTATGGCTATAGACTTATATCCGCGGGCCACTGCCCATAGTACGGCCTTGGTAAGATCATTGGTTTCCTGATCATTCACCACACACAGCCTGTCAGCATATAACTGCTTCATATTGGCAGGCACGGAATCACCATCCCCTATTACGGCTTCTATGGATATACCTCTATTATATACCTCACTCACTGCCCCGTCACAACATATTACATGCTTGGCACTATGTAGTATATTCAATGGTACTTTATGGGTGGGATATTCTCCATTGGCCACCAACACCGCGTCATAATTCATATTCCAACACATACTTATGGTATAAGTAAATCTTCCACTACCACCTTGGGGATACAATGTATACCGTTCTCACGATAATAGCTGTGATTATCAGCAGTGTGTATAGGTACACATCTATACTTTTCTGCCCCTTTACCTATGGCTACTATCAATGACGGCTCATAGGGCAAACTAAAAGCCTGCTTTATTTCCTCCTTATGAAAAGCTCCTATAATTATGCCGTTCAAGCCCATATCTACCGCCTTAAGCAACATGCTTTGCACCGATATGCCCATATCTATGTTCACCATACGATTTTCTTCCACTAAAGAACACACTATAATATAAGCCTCCGGCTCGGTACCGGCAAAAGGTAGCTTTAACTCAGGTAATGCACCGCCAAGCATTATATGAGGCAATATTTTTTCTGCACCCGTGGTGCGTGTTACCAATTTAAAACGAAGCACCTGCTCATTACGTGCCGACGGTATGAGCGTATTTATATGCACTATTTGCTTCAGCTGATCCATACTCACCTCATACGCTTTATTATATCCGCGACAACTTCTGTTACGTTGTAATAAAGTATCTATGCTTTTACCCACCGGCTTAAGCACCACTTTTTTGGACTTTTGACCAAACACGGCATCATATCTACTCTCTAAATAATTGTCTGCCATAAATATACACTTAATATTTTACTCATTATACCATATATACACCCTATACCTGCACTTATATGGTACAAAAATGCAAAGATATATTTTTTTTTGCAGGCACAGGCCGCAATATAAAAAAAATATTATACCTTTGCAGCATCTTTCTATAGCTGTATTATAGTTGCAGAAAGCAAAAAAAACGGGGTGCCTTACTTGTAATAGGCTGAGATTATACCCTTTGAACCTGTACGGATAATGCCGACGTAGGGATTCAATCGATTTTTCACCTTGTTTTTTTAATTTAGCCCGCCTGCATAAGGTTGGCATATTCAATTTTTATTTATTGTATAAATTAAAAAACAAAAAAAACATGAAAACTCATTCATTTACAGCCGTAAGGCTGATAAAAACGACAATATGCCTGTGGGCAGCCATAAGCCTAAGCACGGCATACGCCGATGAAAACAACAAAAAAAATTACCAGATAAAAGCCCGTGTAGTGGACGAGCAACTTCAAGCCATAGAGAATGTAAACGTATGGGTAAGTAACACATATACAGGAACTGTTACCAATCAGGAAGGAATATTTTCCCTGTTTTTACCCGAAGGTACTCATCGGCTTAAACTATCATGTATAGGTTACGAAAGTATTATAGCCGACATATCATGCCCTACCGACAGCATGCTGCTGTTCACTCTTCATGCCACCTCGGTACTATGTGAAGGTATTATAGTGTCTTCATCATATGCCAATAAAGAAACCCCTATGAGCATAAGCACTCTTAACAAGGAAGAACTGCATAGTAAAAACATAGAATCAGCCCTGCCCTATGTAATAGAAATGGAACCTTCAGTAGTGGCCTCCTCCGAAAACGGCACTCAGGTAGGCAACACCTCCTTTAGGTTAAGAGGTACTGACCCCAGCCGTATTAATGTCAACATTAACGGCATTCCGCTCAACGATGCGGAATCACAGCAGGTTTTTTGGGCAAACATACCCAATATTACCAATATGGCTCAATCGGTGCAAATACAACGAGGTATAGGTGCCAATACCGGCGGCACCGGTACTTTTGGCGGATCCGTAAGCCTGCTCACACTCTATCCTAAAGAAAATTTTTCGGCCATGGCCGACCTTTCTTTGGGCTCTTTTAATACTTTTCAGGCTACCATTAACCTGGCTAGCGGCATTACACGCCATGGATTTTCGGCCGAAGCCAGCTACACACACCTGAGTACTGACGGCTACATACGTAACGGAAACTGCAACCACCATTCAGTATTTGTAAGTTTAGGTAAATATAGTCCTAAAAGTCTGCTTAAATTCATTGCCATTATAGGGCAACAAAAAACAGGCATTACATGGAACGGCACCCCTTCATACATGCTGTGTATAGACCGTACCTATAACAATGCAGGCCTATACTATGACGATGCAGGCAATGAAAAATACTATGACAATGAAACCGACAACTACGGGCAACAACTGTTTCAACTATACTATTCCTACTCCTTTAATAAAGCCTGGCAACTCAATATTACCGGCAACTATACCCACGGCTATGGCTATTATGAAAACTATGTAGCCGATGCCGACCTGCCATCTATGGGCATACCTGTACAAACCATAAATAACGTAACCCACTCCTGCTCCGACCTTACCAAACGGGAATGTGAAAAAAACCACTATGGCGTAGCCATAATTTCAGCAGACTATAAAGAAAAAAAAACGGACCTGTCATTTGGGGAAACATTCACCTATTATCATGGTTTTTACTATGGTAAAACATTATGGATAAAATACAACGAAAATATTCACGGCAATGTGGTATGGTATGAAAATAACAGCAACAAACTTGATGCCACCACCTTTGCCAAAATAAATTATCATATTA
The DNA here is from genome assembly GCA_045598105.1 of Bacteroidales bacterium. GTDB lineage: Bacteria > Bacteroidota > Bacteroidia > Bacteroidales > WCHB1-69 > UBA1205. Next base: position 55,529 of record JAZLLK010000049.1, on the reverse strand, counting down.
CCCCTCACTGGCTGCTGTATGCCGACCTGCAATATCGCTACATATATTATATAATAAACGGTATAGATAATGATATGGCTCCCATGAGCCAAAAAAACATATACCATTTTGCCAACCCTAAAATAGGCTTTACCTACCACCCTAACAGCCCGCATAAAGTATATATGGTAGCAGGACTGGCCAATAGAGAGCCCACCCGCTCCGACATAAAAGACGCCGCCAAATACGGAGCACACGACATTCCTAAGGCCGAACACATGCTGGATGTGGAAGCCGGCTATGAATACCACCCTTCGAAATGGAAAATAGGTATAAACATGTATTTTATGGGATACAAAGACCAACTTACCGCTACCGGCAAACTCAATACTATTGGCTATGCTATAATGGAAAATGTGAATAAAAGCTATCGTATGGGTGTAGAAATATGCGGAGGCGTAAATGTATGTCGCTGGCTGAAAATAGATGCCAACCTGAGCCTGAGCCGCAATAAAATACTCAACTACGTATATTATGAAGATACATTCAACAACCCCTCCGACCGGGCACCCATGGCACAAACCCGTATAGACATGGGTACTACCAATTTGGCACTTTCACCCAATATAATAGGTGTAGCTACACTTCACTTTGAACCTTGCAAAAATTTATACATTCTCCTCACAGGTAAATATGTAGGCAAACAATACTATGACAACACATCACGCCCCTGCTCCCTATTAAAAGACTACTTTATAATAAACTCACAAATAAGCTATACCCTTCCTCTAAAAAAAGAATATAGTATAGAACTGCAATTTCAGGTAAACAATATACTCAACACCCTATACGTAAACAACGGATGGGGATACACCGCCCGCTTTGCCGACGGCAGTGAACCATATATTACCAACGGACTATACGCACAACCCGGCACCAACGTAGCCGGTCGAATTATATTTAAATTGTAAAAACACATGAACTACATAGAAATAACAGGAGCAATTGTAGGTCTTATAGCTGTATTCTTTGAATACAAGGCTTCAGTATGGCTATGGATATTTGGGCTCATTATGCCTATACTATACACCATAGTATGCTTTCAAAATGGCATATATGCCAATATGTGCATCAATATATACTACGTAATGGCCTATATATACGGACTATTGGTATGGACCAATGTAATTCATCCTCGCAACAATTCCGAACAACATATATGCTCCATGCCAAAAAAATACATACTCCCCGCCATATTATTCACTATTACCATTAGCAGCGTTATATCCTATATATTATACCTGATGCACGAAAGCGATATATATTTAATGGACGGATTTTCTACCGGCATAAGTATTACCGGCATGTGGATGATGACAAAAAAATATTATCAAAAATGGTTGTGTTGGCTAATGGTAGATCCTATACTTACCGTTATGTTTGCCGGCAAAATGCTCATTCCGTCGGCCATACTATATGCCACATATTCCATAATATCGGTAATGGGATACTTTAAGTGGAAAAAAGAAAGTATTAACTAAACAAGCCTAAAAAACATAAGTACAAAAAAAGCAACAATGTAAAATTGCTGCTTTTTTTTGATATACCTTTCATGTATATTATTCAAATGAAAGAATAGCGTTTTTAATAATTTCAATAGCTTCTCGCAATTCTTCTTCGGTAATAACCAATGGAGGCGCGAAACGAATAATGTGCTGATGTGTAGGCTTAGCCAACAGACCCATATCACGCATTTTCAAGCATACATCCCATGCTTCCTTACCGTTTTTAGGACGAATGATAACAGCATTCAACAAGCCCTTACCACGTACTTTTTCTATCATAGGTGATTTAATTTTGCCTATTTCCTCACGGAATATTTTACCTAAACGATCGGCCTTTTCCATGAGGTGCTCTTCCTTAATAACTTCCAAAGCAGCCATGCTGACTTTAGCAGCTATGGGGTTACCGCCAAAAGTGGAACCGTGTTCTCCGGGCTTAATATTCAACATAATTTCATCATCGGCCAATACTGCTGATACAGGAACCACACCACCGCCTAATGCCTTACCTAATATTAATATATCAGGACGTACGTCTTCATGGTCACATGCTAACATTTTACCGGTACGGGCTATGCCGCACTGTACCTCATCGGCCATGAACAATACATTATATTTATGACATATATCATAGCATTTTTTCAAATAACCGTCATCAGGAACATATACTCCTGCTTCACCTTGAATAGGTTCCAATAAGAAACCGGCTATTTTATCAGCTTTTTCGGCTAATACCTTTTCCAATGCATCGGCATCATTATATGGAATACGAATAAAACCGGGAGTCATAGGACCATAGTTAGCATAACTTTCAGGGTCATTACTCATGGTGATAATAGTAATGGTTCTACCATGGAAGTTACCTTCACAGCATACTATCATTACTTCATCATTAGGAATACCTTTTTTAACCACACCCCAACGACGAGCCAACTTTAAGGCTGTTTCATCGGCTTCGGCACCGCTATTCATAGGTAATACTTTTTCATAACCGAAATATTCGGTAACATATTTTTCCCATGAACCCAAACAATCATTGTAGAATGCACGTGAACTCAATGTTAAACGCTGTGCCTGATCACACAATGCCTGAATAATTTTAGGATGACAATGACCCTGGTTTACTGCTGAATAAGCTGATAGAAAGTCAAAATATTTTTTACCTTCCACATCCCACACAAATGCACCTTTACCTTTTGCCAATACTACCGGAAGCGGATGATAATTGTGTGCACCGTATTTGGCTTCCATATCCATGGCTTGCTGACTTGATGTTATTTTTTCAATTTCCATATTTATGATTTTTTATTGATAAATTCTATTTATTTCACTATGCAAAGGTAACACTTTTTTATAGTTTTACCAATATTTCCGTTTTTTTTTTCAAATTATTTTTTTTCTAATAATTTCACCATTTGCTCCGCTATACGCATGGAGGCTTCGCCATTACCCATACTATATTGTAATTGTGCATACTGCTGCAACATACGTTCCCTACAGTAACCTCCCATTATTTTATCGGTTTCATTTTTCAGTGTACACGGATTCATGTCCTGCTGTATTAATTCGGTTACCACCGGGGCATCCGCTATTAAATTTACCAATGAAATATAACTGATACCCTTAATTAAATGTTTAGCTATTACATACGACAAATAATTGGCCTTATAGCACACTACCTGAGGTACATTGAACAAAGCCGTTTCTAATGTGGCTGTGCCTGAAGTAACCAATGCCACATGAGCACAGTGTAACAAATCATAGGTACTGTTATACACCACTTTTACCTTATACTCCTGTTCATAAGGGGTATACAGGTTCTTGTGATGCTCCACACCTGCTATTACTATTTGGCAGGTATCATACTGTGATGCTACCTTGAGCATAGTGGGAAGCATACGCAATATTTCCTGTCGGCGGCTGCCGGGTAACACGGCTATAACAGGCTTGTTTGAAAGGCTATGCCTTTCTTTAAAACGGGCATCAATACAAGCCTGCTTCACCACATCAAGCAAAGGGTGACCAAAATAATGCACCTTCATGTTATGCTGCGCATAAAATTGCTGTTCAAAAGGCAGTATTACAAACATTTCATCCACATATTTGCGTATAGCATGCACCCTGTTCTTCTTCCATGCCCACACCTGCGGTGAAATATAATAAAATACCCGCAAATGATGCTCATGCAAAAATTTGGCTATGCGTAAATTAAAGCCCGGATAGTCCACCAATATTACCACATCAGGAGCATAAGCTAATATGTCTTTTTTGCAAAATGAAAAGTTACGCATTATTTTATCCGCATGAGTAAGCACTTCTACAAACCCCATATAGGCTGTTTCACTATAATCTTTTACCACACAGGCTCCTGCCTGCCTCAGTAAGGGACCACCCCAGGCACGTACCTGCGCCTGAGTATCACTTTGCATAAGGTGCCGCACTAAATTGGCCGCATGCAGGTCGCCTGATGCCTCACCTGATATAATATAATATTTCATATAGAATGTTTTTGTATATACTTGATCACCTTACGGCTTCTTTTTTTTATGGTATATGTATCACAGCACAAGCACACTGCTACTATTAAAAATGGCAAACTCACACTCCTATACCGCACTATGGCCCCTATTATGGGTACACTTATACCTATTACCATAGCATTGGCTATGTAGAACAGCATGCAAAACCAAAACATATTCTTATTCTTTATAGGTACATGCGCCCCCATTGCCAATAACAACACCATACCCGCCATTAATAACAGCTGCTCTCCCCATGCCATAAGCATCATAGGAGAAAAATCAGTAAACGGCAACGGCAACAGCATGGCATTATACAATGCCTTAGGCATATAGGCCGCAAACGATGCTATATTATCCTGCAATATTACCTCGTCAGCCATACGGGCACCTTCCTCCATGCCTAAATACACCATATCATTATGTTTATAGGCTATCAAATACAAAGCATTATAATTATTATCATAATAAAGAGCCATAAAATACAAGGAAGGTATCATTACCAATATCGTAATCATATACGCCCATAAAGGATGTTTTATATTGTATTTTTTATTCAGTACAAATACAACTCCCAACAATACTATGAGTAAACAATAATACAATTTGGTATACACCAATACCGCTATTCCCAATATCATACATAATATATATATGGAAACCTTATACCATGACACACGCTTTTGAACCATACTATCCATAGAATATATTAACAGGCCTGTACCGAACATAATAATACTTTCCTTAAGTACTCCCGAGGTCCAAAACACCACCGAAGGCAATAAAAATATGGCAATAACATACCACATATGCACCTGCTTTATATTATTTTCTACCCATTTATATATGGAAAATAAGCCTACAAAGGCCAAAAAAGACGCAAATACATTGTGCACATTGAAATACCCGAACGAGAACAACATTACCAAGGCATTAAAGCGAATAATAGTATGCGAATCACTGAATATATTTGTTACTACCAGCCGCTCCCAATGATTAAGATACACATAATAATGATCGTTAAAATAAGGGGTATTATTACCTATACCAAATAATATTTTAATATAATCCATAGGTCTTTCGGGCAAAGCCTCATATATCACCCTGGCATCATCAAAATAACGGAATATATCAGCCTCATTCCTATTAGGATAATAATATGTATATATCATATACATGCATACACCGGCCATTACCTTCATACCAAATAGCACACACAATGCTCGCGATGACAGGCTTTTGGATTTAAAATACGGACACTTACATATAAGTACCATAAACAAAACCGTGTATAACAATGTGAGTGCTACTTCCATTACGCCTACTGCATATATGATAACTGTTTTATTTTTTCCACCAGCACTTTCACATGCTTTTGCAATGATTCATGGGTTTGGCCTGCTATATGCGGCGATAATATTACCTTGTTACTATGAGCTATACCCCTCATCACCTCATTCCATTCCTGTAAGGGTTTGTTCTGCAGACGTATATTTTCATATTCCAACACATCCAGCACAGCACCTTTTACCTTTCCGCTTTGCAGCAAACTCCACAAAGCAGCGGTATCCAGCACTTTACCTCTGGAAGTATTTATTACATAAATATTTTTGCTAAAATTATTCAAAAAAGATTCATTAATATAATAATAGTTATCAATTGTATAATTAATATGAATACTTATTATATCACTTTCCTTTTGCAATTCCTCTAATGTAACCTGTGTAGCGTATGCATCACCGCAATGAGACTTATATTTATCATACGTCAGCACCCTGCAACCAAAACCGCTCAACTTTTTGGCCAAACTATGCCCCATATTACCATAACCTATTATGCCTACCGTTTGGCTACCCAACTCATATCCTCTATTAGCCTCACGCAACCATACACCCTGCTTTACCTGACTGTTACTCTGCATAGTACGCCTCAGCAAATTCACCATAGCACCTACCACATATTCACCCACCGCATCAGTATTGCCTTCAGGTGAATTAAGACAGGTTATACCTTTATCGGCTGCATAAGCCACATCTATATTTTCCATGCCTGCCCCTACACGGGCTATAAACTTTAAATTAACTGACGCATCTATTAACGGAGCATCTATGACAAATCGGCTACGGATTACATATCCTGTATACTCATGAGCACAAGTCATAAGGTCGGCATACTCCACAGGTCTGCTTTCACATTCATAACCAATGGCTTCCAATGCAGGTGCAAAATCTGCATGCGCTTTATCTATAAACAATACTTTACCCTTATTCCCCATAAGCATTACCGTTTAAGCACTTTACGCTTTATAACACCTGCCACATTGATTAACAATGCCCGCTCATTATAGGCTATTACGCCCACATACACCAACAATATAAACGTATTTACCACTAAGCTCCACCACATATTAGCTATGTATATATGCGTCATTACCATGTATAGCAATAAGGTAAGCATAAAATACAAAGCTATAGCTTTTACCGGATACGGCACCGGAGCCAGTTTTTGACCTACCAGATACGAAAGTACCATACAGGTGCCGTAACCGGCAAAACCGCCCCATGCACAGGCCATGTACCCGCATTGCGGTACAAATATAAAGTTAACAGCCAGCAGTACCGCACACCCTATACCAGAAAATACGGCGCCCCACCACGTTTGATCAGTAAGCTTATACCAAAACGACAAGTTAAAATATATACCCATAAATATTTCCGCTATCATTACTATAGGCACCGCCTTTAAGCCCTCCCAATAATCGGATTTAATAATATATTTAAGCAAAGGCATATAGGCCACTACGGCCATAAATGCGAATAAAGTAAACATTACAAAATACTTCATTACCAAAGCCTGCACGTCCTTATTTTGGTTATTGCGGCTTCCGCCAAATACAAAAGGCTCATACGCATAACGAAAAGCCTGAGTAATCATGGCCATAATCATGGCTATTTTCACACAGGCACCATATATACCCAACTGCACTTCTCCCTCCTGCCCGGGCACTATATAACGATAGCATATTTTATCGGCCACCTGATTAAGTATGCCGGCCAAGCCCAAAAGCAATAACGGCCAGGTATATTTCAACATTTGCTTAAGCATAGTCACATCTAAACCGTTACGCATTTTTCGCATTTCGGGGATAAACCCTAAAGTGATACTTACCGTACATATCATATTTACTACAAATATGTACCCCACCTGATAATGCGGATTATACCATGCCATAAGCTGAGGATAACGCACATATAGCACCGGTGCTGCTACAAATATGAACAAATTGAGCATAATGTTACATATTATAAACAACAACTTTAATCCGGCAAACTTTACCGCCCTATTCTCATAACGCAAACGGGAAAACAATATGGCCTGAAAGGCATCAAAAGCCACCACTATGCCCATCATGAGCACATATTCCGAATGTGCCGCATAATTCATAATTCCGGCTATAGGCTTATAAAACAAGGCCAATACGGTTACAAATACCATGGCTACTATGCCTACTGCCCATTGTGCCGTGGAAAAAGCCTTGTCTGGATCAACGCCTTCTTTATTGGCAAATCGGAAATAAGTGGTTTCCATACCAAAAGTGAGTAATACCAACAATAGTCCCGTATATGCATACATATTGGTAACCACACCGTAACCTCCCGATTCGGCAGCTATTTTATAAGTGTATAACGGGACCAGCAAATAATTAAGAAAACGACCTATTATGCTGCTTAAGCCATATATGGCTGTTTGCCCTACCAGTTTTTTCAATTGTACCATTATTCCGCTACCTGTATTTCTTCTACCTGCATCACTTCCTGCGTATCGGCATTGAGAAGCATGGCTACTACATTGCTGTTATTTTTTTGCCACTTGCTGTTCCAAGGCAAAGCATAGGCACATATTACATGTTCCGACTGCTGTGATATACTTATGGGAGTACCTTCTATAGGAGATATATTGGTACGCAGCATGTGCTGGTGCGTGTAATCACATATACTGGGCACACTGCCTATAGCAGGTTTACCGTTTTTTTGCGGAGATACTATGTTATTTTCCGACAATAACACACATAACCGCATACTATTATTTATATTGGTAAATAAGGTTGTGTTTACAAATACAAATACGGTATCTTCATTGGCATTCCACACCGGTATTATTTGCAAACCGGCATCTGCCGCCCCGTGAGACTGGCTTTCTGCCATGGTTTTCCATGAACTCACCGAATTCTGCCCATACATTCCGTTAATAAGAGTGCGGTTAAACACCGCAGCCGGCAAAGATCCTATGGAAAAATTATTTTCGTAAGCATTACCTGCCGTGGTACGATAATCCATAATATAGCCTACAGGGCAAGTGGTATCATTAGGATCAGGAGCAGCCTGCTGCTCTGATACATGTAAGGCCAGCACCACCAGGGTATCCTTCATGTTGGCCTTTAAATCGGCCAATGTCTTATGCCCTTGAGGACAATTCACACAACGGTGCCCCGTATATTCTTCTGCCAATATTTTCTTTATGGCACTATTCACAGGCTCAAACGAAGGAGTGTCCACGCTTATAAGCACCTTAGGGTGCTCTACCTTATAAGGTTTTTCTATTTTATCACAAGCTGCCATAAGCACTACGGCGGCTAGCATTATTGTTATTTTTTTCATTTTATAGTATGTTTCTGTTTTGCTTTATACTAGAGTATTAAAAACTTGTTACCACCGATAAGCCTACACCATAGGAGGCAGGCACAGCCCTGCACACTCCGCCCACGCACAATATTCCTTCATATTGCTTGCCAAAATTAAGAGTAACCTTGGTGGTTTTATACACAAAGGACCCTGACACCATGTAGTAATGTATTCGTTTGGATGGATCAGGATTACCATAATTCCAGCGGTCTAATACGGATATAAACCATTTGGGTGCTATGGTGTATTCCAGTTGGGCATAGGCCCAACTTCCCTTATGTTCCTTAGCATACATGTGCTGCAATTCCAGCCTTAGAGCATGCTTATTGTTTATTTTATACGTTAAATCAGCTATTACCGTGTGTGAATTCACATCAGGTTCCCCCACATGACCTTCTATTACAGACTGATTGTAGGTAAGAAACACATACGACAAGGCCAATTTCCAGGCCTTAGTAAATTTACGGCTTATTTCTATATTAAAATCCTGATAATATAAATCGCCAAAGGCAAAAAACTTAGATGTATAGCCGTCGGTACCGGCCATATCACCGCCGTTTTCCACCGCTTCCGCTACCATTTGCTGCTTTATACCATGCATACGGGAATAGTTCAGCATAATATCGGTGCCGTACTTACCGCCTATTTTGGTCTTTTTAGGTATCTGGTAATTCACCTGTGCCTGAAAACCCATTTGGCCTAAGGCCTGCGATGCATAAGGATACATAGAAGGCAATGCATAAGTGTGCTCTCGGGTAATAGTAGGTATATAATTGATAATATTATTATTACTTACGGCATTACGCTTAGTACGATAGTCCATATTATCGGTACGCATACCCGTAATATATACTCCCAAACCCTTCATGGCATAAGAAGCAGTAACAAACAAGGCCTCTCCCGGCTTATATATCATATTATTAAGGGAACCCGGATCATTAAACTTATAAGCATACTCGGCATTGATATTAAAATCCTTATATCCGAAATTCATACGGGCCGCCCATGCAGCTACATTTTGAGGAAGATAATAATCAGCGTCATTATCTTTTTCATATTTGGATACAAAACTGCCACCCATACCAAAGCGGAAACCGCTGGTTTTAATTTTATCTATCATATCGGTGAACGATAAATCCAAGTCTGCACCCCGTATTTCACCTTCTTTTACAAACAGGTTACGCTGCGTACCCCATATTCCGGTAATGGTAATACCCTTATACGGCTTACCTACCACCTTAATACCATTAGTAGCATTGTCATAACCCAAATTACGATTTTCATACGAACGGTATATGAGCCCGTTACCGAATTGTTCATAAAAACTGCCTACCACCACTTCAAAATACTCGTGGTTATAGCCGGCATAATAATGCGGAATACCATGCCCCACATAGTTCAACTTTTCAAAATCAATTAAAGGATACTTATAAAACTCATACCTAAAGCCGGCTGAAAATCCTCCATTAGAGTAATTAAGGTTCAAATACGCATTGGCTCTCACCTTGTTTTCTACCGTATCGGCACCTATGGCAGCATTGGGTATATAATACTGGGCGTCCGTTTGGAAATTACCTGATATGCGACTATTCTTCAAAAAATTATTTTGTGCAAACGACAAGGACACACCTGCACATAATAAGAATAGTAATATTCTTTTTTTTGTCATATGCTATTTGGCTATAAGCTTTTTAACCACTTCTATGTATTCCTGCTCCACTCCGGGTGCATAGGAAGCATGCTGCCATACTATATTACCTTCGCCATCCAACACAAAGGTGTGCGGAATATCATTCACATTCATGGCACGCTTAAAATCGGAATTCTCATCCAACAAAAATTCATACTCCCAGCCCTGCCCCTTTACCAAAGGAGCCACTCTGGAACTGGAACGTGTATCATCTATTGACACGGCATATAATTTTACTCCGGTTTCGTCCTGCCAATCCTCATACTCATCAGATATATTCTTTAATTCCGCCATGCAGGGCTTACACCATGTGGCAAAAAAACATATAATCACCGGCTTGCCGTCATTTTTAATATTTTTAGTATTGAACGCATTACCATCCAGTGTTTTAATATCTACCAAAGGCAATGGTATAACCCTGCCGGATATACCTTCCTGACACATGACACTCATACATACACAAGCTAACAAAGCTGCAAATACTAATTTTTTCATGTTACATTCTTTATAATTAATACTTATTTTCAGCACCTAACAGGCTTTTCACCTGCCGGAATTTCAATTGACAAAGGTACAAAAAAAATCAATACCACCTACATATATATACAAAATACTCGCCATTTTCATTTTTTTCTTTTCACAAATATTTTTTCTGCTTTTCTTTTTTCAATTGTTTTTAACAAAAAACAGGAAAAGTTATTCACAAACAAAACATATAACTATATTATTTTCAGCACATAACTATTATTTTCACATATATGCTTTTAGTCCGGATATTCGGGATAAATTCAAAAAAAACCTTGATTTTTCTTTTTTTTACAAAAAATATAATAATAACTTGATTATTTAAAAAAAATGTAGTAACTTTGACGCAAATGCAAAAGAGCCGGTGCAAAATACAGCAAAAAGGCTAAAATGCTGCAGAAATATGTGAAATTCAGAAGAAAAGAATTTCGCATATTAAGGCATTAATGATAAGTAAAAAACAATTCATATAAGCCTGTATATGCATTTTTACACCACTAATGAGCATTACTCAAGCAATATAATATTAACAAAAACATACAAATTATGGAATTACCATTTGCAGAAGCGTGGAAAATAAAAATGGTTGAACCCATTAAAAAATCCACCAGAGAAGAAAGAGAAAAATGGCTGGAAGAAGCCCACAACAACATTTTCATGTTGAAATCAGAACAGGTTTACATTGACTTGTGTACTGACTCAGGTACAGGCGCCATGAGTGATAAACAATGGAGTGCCATGATGCTTGGTGATGAAAGCTATGCAGGTGCCCGCAGTTTCTTCAACATGAAAAACACCATTACCGACATTACCGGTTTTGAATATGTAATACCCACTCACCAGGGTCGTGCTGCAGAAAACGTATTATTTTCCTATCTGGTTAAGCCCGGTATGATTATACCCGGTAACGCCCACTTTGACACTACCAAAGGCCATATTGAAAGCCGTAAAGCATTTGCAATAGATGTTACCTGTGATGAAGCACATGACACCCAATTGGAAGTTCCGTTTAAGGGTAATGTAGGCTTGGAAAAGCTGGAAAAAGTATTAAAAGAGCACAAGGGAAATATTCCTTTCATGGTATTAACCGTTACTAATAACACCGTTGGCGGTCAGCCGGTAAGCATGAAAAACATTCGTGAAACCTGTGAACTGTGTCACAAATATGGTGTTCCCGTAAATATGGATTCCGCCCGTTTTATTGAAAATGCTTATTTCATTAAAACCCGTGAAGAAGGTTATGCCAATAAAACCATTGCCGAAATTGCCAAAGAAATGTTCTCCTATGCTGACAGCATGACCATGTCAGCTAAAAAAGACGGTTTGGTAAACATGGGCGGCTTTATAGCCACCCGAAAAGAAGACTGGTATGAAGGAGCCAAAAGATTCTGTATTCCTTTCGAAGGATTTCTTACTTATGGCGGTATGAACGGCCGTGATATGGATGCTTTGGCTGTAGGTTTGAGAGAAAACCTGGAATTTTCCATGATAGAAACCCGTATTAAACAGGTGGCTTACTTAGCCGGAAAATTAGATGAATATGGCATTCCTTACCAACGCCCTGCCGGTGGTCACGCCATATTTGTAGATGCCGACAAAGTATTAACCAATATTCCTAAAGAAGAATTCCCGGCTCAAACATTAACCTGCGAATTATATTTGGAAGCCGGTATTCGTGCCTGTGAAATAGGTTATGTATTAGCCGATAGAGATCCTGTAACCCGTGAAAACCGTTTTGGCGGTTTGGATTTTGTACGTTTATGCATACCTCGCCGTGTTTACACCAATAACCACATGGATGTAATAGCTGCAGCATTAAAGAACGTATATGACCGCAGAAACAGCATTAAACGCGGATTGGAAATTACATGGGAAGCCGAACTGATGCGTCACTTTACCTGTCAGTTCCGCCGCTTGAAATAACATACCCTAATGTTATATACAACTTAAAAGAGGGCACTTTCAGCCCTCTTTTTTATACATACTACTTTTATGCCATTATCAAACTCATGATATTCATTTTCAATAATATAACAATTAAACTTTAAGAAAAACGTCTTTTTTCCGCTTTCGGTTTATAAACTGACTATCTTTGCATTTGTTGTTATTACAGGTTTTAATAACACACGAGCATCTAATTATCAATAATTTAAAATGAATTTTTATAACAGTTTCATCATCATTCTCAAGTATGCCGGTGCCGTAGGCGTATTTATATATAGCATGAAGCTCATGTGTGAATGTATGAAATTTATATCCGAAGGCTATACCAACACGTCTGAACCGAATATACGAAGTGCCCATCATAAGATAGAAAACTTTTCCGAACGGGGACTACGCATGTTTACTTTTTTAAAGCCGTTGAAGAATGCAGGGGATGAAAAAAAATTCAACAAATATTTTGACCGCATACATAAGCATGAAACTATTACCAACCGCATGGAATATGAAATAGCTAACTTCCTCACCATAGTATCGGAAGGCGACCTGTCAAAAGACGGGTTTCGACATATCAGCTCCATGCTGAAAATAATTGATAATTTGGAAAGTATAGGCAATGCCATATACCCAATAGCCATATACCGCAAAAACAAATTGGGAACAGCCATCCATTTTGACCGGCACCTTAAAAACAACCTTAATACTATGCACCTGCCGGTACAAAAAACATTGGAAATAATGAATTCCGACTTGCAATCTAATTATAATAACATAGACCTTGACGCGGCCAACATGGCAGAAAAAGAAATAAATGCCCACCGTGACCAACTGAGAGCCGAACACCTGAATACCATACGATTAGGCACATACAATTATGAAATAGGCTCGGTATATAGCGGACTATTATATGCTTTGAATAAAAAAAACGGGTACTACACGATTTACATAAATAAAACTATAAACAATTCACGTAAAACCATAGGCAATTAAAAAACATATTTCACACAAAAAACTTACCATGCACAAGCCGATACATATACTCATTTTACTGCTCATGTTGCTTATATATATAGGTGCCTGCGTATTTTTCATCAGCCATATAGGGCATGAATTACATCACCGAACGTGGGGAAAACGCATACTTGTTACCCTATTATGCATATGGTCAGTACTTCCTTTTTTGTCATTCTTTATATCGTTTAAACAGGTTTCATGGCAAGCCTTATGGCTTAATACCTGCTATACATGGCTGCCCATACTGCTCTATGGCACACTACTTGTACTATTATACCATATTATTATATGTATATTGTACCATTTTCAGTCGCCATTGCCGGCACTACTACACCGGTACCCATGGATTCCATTGGGCACGTTAGCTCTTATACTCACTACGCTGCTATACGTAGGGCACTATAAGTTCACACATATACAATCCACTCACATACACATTCCCCTACTAAAACAATATCCGCATACGCGACCATTTACCATGGTGGCATTTAGTGATTTGCACCTGAGTGCACAAATAGGCCTTACCCAAACTCAAGCCTGCGTGCAAGCCATCAATAACGCACACCCTCATATAGTAATAACAGGTGGAGACTTGGTAGATAAAGGATTTGACCAATATATGCAACCACAAGTTATTGATGAACTAAAAAAAATACAGGCGCCATGGGGGGTGTGGGCCGTATGCGGCAACCATGAACACTACTCCGACTATGAAAAAGCAAAAGAATTATTACAGGAATGCGAGTTTAATATACTGGAAGATAGCATAATAACGCTCCCGTCGCAAGCACAACTCATAGGAAGAAAAGATAAAACAGATACTGACAGACTCCCTGTAAGCCAACTGCTAAAACAGGCCAATACCACCCTTCCTACACTTATGATAGACCACCAGCCTAACAGCTACCGCGAGGTATGTAGCCATCATGTTTACTTTCAATTTTCGGGACATACCCATGCCGGTCAGTTTTGGCCACTTTCATACGCTATTAATGCAGCAAACGATATGGGATACGGCTGCAAACTTATACAAAATACATGGATGTGTGTAAGTTCCGGCGTCGGCATATGGGGGCCGCTCTACCGCATAGGCGTTCCTTCTTCCGAAATAATGATTATCCATTTTGAATAATACCACACAATAAACAAAAAAAACATTTTAACAGACCTATGGTATTAAAAAAAATTATACATTTGCAGTTTTGATATAAGTTCTAAACAATAATAGTAATATACATAATTTCAATATGTTGTCGTAGAGACAAACAAGTAATAGCAATGGAAGCAAATAAAAATTACGGTAAAAACCGTCGTAGCGAATCATTCGCAGGTAAAGAACAAAGAGGCAGCCGCTCAAATAGCACACACGCCCAAGAGAGAAAATCATCCTCACCATTTACATTTGACACTACCGGGAACAAAAGAGAAGCCCGCAGGTCGTTTTTCACTGAAAAATTCGGTTTTTTAACTAAATCACGTAAAGAACGTCGCATGCGTAAATTTGGCACAGCTGCCGAATCCACCGATATAACAGCTGAAAATCAGGAATATTCATCCTATCATAATAACAAAGTCCGCCGTGATGATACAGGCTACCGCAAACCATATCACCGAAACGAAAAAGAGGACAAAAGAAGACGCTATAACAGGGAAGATAGAGAAGACCAAGGTCGCTACAGAGCATTTTCCGACAATTCGGATCGTAATGAACGCCGTTCCCGCTATAATGACCACGAGCAAGGCGAACGTTCTTACGGCGAAGAACGCCGCGGACACAACTATGGCGAACGCAGGCCACGCTATGATAAAAATATGGGCAAAACACCCGCTCAAAAGTCGGAAATATTAGAAGAAATTATCAACCACAGACATAAAGAAGGCCGCTATAGCGAGCGTAAGCCTAAGGTACTGTCCTTGGCATGGAATGAAGAAAGAGGCCCTATACGCCTGAATAAATACATATCCAATAGCGGTATTTGTTCCCGTAGAGAAGCCGATAACCTTATTATAGCCGGTGCCATTAAAGTGAATGGTGTAATAGTAAGTGAACTGGGCACCAAAGTAATGCCCACTGACGAAGTACGATATGAAGACAAAATACTTCAAAGAGAAAAGCCCGTATATTTGCTTTTAAACAAGCCTAAAGACTTTATTACCACCACCGAAGACGAAAGAGACCGCAATAGCGTAATGTCATTGGTAGAAGGTGTATGCCCCGAAAGGATATACCCCGTGGGTCGTTTGGATAGGAATACCACCGGCTTGTTGCTTTTCACCAATGATGGCGAAATGACAAAAAAACTCACTCACCCGAAATTTGAAATAAAAAAAATATATCAGGTTGAATTGGATAAAAACATGACCCTGAGTGATTTTGAAACATTGGCGAACGGAATAGAACTATATGACGGGTTTATTAAACCCGATGAACTTGAATTTGTAGGTGAACAACGCAATGTATTAGGTATTACCCTGCATTCGGGCAAAAATCGTATAGTAAGACGTATGTTTGGCCATTTAGGATATGAAGTGGAAAAATTGGATAGAGTTTACTACGCAGGCCTTACCAAAAAAGACCTGCCAAGAGGTCAATACCGATTTTTAACACAAGCAGAAATCAACATGCTCAAAATGAGCTTATAATAAAACTACTCATCCCCAATAAATGGGGAAAAACTGCCCATTTTCATAGATACAGAATTACTAATATCAGTATCTGTAAAACAATAGCAGTTGTCAATTCCGGACAACTGCTTTACTTTTATATTCAAAAGCTATATTATTTTCCTACATTTTATTATGAGAAAATGATAAAGGCAAAATTATGTTTCCGTATTATTCTGCCGAATATATATCACCTAAACAGAATGCCTTATTTACCCGATACATTTATACCGAGAAAATAAGGCATTCCGATATACTTATCCCCCCCGCTTATTGTTCCAGCGGCTTAGCAAAATGACTGCTGAATGAAGCTTCATAATATGATTTCATGCCACTTCTGCCTTCATGAGCCAACACACGAAACTTAAGACTTGTCAGGTTATACACAGCGGTATAAGTGGAGAACCAATAGGCACATTCATCGGTAAACCACCCCACCTTGTTTTTAAAACCATTCACTTCTTGCTGTAAAGCACTATAGAGATCGGGGTCAAGCAAAATATCATAATTATGATACAGGAATGATGCAGGTAAATTATCTGAAGCAAATTCAGTAAGCCATATATCTTTAGAATCAATAGGTATAGTATATGTATTGGAGAACCATACCTGCTTCATTAAATTTTGCATACCTTCAAAGTTATCAGGATAAGCATCATAATTTTTATAGTTATCATAAAGTATATCATACCGCTCATAACCTATGCCGTTTATTTGCATCATACCTGATTCCATAAGACTATTGGTAAAATTGGTCATAATGGTACCATACCCGGGCTCCGTTATAGAAGAGGCCTCTACATAATGGGCTTTATTATCCATAAATTCCAAAATTACACTACGATGTGCATCACATATAAGCCAATGAAATGATTGAGTTTCACCTTTATGCGGATAGTTCACAGGTTCTACCCAGTCTATTTCATCTATTATTCTCATAGCATCTTCCACACTGGAAGCTTTGTCTAATAATATTCTGGTTAAATACGTAACCACACATGTAAGAGATGCTCCGGGGTGAGTATGCGATGCACCATGACCATATTTGTGGGGTTCCCATGTGGTGGAATCAAACGATGTTTCTCCGGTAGGCATAACATTTTCACCTACATATAAGCCACATTCGTTAATACCGTCAAGTGTTTTTAACGGAAGATATTTATATACGTCATTATATTCACCGCTTTTGGCTATATCATTAGTAAAACTGCTTAAACAGCTCACCATGCCTATAGACGCATAATGATCATCGGTATGATTCATTTTTATAATAGCAGATGCATTTCTATTAATATACCAGTCTAAATTACGACCCACATAATCACCTCTTCGTACTTCAGAGCAGGCGCCTGACGGATTGTATTGCTTATCAAAATACATTCTGCAGGAATCAAAGTCATAATCATCATATTCCACTCCGTACAAATAATCACTTATTACGGTATTACAACGCTTGTTCTTATTTTTATTACAAGAAACAAACATAAATACTGCTATTACAGTTACTAATAGCATTCCTACGGATCTGCAAGTGTTTTTCATTCTTTTTACGCTCATAATTATATTATATTATTTACTAATATGCATGCACAGCCATTACACTCACAGCTTTATACCGGCATAACGGCTTAGTTATAATTTCACCACAGGTATCTGTATTATAGTAAGCCATTTTTCAGGGTCTTCCTCATTCCAGGCACCATTTATGTAACTACAACGAGGACTATTGCAAATATCATACCCGTTTTCATCTATATACTTAAATATTTGCACATGTGACTCATAAAACCGGTCATAGTGGCCATAATGTTTCATACATATAGCCATAGGCACTGCAGGTATGGTTTTAAATTGTATTATAGCGGAATCCTTACCGGCTTCTTCCACCTGCTCGCAATACTCTATATCTATACCTGTAGGGCTATATTCCTTATTATGCTCTATGGTATAGCAATAACCCGGAGGCGGGCACTTGCAGCCCAAACGCTGCATTTCCGGACCTATCACGTTACAACACAAAAGGCCAAGGGCATCATAATCAGGTATTACTTCCCTATGGCTTGCCACTATTATTTCAGGCAAAGATTGAATTGAAAATTTTTCCATTTTACTGATTTTTTTGTGAGAATTCCGCCAATGAAGCAGTTGTAAACGGCGTTCCTTTAAACATTTCAGCTGACGTTCCGTTTCTTCTATTTTCTCATTTATCAGGTCTGCATCGGGAGTGTGCGTACTCTCCTCGTACATTTCCTTTATTTCATCCAATGAAAAACCCAGTTTTTGCCAATTGCGTATACTATTCAGCCTCTGCATTTGACTTACGCTATAATAGCGATACCCTGTCCACTCGTCTACCTCGTTAGGCATTAGGAGTTTTTTCTGCTCATAATAACGCAAAGTCTTTACACTCACCTGCATCATTTGGGAGAATTCCCCTATTTTTAACTTTGTTTTATTTACCATTATCGTACGATTATTTATTATTGTTAACAAGTGCAAAGATAGCACCTGCCCTAAGGGACGGGTTTGGTATTTTCTATTATTTTTTTTCTATTTTTTTCATTTCATCTTGCAGCAAGGCTAAAAATGCCGCTCCCTGCCCTCCATCCATTTGCACATGATGATATTGAAACGAGATGGGAAGTGTGGTTTTGAAGCATTTTTTTCGATATTTACCCCACATAACCATAGGATTGGTAAATTTATCGGTATACTGATTAATAATGCTATCCAGTTCGGTGTGCACCAATGCAGACGTCCCCACTATCATAGTATCATTTAACAGGATGCTTTCACAATTTTCGGCGGCACATAAGGTAAGACGCACATACTCCTTATTAAACTGCTCTATATCATCATCATAAGCGATATCACACGAATTAATACCGCCTTTTTTATTATTGACTATTACATTTATGGCTATACGGTCATACCGGTACAGCCTGCCGTGTTCCGGCAAAAGGAACATTTCATCTATTTGGCCGGCGGCCTTACCTATGCACCAGCACATAAGCATATTGAATTTCCAGCCATTATTCTCTGCTACTCTTCGCACATGCGTTACATCAAAGGTTTTGGTAAGCGTAACCATGGGCATTGGAGACGTCATCCACAGGTCAAAAGCCTGTGCCCTTGTAGTAGTTTTAGGGTCTGTTTCCTGCTTCATTATCATATGTGATATAAATATAATTTTATTCATTAGTATTCCGTTAAAATCGGGACGAGTTTAAACATAATCAAATACCCGCGATATAAGGGACTTTAACATCATTGAAATGAGTCTTTTCACAAAGATCTCTGAGCGGAGTCGTGCCTGTGAGCGAGATACTCAATATTTGTAGAAGCTCATAAGTTGACCGTTTCAGCTGCATGTCATGCTGCACGATGGCAACTAAGCAGTATGTTCTAATTGCGGAAGCAATTTGTATTCTCACAGCATTTTCTGCAGTGCCCCATAATTTCTTAATATTGAGGTGTTGCTTGAGCCATTTGAAGAACAACTCAATCTGCCAGCGATTTTTATAAAGGTCTGCAACTTCAAGTGATGTGAGGTGGAAGGCATTGGTCAGAAAAGAAAATGCCCGGTTATGCTCTTCGTCATAGAACCGGACCAAACGAAGTTTCACGGGATGTCTCTTCTGTGTGTTAATATCCGTCAGTTCGATTTCTGCGTCCGATAGAACGTTCTTCGGCATTCTCTTCTCCACTTCAGGCATTTGTACTACGGGTTCTTTTTGGCACAAACCACGAAATATGATTCATGTTGGTTGATTTTGAAAAGCTTTCTAAATGCGTTGTAACTCCGGCCGAACACGTAGTAAGAACCTGATTCGTAAGGTATCTCCTTCATTGCTTTAGAATCGTGAACCGATGCAGTTGTAATTTGACAGAATACAGGAACCTGAGATTTCAAGTCGTAGAGCACATGCGATTTGCCCCCCCCCTCTTTTTTCGAAACTTGGTCCACCAAAAGACAGACAAACATAGTGGAATCGTTGTTGAATTGAATGCGTACACATTACCTTTAAGTTTGAAGATATCCGTTATACGTTTCTTTCCGACTTGCTCTATCATGAAGAAGGCAAAATCCTTGAAGATGCGGTAGTCTTGATTCTGATTGGCAGAAGCAAATGCCGTTGTGGCGATAGGTTTGCAACCCTTGCCAAGATGATAGCATTTTGAACGATGAGCCTCCAACATCAACATCACGTAAACTTTCACGATTGAAGAGTTGTCCAAACATGAGAGCCATGAGCTGATTCCAGCAACTGAAGTTCTTGACGTAGCAATCTTCTTCATACCTGCTAACAAGGTAATTGAAGTGATTCCCATCAAGGAATGAAAATATGTGAGCGAAAACAAATTTGTTTTGAAACATACGCAACAAATGAATTATGCCGCAAAGGTACAAATTCAAATCCGTTGACTTACAAAAAAATATCTTAAAAACTATATTTCAATTATTTCAAAGAGCGATTCACCAACTTTAACGGGACAATAGTATTTTTCGCTGTGTTCAAATACGTATTAAAGGCAACCTCTAAATTTTACTAATTTTTCCTTTCATTGCAGTTTTTGACAGCAGAGGCTGTATCAGAACTATCCAAACCACGACAAAAGTTTTTTTTGCAATTTGCAAAGTTAAATAAAATTTTAATGCAAATCCACCTTTGTTCTATTTTTATTTTATATTATACTGTATTGTATTATATGTCAATTAGTTATATCTATAATACTTATGATTAAAAAAGGTTCAAACATACTATTTGTTCGTATCGGAACATATTATAAGTCAAACTGTTCATTCCTATTACTGATTTTGTCCTTGCTATCCAATGGTACTAATAAATAACTTATTCATAACACATTCCATAAAACCAAATATGTGTTCTGCCAAACAGCGTGTATGAGATTTTATCCTATTGTTTTCCTTTTGTTCCTCTGTTAACGGGTGCCCTCTATACCTCTTTTCACATATTCTGTTTTTTACATCATATTTCTTCAGTATCTCTCCCTGTCCCACATAGGCACGGTCTACATATAAATTCTGTCCCTTATCCTTTTCTGCAAGCAAAATTGTCTGATGATTGTGAATTGTGTGTTGAGGCAGTGGTGGCTTCATGACTGATTATCAATTTACTTCTTATATTTCCTTTGATATGGTTTTGTCTCTACCTTGCACTTTTTGTCCTTATTCAATACAGTTTCCTCCAAATCAGAAACGGAACATCTCAAAATCTACTGTTTTTGATAATTTTTCCAACGGATTGCCTATCATGGAAAGTTTTTCTTGTCTGTTCTCTTCATCAAACAATGTTTTGCATACTGTCGCTTTGTATTTATACACAACATTTCTTTCTGAATTTCAATTATATAACAAACAAAACAAACTCTTATTGTATGGTTATTAAAATTTTATCTATTCTTAGAGGTATCCATAATTATTTTAAATGTAAAGGTAGCATTTTTTTATTCTTTATATGCTATAATATCATTTTTTTTGTAATATAACTTTCCTAACGCCATTACACTATTCTACTACACACTCCTGCAGTGATACCGTTACATTATTCAACTGCACATGCTGTGTACCCACTTCATGAAAGCCCATTTTTTTATGAAAATGGAAGCTTACTTCATTATAAGGAATGGTATCTATTTCACAGGTAATATATGGCACGTGTGTATTCTTTGCATGCTCAAAAACAGCTTGATACAGTGCACTACCCACTCCTATATTACGATAAGGGTCGGCTACGACTATTCTATCCACGTATAAGAACGAACTATACTTTGCGCTAAACCATTGATAATTTTCACTATCATAGGCTTTGGCTTCTTCTCTGAATGTCATAATGAAGGCGGCAGGGTTACCGTTTACTTCCGCTATAAGAAACTGCTCCGTCATAGAGGACAACAGGAGTATTCTGTCGGTATTCATAGGTGAAAGCACCTTCACATTATCTTTATTGATACATAATACCCATGCATAATCTTCTTCACATGCAGGCCTTATACTTATGGTGTTCACTGGCCGTATATTTGCATGGGGGCGTTCTAATTTTAATATATGCACCGGCCGCTCACTGCCTCCGTACAAATGAGGGTAATAGCTCGGCCTGCCGGTAACAGTAAAACCGCATTTTTCCATTACCCTGCCCGACGCCGGATTATCGGTAAAGTAAATGCCCCACAGCATATGCAGTTTTTTTTTATTGAAACAATAGTCTATTACTAATTGCAATGCTTCGGTACATATACCTTTATTCCAATAGGGGCGGGCTACCCAATAGCCCACTTCACCATCATGCTCACCCATGCTTATATTGCCTGCTCCTGCAGGCAAATAGCCCACACAGCCTATAGGTTCCCCGCCTGCCTTCCACACTATGGCCCACATGGTATCACAGCCAAACACTTCACTTATAATATATCGGCTTTCTTCCACACTCTTATGCGGAGCCCATCCGGCCTGCGGCCCCACTTCGGGATGCGAAGCATATTTATACAGAACCTCCGCATCGGATAGCTGCCACCGTCGCAAATATATTCTATCGGTTTCCATATGCTTACACTTTAAATACTATTATAGTTATCCTACTACTTTTCTTTCTTTTTAATAATGAATGTATAGCTGATATTGGCCATAGGATATACCCCATAAAAACTATCATAGGCCACTCCTGCACCCACATCTAACCATCGCCAACTCAAGCCTGCCATGCTGCTATATATAAAACCGCTATAAGTTTTATAATCGTATGTTTGCCCCAGCAAAGCATAACCGGCTTTGGCACTAATGAATGGTGAAAACTGCTTATTAAGAAACCTGTACCTAATGTCAGCCACAATACCTTTTCCGCAAAACATTGACCACGTAGTAAGCTCTCCGCCCACCGATAATCTAAAAGGGAAAGTGTAACCGGCTCCTATGTTCACATCGGCATAATACCCGACTCCTACTCTAATATAGGCGCCCGATGTAAACACAAACGGTTGAAGTTTTTTAGCACTTACATTCACTGCCATAGCTGAAAGAAGCAGACAAATTATTATATTTTTCACTCTATTATATATATATTTGTATTTTTTATTCATTCACACATTATTCTCCTGTAGTAAAGTCTATATACTGTGTATTTCCGGCAGTATAGCCATCGGTTGTTTTATAATTTTGTCCTAATATGGAGAAGGAATAGGTGGTATGCGGTTCCAAATCAAGGGTAACCGTAAGCACCGTACCGCTATCGTCCCAGCTAACCGACGACATACCATAAGCCAATGAAATAAATTGGCCTTTTTCGCGGCCATACCCCAGTGAAATGGTAGGACAAACAGGTTTACTGAAAGTAATTACCATATCGAACTCACCACTGGGTACTTGGGTGTCACCGTCCTTAATATTACAGGTATAGGTTGCATTATTTTTAGCGGCGTGAGCCATTATTTTGGCCAATTGTTTATACGGGAATGCATTCACTGCCTTTACATAGGCAGGCATAAAGTTCTTCATAGCCGGGTACTTACTCCTTTGCTGCTCATATTTACCCAATGCTGCTACCATATCCGATGCCAAAACAAAGCCCATGTTCATAGGCTCTGCCAAAAGTTTATTGGCACTTAAGGCTGAATCATGTGCCAATTGATAACGTATTACGCAGGAGCGTACAAAGGTTTCATCCAACATAATTTTAGGGGTAGTATAAGCCATGGGTACCAGTTTTTCCTTTTGCAGTTCATACACGGCATTGACTGTTTTTTGCATATATTTTTCATACATGGCATTAAGCGGATTGCAATAGGCATGACAAAATTCATGCACCACTATAGGCAACACTACATCGGGATTATAGTAAAGACTTCCGTCATCATTTTCCATACAGCAGCTTATAACAGGGCTTAACAATTCGTCACCATTGGTAAGGGTGGTAGAACAGCCGTAATTATTCACTCCACACAATATGCTCAATACTATTTGAAACTGTGTTCCTTGCAATTTATGGCCAAAAAAATCGCATATCCAAGGCATATCCAATTGCTCTGTCACTTTTTTAAAAGCCTGTATAGCCTCATTTTGCACCGAAACCGTACTCATATACCACTCATGAAAACGGCTTGTATTATAAAAATCCTCTACCAAGGGTAACATTTCGTACTGCTGTTGTTTACTCCATCGACTAAAGGAGCCATCACTACAACCGTTCATAAGCTCATTAAAACCCACATGCCCCTGAGGTGATAGGGTCAAATGCAATCCGTAGCCTGCTACAGCGTCATAGCCTAAGCCCTGCTGATAATACTCGCGGGCCTTTACTACGGCTGGGTGCTCCTTATAAGGAGCAAAATACGCATCGGCCTGTGCAATATAAGCAGTTACTTTACACTGATTATAAGTACGATCACCGGCCAAATGCCATAGCATGGCCATAAGATCCACTCCCTCATTAAATGCTACGGGCATAGTAGAAGCCGAAATACACGTATTTTGTGCATGGGCACACACTACTATCATTACACACATTATTATTATATATCTTTTACTCATAGTTACGCCTATATTGTACCCATAGTTTTAGACCGCACAATTAGTAAAAATAAGGATACATCAAGCAAATTCTCCTTTTTCATTAGTAATACTACCACCTATATATACACTATCATTGGCTATTGTTACCGAAGCATATTCTATGGGAATGCCCTCTCGTCATGCACGTGTCCCTGCACTACACATTGTTGACATAGTGCCGTTACCTGCAACATGACCGACAAGCTCACTATAACAATATGTTTCAACATATTATAATTTATTTACTACAATCTATTACTTTACGGGAAAGTCAAAATAGGTATCAGGATAAGGTTCATCTTTTAAGGTAAAATGCCACCATTCGGTTTCAAATGGTTTAAAGCCTGCTTCCATCATAGCATAACGGAGCAGATTACGCATTTGCATTTGTTCGTCCGTGATATTAGTATAGGTAGGATACGACTGCTCACCAAACCAGTCAAAGGTGCCGCCCATATCCACTTCTCTTTCGGTGTGCATGTCAAAAAGGGTGAGGTCCACGGTGCTGCCGCGGCTATGACCTGAGCGGGCACATATAAACTCCAATTCAAATAATTTACTTTTATCCACATCAGGATAAAAGTACTGCTTCATAGCGGTATCCTCCACATCTTCAGCCCAACGGATAAAATGATTTACGGCAGTTTGCGGCCTGTAGGCATCAAATATTTTCAGCCTGTAACCTTTGTTTTTTAATATATCACCGGCCTTTTTAAGAGCATTGGCAGCCTCTTTGGTAAGCAAAGCCACCGGAGCTTCATATCCGTCAATGCGGGTACCCACAAAATTATAGGTACTGTAATATCGTATTTCATATATCACATCAGGAACCACATCGGCAATATGCACAAAATCGGTAGTGTCCATTTCAGGAACTACGGTCGGGGCGGGATTCGGGGATTCCTGCTTGGGTTTACATGACACCATAATTAAGGCCGAAGCCAAAAGCAAAACATATTTTTTCATTTTTTACGTCTGTTTTATAATATTATATTAAAATGAATACTAACATATATAGCAAGCTATCAAAATGCTACATTTAAAAGCACAAACTATATGCCCATATGGCAAATGTACTAATAATTTGCATGTAACTGACAAGGAGAGTAAAATTATTTTTCCTGTAACTGCTGCACCAGCCTACGCACCGAATGCAAACCTATATCATTCAAATTCACCTTATGTACAGGCATAAAACAATAGTGAGCCACATCATCATTGGCCTGTAGAGGCAACAGGCTTTCCACTTCACATATAAACACCATGTCTATGGTAAAATAGGTAAGTCCCTTATATTGATAGGTATTGGGCAATGAGGTAAAATATTTCAATGAGGCAACGTTCAGGTTTAATTCTTCTTTTACCTCACGTATTACGCCATTTTCGGCTGTTTCACCTACATTAATAAAGCCGCCCGGTAAGTCCAGAGAACCTTTTGCCGGCGGATATTTACGTATGGTAAACAATAATTCTTTATTCTTATTGTGTATGAGGGCTATGGTAGCTCCTGCGGCATTGGTATATAATTTATTACCGCAATCCAGACAGGTATGCGCATTTACATTGTCCCATATAAAATTTTTGCTGCCGCAAAAGGGACAAAACTGCAAGGCTTCAGAAGGAAGGGTGGATTTCATCAGCTTTGCAATAAATTTTTGGCGGTAAGCATAGCCGCTTCGGTTACATTTTCATTACTTATCATTTTGGCCAATTCCTCCACTCTTTCGCTATAAGTAAGCGGCTTAATGCAGGTGCGGGTGGTAGTATTGGTAGCATGCTTATATATAAGCATTTGCTGTTGGGCTTTGGCTGCTACCTGCGGCAAATGGGTAATACTTATTACCTGACAATAGTCTGCTATCTGTTTCATTACGTTACCCATTTTGGCCGATACTTCTCCTGATACGCCGGTATCTATTTCATCAAATATAATAGTTGGCAGCACATTTTTCTTTATTATAAGTCCCTTTATTGCCAGCATTATACGTGACAATTCACCGCCGGAGGCTATTTTGGCTATGGCCTGCATTTCCATACCCTTGTTCACATTGAACATAAATTGGGAATTGTCTATACCTGTAGGTGTAAGTTCCGGCAAAGTATTCATACATATATTCACCTGCGCATCGGGCATATTCATAGCCTGCAGCTGCTGCAGCAGGGTGCGTTCTATATCGGGTAGCACTTTATGTCGCAGTTGTGATATATGAGTAGCCATATCTTCCAGTTCCTGCTGCTTTTGTGCTATATCACGTTGCATTTTTTCTTCATCACATGCGTTATCAAGTATACGGCCTAACTGCTGATTAAGATGCTCATATACCTGTATCAGTTCCTCGTCGGAACTTACATGATGCTTTTGTTCCAGCCTGTTAAGTTCGTCTAATCTAAGGGTAATACGCTCTATTTCCTGCGGGTTATACTGTACATTAGCTATCATACGTCTAAGTTCATAAGCTACATCCTCTATATCAAGTAGCTGTGACTGTATCCTTTGAGCTAATTCCTCATAAGTATCATCATAGCGGGCTATGGAGTTTACACTTTGTTTTACCTCCTTAAGCATGGCCAATATATTCACAGGAGCGTTGTCTATTATATCCACGCTTTTACCCAACTCACATTCTATTTCTTTGGCATGTTGCAAGGCAGGCAACTGTTCTTCCAATTCGGCCTGCTCTCCTGCCTGCAGGTGAGCATTATCCAATTCATTTACCAAAAACTCTATATAGGAGCGATCAGTACTTTTAATTTGCTGCTGCATGTTCAGCAAATCGGCCTGCATTTGCTTCCATAGTGTATAGGTATGTTTATACTTTTGCAATAAGGTGTCGGTGTTCGCATATTGGTCTATAATAAGCAACTGAAAATCACTATTTTGCAACAACATATTACTATGTTGCGAATGTATGTCTATCAACTGTGATGTTATTTGCTTTAAATCAGCAGCACTCACGGGAGTGTCATTAACAAAGGTACGAGACTTACCCTGAGGAGTAATTTCCCTACGAATAATACACTCATCATAATAGTCTACATTCAGCTGCTCAAACAAAGGCTCCAACTGATAACCTGCCACGCCAAACGTAGCCTCCACTATGGTTTTTTTTGATTTATCTTTCAGTACTGATGTATCGCTACGCTGCCCCATTAAAAAAGACAAGGCGCCCACAAACATGGATTTGCCTGCACCTGTTTCACCTGTAATAGCGGTAAAGCCGGCAGGAATATCTATGGAAATATTTTCTATAAGTGTATAATTTTCAATACGAATATGCTGTAACATTCCGTGAATACTATTTTTGTATTTTTTCGTATTTGGAAGAATTGCTGGGGTCAATGGCATTGAGCAACTCTACGGCTTTTTGTTTTTGCTCATCGGAGGCAGCTGAAAACATATTCACCCATTCACCAGACTTATACATGCCCAATATATTCATGCAGTACATATTGGTGCCCTTGCGGGCTATTTCCTGCAAACCTTGTAAACTACTAAGAACCACCTGATAGCCTGCCTGCAAATCCTGTGACATCACATCTAATCCCAAGCGGTGATATTGGTATAAAAAGGTGCGAAAAGCCGAAGATGAGGGATTATTATAGTAACTGTCCAGCAACCAATAACGGTTACGGGAATCCTTAGATGAGGTTGACCACCCTGTTTCACCGGCAGGTGCTGACGAGGCTATGTTCATACATTTTACATAAAAAGGAGTACCTCCCTGATTACCGAAGGTATCAAAAATAATGCCTAACATTAAATTGGCATAAAAAGCGGTAAGTGATGTAATAGTCCACAAGTAGGAACTTTCATCATATTCAAAGGTTTGGCTGGAGGTATATTTAAATGATAAATCATTATCCTGAAAGGCAAATATGGAAGAAGTATAGGTAGAATTGAACACGGGGCGGCTCATTTGCACATACAGTTTACCCGTAAACTGCTCCGCCGACACTGCCTGCTCTATTACCAATTGTATGCTGCATTCTATTTTTTCCTGAGTAGTAAAAGCATATTCGGTCCATTTTCTTTCATTAATGAAACCGGCTATACCCTGCTCTAAGGTTTTAAATATATCCTTATTCACCTGCGATGCATATTCACCGGCCATATTATCGGCATTTACGCTCACCCTGCAGTTAAATTCCTGAGCTTGCATAAAGCAAGGATACATCAGCATTAAGACTAAAAATAACAGCGTTTTATTCATGTTTTTCTATATTTAACTTTTGAAATATATGCTCCACTATGCGTACGGCTACTTCCTGCTTAGACTGCAAGGGTATGGCTGTGGTATCGCCATCAGCGTCCATAATGAGCACCTTATTGGTATCGGTAGAGAATCCCGCACCCTTATCATGGAGAGAATTCAGCACTATCATGTCCAGTTTTTTGGTAGTAAGTTTTTTACGGGCATTCTCCACTTCGTTATCAGTTTCCAGGGCAAATCCCACCACATATTGCTGCCCTGTACGATGAAGTGAAAGTGTTTTTAGCACATCAGTGGTGGGAGCCAACTCTATGGTAAGGTTTTGTACCTGTTTTTTCATTTTATTGGCATACTTCACCACCGGAGTATAATCCGCAACAGCTGCAGACATAATAATAATATCAGCACCTTGAGCTTGGGCGGTACATGCCTTCAACATGTCATCGGCACTTTGAACATCAATACGATGAATTAACGGTGAGTTTACCTTTAAATAAGTAGGCGCCGTTACCAGGTTCACCTCTACCCCTTTAGCCGCCAAAGCCTCGGCTAGGGCAAACCCCATTAAACCCGATGAGCGATTACCTATATACCTTACGGCATCTATAGGCTCCTGCGTACCTCCGGCACTCACCATGGCCTTTAACCCTATGCGGGGCTGTAACACTGCCTGCACCGCATGCAATATATCCTCGGGCTCGGACATGCGGCCGTCACCAATAGTATTACAGGCTAAAAAACCCGATTGCGGTGCCACCACTTGTACCCCTCGCTGCTGCAATATAGCTATATTTTGCTGCACTGCAGCATGATGTAACATATTTTCATTCATAGCCGGAGCTATGATTAAAGGTGAATTCAAGGCCATACAAGTAGTAGTAAGTGCATTGTCTGCTATTCCCATAGCCAACTTACCTATGGTATTGGCAGTAGCCGGTGCTATAATACACACATCAGCCCACTGAGCCAATGATATATGCCCGGTACTCATGTGCGCGGCAGGCTTAAACATATCAGTATACAACTTGTTACCACTGAGTGTTTCCACACTCAAAGGGGTAACAAACTGCAATGCGGCTTCGGTGGCCATTACCTTTACCTCATAGCCCTGTTTTACAAGCAAACGAATGAGATACAAAGACTTGTATGCGGCTATACCACCGGTAATACCTACTAGGATATGCTTACTCATGCTATATTATTTTTCGTCTTCAGGCATTTTATAATATACCTGATTATCTTTAAATTCCTGTATGGCTAATAAGGCAGGCTTAGGCATTTGTTCATAAAAACGAACCAATTCTATTTGCTCCTTATTTTCTACACCTTCCTCCGAATTATCATGAGCTGTGAAATCCTTAATTTTTTCATTCAGCTCTTCCTTTAAATCTACAGCTATCTGATTAGCACGCTTAGCCAAAATATTTACGGTTTCGTAAATATTACCGGTTTCGGCATCATAATCATTCAAATTACGGGTAATAGCGTTAGTGTCAGTTTTTATTTTTTTGTAATCCATTGTTATATATATAATTAATTGTTATTCAATATTTTATCTCTCTTCTTTTTGGCTTCGGCCACTATTTTCTCCACTTCAGCCTTGTACTTGGTATCAGCATTGAATACCAACAATTTAGAAGCGTTATCTATAGCCATTTGATAGCGTTCAACTTTCTTGTTTTCCACACTGTTTTGTGCGTAGTCATAACTGTTCTTCACCATATAATACAAGGCATCTTCCATATATATGGAGGTAGGATAGTCCTTAATTACATTTTGCAGGCTTACCTGAGCTGCCTTGTAATTTTCAGTATTATAGTACATTTGAGCTACGCTAAAATCCTTATGAGCCAATTTATTCTGCAAAGTATCTATCATGTTATTACTTTCTTCCACATACTGACTTTGGGGATATGAACTTACAAAACTTTGCAAGCCTTCTATAGCCGTTTTGGAATCTGTTTGATCCAAATTATATGCCGGAGAATTCATATAATAGCATTTGGCTGCCAAAAAAGCGGCCAATTCCACCTTATCACTTTGAGGATAGCGACGGATATAATCATTAAAATGAAAAGCAGCCATAAGAAAATCATTATTCTTCATATAGCTGTCAGCGAACAAAAACAATATAGTATCACCCTCCGGCACCGATAAATACAAAGGATATATTTCTTCAAACAATTGTGCTGAAGTAAGGTAGGCACCCTTTTCATAATACATTTTAGCAGCTGCATATTTTTCTTCCTTAGTCTTTAAATGCCTGGTTACCTTTTCCACCTTACGGCTTCGGGTAGAAGCATCCTTTTTATTACCGGCTACCCCCGTACTGATACCTCCAAGACATATTAGCAAGGCTAATACCAATATAACTGCTTTTCTATTCATTTGTATATTATACACTTATCATATTACATTCAGAACTTGCAAATATAACATTTTTTTTTGAATTGTATAACACTATTTACTTATTAAATTACTATAGGATCACCCCAACATGTTTTTTGTTTTTTTTCCCGTTTTTCCTAAAAAAAATGGTATCTTTGCATGATTGTACACTTGGATATATGTGCCATAGGCATAATACACATAACATTGATATTTAATAATATATAAAATGACAAGCACAGAAATACGTAAAGCATTTATTGATTTTTTTGAATCCAAATCACATCATATAGTGCCTTCGGCACCCATAGTGGTAAAAAATGACCCCACACTTATGTTCATTAACGCCGGTATGAACCAGTTCAAGGATATATTTTTAGGTCATCAGGCTGCCACATATCCCAGAGTGGCCAATAGTCAAAAATGCTTGCGTGTATCAGGCAAGCATAATGACCTGGAAGAGGTAGGAAGGGATACCTACCACCACACCCTGTTTGAAATGCTGGGCAACTGGTCGTTTGCCGATTACTTTAAAAAAGAAGCCATTACCTGGGCATGGGAATTCCTTACCGAGGTAATGAAAATAGACCGTAACAACTTGTATATTACCGTATTTGGTGGAAGCAAGCAGGACGGAACCGCTGCTGACACTGAAGCTTATGACATATGGAAAAGCATAGTAGCAGAAGATAGAATTATATTTGGCAGCAAAAAGGACAACTTTTGGGAAATGGGGGACTGCGGTCCGTGCGGCCCGTGCTCCGAAATACACATAGACCTTCGCAATGAAGAGGAAAAACAAAAGATAGCAGGCAAATCACTCGTAAATGCCGACCATCCTCAAGTGATAGAAATATGGAATTTGGTATTTATACAATACAACCGTACAGCCTCAGGCAAATTGGAAATGCTGCCACACAAATTCATAGATACCGGTATGGGTTTTGAGCGATTATGCATGGTAATGCAGGGCAAACAATCGAACTATGACACTGACGTATTTCAGCCCATTATACAAAGCATAGCCCGCATGGCACATAGCGAATATGGTGAAGACGCAGGCAAAGATGTAGCCATGCGTGTAATAGCTGACCACTTAAGAGCCGTATCGTTTGCCATTACCGACGGGCAGTTGCCGTCAAATACCGGTGCGGGATATGTAATACGCCGTATATTGCGTCGCGCTGTACGATACGGGTTCACCTTTTTAAATTTCAACCAACCATTCTTATGTGAGCTTCTGCCCATACTGACAGAGCAAATGGGGGTTCAATTCCCCGAAATAAAACAGCAACGTGACATAGTGTACAAGGTAATAAAAGAAGAAGAAACGTCCTTCCTTCGCACCTTATCGTCCGGCATACAAAAATTTGAGCAATATACTGCCGGTCATGCTCAAGAGCAAGTAATTAACGGTCAGTTTGCCTTTGAGTTGTTCGACACCTACGGATTTCCCATAGACCTTACCCAGCTTATGGCACAAGAGAAAGGTAAAACTATAGACATGAAAGCCTTTGAAGCCTGCCTTAAAGAGCAAAAGGACCGCTCCCGCATGGCCACTGCGGTAGCCACCGATGACTGGCAAATAATCAGTGAAGACCACACATCTACCATATTCACTGGTTATGACAACTTAAACGCTACGGCACGTATAATGCGGTATAGAAAAGTGAGTGCCAAGGATAAAACATACTATCAGCTGGTACTGAACCAAACCCCCTTTTACGCCGAAGGCGGCGGGCAGGTAGGTGACACCGGAACACTAAGTAACAGCCACGAAACCATATACATTACCAATACTAAAAAAGAGAACAACCTGCATATACATATATGTAACCATCTGCCTCAAAACCTCACTGCCGAATTCACGGCACAAGTGGATGAAGTAAAACGCAAACTCACCGAAAACAACCATAGCGCCACCCACCTGCTACACTATGCTCTGCGTAATATATTGGGCGCCCATGTGGAACAAAAAGGATCATACGTAAATGCCGAGCGTTTACGTTTTGACTTTTCACATTTTGCCAAAATAAGCAAAGAAGACCTCCGCAAGGTGGAAATAATGGTAAACGGGCTCATACGAGCCAATATTCCGCTTACCGACCATAGAGATGTACCTATAGACCAAGCAAAAACCATGGGAGCCATGGCCTTATTTGGCGAAAAATACGGTAACAGGGTACGTGTGGTTCAATTTGGCGACTCTATAGAATTTTGTGGCGGCACACATACCTCCGCTACAGGTAATATAGGCATGATACACATAGTGAGTGAATCGGCCATAGCTGCCGGCATACGCCGTATAGAAGCTGTTACCGCCACAGGTGCCGAACAATGGATGCACGCACAGCAAGACACTTTAGAAGCCATACAAGCCCTATGTAACAGCAATGGAGACCCCACCCAAGCCGTAAAACATTATATAGAAGAAAATGCCCAACTAAAAAAACAGGTGGAAAAATTTATAAATGAAAAAATGATAATGACCAAAAACCACCTGCTATCACAAGTTGAAAACATAGGCGACATACAGCTGATACGCTACCAAAGTGAAGAATCGGCCGACATAATCAAAAACCTTACCCTGCTACTCAAGCCTCACTTTAATGATACCAAATTTGCATTTGTGGGCGGTAGCGTGTATAACGGCAAACCTTCACTTACATTATTTTTCAGCCAGGCCATGGTGGAAGCCGGATTCCATGCAGGCAATATAGTGCGTGCTGCTGCAAAAAAAATAGACGGCGGCGGCGGCGGACAACCTTTTTTGGCCACCGCAGGCGGCAAAAATGCCGATGGTATAACCGAAGCCATAGAAGAAACCATACAAATGATAAAACAGCACTAACAGTTATGAAAAAAATAAAACAATATGCAATAATAACATTAGGCATAGTATGCCTAACAGCCTGCCACAAAAAGGACCTGAGCGATGATGCCTACATAGCCTTTGCCAAAAACATGGAACAAGCCGTGCTTACCGGTAATGCCACAAGCATAAGCCACGCATTTGACATTGACGCCTTCACCAATATTATCACAGCTGACATGATGCTGACAGAGGACCAAAAACTGGCCGCCAAAGAATATGTAAGCCAAAACTGGAATCCGGCACAGCTGAAAACCGACAACGTAAACTATGGCGCTGACTTCCGTTTTATAAAATTTTATCGTACCCGTGACGGCCAACCCGTTGCCGTGTTCCGTACTTATTTCAACGGAAGCATTACCATAGAAAACTTTGAACTGTTTCATCAAAAAAAGGAAATAAAGGTAAAAGACGCTTTTGCCGTAATATCAGGCATAAAATGGAGTGACGATTTTCGTCAGCAGGTATATAATCATTTAAATATACGCAATGAAGAAGTGGAAAATATTAACCGCCTTATTATAGTAAACTACGCCTTGAATGAAGATGATTTTAACATGGCTGACAGCATATTATATTTCACCATGCCCCAAATGCGTAAGCACCCCTATGCCCGCACACTGGAACTTAACATGGCCTGCATGCGTAGCGATTACGATGAAGTACAAGCCTTAGCCCAAGCCTACATGAAAGACTTTCCTCATTTGGAAAGTACCGCTACCTTCTACCTGATGCAAAGTGCGCAGGCCAACGGACTCGTAGATGAAACCAATAAACATATACACAAACTCATACAATTATTAGGAGATGACCCTATATACTATGTATATTCCGCATGGGGCTACCAAAATGCCGAAGCTTTTGACTATGCCTTACAATCACTAGACAGCGCTATAGCCTACCTGCCGGGTATATTTGACATATATATAAATAAAATGGACATATATTACCTTATGGGGAACTATGACAAACTGAGCAAAATACTATTTGATATAGACCAAATGTTTTCCTCAGGAGAAGAAGATGTACCCTACTTCTGTAAACGATACCCCAAGGCTGTATCATCCGAACCATTCACTTTATGGATGAACCAACGACAAACCAAATAGTTACACATGAATTTGCAACAAACTTACAAGCAGCATCCTTATTTGAGCACATTGGTGCTCATGATCATAGCCGGCATGGCCATATTAATAGTGTTTTCCATATTTACCCGCATAGTATCACTACACGGGCAGGAATATGAAACGCCCGATTTAACAGGTATGACACAAACGGAAATAAATGAATACATAAACCATGGCAACAAGCATAACTTCCGTTTGGAAATAATAGACTCCATGTTTTTGCCACAAAAAACGCCCGGCACCGTTCTCAATCAGGACCCGATGCCCGGCAGCAAAATAAAGAAAAATCGTAAAATATATATTACCACCGTGGCCTATACGGCCCCTAAGGTAGAAATGCCCAATTTACTGGACTTATCACTGCGTCAGGCCGAAAACATGCTCACAAGCAATCATTTAAAATTGGGGCAGGTAATATACAAAGAAAGCAAATTCAATAATGCCGTATTGGAACAACGCTACAAAGGACGAATTATACAGGCAGGCAAACAGGTGCCTTACGAATCATCTATTACCCTTATAGTAGGAAAAGACCCCAATACATTAGAAACCTTAGCAGAAGAATAATACCATATGGGAAAAAATAAATTAACAAAATTTGCCGAAACCTACACTTTCCCCAATTTTGTACAACCCACCCGTGATGAAATAGTACAACAGGGCTTTGCCCTAAAGGGCAAATGGCATGAGTTTTTTAAGAATAGCCATCCTATAGTGCTGGAATTAGGCTGTGGACGCGGCGAATACACCGTGGGCATGGCTAAAATGTACCCGCATAAAAATTTTATAGGGATAGACCGTAAAGGCGCCCGCATGTGGAAAGGTGCCAAAGAAGCCGTAGAAAACAACATAAACAATGCAGCTTTTTTAAGAGCTCAAATAGATATGTTACCCTACTACTTCAACACTAACGAAGTATCGGAAATATGGATTACCTTTCCTGACCCTCAGCCTAAAAAACCGAATAAAAGAATGACATGCACCAAATACTTAAATATGTATAACCGGGTACTTACACCCAATGGTACAGTAAACCTTAAAACCGATAGCGAAGCCCTTTACGATTTCACCATAGACACCATACAACAATTACAATATACCACATTACGGAATATAACAGATATATATGCCCTACAGCCCATGCCGGACATACTCACTATACAAACCTATTATGAAAAAATGTGGCTGGAACAGGGTTATGCCATACGATATGTGCAATTCCTACTGCACCCATAATAAAATACCATTAATTATCTTGAGGATTATTCGGCAATAAAGCCCTACAATCATTAGACATGGATACCTGTACCGACAACTCATTCCATAGATTATCGGCATCTACACCAAATATGATATGAGTATGCTGCTTTACCACCCCCCAGTAGCCCTCTTTTAATTCATACTCCAATTGCTCGGGCAACCATGTACACACCCCTAAATACAAGTGAGACTGCTCTCCTATAACAGGAAAGTTTTGTAGCAAACATAATATACCATCATTTACCATACCCACATATACACCCTGCTGCAATGCATCCATAACCTCTATTCCACAGCTGCCGTGATACAATATGTGTACAACATCATCGGCCACAGGACCTCCCATATACAAAGGAAATCGCAATAATTCAGCACTTTCTTCGTTTTTAATTTCAAGGCAACTGTCTGTTTTACGATTTACTATAAGCCCTATACAGGCATCTTCCGTGCAACGGGTAATTACAATGACAGTTTTATTAAAATATAAATCCGGCAACAAAGGCATAGCTACCAATATATCCCCCTCCTCCACCTGAGGTATGTGAGAGCGAACCCGGGAAGATAAATACTGATATATGCTCATTTTTCTGCTTTTTATCCTTATTTATACCTTTTCAAAATGGTATAAATCATAATTAACTACAATAATTGTGCCATTTATGGCTTGTTTAAAAATTTTAAACATCTGTAATTCTGTTATATATAATTTCATCAAAATATTTTTTCTATTTTTTTTCTATTTTTATTTTTTTTACTATCTTTGTACCTTGTAAGTATGATGGTACTTATACTAACTGCAGTCTATTATTTAATGAAAAAATGAACAGTAATAATATGCCGGAAATAAGCCAAAAGCAGGAACAGATAATGATACAGCGGCTCAGTCCGCGTCAAATACTTCTAATGAAGTTACTCCAAATACCTACTATTATGATGGAGCAGCGTATTCATGAGGAGTTGGAAGCCAATCCGGCCTTAGAAGAAGCCGAAGGTAATGAGGATAGTCATGAAGAAAGCACCGATAACACTAATGGCAATATAGAAGACGACGATATTCACGACAATGAGGATGAAAGTGTGGACCATGACACTGACAACGAGCCCGATTTAGACCTGTATTATAGTGATGATGACGATGACAGCTACATTCCTTCCATGGGGAATAATCGCAATGAGGACAATGAGGAAATAGCTGCCTATAAGGAGAACAACTATGTATCGGGCTATAGTTATCAGGAAAACTTAACTTCACAGTTAAATATGATACCTATGTCAGAAGAAGACAAGGAATTGGCCTCATTCATAGTAGGTTGCATAGACGATGGCGGCTACATATCACGTAGCAGCAAGGAGCTGGTAAACGACTTGCTATTCAGCAAAAATATAAGTACCACAGCCGAGCATATAGAGGACATTATTGTATCGGTAATACAACATTTGGAACCCATAGGTACCGGTGCCCGTGACTTACAGGAATGCATGATGTTACAGCTACAGCATGCCGAGCCCGGCAACCCCGTGAATGAATTGGCAAAAAAAATAATAGGCAAATTCTATTCCGACTTCACAAAAAAACATTTTATAAAAATAAAACAGGCACTTAAGTGCACCGATGAAGAATTTGATTGTGCACTCAACTATATTACCACCTCACTTAACCCCAAACCGGGAGAAAGTGCGTCTTTTGCCGATGAGGTATCCACCATTATTCCGGACTTTATAGTCACCATAGACGAACGCAAGCACAAGTTGGAGCTCACCATGCCAAAAAACGACCTGCCGGAGCTAAGAATAAGTCATAGCTACCAGCAGATGTTCAACAACATAAAAAGGAATAGTAAAATGCCTGAACCTGCACGTAAGGAAGCTATGGAATTTATAAAACAAAAGGTGAATGCCGCACAATGGTTTATAGATGCCTTGTCGCAACGGGAGCAAACGCTATATCGTACCATGTCGGCCATAATGGAAAAACAGCAGGACTATTTTTTCACCGGCGACGAAATGCAAATAAAACCAATGATACTCAAAGACATAGCATCAATAGTAGATGCTGATATATCCACCATATCACGCGTAGTAAAACAAAAATATGTACTCACTCCCTATGGTATTATACCTCTAAAATTTTTCTTTTCGGAATCGCTTACCACCACTACCGGCGAAGAGGTATCTTCACATGAAATACGCCGTATTATTACCGATGCCATTAACGGTGAGGACAAAGACGACCCGCTCAATGACCAAAATTTATGTAAATTACTCAATAAAAAAGGCTATAATGTAGCCCGCCGTACGGTGGCAAAATATAGGGAGCAATTGGGCTACCCTGTAGCCAGAATGCGAAAATAAATATGCTGGACGACACATACTATATGCAAATAGCACTCAACGAAGCACGCATGGCCATGGAAGAAGGCGAAGTGCCCGTAGGATGCGTTATTACCTGCAATAATGTAATTATAGCCAAAGCGCATAACCTTACCCAAACCCTCAACGACACCACCTCTCATGCCGAAATGCAGGCTTTTACCGCTGCCACCAGCTATTTAGGATCAAAATATTTGCATAACTGCACCCTATATGTTACCCTGGAGCCCTGCAATATGTGTGCCGCAGCCTCAGCATGGACACAAATATCACGCATAGTGTACGGCACCCCTGATGTTACCCGCTCCCAAGTGGATAAAAGACTACTTCTACACCCTAAAACCCTTTACGAAGGCGGTCTGCTGGCCGAGGAATGTAAAGCACTGCTGACACAATTTTTCAAAAGCAAAAGACTATAAGTTTTTCTACTTCATATTACCCCACAGGTATAAACATTACAAAAATGTAATATTTTAACCATATTTTTACACATAATACATATACAGAATATGTTGCATATTACATTTTACTGTTTTTCGTACAGGTTACCATAAAAAAAAAATAACGGAATTGCTATTCACGCATCAGCTTATGCACCACCTGAGTACAGGCCTGCTCTATCATACTATATGAATGCTCAAAATCAAGGTAAGTACCTCCCCATGGGTCTGGCACAGGAATATTGCCGGGCCGGACTTCGTTATAC
This sequence comes from Bacteroidales bacterium, assembly GCA_045598105.1. Classification (GTDB taxonomy): domain Bacteria; phylum Bacteroidota; class Bacteroidia; order Bacteroidales; family WCHB1-69; genus UBA1205. The sequence continues at coordinate 15,450 of JAZLLK010000049.1, read as the reverse complement.
AAATAATCCACCTTATTCATATCCTCTATACACGTAGCCATACGCTGTACATCGGCATAATTACCGTGGTCCATTACATATATTTTGTCAAATTGCATAAAATCCTCTTTACAAAACAGGCGTTGCCGCTGGCCTGATATATCCACGCCATGCCTTTGAGCGGTGGTTATAGCCATTTTATGGGGTGGCTGACCCAAATGACAAGCCTCAAAACCACAGGAATCTACCATGTGCTCGTCGGCTATGCCGGCCTGTTGCAACATGTGTTGCAGCACACCTTCGGCCATGGACGACCGGCATATATTGCCCAAACATACCATTAATATACGCATAATCAGTCTATGAATTCAAAATAAAAGTTCCCTACCATTATATTATTATTGGTTATACCATAATGCAGAGCCAAATTACTATTATGATAGCCCACTTCTAAATAGCCACCCACACCAAACACAAAGAATATATTGCTTCGCATGTTCTTTATTTTAGACACTATTTCGTTATAATTACGACCTATTACGGCTACCACCTCTTCATCGGTATTGGAATATCGGAATTTAAATTTAGAACGGCCGTTGGCCCACCGTTCAAAATCATCTTTACGTACATTGGTAACCACATTTCCATACGCATCTACGTATTTCAACTGAGCGGCAATGGTTTTGCCATCCTTCTCCAGTACTGCCTTAGTAGCAAATACCGATTGAAGCTTACTCACTTCATAGGGAGTACCTATATGTTGCAAAGTAGCTTGAGGCTGTGCCAATTGGGCTGCAGCCCACGCATAATAATCTATAGCCGGAAAGGTGCCGTGCCTATGTCCTTTTTCAGACATATTCTTCAACTGCACCACCTGCTCTACAGCATCATCTTCCGCTATGGCACTTACCAGACCGTTATTTTGGCACATATAATATTGCCCGTTAAGTTCAAAAGCCACATAATCAGTATAATAAAAATTTTTCTCTGCATTATGACTACGCATATAGCGGGTATACTGGGTTACGTCATCTTCGCTCATATAAGCCACATCTACTATATGTATGGTACCCGGCGCATAAAAAGGAGCACTCTGCCTTACATAGCAGGCAGCCATGGATATATTATGGGGTGATACCATATGGCTTATATCCGTTATGCGTAATTCCACATTGTGCTGCCACAATGCAGCTTTCATAATAGCTACATAGGCATCCTGCACCCCCCAATCGGTAGTAAGTGTAACTGTTTTATTCATATTTCTGCTTATTTACAAGGTACAAAGGTATCATTTTTTTGCTTTAGCACATGCATAGCTACTAAAAAAACAAGGTAGTGGTAAACAGCACCCTAAAATCACCTACCACTGTAAGGCCGGCCTGCGGATAATCACTGGTAGGCTTGGTCTGCACCACTCCCAGGCTGTTACGGCAATTGCCATAAGCGGCCACGGTGTATTCGGGTTCCAAGGCAAACTGTATATGGTTGGCCGTATATTTCATACGGGCACACACGCGATACAGGTATTTCACATTATAGTCCTTCATATAATAGGAGGCCGCATTGTTCCAGTCCTGTATATTCTTCCATGCTCCCAAATTTTGGCTATAGCCGGCAAAAAGAGCTACCTCCCACGATTTTATGTTGGCATACCAGTCTATCCACGCACTCACATTATTAATACCCACATAACTATAGTCCTCGGCTTGTGACAGGGCCATGCCATTATAATACTGCACGGCATAGCCGCCCATGGCCAAAAAATCGTTCATTCCCTGTGCATACATGGCCTTAAGCTTAATACCTGTTTTAATACTATTCCTACATTCTTTGCTATAATGCATATAAGCTATTACTGCCCACGAGTGCACGCCCTTGCGGGTATACAAGCTGTCAGCTGTAAGCATGCGGGGAATTAAATATTTATAATCACCGCCTACCCCCAACAATATGGTCTGCTTATGTATAGAATCAGCAGTATAGGTATGATCCCAATAATATTGCAATCCTGCTTCAGGTATGGCGGAATTACGCAAATATTCCGAACTTACACCGCCAAACCCTATGCTGGCATAATCACGCTGTGAATTAATATACAGCATAATATTATTATCCTTAAAATTCTGCTTAAATCTTATTTGCGGCGCACGGGCAAATGCCTGAAAAGGGGCACCGGCACTGCCGCTTACGGTATAGGGGAAACAATTTTGGGTAAACAACGGATGCCAGGTTTGCCCCATGAGCAGCTGCGTACTTTTCCACTGCATATCTATAATGGCATGCCTAAGGCAAAAGCCGTTGGCATCACTATTCGACACTCCTACAAACCACCCTTCTATCATACCCGATATATTGGCATCCAAAGCCTTAGGTGCGTGTATACGGGCAGTAAGCCTGGTGTTCATGGCCAGCAAATTCCACGATGGACGGGCATTGATATCCTTACCGTTTTTATCATATACGGCATTGAGCGGATACATAGCTATAATGCCCTCACGGGCTACAGCCGACTGCCTGGAGTCAAATATAAAATCCTGACTGATATAACCGCCCCACTTTAAAGTCCAACGGTTTTCATCCTCAGCGTTACGCTTATAATCATTTGATGTGCTTATGTGCACATATTCCATAATGCTGTCATGCTGCCTTAAACTGAAAAAACTACGCCATGCATCCTTACGCTGGTGCTTACGCAGGCTCCCGCTTTCATCCTCACCGGCATAAGCACCCGCGCTTACGCACAATACAAGTGTTAATATCAAAAAAGCGTATATTTTGTATATTTTTGTATTTTTCATGTTATTTTCCCATTATTAAATAAGTAAAATTATCGGTATTAAGCATACGATTAGCCATACTACACAGTTCATCAGCCGTGATAGACTGCACGGTTTTTACCATATTTTCCACTGTATCCACCTCATTGAACAGCAGATGATTCTTACCTATGGACAGCATTTCGGTAAGATTGGAATCATAGGTAATACACATTTGCCCTATCATTTGCCGGTGTGCCCTATGCAACTGTAAGGTTCCCAGCATGGTTTGCTGAAGTTTATATATTTCTCTATGGGTTAATTCTATGCATTTATCCTGATTTTTATGGTCACAACCTATGTATATATTGAATATACCCGCATCGCTTAAGGCGGAATAGTTAGCCTCTATATTATACACGTAGCCTTTTTTTTCACGCAGGGCCATATTGAGCATAGAATTAAGCCCTTGCCCGCCCAATATATTACTCAGCAGGGCGGCCACCTGACAATCACGCTCATTATAAGCAGGCAATGCGCACCCCAATACCATGTGCGACTGATTACTTCTAAGCTTAATATGCTTATGAGCAGGGCTGTAGCCCGTATAAGCTATCCGCACAAAGGAGCGTTGCTGTGTTGGCAAATGGCTCATGTATTTATTCAATATATGTTTAAGGGCTTCTACCGACACATTACCCACTACTGACACCACCATTTGGTCAGTAGTATAGGTACGCTGCATAAAGTGAAGTATGCTGCTCCTGCTTATTTTTTTAAGCGAAGCTACGCTTCCCAAAATATTGGTACCCAGACTATGACCGGCAAATATCACATCTTCAAACTCATCAAATATCCATTCGGAAGGAGTATCTTTACACAATTGTATTTCTTCCTTTACCACCTCTTTTTCCTTTTCCAGTTCTTTTTCACCAAAGGTGGAATTAAATACTATATCTGCCAGCAATTCCACGGCCCTTTGCAGGTATTCATTGAGCACCGAAGCGTAAAAAAAGGTTTCCTCCTTGGTGGTATAAGCATTAAGGTCACCTCCCACATTCTCCAAATACGACAGCACCTGATAGGTATTCCTTTTGGCCGTACCCTTAAATATGGCATGCTCTATAAAATGGGCGATACCGCCTTCGTGAGCACATTCGTCACGGGTGCCGGTATTCACCACCAGCCCCACATGTGATATAGACGACTGCACCTGCTTATGTATTACCCTTATACCGTTATTCAGCTGAAAATAATTATATGCCAAGCTACATTCCTCCTTCTAATACAGGCTTATCCACTGATAAGGATTATGTGTATATTCTAAAAATTTAATAAGGTCGTCCTTTTTAATCATGAGTGAGGCTGTATTCACACATGGGTGGAAACTTACCCTTTGTGCATTTTGTAAATTACTGTCTATAAACACTATTACATGGTGCTCTATATCATTAATAAGGCCAAAAGGCGTTACCGAGCCCGGCTGTACGCCCAAATATTTATGCATACGCTCAGGTGAGGCAAAGCTGAGCTTACCCTGCTTAAGTATTTTTTCTATAGCATGTATATCCATATTTTCATTACAATCAAGCAGCACCAAATAATGCCGGTTACCCTTATGATTGCGAAAAAACAGGTTCTTACAATGGGTAGCATCATGGCCGGCCCAATACTGCTTAGCTATTTCTATTGTAGGGGCAGCCGGATGCTCCAAATACTCATATTCTATGTCCAAACTATCTAATATATCGTATAATCGTTTATCTCCGTTCATGCTTATGTGCTTAAAAAAAGTAGTTGCAAAGGTAGCATTTTTCCACTTACCATTACATATATTACAGGTAAATATTTCCGCTATAACGCGTTCCTACCACCGCATAAGGGTTATCTTTTTTACCGATGTAAAAAATTTTAAAAAAAAAAATTTGCTTTTATTACCTTGCATGTAAATTTTTATTAATTTTGCAAAAGCAAATTTTAGTAATTAACTTATAAATAAACAAACACCTCACAGTATGAAAAAGTTATTAATATCCGTTATCGGCCTTTGTTTTTTAGCTTCATTTACAGCATGTAAACCCAATGAAGATAAGGAAAGAATCTTTGTAGACACTCTCCCTCAGCACAAAAACGTACTCATAGAAGAAATTACCGGTATAGGTTGCGTATACTGCCCTGAAGGGCACAAAATATGTGATGAACTGGTAGCTGCCAATCCCGGCAAAATATTCAGCATTAACATTCACTGTGGTAATTATGCCAACAATACCCCTAATTATAAAACAGAGGAAGGTGATGCCATATTCAATGTATTTAAATCCGGTGGCGGATTCCCCGCAGGCTATGTAGGCCGCAACGAATGGAATATTAAATCTGACCCCTATCCCGTAGGAAGAGGTAATTTTTCATCATGTGCCAAAGAGCTACTCACACAGCCCGCCTACATGAATATAGCCGCCGAATCCACTATAGAAAAGGCTACACGTAAGCTCACCGTACATGTACAGGGCTACTTTACCGACCTCACCACCGAAACCTCACTTATCAATATAGCATTGATACAAAATAACATTAAAGGACCTCAAAGCGGAGCTGCCGATTTATATCCTGAACACGTTGATAACCAAGGTAACTACACCCACAACCACATGCTGAGAAAAATGATAACCGGTGCATGGGGCGAAGTAATACCCAATACCGGAAAAAACAGCCTGTACTCCAAAACCTTCACCTATACCATTCCTTCAACCCTTGGCCTTGGCAGTATTCAAACAGTATTGGAAGATATGGAAGTAATAGTATTTGTTACCAAACAAAACACCATCAACGGCGTTACCTGTGGTACCGATATAGTGAACGTAAATAAGAGTTCCATGGAACTTAAATAGACATAAGATTTTCTTTCTTAATAAAAATAAAGATACTCTTTGCACAGAGTATCTTTATTTTTTGTTATATACACAAACAGAATGGTTAAAAAAAAAATTGTTAGGCAAACATAGATGATAATAATTGACTCACACCGCAATTATTCACCGAATCGGTTACTAAGTCTGCTACTGCTTTTACATCATCGGAAGCATTTCCCATTGCTACTCCTACCTCGGCGTATTTCAACATGTTAATGTCGTTATTACCATCACCGAAAGCCATAATTTCAGTAGAATTAAGCATAAACATATCAGCCAGTTTTTTTACGCCTATAACTTTGTCTAACCCGTGCACATTAATATCACAAAATTCGCTACACCACCTTGGGGTGTCAAGACCATACAAACAACTTTTAAAAATTTGAGATTCTTCCTCCGGTGTTACAAACGGACAAAACGAATAAACTGATTCATTTTTTACTGCTTTTACTATATGTTCTACCTTAAACACAGGCATATTAACCTTATTCATAAAACTACGTGTTGCCTGAGTATATCGGCTTATAATGGCACCTGATAACAATGTTGCCACTGTAGGTATTTGTTTTTCTTCAACGATTTGAGCAATTTTCACAGCCTGTTCCTGTGGTATAGGATGCCTGTCAACCAAGGTAAATTTGTATGCTTCGCTTACAAAAGCACAATCTTGTTTAGCAATATATGTTAATGCACCATTGTTACACACAGCACCATGCACTGCAAATGGGATATTATTAATATCTTCAATATGCCGCCCTGTGGCTATAAATATTAAGACACCACGATCCCGTAAGGCTTCTACTGCTATAATATCTGCCTGTGACATGCTACGCGTGTCATAAGGGACAAGTGTTCCATCTATATCAAAAAAAACAGCTTTAAGTAACATTTTATTCATTAGAAAATTGTAAGAAGACCATATTTTGTCCATACATATACTGATAATCAACACATTTACACACACCCATTAAAATTTTCAATCCTAGTCCGCGATTTTCTTCTTTAACAATTAACGGATTAAAAGCATACCCGTCATCCTTAATCACAACCTGCGTTCCGTAACCATTCACACGCATCACCACATCATAATAATGATGATTACCTTTTATTCCGGCATACTCATTAATATTGAGAAGTGTTTCTTCCACACACAGCATAATTCTATTTTGTACATCAGCATTAACATGTTGTTCATTAAGAAAATTTCTTAATGCGTAAAGTGTTTGAATCAGATCCTGTTTATCGGTAAGTACCGATAACTGCAACAATGACTCTTTTTCAGAATTATGCTGTCGGGGTGCATGGGTAAATGGATAAAGCATGCTATTACCACCTCGTACACACTCACTTATTATATATATTACAAATAAAGCAAGCACTGCTAAAACAGGAAATGCATACCAAAAAGTATGAGGCGACATAATATGAGGCCATGACAACAATACTATCACCCCTACCACTGACAAAACGGCAATCGGAATGGGAATAAGGATAATTTTCATTCCCGTTTGGTAAATAAACATTAACAGGGTTATCAACATAGAAAACGGAATCATCCATATAAATATACGCAGTGCCTGACTTGTATAGCACTTTAATTCCATAGTACTAGCGCCAAATATAGTTGCCAATAAATTACCACTGCATATCACACCTAACACAACGCCCACACCACATATAAAGGTAATAACCAATGAACGATTTATTACATGACAAAAACCGTCCCAGTCGTGTTGTCCCTTAAGAAATCCGCCTACACCGGCAACTGAACGGCCTATTCCTATAGCTATGCCTGTGCATGTATTATACAAAATCATGCCCACAGATAGGGCAAATAATCCTTTTGTACCACAACATTGCTGTGTACTATAATTAAATATATATATATATATAGTACTAAACACAGCTGTAACGGCCATGCCTGCTCCAGGTTTTAAAATTTGTTTGAGTACAGACATAGAAAAATAACGGAACAAATGAATATTAAATGAGCACTTTCCCGTAAACACATAATTGTAACCCAATAGCAATATAACTACCGCACAGGATATTACAGTAGCTGCAGCAGAGCCTGCAATACCCCAACCTAATACGGCTACAAATAAATAATCCATGCCTATATTACATACTACCGATATGACTGCCACGACTGCACTTAACAACGGACGACCATCAATATTTACCGTTTCGCTGAACATTTGCGACAAAAAGAACAAAATAGTACCGCCTCCTACTATTTGAAAATAGATATGAAGATATGGCTTCACAGTATCATCATAGCACACTTGCTTTACATAACAATCGGTACAAAAAACGGCAAAAATGCTCAATACCATGCCAACAATAATCAGCATCGTGGCTGAAACAGACATAAAACTACCGGCTGTTTTGTAATCACGCTCACCTATATAATATACTATTCTACTTGTAGCTGAAAATAAAAAAAGCATTAGAAATGCTGACTGTATCTGTACAAAAGGAGCATACAAACCGATAGCTGCTAAAGCCTCAGGTGCTACAAATTGGCCAACAATAATACCATCAACAATAGTATTCAACGAAGACACGCACATGGTAAGTATTGATGCCTTTAGAAAACTATTCATTGCCCTATTGGTAAGAAACATATTTCGGTTTTGATTTCTCATAGCGTATATCTGTTGCTATTTATCAGCTAAAAAAACTCAATGTATGGTTAATGGTAAACTCATGCCACACACGGTTGCTATCCAAGCAAAATTCCGTATGTTCATCTTCCACATTCACTATAGTCAAATGCTTAACACATTTATCATATATACGTGGCAAGTTGCCAAATTCCTCATGTACACAATGAAACAGAAGTACTTTAGACGAGGAAGGAGTGGCAGCCCAATTAGACATAAGCCGTAAAACAGCCTGATAACCATTGAATATGATTTTAGCACTCATAATCGTTTCTTCCTCATTACGAGATATTATCTTATTTATTTCCTCTACTTCCTGAGCAGGAGTCAATTTGGTATATGGACTAAAACATAGCGGGGAGTCTCCGCACACCACCCTACTTACTTTACCTGTTTCCTGAAAAAGCATTTGAGCCAAAGCATAAGCTATAGTTCCGCCAAATGAAAAACCAATAAATCCGATAATTTTCGATTTATCTTCTATCATGATATCCATTATATCATAATAAAGGCCTACTATGTCTTCGAAAGCTTCATCACATCCTGCTATGTACATATAATGCTCAAAAAACGGTTCTACAACCAATATGTTGTAATATTCATATAGGCTTTGCATTCGTTGTTCCAATTGCTTAGCACCAATAATACCGCATGAAAACACCAATACAGGTTTATTCTTTTGATAAGGCTGATACCAATATAGCAGTGACATTTTACTTTTGGCAAGTTCCCTAATAGTTGGGTGCAATCGTAAATCGTTTACTTTTAGCAAAATATGTTGTTGCGCAGCCATACTTACCATTTTAGTGGCGGTTATGGAATCCATGCCCAAATTAACCAAATTGTCAGACACACCAAAATTGTTAAAGCCCAATACTTTTTGGGCAATTTCCATTAAAAAGGCCTCTCTATTGTTTTTGGGCTGTTCTATATCAGCATTGTTTATCTTTGGAGCAATTAATTCAATCCGATTAATTTTACCATTGGCATTTAGAGGAAATGACTCCATTCTCACAAACAATGTCGGATGCATATATATAGGAATAAGCCTGTCAAGATGTGCATAGAATATTTTTGTGTCTATATCGTGGTCCGCTATATAAAAAGCGCACAAATATTGGCTACCTTTACCATTATCAAATCCTTTAACAATAACATTATGTACACCATTCATTTTGCAAATTGCCGCTTCAACTTCTCCGGGTTCTACCCGTTGACCGTTTACTTTTACCATCCAATCTTTACGATTTTTATAATAAAGAAGTCCGTCATCCCCTTGTTCTACTATGTCACCGGTAGACAACCAACCATTATGGTACAATGTTTTAGTAAGTTTGACATCCTTATAATATTCTTTGCAAAACGAACCGCGGAGATAAAGTTCACCTTCTTTACCTAATGCAACATCACTTCCATTTTCATCCACAATACGATACTCTACTCCCGGATTACACTTGCCTAATGGAACATTTTTTACCGATTCACTTCCAATGGCACAAGTTGTTACAGTACCGGCTGTTTCTGATAATCCGTAAAGATTATACAGCACATAGCCGTCCCGTGAACATTGAGTAGTAAGCTTTTCTCCTGCCGTAACTACGGCTTTCAATTGTGGTGATACATTACGGAAACGTAATAAAACAGCAGGGCTGATATAAGACACAGTGATATCGTGTGCCAATATATACTGTTGTAACATATCAACATCACTTTTTACATTATCAGCATAAATATGAACAGTAGCACCTGCTCTCAGCATGTCATACATGAAAACTATAGCAATGAAATAAAAAGGTGCTGCGTTACCGAATACCTGCTCCGGTGAAGGGCAGGCTATTCCTCCAAAATGAGGATAATTTACATCAAAAGACTCAAATGTATGCAAAATTCCCTTAGGAATGCCCGTACTGCCGGAAGTATATATAAGCAATGCGTTATCACATGACTGAGGTACAACATATTCCTGTACACACACATTGTTCATATCATTAATAACACGTATAATTGTTTCATCAATAAGTATAGGACTGTTACAATGTTGCATAATTGTTTCAACACGCTTTCGTGGTGAATTCATGCCAATAGGAACTGCTACACATTGTGCAAGCCACACGCCAAATTCAACCGCCATAAACTCCATACTATCAAACATTTGAATACACACAAACGAATGCACCGGAATTTTTTTCTGCTTTATAAAAAAAGATACTTTGCCGGCCAATGCAAGCATTTCTCCATACGTGGTGCCTCGTTTACCATTATTGTCTACAATGGCTGATTTATTCTCGTATTGATATGCGGTATGCAGTAATTCCTTAACAAATAAAGACTCCATATATCCTATTTACCTTATTTTTCTCACCTCTGTCATAATTTTGTCAAATATGCGTTCCTGATTGAACCTTTTTTCAGCATAAGCACGAATGTAATCTATACGTTGCTGCGTTTTCCGCGTTGTTCCGGCTATCACTTCCACCAACTTATTCACATTTTTAGGCTCTACGCAAGTAACAATATCTTCAGGCCCTTCATAGCGGTTGCCATAAATATCAAAACAAAGAATAGGCGTACCACAACTCATGGTTTCAGAACAGGTAAATGCTGATACATCAGCGATACTCGGAAACACAAATAAATCGGCCAGTGAATAGTATTCCGACATAAGAACCTGATCATTAATAAATGGACGGGTAATAATATTCTTAGGCAAATTAGGATATTCCGCATCATGAGCCAAATGAATAAACACAAAGCGGTCATCATTCTCAAAGTGCCGCGCAGCCTCAAGGAAATAGGGGGCACCTTTGCGTATATGCACCATACCATCATACACTACATTACTCAATATCACAATTTTATCTTCTGCAATATTCAATTCCTTACGCAAACGGGCAGTATTTCGCGGTTGGTATATATCCATATTTACACCATGGTCACCCACTATCATTTTAAAACCCTTCATCAATGGTGACTTCACGGCCTCATCAAGTACGGACTGACACCCTACAAACAATACATTATTCAATCCCTGATAGCACTGCTTTTTCATTTGATATTGTCGTGAACCCGAACCTGGAATAGAAGCCACCGGATATTCGTCTTCTTTAGGGCAGTTAACACATTCCTGCAAATAACCTATGCACTCATGTTTAAACCGGCATTTACCCGTATATACCGTTTCATCCATGATAACATATACAAGTTGAATGCCTTCCTGTTTAATGTAGTCAAACAGCATTTTATGATTAACAAAAGCATGATGCAAAAGAACAATAAAAATAGTGTCCACTTTGCGTTCCCTTAATCGCTTTAGTAACCGCTTTGTAGCCGTAACCGAATAGCAACCATCTCCGCCATTTTTCTGCCACATTTTATTGTGATAAGCATTAGAACGTGTATCACCAAATACAAACACATATGGCTGAGCAGGCATGCTATTAACGGCTACACACAACTCTGAATTGTAACCATTTCTATTAAGATATTCGTTAAGGAGCGTGCCGTATTTTGCAACACTCCAACGCGGATTATTACTTGGTAATATTACTGCTATACGTTTTATTTTCATTTATAAAATACAAACATTCATATTATAAATAACAAAGATTATACCATTTTTTTAGATTAAATAAGTTTGTTATGGGACACACCTATACAAATCATAAACACTTAAATGGCTAATTACAATAACATGTATAAATAATGTCCGTAAACAATGTTCACTCCCGACAATCCATTTCATCATTTGTTTTTTAACGCCTCACCATGCACCTACTTTTCCACACTTTTATGCAAGGCCGAAGGCCTTATGTTGTTCCAATGCGGAATGGAAGGACAATTTATAACGGCATCAGTTTGTTTAGAAGTATGCTTAAGTACTATATTATCAATAAAATTGGTTACCGACTGCAACTCTACCATACAGGCAGCGGCTATTTCGTGCCCGTAACCTTCATAACGATATACCTGATAGGTATAGTTAAATTTTTTAAACCTTTTTACCAGACTATTGGTGCCGAAAAGCCCTATATTAAACAATTGTATTTTTTTATAATTCACCAGTTTATCGTTCATTCCATGCAAAAAGAACACCGGTGCGGGCTCTTGCATATAGTTCACTCGGCCCTCACGAGAAAATATGGCCCCTGCAAAAGAAATAACGCCTGCAAAGCGGAAATCTCCGGGCAACACCTGCGATATAGACATATTTCTACTTAGCATATAATCGGCCTGTAGCACCGTAATAGCTCCTGCCGAGGAACCTGCCAACACTATGGCCGATGTATCCAGTTGCCACTCATCCTTATGGATGATAAGATAATTTATGACTGCATACAAGTCCTCCACGGCCATATGGATAGCCTGCTCCACAGGCTTAATACTTAATGAATTCACCTGCTTACCCTTAAGCCCCAAGCGATAATCAAAAGCAACCACCATATATCCATGTTGCTGCAATGCCTGCATGTAAGCAACTTCAAACTTTCCGTTACGGTTACCCGTCATAAAACCTCCGCCAAAAGCATACACCACGCAGGCCTTAGGCGTCCCTTGAGGCATATACACATCCATATACATATTTTGCGTGTCACGCTGCACATACATATACGTGTGCATGCTTTGAGCACTTACCATATAAGCCATACAGATAATAAGCATGGCTGTAAAATATTGTTTCATACCTTATAAATGTATTATTATACTATTGCTTATGCCACACATGTACTAAAACGCCACATACACCTACAGGCATAAGCCGAAAATTATACTTATGCTTACTTATAAAAATGCAAAAGTACACTATTTTTTTCATATGGTATTGCGGATATTCGTTTTTTTTAACAACACGCATATTATATGCTCATATCGGCATTATATACACCTTCAACAGGCATTTATTCACGCATGCTACAGGTTCGCCATTGTATAGGTAAACACCGGCGGGGCGTAGTATCTTGCTTCAAAATAATACATGCCCGTTTCTTCATCTAATTCCTTGGCAGTATATGAGTGCTTGGGGATTATATTGTTACCAAAATTAACATTGTACTCCGTGGTAATCTCTCCATGGGGAGCATAGAGGAAGCCTTGGGTCACGGTGCGGTTTTGGACGGATACGAATGCGGTTGAGCCCAAGTGGTTGGTGTGATAATAATATATATGTCGTTAGGGGTTCCCGTTACCTATAAAGTATTTACATCCATTAAAGGTGGCATGTCCACAGGTGCATTGGTGGAGACTAACTGCTGCAGGTCTGCCCTAAAGCGTTCTGCTGCTTGTTCATTACATAATTGTACACAATTTATATTATTTAAGCATATATCTACACTGTTTTCACCTATATGGATGGTTATAATTTCAATACCATTGTTATTTATTATTGTAGCGACGCAAAATTTTGCTTCGTTTGGACTCAAAACCGTGTAAATATTTGTCCTCATTTTCATTTTATAAAGGTAGTATTTTTTTTGTTATGGCAAAGAGTAATATGATGTTTTTTTATTCATGGTTATTTTATCAAAGCAAAAGTATTTTTTCCTTTATTCTATTGGTCTGGATTTTGGGGTATATTATAGTTTAACCAAAAAGTTACATTTGTGACTTAAATTCGGCAAACAAGCGATAAATTACTGATTAAATTCATATTACAAAAATAATTACTTTAATTTTTTAGAATATATAATTTTGATTCAAAAACTTACCAGATGCTTTCAATATTCTTTTTTTTATCTTTTTTTTAGGATATGATATTTTACCACTCGCATAAGCTATAGAACCGATTCTAAAATATCGTTCACATAATTTAAAATCATTATTATATACTCGCATTTGTTTGCATTTCACTTCACGATCTGCAATAAATAAGGTTCCTTCTAAAAGAGTATATTCCAAAGAAGAACGAACCTTTTTATAGCGGCGAATAATAATAGGATATTCTCTACTAGATATTTGTATCCACCATTTATTACAAAGGTAAATATTTGTATCACAATATACAACAGAATCTTTGTTGGAAAATATTTTTAATGCAAAAATGGTGTCATTTTTGCAAATATCAAGAGGAAACCATTCAAATAATGGATATTTTACCAAATCTACTGCTTCTATATTATAACTTTGCCCATATGAAAGTCTTTGTCTATGCGGGAGAGCATAACACTTAGTGTCTTTACATTTTTTCGTATTTGTATTCTCCAAAGGTCCTAACGGAAGAAGAGGATATGCCTTTTTTAAGGCATCAAATTTATTTTCTGTAGTTGTACTTTTTCTTGTCCAAATATCACGTGTAGACTTGTCAATTGTATTCCATCTAAATCCATAATTTTGATTATTATTGGCTTCATACTCATCCATAATATCATAGTTGATAGGCATCCAATAGTTATCCTGTTTATTGTACATAAACCCTAATTCTCCATATTCAAACTGAACCCCATGCGTCGTCTCATGCCGTAAATAAGTAAAAATAGTTTGACCATCTTTTTTAGACTCTCCGTTATCATTTATAGAATAATTGATATACAATTTATTTCCATCTGTTGTAAAACTATTATTATGTTCATTGTTATTCCTAAACACATATGTTTCTTCCGACTTTTTTAGAATTGAAAACATTTTTCTAAAACTTGAATTAAAAACTCTTTCGGAAAAGACCACAAACCGATCGTACATTGAATTATATTCCACTTCCTCTCCACTCGGGTCCACATACTTCATCGGATTGTTCGCACAATACGCGTACGGGCTCATCCAAAAGTACTTCTCAAACAACGGATCCCGGCTCACAAACACCGGCGGGTTGTAGTAGCGGGCTTCGTAATAATACATTCCCGTTTCTTCGTCCAGTTCCTTGGCGGTGAAGGCGTATTTGGGCATTATGCCGTTGGCAAAGCCGACATTGTACTCGGTGGTTATTTCACCGAAGGGTGCGTAGAGGAAGCCTTGGGTCACAGTGGCGTTATTATCCGTTACGAAGGCGGTGCTACCGAGGTGGTTGGTGTGGTAGTAGAAGATGTCGTTAGGTGTTCCCGTTGCCTGTAAAGTATTTACATCCATTAAGGGTGGCATGTCCACAGGTGCATCGGTGGATACTAACTGCTGCAGGTCTGCCCTAAAGCGTTCTTCTATTGTGGTGTTACA
>JAZLLK010000048.1:0-2362 GCA_045598105.1 Bacteroidales bacterium | reverse complement strand
CTTACCGGCGTAGCTGCCATGGCTCAAAACGACGGCATAGTATTGAATAAAACCGTGGCCAACCAAATATGGGATAAAACAACCCAAAGCAAGCTCACCCTGGAGGCTTATGCCACCGGCGAGGTGGTTATTACCGAAACCATGGAACAAACACCCTGTGACATAGTTTTGGTATTGGATGTATCAGGGTCAATGGGGCATCCGACACCTGCGTGTGAATATAAGGCCTTTAAACAAGGTTATAGTAAGAATACAATATTAGAATGTAATAATTCTAATGCTCCTTATTGTTATTTGGATGAAGACGGACTTTATTATAGTGTTGATTATGAGGGAGGAAGTAGTTGTATGTCATTGAAGAATGGTGGTTTTCGTGTCAATAAGGCTGTTTTATATTTTACTAAGAATGATATAAATTATTATTTGACAAAAAGTGGTCCTGTTACAACTAATCCGGTTGCCAATGCATACGATACATTTTATGTTGCGTCTTCTGATGAAGCTTTTGATTTAAGCGATAGTGAAGTGCTTTGGACAGGAACATTGTATAGACAGGATGATTTTAAGGTAGATGCATTAAAAAATGCGGTTTGTAATTTTATAGATGTGGTAGCTGATTCGGCTGTAAAGAACAGTGTGGACCATAAAATATCCCTTGTTAAATTCGGGTCGCCCCTGTATTATATTTCGGAATCTTCCTTAGAGGAAGGAGATGTATTGTTGAATGATACCTTAGGAGCTACATATACGTATTTTGTAAAAGATACCGGAAGAACAGTACCTGCATACAGGTATTCCGGAAAAACAGGATTTTGGTATAATGCTAATACGCCCGTAGAATCTTATAAGAATGTTGATTCAACATACCAAGGCGGTTCCTATAAGTATTTTGTTAAAGACACTATGGCTCTCGTGACGGTAAGTAAGTATTATGGCAAAGAAGGGTTCTGGTATAGCAGCACTATGCCTGTAGAGTCCTATAAGAATGTTGATTCAACTGTTTTTCGCTGGCTGTATTCCTCAGTGAATGGTGCGCAGGTAATAAAAAATCTAAAAGATGTAAGCAATGCCGGTAGTGTAAATTCCCTAAAGGACGCAATAAATAATATAAATGTGGTAGGAGCTACTGCTGTAGATTACGGTATGAATAAGGTTAAATATATATTCGGGTCCGGTAACCCGGACTATGTGCCGGGTGACACCATACAAAAAAGGAATAAAGTGGTGATAATGTTCACCGATGGTGTGCCTACTTATACAAACAGCTTCAGTGATAGCGTAGCCAATAATGCAATAGCAGCCGCAAAGGCACTGAAAGATGACGGTGCCGTAATATATACGGTAGGCCTTTTGGACAGCTGTAACGAGAGTATATATAATTATATGTCTTATGTTTCTTCCAAATATCCGTCGGCTACCGCACTGGATGCTCCCGGCAGTGATTCCGCAAGCGGTGATTATTTCTTCTATGTTACTTCCTCCGAAGGCTTAACAAGCGTATTTGAAAACATAGCCAAACAAACTCCAAGCGGTGGCGCTATACTGAATGGGTTAAACGAAAACACCGTAGTGAAAGATGTACTTACCAAATATTTTAAACTTCCGGAAGGTACAAATACAAGCGATATAAAAGTATATACAGCCAATTATGATGCCGCAAACGCAACATTTTCCGATCCGCAGGAAAATAACAGTGTGAGTATAAGCTTTGCCGACAGCAATAAAACCATTAATGTAAACGGGTTTAATTTCAGTGAGCACTGGTGCGGTCCTAATGCTCCTGACGGGCAAAAACTGATAATAGAAATACCCATAGTATTCAATAACGTGCCGGAAGGTAAAAGTTTTGACTGGACACATGTGCCTACCAATGAGGATGAATCGGCCATATATGCACCCGACGGAACCCTTATTAAGCGTTTCCCCGTTCCTTATGCCGACCTGTCGGCCGTGGTGTTGCCTATAGAACTTATAGCCTTCCAAGCCAAATGTATGGATAATGCTATACAATTTACATGGAGCACCGCCACCGAAACCAATAATGAGTACTTCACCTTAGAGCGCAGTGATGATGCCGTCCACTACACCGAAGTTGCCCGCGTACAGGGCGCCGGCACCTCCGCTTTCAGGCAGGACTATAGTTTTATGACCGATAATATCACCAATAAAACCATGTATTACCGCCTGCGACAAACCGATATAGACGGCACCACCGAAGCAATTTCACCCATAGCCGTACAATGCGGCACCACCGGCAAAACCGATGTGGTAATATACCCCATGCCGGCAACCGACCAATTACATATAGCAAGCAGTGAGGAAATATCCTATATGCAATTCTACAACGTGTATGGTGATGATG
>JAZLLK010000047.1:0-44567 GCA_045598105.1 Bacteroidales bacterium | reverse complement strand
AACCAGCATATTGTCAACCAAAGAAGCATCTTCTTCGTAAAAGAGGCTGAGTTTGCACCCCAGCAGTGCCGCGGCTTTTTCCAAAATATCGAGAGGAACTTCCCGTTCCCCCAATTCATAATTGGAATAGGCGGAGCGCTGAATACCTAAAAACGAAGCCATTTGTTCTTGGGTAAATCTGTTTGCTTTACGAAATTTTGCAAGGTTGTTTCCGACTATATGATTCATAATAAAATATTTAATGCGCTTTACTGTAATTTTATTTCCGTGGCAAAAGTACAATTATTTTCAATATGCTCGGAATTTTGCCACACTTTTTATTTTCCATCATCCTTCCACTACTCGCACTGGCACAAGATGGTTTCCATGGCGCACAGAGTTCACCAAAGTGCAACTCACAGATATTTTGCTCCGATGCAGTGTGTTTCAGTGTATTTCATAGAAGAATACCGATATTTGGATTTATCTGAGTTTTTTACATCATCACTACATTGGGTTGACGCAATCTTCTGAGAAAGATATTGGATAACGCAAATATAAGGTGACTGTATAATCAATTCAGAACAGCATTACCATCTATCCAACTATCAATTAAATCAATATTGTCACTAACGGGCTTAGAGCTATTATCTAATTTATCCATTTGAATAATAACGGGCAAATCAGCAATAATTCCAGACAATACACAGGCACCAACAGGAAGTATCGGCAATGATTCAACAGATAATTTGTCTAAATATGAAATTGCCTTTTCAACCATCTCTAAATCTCTATTATTCACCAATCTATGAATAAAATAGTTGTGTAATTGAGAAATAATTGTTGAAGAAATATCAGATGGACGCTGACTGGCTATCGTTAAAAACACACCAAATTTACGGCCTTCTTTTATGATTTCTTCAAAAGTCTCAAGTCTAAAATCCTTCCAAGATTCGCTTTCCCGTAAAGATTCATAAGATAGAATATTGTGAGCTTCATCAACAATGATATTTAATGATTCGGACAGGGCACCAGCTTTTTTAGTTTTATGGTATGAATATAACTTGTAAGAAATAAGTAAAGGTATCAATTTCTTCATGCTTATATTGACCTTGTCCAAATCAATTACGACAAAGTTTTTACCATCCCAAATTTCTTTTTCTTTATCGGTAATCTCAAAAACTTTATCAAAATCTTTTGAAAGACTTTTGAGTTTGTTTATGGCCGGTGCAATATGTTCATTAGCCGCTCTATTATTTAATACATCCTGAATCAACTGCACATACAAATACTTTATAATTGTTGTCAAAAAATCAGCATCTTCAATGTATGAATCTACAGCTTTGTACAACACTAATTGAGTGATGTATCGCTTACCATCATCCGCATTGAAATATCTTTTTTCACCATCCTTTTCTGTATAAAAAGTCGAATTTTTACTGTGCCACTGCAAGTCTGACAACAAACCGATTTCCTCATTGTTTTGATTTCTCTGGGGAGGAAATATATCTCCAAAATAATCAAGAAGCAATTTAGCCCTACTATAATCGGCCATACACACAACGCCTTCCACTAATCGTTTAAGAATTCCTTTCATATAGTTATTTGGGTCATCAGCATTTTGAACCTTTTTATAAAGTTCAAGGGTCCTTTTTATAAAAGGTTGTTGTGTCTTTTCCGTTGCACTAGCAAGAATGTAAAACAATTCTGGATTCAACAAGTCATCTTTTGCCAATGGAATTTTGCTTCCACCAATAGAATCTCTCGTTGACAAAATATATGATTTTTTATCGTTAATAATGACATCATTTGGAGAATATTCACCATTAAAATCAAACAACAAAAACTTTGCGTTTTGTTTGAATTTTTGATTACTGCCAATTTTATCAAACAGTTTTTTGTATATGTTAGCCAAAGAATAACTTTTGCCGCTTCCCGTATTTCCAAATATTCCGATATGGCTAGAGAACAATTTATTAATGCTAATTTCAATAGGGACACTCTCATCTACCAACAAATTTCCAATCGAAATAGTTGGTTCTTTACTTGAAGCAAATTTGTGAATGTAGGAAAATTCCTTATTATCCAGTAGCACACATTCATTGCCTATCAATGGCATTTCTTTTACACCCTTGCAATATTCACCATTCTCAAAATAGCCAATTAATTTCACAACAAGCATCCGTTGAACGGAATCTTCCTTGTTATAGTAGGACTTATCAGG
This sequence comes from Bacteroidales bacterium, assembly GCA_045598105.1. Classification (GTDB taxonomy): domain Bacteria; phylum Bacteroidota; class Bacteroidia; order Bacteroidales; family WCHB1-69; genus UBA1205. The sequence goes on along the minus strand of JAZLLK010000047.1, from coordinate 42,364 downwards.
GACAACTTCCTCTTTTATTTTTTCGCTTTCAACTTTGGCAATTATGCTGATAAAACCCTTTAGAATTTTGACATAATGACCAACAGAAACATTTTTAATAAGCGTTCCTTGAAATAACAAATGAGACAAATTCTTGTTCTTATCAACTTTGACACAAACAGTTCTTCCGTCTACAGAATAGACCTCGCCTATCTTAAAGATAGCTTGTTTTTGCAAATCTTTTTCTATTGCATCATCCATACCCTATTATTTTGCAAGAGCTTCAATTTCCTTAAAAACATATTTATTCAAAGACTCAAAATCAAAATGCGTTAAATCTTTGAATCTATTTTTATCATCATCTTCTTGAGAATCCTTATATGTATCTGGATCAAGCACAAGAACATTGTTGTTATTCAACGAACCTGCTTTCTTGAGATTGGATTCTATTTGCACTTTTGCTTTATTATCAAAAGCGAAAACGATTACAAGCAGTGTCGGATTAGCATTGGCAGCCCGAAGAGTGATTTTTGCGATATGCTCATCTGCAAATGAAAATCCAGCAACTAAAAGTAGCGTAGTGTTCATTTCCAGTGCATTTGAAAACAATCTCAAGAGCTCATAAAAATGCAATTCAAGCACAGATTCTCTGAACTTTGCCTTCCGAGGGTTTATCATTATCAAATCTGAATACTTCTCTTTGAAACCATTGAAGTCAGCACTTGGACTATATCCAGGTCCGTTTTTTATATTAGTTGCTTTTGCTTCAATCTCTTTTATGGTATCCTCCTCTTTGAAATCCTTGACTATTTGACTTTTATCCAATTTGTTTGCCATATTCGAAAGTTCTTTGATTTTAGACAGGTCTTTATCATAAAGAACTTGATTCTCATTTGATTTCCAGTTGATTGAACCATGCATCTTTAAGTAGTTGAAAATTGGAATCAATGATGTATTTTGAAAAATCGGACTAACTTTTGTCACAACATTGGTAAAACAGTCTTCTCTAAAGATTGGAGTTATATGACCTTTAAACCCATCGTTAAACTCAACTCCAGTATTTTCCGCAGCTTGTTCGACGAATGTGTCAATATTAGTAGAGAAAATATTAATTTGTTTGTCAATCAAACCATTGTTCCTTTTTGCAATGATAGTGTTCCAGTAGCTAATAAACTCTTCATATTGGTCCAATACTTTTTTGTAATCATCACCTTTTGCTTTAATTTTAGATTCCAAACACGGTTCCATTACTTCTAAATAGTATTTTACATACAAAGAAGTTTTTACAATGTCTCTAACTTTATCATCACTAATACTTTCAACTTCTGTTAACCAAGTCTCAATATTTCCTAATGTATTCAAGTATGGTCTTGACAGGCCTGAGCCAAACAGAAAATTTATATGAGCTGACTGCACGATATTTTTTAACTTATTTAATTTCATTGCTTAATATTTTTATTCTAATTTACTCCTTTCCTTCCACAATCCTAATTTCCTCCTCCGTAAGCCCATACAATTCATAAACCAACTTGTCTATCTCCTTCTCCCACTCGCTCGTGTCTGCTTGCGGATTCGCCTTCTTGGCGGAGAGGATGCAGTCAACAAGAGAGATAAGTTCTGATTCGTAACGTTCTTCAAAGATAGGATAATACATACACGATAAATATGGCGCTGAATAAGGAAGGTATCCACCTGCCATTCTTAAACCATCAAAAAACACTTCGTATATGAAATTAAACACTTTAGAATGAATCCATGCTAACAAAATAGCTGGATTTACTTTTATAGAATGAAGACAATTAGTATTAATTGAAGCATATTCTCCATCTTTATCGTAAAATCCTTCAATTCTATTTGCCATCTTTGCAAGAATAATTTTAGGAGATTTGTACATGCAGAATCTATACTCGCCCAAAACCGTTACATCGTTAATGATATATGGTTTAAGAAATTTACAACCTTTATCAACTAAAGGCTTACTTCCCCATAATGAAATATACGGATCAATGGTGCCGGTATTAATCATCTTATAACCATCGCCAGAATCTTTGATGAAACTATGAAATTTATCTGCTTCATTAGCCGTTGATGTGGCATTTATAGAGCAGACATCTGTGATTTTGATGCTATTGCAAATGATTTTATCAACAATGTTTATCTTGTCGGAAAGAATAAACCCCCAAATATTTTCAGGCAAATTGGTAAGTGATTCCGAATCATAGGATATGCAAGTTTTATTTCTGGTTTTAATTTGAAATATGTATTTTTCATGCTTAGAACATTTTCGTAAAATAGAAACAATAGGATATACCGACGCACTAAAACATTGCGTATCGGACACATCCCAAAAACTTATAAACATTGTATTTTCTATAAAGTAGTTTCTCAATGCTACAGCATAATTAGCACATAGAAACTTGTTTGGTGTAATAAAAGCGAGACAGCCGTTATTTCTCAACAATGAGATACCCTTTTCAAAGAAATACACATAAAAATCAACGGTACCTTTTGCAGTTACAAAATTCCGTTTAAACTTATTATACTTTTCTACTCCAAACTGTTTCTTTAATTCATTTGCATTAATATACGGCGGGTTCCCAATCACAATATCGAACTTTTTGAAGCCGAACATCCATTCGGGATCGAAGAAGCGGGAAGAACAATTCTGATTGAACGGGTCCCAGGAGGCAATGAGGGAAGCATCATCGTCTGTTACAAAACCGGTCTGTTTTAATTCTTCCACCAAAGTATCCCGTAAATCCTTCACTTTACTTCTCCATTTACGTTTGGTTTTCAATGTCTTGGCATTGAAAATGCGGTGATTCGCATCGGCCAGTTCCTCTCTTACCTTTTGCACGGCTTCGGTATTGGCCAATGATAAGTCATTGCGCAGACCTATCAACGAATTGGCTGCCACGAAACGGGCCTCCAAGTTGGGAAGCGGACGGATGCCGTAGTTGTCTTCGGGACTGTCGTTCACCTTCTGGTCAACAACCAAAGAAATGAAACAGCGCAATTTGCTGATTTGAATGGCAATGGTCTGTATGTCGATACCATAAATGCAGTTCTCAATCAAATACAGTTTGCGGGCATAGTCGGGCGCATTCTGGCTGAGGTCGAAATTGCGGTTAATGTCATTCTGCAGTTCTCTGCGTTCCTCATCCGTGTGCCCGATAGTGCTTGCCAATTCTTGCCCGAGTTTGGTTTCTATCACATTTTTCCAAATCGTATTGTCGGCATCCAACTTGGACAACACGTGCACCATCTGCTGCAAAATGCCCATAGGGAAAGCTCCCGAACCGCAGGCCGGATCCAACACCTTGCAATGATACAAGGCACTCATAATGCTTTTCTTCTGTTCAAGATTTAAAGAAATCTGTCCTTCCGTGTCATTGTAATCCAAAAGTTGCCGATACTGCTGCTCCAACGATTCGTCCACTTGTTCTTTCAGGTAAGCGACCAGACTTTCGTTCACCATATATTGCACGATTTCGCGCGGAGTATAATAGGAACCGGTGGATTTACGCGCAGTGGTTTTAGTTTCCGGATTATACGAAGCTAAAAGATTTTCAAATACCTTACCCAATAATTCCGGGTCAAGGGCCACTTCCTGTTCGTAAGGCGTATTCTCTTCAATGGTGAATTGGTAACTTTTAAGGATATCAATAATGCCTCGAACGTTGATATGCTTTTTCTGCCTGTCGTCAAACCATTCGGAAAGGTCTATGTCGTTATTCTCTCCAAAGAAGAGGAAGTCTGGCACGCAAAGCGTTTTACGGATTTCCTTGTTGTCGGAGAAGCCATCCAAGTAAAACTTGTTGTCCGGGTCGTCCAAGCAGTCAAACAGACCACCATTCAGGAAAGGCACTTTTTGAGCAAGCTGGAGAAAGGCATCAGGGTCCGCAAAATAATCTTTGTAACGCATCAGTCGGGAATCTCCGCGTCCGGTAGCGGTAGCCTTGCCGTCTTCATCATATTTCCTGAATCCGCGCAAGGAGTTGCCATCTTCCATTATCGGACAATTCAACATGGCAAAAAACAGGTTCTGCAAGATGGCCTGATAGTATTTGCTATCCAATACATATTGGTCAAACAATCCGGCTTTTTTGGATGGGTCGAAATCCTTTAGCAGTTGGCTCACTTTACGTGGGTCAAAGAATTCTTCCGGAACCAGTTTCTTCTCTTTGAGGAACCAAATGAAAATAAGTCTTGTAACCAGACGTATGCCACTTTCGGCATTGTATTTTTGGTCATCCGAAGCGTCTTCCAGCGCATTAGGAAACTGTATCACCTTGGTAGCCCACGCATACCAGTTAGCGAGTTCATTATAAAACTCTTTGGTAAGAGCCTCTACGGAGAATGTGTCATAAAGATTTTTGACGGAAATATCTTTACTTTGCAAGTCGAAGAGCCGTTTCACGGGGGTGTTGTAGTATTGTGCAGAATCACCAAAGACGTAGGTGAATCGTTTGGGAGCGGTTTTAGTTTTGCCAAAATCGGTAATGAAAGACAAACGCCAATGTTTGTTGTCGTTAAACACGGCAATCGCGGCATCTACATCATATTTGAGAAATGGCTTGACCAGATTTCTCAGCCCGACACGTTTGCGAAGCACGTCGCCGGAATTTATCTCAAAAAGGAAGAAACCGAGTTCCAGCCCTTCGGAAGTGGTGTTTTTCCCTAAATAGAACCCCTTGTCGCTGGTATTCTCCAATTCGAGATCCTGCGGTGTGGTACGAATTTCATTGGCATGGAAAAAATCCAATAAAATGTTTTTCCAAACTTCGGCATTGAAGGGTTTGCGGAAAATATCCCTAAGTTGTTCTTTCGTATATGACATGGCGATATGTTTTTCAGATGATGGTTTCAGAAATTACAAGTCCGATATTGCCTATTGCCTCGGCTTCTTCGGCAGCGGGGTCGTTTTCTTCAATGTCAAGATAATAATCGTCATACAGCCGGGCGATAAGTTCAGCCATAATCGCACGTTTTTCGGATATAGGAAGTCCCTTATTCTTGCGGTTTGCACGTCTGAGTTCGTCCTCTATCTGGTTGTATGTTCCCTGAATGACGAATTCTTGCAGCACGTTACACTGACCGGACAGTTCATCGTTTCCTTCCTGTATGGCATGGATTCTGTTTTCCTTCAGTATTTTCAGTGCTTCGGAATTGGTCGGATCCGCAGGTCTCCGGGTATGGACGACATTGGTATTCTCCACTTTTTCCACACTTTTTTCGAAAGCATCCATGGCTGCACGGACCTGACCGTAATGCAATTCGATGCAATCTTCCAGACGTAAGGATTTCTCATCAGGCTCAGAACGCAACATATCCGCTGCATCCAGAAAAGCGATGGGCCTGGCTGCTTCACCTTGGACAAGATAATATTCCATTTTCCGTGGACGGGTGAGGAAGGCAATGGTCGCATCGGATGGTCTGCCGTCGGAATGAACGTTGTCCTTTGCACGAATGGTACGGCTTTTCGCAGGCAACGATTTTATTCTGTCGTAAAGCACCCGGTTGTTCCGATAAAGCTGACGGGCCTCCTGCATGAATTCAAGCAGGCGGTCCGTCTCATCCGTGACGTCCTTGTTGAACAGCTGAAATTCCTTTACGATTTCCTCGTGAGAATAAATTCTTGAATCTTCACCCAAAGCGGATTGGAATCCCTGCAGTTTGATCAAGGCGTTTTTGTACAACTTTATTTCATCATCACCCTGCTTGGAAGGATAGAACATATAGTTGTATACGAATTCCGCTTTTGAACCGATACGGTTTACACGGCCGTTACGCTGCATCAGCCGCGAAGCGTTCCATGGTGAATCGTAATTCACCACGATGTTGCTGCGGTGAAGGTTCACACCCTCTGCCAACACGTCCGACGTAATCAATATATTGTATTCGCTGCACTTCTGTTCTTCGGCAAGATTGGCATCGAAATTCGTTCTGATGGTATTCCACAACTGATTCCTGTTGTCTGCATCGACACAGAGAATATCCTTGCGTCCCAGATGAGCTTCCAACTGCTTTTTCAGATATTTTGCAGTATCCACGCTTTCTGAAAAAACAATCACTTTTTTCTCCAGATTCCTTCTGTCAAATATTTCATCCTTCAACAGTCGGATGAAACGGTCGATTTTCGGGTCGGTCTGCACTTCATCCCATTCGGAACATAGTTTTTTCAGTTTTCCAACATCTTCCTTCAACATTTCAATAAAGCACGGCTTGAAATCGGAAGGAGCATAGGTAAATTCCTCTTCCTTCAAATCCCGATGTTCACATATATATTCAATGATTTTTTCGATATCATTGTCGAAGCGTTCTTGCAATTCATTAATCTGCACATTGGATACGATAACGATTTTACCTTTGTCAAACATCTCTATCATTCCTTCGGTGACGTTCAGCAAGGTGTGCAGGGAATTCTTGAATGCGTAGAAACTGCTTTCCAGGCGTTTGACCATGTGGACCAGAAAAATGCCCATCAAAAGTTGAGCAGCGTGCTGGGCTTGGGCTCCGCGTTTCTGGGCTGCATCACCGGTGAAAAATTCAGGACCTCTGTAACGTGCATAATGCAAACCTTTGCCTTTGGGATTGTCTTCGCTTTTAATATCGGTCAGCAAATCCAGTGTGTCGTAAAACAGTCTTTTCAGTTTGGTATCCATCTCATATTCTTCCGATATGGGATCAAGCATGGTCGGAAATGTAATGCCTTGACTTACCAAATCTTCCCGGTAACTTTCCACGTGCAGGATATTGGTACGGGTACGCCGAACCATGATTTTGTTGAGTACCTTCTGCCGGATGTCGGCATAGATGGCATCTACTCTGGCTGTCAGTTCGGTATTGGTCATTTCATTTTTTTTGCGTTTTTTCAGACAGTCATTGTAATCTCTGGTCCATGGAGCAAACAGCTCGGCCAAATCGCGTATACCTTCAATGGTGCAGTTGTGAGTATCCTGGAAAAGCTGGATTTGAGCCAAGAAGTCCTTGGGACGGTTGTTGAGCGGAGTCGCGGAAAGCAGCATCACTTTCTTGCGTCCGCCGATTCTGCCACGGTTGATCCGCTGTGCCTTGCATATTTTCTGCAAGTGTCCGAATGCACCGGTATGGTCATGGCGGAAATTATGCGCTTCATCAACGATAATCAAGTCAAATTCCTTTCGGCCCCAATAGCCGTCTTCTTCATTGATTACTTTGAAAAGGCTGCCGCTGCTGATGAATTGTGCGTTGGTATTCTTGATGCCGAAACGTCTGAATTCCGCTTCCCAACCTTTGATGACAGCCGGAGGGGCTACCACCAGCATGCGGGTATATCGTCCGTTGGATGCAAGGAAACGCTTGGCTATCATAGTCGCAATGATGGTCTTGCCTAAACCGACAACATCGGCCAGGAAGAAACCGTTGTGCTGCAACAACATCTGATACCCTTGAATGGCAGCATCGCTTTGGTAACGCAAGTTTGCTATCCCTTCGGGAAGTTCCATTGAAAAATCATCTTCCACCTGCATCCCGAACGTACTGATGAGCACCTTCATGTAAATTTCATAAGGCGTAGGCAACTGGTCGGCAAAGTGTGTCTTCTGCTTGGCGGCAATGACATCTTCCTTGGTCAGCGGCACGGCTTCCGCCCAGAGTTTTTCGAATTCATCGTTGCAGTATTTCACATCATCGTAGTCCTTCATTGCAACGTTCAGTTCGTAGCGGGGTGGATCGGACAGTCCGAGTCCCTGATTGGAAATGTTGGAAGACCCCATGATGACCCAGCCGTCCTTATTCTCATTGTATTCGTCAGGCAACATCAGATAAAACTTTGCATGCAGGTTCTTGGAATTGTCAATTCGCATCTCTACTTTGCCATTAATGATATCCTCGCAAAGTTGCAGAATACCTTGTTCGGTAAGAGCGTCGTAGGCACAATCTTTTACTTCCTGGATGAAGTCTTCTGTATAAATCTGCTTAACCTCTTTTGCGTCAAATGTACGATTGACAATGTATTTGTTCTGCTTTTTGAAAAGAGGATCTATATTGATGCCAACCAATATTTGAATTTTGGAAACAGTTTCAAACTCTTTTCTCAATTTGAAATATCCAGAGGAACGGAAGTATCCGACGACAGCGCGGAAAGTGTCAAAATTGGCCATATTGTGCGCAATACCGCAAAACTTGTCGAAAAGGGTATTATCCGTGTTGTTGAAAAACTTGGTGCTCATTATATTACTCCTATTTTATATAACCGAAGACGTTCATTTTATATCTATTTACAAATTACAAAAATACAATTTTTAAGTATTCAATCATTTTGTTTATTTATTTTTTATCAACAAAGTATACTTATTCATACAACATTCCTTCACACACCATAACTTTTTATTTTTGACAACAAATAACCCATACTTAATTCACTAAAAACGAATAGAATAAAAGTAATACATATAACAGTATAAATCAAACATTAAGTATTTCTTATTACAGACTATTTGTTTTTGCTAATTACAAAAACTAAATAATATCCAAATGCAGAAATCAGGGCACACCCATGGAAAAAAAACAGAAAAAAAAAATTTTGATTGACACATTAATAATGCCTGTATGGCAGCAATATTTACTGCTAAAAAAAAGACGGCTTATATCAGTCTATTTTCCTATGCAGAAACGGGAGAATATTTCATTAAGAATGTCATTATTGGATATTTCGCCGGTAACCTCACCCAAATGGTACAGGCCCTGGCGTATGTCTATGGCTACACAGTCGGTAAATGCCTGTGCCTGCAGTGATGCCAGTGCCTGACTCAGGCTCTGCTTAGCATTATACAGGGCTTCATAGTGGCGTACGTTGCTCAGTAATACCTCCTGCTCACCCTCATAAGAGCGGGCTATATTCAGCAGCTGTTGCTGCAGGGCATCTATATGCAGGCCATGCTTAGCCGATATATATAGCACACCATCATGTTGCTCATAGTCAGCGGGTAGCAGGTCTAATTTGTTCACTATACGTATTACATGTTTTCCGTCCACGGCTACACTTGCCAGCAGGGAGGCATAATCCTGCTCCGCGTCTTTGGCTTGCCGGCCATCACTCATCAGTAGCACTATATCGGCTTGTTGCAGGCTTTTTTTGGCACGCTCTATACCGCAGTTTTCTATGCGGTCATTACTATGATGTATGCCTGCAGTATCTATGAATCGAAAGGTGAAGCCGCCTATATTGAACAGTTCTTCCACCGTATCACGGGTAGTGCCCGGAATATCCGACACTATGGCTCTGTCCTCCTGCAATAAGGCATTGAGCAGGGTGGACTTGCCCGTATTAGGCTTGCCGGCTATTACCACCGGTATGCCTTCTTTTATTGCATTGCCCTGGCTGAAGGAATGGAGCAGAATGTCTATTTGGCTTATTATATCCTGCAGTAATTGACATAACATATCTCTATTGGCAAACTCCACATCTTCTTCCGAAAAATCCAGTTCCAGCTCCAACATGGCTGCAAAATGCAGCAGCTGTCGCCTCAGTTCCTTTATTTTTGCCGAAAGGCTGCCTTTAAGTCCTTTTATAGCCAAAGCATGAGCACTTCTGCTACGTGAGGCTATTACATCGGCTACGCCTTCGGCTTGTGACAGGTCCATTTTTCCGTTCAAAAAAGCTCTTTGGGTAAACTCACCGGCCATGGCATGCCTGCAGCCATGCTCTATAAGCAGCTCTACCATACGTTTTTGCACATATAACGAGCCATGACAGCTTATCTCCACCATATCTTCTCCCGTAAAGGAATGCGGAGCTTTAAAATAGGTGCACAGCACCTCATCCAGTACCCTGTTCCCATCGGTTATTTCACCAAAATAAGCCTTTCGGGGCTCATAGCGGCAGGGCACAGCGGGGCAAAACAACTGCTGCACTATGGGCAACGCCTGCTCACCCGATACTCGTATTACGGCTATGGCACCCATAGCCAATGGCGTAGATAAGGCACAAATGGTTTCCTGCATACTTGTTATATATTTGGTTGCAAAGGTAACATTTTTTTTCATGCACTGCCACTTTATAATTATTCTCCATAAAGCGTACACACAAAAAAAACGAGGCCTGCTGCCTCGTTATTCAACTTGTGCGGGTGAGGAGACTCGAACTCCTACGACTTTCGTCACCAGATCCTAAGTCTGGCGCGGCTACCAATTACGCCACACCCGCTCACAAAATGCAAAGGTAGTTTTTTTTTCAATATCAAAGCTCAAAAGCTCCTGTTTTTTTTCATTTTTGCCGCCTGCCGGCAAAAAAAAAGCAGAACTACAACGCCCACATACAGGCAAAAGTAGTACCTTTGCATTTTATATATACCATATAATTGTAAATATGAAAAAAATAACCTTAATATCAGTATTGTGCATGCTGGCAATAAGCACACAGGCACAGCTAAGCAGCCTGTCGAAGGTGAGCATACTCACCTGCGGACCGGGCTTGGATTTTTATGAATCGTTTGGTCACAGCGCCATAAGAATACAAGATGACAGTCTGAACATGGATGTTACCTTCAACTACGGCGTATTCGACTTTGACGAGCCGCATTTCTACCTTAAATTCTTCATGGGGCAGCTTCCCTACATGCTGGCAGCCGAACCCACACCGTCCTTTGTGTGGGGCTATCAATACGAGGGCCGCAGTGTAATGGAACAGGAACTGAATATGACCCTACAGGAAAAGAACAAGCTCTACCTGCTGCTGGCTGAAAACTACAAGCCTCAAAACCGCTACTACCACTATGACTTTTTTCGGGACAATTGTGCCACCCGCGTGCGTGATATAATACAAAAATCCATATCCGACTCCGCATTTTCACACCAATACATGCAGCAGCCGCTCACCTACAGGCAACTGTACTATGCCTATACCGATAGTCTGCTATGGTGGCGTTTTGCTATAGACATGCTACTGGGCGCACGCACCGATAAAAAGCTGAATAACTGGGAATACATGTACATACCCTTTGACATACAACATCAGGCCGATACCTGCCTATATCAGGGTAAAGCCGGCGGCATTGTTGCCCGCCAAGGCTATTTGCTGCCATCTACCCTCACCCCGCCGCAGCGTACACCGGTTACACCGGTTATGGCATTTTCACTGGTGCTGGCAGTGGCCCTTATTATCACCTGGTACGAACGTAAAAGAGGCACCTATGTGAGAATATTTGACATACTGCTGTATTTATCACTGGCTCTGCTGAGTGTGGCCATTATATTCCTGTGGTTTATATCCAATCACTATGCCACCAAGTACAATTTTAACATTCTATGGCTCAATCCTCTGGCATGGATACTGCTCTTCGGGCTTCGCCGAACACCGCGTCCTATAATATATGCTATGTGCGTGTGTGCCCTGCTGGGCCTGGGTTGTTTTGGCTTGTGGCCTCAAAGTTTCAATATAGCCGTACTGCCCATATTATGCACCATTATTATACGCCTATGGGCACTGCTTAAAGCACAGGCTGTAACCCCAAAGAACTAAACACCCTCTAAAATAAATACATATAAATATAGCCGATGAATTATCACCGGCTATATTTATAAATGATAATATATATCTATACCAAATTCATAGACATCTTTATGGCCTCTATTTTGTCCGTTAAGCGGGCATGTATGGCATCATAGTCCTGCGCATTGGCTATATCGGCTTTTACGCCAAAATAGAATTTAATTTTAGGCTCCGTGCCCGAAGGACGCACCGTTACCTTACTGCCGTCAGCCGTAAAAAACTGCAGTACATTGCTGCGTGGCAGCAATATAGGCTCGGTATTACCGGTACGCATATCCCTGCTGAGTAAGCTGTCATAGTCCTTAATGCACACCACCGGCGAACCGTTAATGCTTTGAGGAGGGTTAGCACGGAAATTCTGCATCATTTGTCTTATTTCTTCACCTCCGGACTTGCCTTTTTTGGTAATGGAGAGCAGGTCTTCTTTATAAAAACCGTATTCCATGTATAGCTCTACCAATATATCAAAGAATGTTTTTCCCTGACTTTTGGCCCAGGCGGCTATTTCGGCTATCATGGCACATGAGCTCACCGCATCCTTATCACGCACAAAATCACCTATCAAATAGCCATAGCTTTCTTCACCGCCGCCTATAAACTGCTCTTTTCCTTCCAGCTCACGTATTTTATCACCTATATATTTAAATCCGGTGAGCACATCATAGCATTTTACACCATTTTTGGCAGCTATAGCTGCCAAAAGTTCGGAGGTAACTATGGTTTTTACTATATACTCCTTACCGGTAAGCTTACCTGTAGCATTCCACTGCTTAAGAAGATAATATATTAATATAGAAGCTGTTTGATTACCATTGAGCAGCATCCACTCTCCGTTATTGCATTTTATGGCCACACCTACCCTGTCTGCATCGGGGTCGGTAGCCATTACTATATCGGCATCTATTCTTTTAGCCAAAGCCACCGACAATTCCATGGCCGACTTTTCCTCAGGATTAGGCGACTTGGCCGTGGGAAAGTTTCCATTAGGCTCAGCCTGCTCTTCCACCACATGCACATGGGTAAAGCCCATTTTTTTCAGCATACATGGCACCAGCGTAATACCCGTGCCGTGAAGAGGTGAATATACTATTTTAAGGTCATGCCATTCCTTTATCACCTGTGGAAGCAGACTGTTTTGAGCCACATGGTCCATATATATGGCATCGGTTTCGGCCCCTATTATGTGTATGCGGCCCTCACCGCCCTGCATTTTAATATCGTTAAGGGAACTTATTTTCTCTACCTCTGCTATTACATTTACATCATGCGGAACTACCAGCTGACAGCCGTCATTCCAATAGGCCTTGTAACCGTTATATTCCTTAGGATTATGGCTGGCCGTAATCATTACGCCCACCTGACAACCATAATGCCTTACGGCAAATGACAACTCGGGTGTAGGCCTAAGGGCATCAAAAAGATACACATCATATCCGTTAGCAGCCAATACTTTAGCGGTAATTTCGGCAAACTGCCGGCTGTTATTACGGCTGTCATGTGATACGGCGGCCTTAAGCGGACGCTGAGTAAAACAAGCGGACACATAATTGGCCAAACCCTGTGTGGCCATGGCCACATTATATTTATTCATTCTGTTAGTACCTATGCCCATTACTCCCCGTAATCCGCCGGTACCGAATTCCAAACTTTTGTAAAAAGCATCTTCCAATTCCTCGGGAGCCTGCTGCATCATATTACGTATTTGCTCCTTGTCACATTCATCATAGCCACCTGTGAGCCATGCGTTTATATTCTGCTGTGTAATACTTTCCATATATTGCTGATATTTTTGTGCAAAATTACACAAAAATATAACGCAGTACCACTATTTATGGCATAAAAAAAAATTTTTTACGGCTGCTATAATATAAAATCTATATTCTCTTTTTCACCGGCTATCCACAACATATCACCCGGCAGCAGTTCATCGTCAGGAAGAGGATTGGTATATATATGTTCATCACGCATTATACTTACTACCATGCAGGCATAGGTTCGCATTTTAATTTGACGCAGCGTTTTATGTGCCCACTTATGGTTATGAGGCAATATAAATTTTCGCACCTCAAATTCCGGATGCTCATCCGCGTATGGGGGTAAGGTATTGGCTTCCACTATGGAGCGGAACTCATGCAACTGTTCGGTAGTACCTACCGCCACCAGCAAATCGTGAGGATATATCATTTCGCCACCGGCAGGCACTCTTATACGCCTGTTGCCGCGACGTATTTCTACCACATTCACATCGGCCACATGCCTAAAAGGCATTTCCCTTAAAGTTTTGCCTATGTATTTAAACTCGGGTTGCACCTCCATGCCTTCCACATGCACGTCATAGCGTGCCAGCTTTTCCTGCATGGCGGCAGTAATAGGCCGCTTTTCTTTTTCTTCCGCCTCCTTGGAATTAAGATTATGCACAAAAAGCCGCTCCAGTCTGCTCATGGCATACCATCGGCTTACCCCATATAACGCACTTGCGGCCAACACCCATACCAATATAAGCCACGCATAATGCCATTGGAAATACACATAAAACACGGCAGTTACTATCACAGCAGCCAGTACAACCTTAAGATAGGAATAAAAAAGGATAATATTTCTGTTCTGCTTTTTATAATTCTCCAGCTTATGCAAAGTATGCTCCGTAGACATTCGCCTACGCACCATACCCAGCAGAAAAGGACTCATTACCAGCAAGGTAATTACACAGCTCATTATATTATAGTATATCAGGTTTTTACCAGGCAGCCATGTGTACAGCCACTTAGGTGCATATATGCTTAATATCCATAATATCACTATAGATACCATACCATAAAAGCCCAACTGAAGCACATAACTTTTAATTATTTTTTTCCATTCCGTTTCCACTGCTATGGTACTGTTTCGCAAATTGTCGGTTTTTAATGCCCATTTGGCCTTCCATGAGGAAGGTAATATGCTACATAAGCACTTGGATATGGGTTCCATCCATTTGATAAAAAAGGTAACTACAAAGGTGGTTATAACCGATACCGCCACTATTACAGGATGTATAAAACTGCTCAGCACCCCTAAAGAGCACCCCAAGGCCGCTATAATAAAGGCAAATTCACCCAACATAGACTGACTTAAACCCATTTGTACGGCAGTTTTAATATCTTCACCGGCCGCCATGCCGCCTATGGTGGCAAATAATACCCCTCCCACTATGGTAATAAGCGACAACACCAGCACCATTTGCCAATGAGCATACACCACCATGGGATCTACCATCATACCTATGGATACAAAGAATATGGCAGCAAACAAATCACGTATGTGTACTATACTCTTTTCTATACGCTCGCCTTCCATAGAGCACGAAAGTACCGCTCCCATAATAAAAGCGCCCAAATCGACCGAAAACCCCACGTGCACCGTAATCTCCACCATGGCAAAGCACAAACCTATAGCCACTATAAGCACCACCTCGTCATTTACATACTTGTGCACCCAACGGAAAAACACAGGCAAAAATGTAATACCTATGCCAAAACATAACACCAGGAACAATAACAACTTCATAAGCTCCCATAATATGCCCACACCTTCATGCCCCCGGCCAAGCACTATACCCGTGAGCACCACCATGAGCACCATGGCTACAAGATCGCTTATTTTTAAACTGTCAAACAGCATTTTGGCATGCGATGCCTGCTCCCTGCCCATATCGTGATATATCCTTTCTATAAATACCGATGACGACATACTGAGCACACTGCCTAAAAACACGCTCTCCACAACCGTATGACCCGATACAAGGCCTACTATTACACCCACAAAGAGCATTCCGAATATTTTACCGGCTGCAGCTATGAGCACATTTACACTCATACGCTTTAAATTGTAGAAGTTCAATTCCAACCCCAGCGTAAACAATAAAAATATAAGGCCTATTTCCGACCACTCCTCTACATTGTCCATGCCGGATATGGGCACTATGCCCACCCGCGGCCCTAATAATACGCCGGCTACTACGTAGCCCAAAAAGCGGGGCAACTTAAACACCCTGCTTATAATGGTAAACAAGCCCGCAGCTATGAGGATAATGGCTATATCAGTTATAAAATTCATATATTTTTATATACATTTACACTTTTTACATATATTCGTACATCAAATACCTATATATTACATACTTATTATAAGTATTGTAATATCATCATTTTGCTCGTTGCCTTGGGTAAACTCACTTATTGATGCCATCAGGTTCTCCGTAGCAGCACTATTACCCATTATATCCACACTTTCACAAGCTATAGTTTCAGCCCATTTGAGTAATCGGGGCTCTCCATATTGCTCTTTATTGCTTTTTTCGGCCTCGGTAACACCGTCGGTGTACATAAGCACACGGCAACCCTGTTCAAGCATAATGCTATCGGCCTGATATTCAAAATCACCCATTACACCTAAAGCCAAATTAGGTTTTACCCTTAAATAATAAGGCTTATTACCGCTACTCCAAGCCGGCATTACCACTATGGGATTATGCCCGGCATTACAATATTCCATAAGCCCGCTGTCAAGGTGTACACAGGCTGCAAACATGGTACAAAACATATTGCTGCTATTACCGTCACTAAGGCAATTATTAATGTAACTTACCACGGTTTTAATATCCAGTCCCTTGTTCACCAAAAACCGGAACGAGGCTTTTACTATGGCCATATATATGGCGGCAGCCACACCTTTACCCGATACGTCTCCTATTACGGCGTATAGCTTATTATCTTTTACCACAAAATCATACATATCACCGCCTACTGCCTTAGCAGAGCGTAACAGGGCGTGCATACCATACCTGCGTAACACCTCACCCTGCTCATTTATTATCTGCCCTGCAGGAAAATCTTTAGGCAACATGCTTTCCTGTATTTTTTTCGCCACGGTAAGCTCACCTACCATACGCTCATTGAGCATGGTAGCAGTACGCAACTCGGCAATATAATCATTAATAGACTTTTGCATATAAGCAAATGAATCTCTCAGCTTACGCATTTCATCACAGGTATCTACCTCTATCAGCTTAGCATGAAAATTACCCATGGCCATATTCATGGCCGATACCGACAACTCGGTAATAGGCTGTGTAATATGACGTATTACCTTACGACATACAAAGAACAAAGCAATAAGGCCCAATAGCAATACAAACAGCACTATTACATGTATGCGTGTAGATACCTTCAGCACATCCCGATACTGGCACATTACCGATAAATGCCAGCCGTTATTAAGCTCACCAAATACCGAAAACACCTTCTTATGCTGATAAAGATAACGACTACTTCCCTTGGAGGTAGTCATCATTTGCTTCACAAACTGCTTATAGCCATTACTTTTTGACTTTTCGGCATCTTCATATATGCTACTATGCTGCATGCTTTGGCCCGCTGAAGATGACACATAATAGCCTTTGCCCGTTACCAACGAAGCATAAGAATGCTCGTATAACTTAAGCGACGATACTATTTGCGACATCCATTGTAACGATATATCAGCCGTAACTATGGCACACATTTTTCCCCGCTCATCAAATATAGGTTCACTATAGGTAGCCATAAGCTGATTACCGCCACCGACGTCATAATAAGGCTCACTCCAGCATGCCTTATGCATTTGCATAGGCTTATTATACCATTCCATAAGGAAATAATTATACTTATCATTACCCAATTGCATGGTAACTATACTATCAGTACCCTGCATACGCGTGCTATAGGGCGAAAAATAGTGTTTCCCATCAAAGTAATCAGGTATAAAGGCTATAGCCATACCTACTATATCACTATTGTGCTCCAATACGGTGCGGGTAACATGATATAAATAGTCGGTATCACCCATATTTTCCTGTATTTTCCACACGTTCCCCCTGGTAAGATTTTCCACCCTGCCTAAGGTAGATTCCATGTGTGCTATGTGAGCGTCCAAGGCATTTTGAGCCGAACGTGTTGCCTCTTCGGTTATAATTTTATATGATGTATAATCTATAATAATAACCGATACTAAAAACAATAAGGATGTGGATATTAATACATTAAGGCTTAATCGTAACGACAATGAGCTATTTGCAGCCCGTCTTAACTTACTACTCATACGTTGTTATTTTCCAAATATACGTGCTAAATGATACATGTATTCCTTATAGGCATCGGTACCTGACAATGGTGTAAACAATTGTGCCAATGAAGTATAATACCACGCCATATCTTCCTTACCCTTAGGAGCCCTAAATCGGCTCCACAAAGCTTCACCCACTATTTCATAGTCATGAGCCAAAGTACGTATGTTACTCAGCTTATCACCCATGGCTACTATAAGCGTATCTTCGTTGGCCGCTTTAAGTCTATCTAAAGTATCCTGCTTGCGGGCATGCCATGTTTTACTTTTATCGTCTCCGGTTGCTGTTTTTTCACTTTCGGCACACACTATATCACGCACACGCCTGCCAAATTCACGCTCTATTTCCTCCAGGGTAACACCGGCATCTTCCACCACATCATGCAAGGCGGCTGCCGCCATTAATTCCTGACTGTTAGTAAGGGTAGCCACCACATTTACCGCTTCCATAGGATGTACTATATACGGAATACCCTTGCCCTTACGCTCGGTATTGGCATGTGCCTTTACGGCAAATATTATGGCCTTATCCAATAAGGAACTGTCTATATACTTATTACTCATATTATATTTATCTTTTTTAAATGCTCCATGGTTCGCATAGCCCGCTCTCTATTATAATCACTTACACCATTCAATGCATTATAAAACCGCTGCAAATCGGTTACTCCGCCACCATGTGAATATATATACACCACACACATATTATGCAAAGCCAATGAGGCCGCCACTATGTCTAAATCGGTACCGGCCAGCGTGTGCAGGGCCAATTGATATGCGCCCTCACTGCAGGTTTCCTTCATATTTTCTATATCACCTAATGTGGTAAAGCCCATTTCCAATAAGGCATTCAAATACGGAGCAAAACTATCCTGATATATTTCAGCATGATTTATAGAGGATATTTTCTCTATAAGTTGCCTAAACGGATTCATTTCCATATAATTACGATAAGAATCACCATCTATATTCACCGCCTTGAAATTGCCGTCTTTTACCAACGACTGCACCTTACGCCGATAGTCGTCTATTTCGGTACGTACCTGTGCAAACTGCTCATCGGCCAGCTCCAGCAAACCCGCCAATCTGTTCATAATTCGCTTATACTCCCTGGGTATTTCCACCACCGACTTATAACCGGTATCATGGTCCAATGATGCCCAGGCATGCTGCAATATGGTACGCATTTGTATTTCAAACCTGTATTCGTTTATTTCGGGCATATCGGCATTACTGTACAAAGTTGTCGGCACACGACATATATAATGTAACGATACATAACCGAACCTGTCCAATTCGTGTATTTTTCGCTTATCTACCGAATTATCACGATCTATCTCAAATATATTATCCAAAAAAGCGGATATTTTATCCACCTCATCTATATAATGCACTATGATACGTGCTCCCACTATATCGGTAATGTCGCTTAAACAGGTATACTTATATCCTTTACGATGCAATTTGCCTGTTAAACTTTCTTCCGTTTTAATGCGCATTTGCACCGGCAATGCCGATATATGATTTATTTCCAGCATATTATACAGTTGCTTTTCCACTACATCCTTCAATTGGGTAAATATAGGCAAACTTTCCCTATATTCCTCCAATATCATTTGGCTACGCATATCTAATTCTACTCCTGCCATACTATGCAATTATTTGTTATTAGTCTCTTTTTGTGGCGGGAGCCACAAGGTAACAGCCTTAGGTAATATATCTATTTCAAATTGTGTTCCGGCCAGCATAGCACCGTCTAAACACAAACGTATAAGGTCCTTGCTGCTCACTTTTACATGCTTTACCCTTTTATATATACAATATTTGCTATATTTTGGGTCCTTATAATGCTGCCCTATAGCATATAATTTGGTAGCCATAGCCGTACGTAACAGCGTCATAGGCTTTATTAACGACATATCTATCCACCCGTCATCATTTATGGCATCAGGAGCACATACATACGAGCCGCCCACATGGCTGCCATTGGCCAAATCACAACATAACATATACCGTCCGCCCACCTTTTTGCCGTCGGCTTCTATACGTATTTTATTATATCGGGCATTCACCAATGCATGTAACACGCCATAATTATAAGCCTGCTCTATGCTTTTACCCTGCTCCAGCAGCATTGTAGCCCTGTAAGGCACCTCCGAGGTAAAACCGAAATTACACACATTTACGGCATAGCTGTCATTCACCTTTAATATGTCTATATCATGTGTTGTACCCTGAAACAGATTATGCACATCGGTAAAATCTCTGTCGGCATAATATTTTACAAAATCACAGCCACAGGAAGGCACCTGCAACACCGCCATGCTTTTATGCTCAAATCCTACCATTCCCGACGCCACCTCATGTATGGCTATATCACCGCCACAGGCCACAAAAAACACCTGCTCCTGAGCATGCAAATCACAATATATACGCACATAACGTATGGCATCACCCTCGCCTGAGGCTATGTACACATCCATTATATCGCCACGTGATTTTAACAGTGACTCTATGTAAGGCATGTGAAGTTGCAGGTACTCCTGTGCCTGCAACCTTTCATGATTACCACTTATTACAAATATATATTTCATATACGTAGCGGAATATTATATTATTTAATATTAATAATATTGGAAAAACCGGTAATGTCAAATACCTCTTTTACCTGTGGCTTCATATTAATAAGTACCAGCTTACCGCTACGGGCGCTCACACTCTTCTGCAACATTAAAAACACTCTTAATCCCTGACTGGATGAATATTCCATATCGGCACAGTCCATTTCTATGTTCATATATTTATCCTGCATAAGTTCTGTCATATCCTGCCTAAACTTATCGGCATTGGTGGTATCTACTCTTCCTTGCAGTTTTACCTTTGTAATATTGTTGTCATTATCTATTGTTACCTTCATTGTATTACGATTTTCTTTAACTAATATTTTTTTCATGGTGAGCACATTACAATTATCTATATAATTATAGGTTACCTCGTCCATCATTTTTTTACATAAAAATATACCTAAACCGCCCACCTCCCGGTCTTCGGCCGATAAGGTGATATCAGGGTCCGGATTATTCAACGGATTAAAAGGAACGCCGGCGTCCTTCAATTCTATTATCAGTTCCACGCCATCCGGCGACAAACGGGTACTTACTTCTATCCACCCTATACTGCCGTTATAGGCATATTGCACTACATTTTCTACGGCTTCTTCTATGGATAGCCTTATTTTAAACTGTATGTTTTCGTCAGTGGGAATATCAGGGGAACTCATTATATAGTCCACTATTTCACCACATTTGTTCATTATAGGTTCAAATCGTTTTGTCATCATATATATTTATATATTAACTTTTACTTATTCACAATTACCATGCCCAAACCAGCAAACCGGCACATATAATTACACCCGTAACCAGCAAATCCACCACGCAAAAGCCCATTATATCCTTAGCATTCAGCTTAGCTATGGCCAAGGCCGGAATAGCCCAAAAAGGCTGAATAAGATTGGTCCAGGCATCACCCCATGCTATGGCGGTACCGGTAAGGCCGGGGTCCACCCCCAAATGGGCGCCTGCGGCAAACATAACGGGGGCCTGTATGGCCCAATGCCCCCCTCCTGAAGGCACAAACATATTCAACACGGCCGCACATAAAAAGGTAAACAAAGGATAGGTGTGCGGGGTGGATATGGCTATGCAGGCATTGCTTATAAGCGTACCCATACATATTCCTGATGCACCTGTGCCGGTAATAATGCCCATAATACCCGCATAAAACGGAAACTGCAACATAATACCGGCCGCAGCCGAAGCGGAGGCCGTAAAAGCCCTTACATAGGCTAACGGAGTTCTATACAACAATATGCCTGCAAACAAAAAAAGCATAATTACCGAATTTAAATCCAAAGAACCGCCTCTAAAGAATATATGTAATACCCAATATGACATGCCCAAAAGTACTATTATAAGACTCAACCACGGACTATGTTCCATTTTTTCAGCCGGCGTAACCGGCTGCACATCAGCTATCGGCTCGTCTTCACGCAGCAACCCCGCATCTACTACCACCACACTATCGGCCTTAGGATGCATACAGGTATTCACCACCACCAATGCCACTATACATAGCACTACTATGACCACATTATAAGGACTCATAATGGTACTGCCTACCGGCACCGGCGAGGTAAGTATGCCATTAGTGGCAGCACTCAATGCCTGCCCCGGCGTAGCCATGGCAAGCGGTATAGAACCCGACAAACCTGCATGCCACACCACAAATCCGCTATAGGCCGAGGCTATAAGCAGCCTGTAATCTACCCCCTGCACCCTGCGGGCTATGGCCTTAGCAAATATAACACCTATTATAAGGCCAAAACCCCAATTTAACCAGCAGGCCGCTGCCGATACCGCCGTTACCAATGCTATGGCAGCTGCAGGCGTACGCGGTATAGAAGCCAATGCATTAATGACCCTTTTTATAGCCGGCGCCGAAGCCAACGTGGCACCACACACCAATACCAATGCCATTTGCATGGCAAATGCCAATAACGACCACAATCCTGCTCCCCAATGCTCTATAACCTCTATAGGCGTTTGATGACATAAAGGCATGGCCAATAACATCGCCACCATTGTGAGCACCACGGCAAATATAAAAGGCTCAGGCAAATATTTTTGCACTATCCGCACACATACTTTAAGTATCTTACCAAACATGTATTGTTTTATATATTATCATTACGATACCATGTGGCATACGATGTTTCGGTTTCAGCCAGCTTTACACTGTATAACTCCACATGCGACGGCATAGCACTACGCAATTCTTCCACCATATTTAACAATATATTCTCCGTAGTGGGCACACAGGGGTAGGTAATAATTTTATCATATTGTGCACGCAATACCGATATTTCCTTTACATTGGTGGCAGCTTCCAATACCAACGCATGGTCATATTTATTCACTATTTTATCTTCTACCATGTGCTTAAGCACGGCAAAATCCATTACCATGCCGTCACTGCTGCCCGGTTCTACGGCCACAGCGCCCTTTACGCACACCTCCATGTGATAGGTGTGCCCGTGTATATTACGACACTTACCCTCATACCCCGTAATGGCATGCGCCATATCAAAGGTAAAACATTTTGTTAGCCTTATTTGTTGCATACTACACAATTATATCTATATAAAATGCAAAGATAACATATTTTTGCGAATTTCCTACCCCTTACCCGCATTTTTATTACATATGATATATATAGAAAATATTTTTTTACCACTGCTTTCACAGCCTCTGCTATATTTAACAAGTCTATATACATGCTATACCTATGTATTTTAGGCATATATTCATTTACGCAACCCTATTTCATACCACTATTCCTATATCACTTATTTTTTTACACATAGTATAAAATATAACGTTAATTTAACATTAGTATTCCATTTTTTATTATACCTTTGTACGTTTGTAATTATTTAAAGATAATATTAAGACAACTTAAAATTTAAAAACAACTAAATAACATCACAACAATGAGTAGAATAGTACATATAGCAGGAAGACAAATATTAGATTCAAGAGGTAATCCCACAGTAGAAGTAGATGTATATACCGAAGCCGGCGCCATGGGGCGTGCTGCCGTTCCGTCAGGAGCTTCTACAGGCGTACACGAAGCCGTAGAACTTAGAGATGGTGATAACAGTCTGTTTGGCGGCAAAGGCGTACTTAAAGCCGTACAAAATGTAAACAAAACCATAGCCGAAGAATTGAAAGGTTTCCCTGTGGACCGTCAGGATTTAATAGACTATCGTATGATAGAATTAGACGGTACCGAAAACAAAGGCAACTTAGGAGCCAATGCCATATTAGGCGTATCTTTGGCTTGTGCCAAAGCTGCCGCACAAGAAACCGGTCAGGATTTATATCGCTACATAGGCGGTGTAAATGCCAATACTTTACCCATACCCATGATGAACATACTCAACGGCGGTTCGCACGCTGATAACGCTATTGACTTTCAAGAATTTATGATCATGCCCGTAGGAGCCGAAACTTTTTCGGAAGGTTTACGCTGGGGTGCCGAAGTATTTCACAATCTTAAATCGGTATTAAAAGGCAAAGGATATTCCACCAATGTAGGTGATGAAGGCGGTTTTGCTCCTAACCTTAAGTCGAATGAAGAAGCCATAGAGGTAATACTTCAAGCCATAGAAAAGGCAGGCCGTCGTCCCGGTGAAGATATATGCATAGCCTTAGACCCTGCCTCCTCGGAATATTATATTCCTGAAGAAAAAATGTATCACCTGCACAAATCCACCGGAGAAAAGCTTACCGCTGCCCAAATGGTAGATTTTTGGAAAGACTGGACCAACCGTTACCCCATTATATCCATAGAAGACGGCATGGCTGAAGATGATTGGGACGGATGGAAATCACTCACCGATGCCATAGGTGACCACGTACAACTGGTAGGTGATGACCTGTTTGTTACCAATAGTGCCCGCTTGGAAGAAGGCATTATTAAAGGTGTGGCCAATTCCATACTTATTAAAGTTAACCAAATAGGTTCCCTCACCGAAACCATAGAAGCCGTTAATTTGGCCTATCGCAACGGTTATACCGCCATTATGAGCCACCGCTCGGGCGAAACGGAAGATACCACCATAGCCGACTTGGCAGTAGCACTGAATACCGGCCTTATTAAAACAGGTTCGGCCAGCCGTACTGACCGTATATGTAAATACAATCAGCTATTGCGTTTGGAAGAAACATTAGGTGATTCGGCTATATACATAGGTAAAAATTTCATGTATGCCAAATAGTATTCATATTTAATACTATAAAGCGAGAAACGAAGGTTTCTCGCTTTTTGTTTTTTTTAATACATTGCACCGCCGTGAATATAAAATACATAATCGCAAAAACGCTCTCCATACTGCTTCATCCCTGCATGGTAATGAGCGTATTTTATATATTGGCTACCGGCATACGCTACCACTATGAACCTTACACCCTACTGGCATCCTGCATAGGTATGACTACGGCTCTCACTGCCGCCTTAGGGCTTATGGCGGTATGTAAAGGGCTTAAATGGATAGAAAGTTATGCCCTGCATAAGCGCAGCGACCGTCCCGCCGGCTACTTATGCTTTGCCATACCATTCATTATATGGATGTATTGTCCTACCTATGGCAATGCTTTCACCACCTTATTTTTGCGGGTAATGATACCCGCACTATACACCATACTGGTGGTAAGCATATTTTGGAAAATGAGTGCTCACCTCTATTTTTTTGGCACCGCCACAGGCATAATATACACTCTTACCCTCAGGCACATATTTCCTATATGGTGCATATATATTATAGCCGGTATGGTGCTATTAGCCGGCATGCTGGCTGCTGCCCGCCTGCACCTTAAAGCACACACTCCCGCTCAGGTATATGCCGGATTTAGTGTAGGATGGCTGCAAGCCGCCATAGTTACGGCACTTATATTGTAATACGGGGCTGCCCGCCCCTAAAAAGGGAATGAAAAAAAACTGTTCACTTTCATATTTTTTTATAAAAAACGGCTACTATGGTATAAAAGGAAACAAATAAATGCTACCTTTGCAAAATAAATAAGAACCACATGCAGGCATGGATAGAAAATGAAACGGTGCTGTTCTACCTTAAAATGAGCATATGCCTTGGCATTATGTATTTGCCATTTATAGGCAAATACATACGCATGCTTGACACCGTATTTCATGAAGGCGGGCACGTGCTATGTGCACTGCTGCTTGGCTGTAGCATACGTAATGTTAACCTGTTCAGTTCTTTGGCCGGCACTACCAATGTGGTAAGCAAGCCTGTGAAAACTTTTTTCATAGCCATGGCCGGCTACCCCGCTTCCGCCTTGGCAGCATGGGCCGCTTTTGCCGCCATAAGCCACGGATGGGCACAATATTTTATTATGGCATTATGCGTACTGCTACTCATATTTCTGCTATTCTACATACGTAACGGATTTGGCATATTATGGACATTGTCGTTCATAGCCTGCAATGTATACATCCTATACAGGCAGCAGCCCCACATTACCGACTATGCCTGTCAAATATATGCCTTTATCATATTTTTGGAATCTATAGTATCGGTGTGCCAAATATTTATACTGGCCTTACACTGTGCCCCTAAAGCCGGTGACGCCGCCTTACTGGCCTCCATTACCCACATTCCGACTATATTATACGCCCTTTTATTTGTAACGGTTAATTTCATTATCAATATATACACCATACGATGTTTTTTTCCTTTAGGAGAGCATATTCCATGGTTTTAATAAGATAAAATATTCATATGAAAACATTATACATAGTACGCCATGCCAAAACAGACGCCAACCCCAACGACATACAACGCGAACTGCTTCCGCTGGGTGTAGCCCGCACCCAAATGCTGGGTAAATACCTGCAACAGAAACAATGCAGGGTGGACAACATACACACCAGCGTAGCTGTGCGAGCCAAACAGACCTGCCGCATATTGGCCGAATACCTGCAGGTAGATAACAGTCATATTATAGAAGAGCCCTTACTATATACCGGCACTCCTGACCACTACATAAGCACCATAGTAGGACAGGATAACCTAAGTACTTCCGTAATGCTCATAGGGCATAATCCTCAGGTGAGTAGCTTGGCACAATTCTTCATTCCCGATTTTTCCCATTATATGCAAACCGGAGCTTGCTTCTGCATAGACTTTCACACCGATAAATGGGAAGAAATATTCACCGCCCAAAGGGAGGTGAGATTTTATGTACATCTTACATAATATACTATTTATTCAAATAGAATGGAAAAGTGAAAAGTTTTGGTGCTCAGCCTATTCAAACTGGAAGATATGGAATTATCCTCCGGAACGAGTATGTTTACCACCCCATACGACATTTTGCCTTCCAGGCTTAATTTAAAGCTTTCCAAATAGAAATCTATGCCCACGCCGGCCTGTACATCCACATCGTGTGCCTTGAGCTTGAGTACCAATTCCCCTTCAGGGTTACGTTTTTTACTGCGGGTAGCCATATCAAAACTATATTGCACGCCGCCTATGGCGTAAAAGCGGAAATTACCCATACGTGAGGACTTTAACTTAAGCAGCACCGGCAAATTCAAATCTACCGATTCCACGCTTTTGGATATCCATTTTATGGTGTTATCAACACCGTATTGCAGTTTATAATCCACCTTACGATCTATAAGAGATATGCTGGGGACGAACCTGAAATCCAAATACTCTGCCAATCGCACATTGCACACTATACCTATATCAAAGCCGCTCATACCCGCAGTTTCTACACGCATAAGCGAATCGTATTCGTTCAAATTAGATACAGGTTGTATGGCAAAATTAGCATAATTATAACCTATGGCATAGCCAAAATGGAAGGGCTTGGTATCATATTCCGGCATATTATGCGGCTTCCATTGTGCCCGGGTTACAGCCATTATCATCATTATTATTGCTAATATTACCGCCTTTTTCATATATGTGCTGCTGCTATAATTATTCATTCATTATATGTTGCATATCTTTTACGGCCTCGGCCAAAAAAAGTTGCTTATTTACTGCTACTACACCCACCTGCTCACACACCAGGCCTCCGGCAATATTGGCCAAAGCCACCATAAGACGGGGATTGGTTCCTGCTACCAATGCCAAAGTGGCCACGGCTATCATGGTATCACCAGCACCTGACACATCGGCCACCTTACGCACCCTTGTAGGCATGTGGGTGCTGTATATTGCATCATGCTCCCGGTATAACAGCATTACACCGTCTTCACTAAGGGTGAGCATTACCATGCTAAAATGCTGCTGCTCCATCATAGCCTTTATGGCAGCTATGCTGCTATCATCGGGCTTATCACATTTCAACCCCAGGCCTTCTTTCATTTCTTTCCAATTGGGCTTGAATAAATCCACATTATGATATGCCGAAAAATTGTTTCTTTTGGGATCTACCGTAACGGGTATATGATACCTGCCTGCCAAGGCAGTAATTTCATTAATAAGCCGGGGGGATATTACACCCTTGTCATAGTCCTCAAATACTATGCCCGCCACACTGCCGGCCTGTACCAATGCCGATATACGCCCCATAAGCCTGCCATGGTCATGCTCATTTAAGGGAGTGCGTATTTCATCATCTAAGCGGAGTAATTGGGTATTATTACCCAGTACCCTGTATTTTACCGTCATTTTTCGGTCTTCACTGCTTACTATGCCGGCATCACTCATATTCAGGCTGTGCAACTGCTGCTCAAACGCCGCACTTTTATCATCTGTACCTATTACGGAACACAATATAGGATTAGCTCCCAATGCCTTAATATTTAAGGCTACATTAGCGGCGCCTCCTAAGCGGCAATAGCGGGAACTAATGTCCACTATGGGCACCGGCGCCTCGGGCGATATACGACTCACCTTGCCCTCAAGGTATTCATCAAGCATTACATCACCTATCACCAATATGTTTTTACCATTGAAGGCCTCAAATATATGATTCAATGTCATAGGTACACTCATTTTATATATTATTCATGATGATGCCCGCCGCCACAGCAGGTGTGTGCCTCATGGGCGGTAGTTATAGGTAAATGAGCCAGTTTCCAGGCTATAAGCCCGTTATGTAACACCTTTACATCATGCCCCATAGCAGCTATACGTACGGCGGCCTGCTCGCTTACTATGCCTGCCGCACAGCATATTATAAGCATTTTGCCTTGCGGCAATGCGGGTAACAACTCCTCCATACGGGAATAGGGCATGTATATAACATCTTTCAGGGTAACCCAACAAAATGATGTTTCACTTTTTTCACGTACATCTACCAATACAGCACCCTGCTGTATGGCTTCATAAGCGGCTTGAGCGGATATGGTTTCTATCATTATTCTACGGCTCTTTATTTACATTGTTTTGATGTCCACCATGCCTTTAGCTTACCTATCCAATTAGTAAGCAATACCAAAAGCACCATAAATACAAATACTCCGGCCATGCCGGCTACCAATACCTGCCATGAGGGCATGTGTGCCTGAGAAAAAACGCCTGCAGGCAGCTCCTGCAATGCTATGGTGTCAATGGCAGATGTTTCGGTTACCTGTATACTATCGGTGGTCATATATATATTATTTATAACAAATGTGCAAAGATAACATTTTTTTTAATATCCTCCCTACACTTATTTTACTTAAACCGCCCTGTGTTTTTTTATAACCGATACATGCGTTCAACGGTCATTACCGGCTTGCAGTAAAATTCAGCATTTACCCGCATTCTTTTTAAATCATGTCCTTCGGCCCGAGAAAACACGCCCTAAAGGGCGAGAAAACCAATTCTATACTCCTATCACCATTGATTATTAAGCGTTTTACAAGTAACTCACGAGAAAAAAACATATGCTACATTTAATTGATTAATAGATTAAACCATAAATTTACTATTAAAATAGTTGTTTTTTATAACATTAAAAAAAATTTTGACACTATTTAACAAAATTTATTTATAACATATTTAAAAATAACTATTTATAAATATACAAATATAACAATAATGTGGCGTATTACGGGATCAGCCCCGTTTTTTTCTCATTGATGGTAAGATATATAGTTCATTATCATTGGTGTAACGTGTGTTAAAGTAGTTTTTTCGCCACTGAAAAGTGGCGGGGTTTTTAGGGACGGAAGGGTATGCAATAAGCATGCAAAAAGGAAATTTTGTCTGCAAGTTTCAGCTTATAAGAAAATTTCTCATTGTTGCAGGTTTCCTGTTGTATAAGCAACGCCTTCCGTCCCTATTTTTCTTTAATTCATAACTTTCTCCGCATACGCTATGCTTGTAGGATTACAGGCTTTTTATGGTAACGCCGGAAATGCGGCATGCCTGTTAAACGAATATAGAGACGTAGCATGCCACGTCTCTACATACCCTTTCCTCCCCCAAAAAAAATTAATGGCACTTGCAAACATGACAAAAAAAACGGACGGAACACATGCGGTGAATTGTTCTAAAAAAATGTTACCTTTGCATTTTATATGCGTAATGGCATACAAAAACGAACAATAACACACACAACATGCTAAATATCAACTGTAAAGGTCGCATAATCCATTATACCCGTCCCTGCATTATGGGCATACTCAATGTTACGGAAGAATCGTTCTATGACGGAGGCAAATACCTGCAGGAAAGCAGCATAACAGAGCGTGTGCAGCAGCTGTTGAAGGAACGTGCTGACATTATAGACATAGGCTGCATGGCTACCAATCCACAGGCACGTGTAATAAGCGAAGAGGAGGAGCTATATGCTCTTAAAACAGCTTTACAGGCTCTTCAGCCATATATGGACAAGGCCATATATTCCATTGACACCTATCGTGCCGGGGTGGCGTACTATGCCATAAGCCATGGTGTACACATTATTAATGACATATCAGGTGGTGCATTTGACCCTGACATGCTTACTGTTACCGCCAGTAAGCAGGTACCCTACGTGCTCACCCACACCACCCACCTGCCACAATACATGCAGCAGCACACCCAATATAAGGACCTTATAGGAGATATATTATATTATATGAGTGAAAAAATACACACCCTTCACGCCATGGGCGTAAGCGACATTATAATAGACCCCGGCTTTGGATTTGGCAAAACGGTAGAACAGAACTATGCCTTACTGAGCCGCATGGATGTATTCAGGCAGCTACAATGCCCCATACTGGCAGGCATATCACGCAAGAGCATGCTATATAAGCCCATGAATATAACACCGCAGCAGGCCCTTCCGGCCACCACCGCTGCCAACACCATAGCCCTATTACATGGTGCCGACATACTGCGGGTACATGATGTGGAAGCCGCATGGCAGGCCATGCAGGTAGTGGAACTGTTAAAATAAAGATAATGACATTCATATTGGTAATACAAGGCGAAGGAAGAGGGCATTTTACCCAGGCCATGGCACTGTGGCAACAGTTACAGCAGCAGGGACACACGCTGGAGAAGGTGCTCATAGGTGTAAGTCCTTTCAGGCCTGTGCCAGACTATGTGCGGCAGGCTTTTCCCTGTGAGGTGGTTACTTATGCTTCGCCAAACTTTTTACCGTCCTCCACACGCACCCGCGTGTGGAAAAGCGTAGCATACAATATGGCGGTATGCGGCCGATACTTTAAGTCCATACGCCACATACGCCGCCTGCTACAACACAGCAGGGCTAACAAGCTCATTAATTTTTATGAGCCCCTTATGGGCATGGTTTATGCCTGCCGGCATATAAGCATACCCATGGTGTGCATAGCCCACCAATACATGTTTCTGCACCCAAGCTATCGCTTTCCCAAGCATTTTGGTATGCGAGGTCTGCTATTGAAAATACTCACCCGCATAAGTTGCATAGGTGCTCACATGAAAATAGGGTTGTCTTTGAGTCTGCAACCGGACTGCCCGCAGCTGGGGCTTTATACGGCTCCGCCGTTTTTGAACCCCACCATTACCCGCTCCTCATACACTGATACACAAGAGCATATATTATGCTATATGCTCAATGCCGGCTACCTGCGGCACATGGAAAAGCAGCCTATACGCATACCCTTACATGTGTTTACTGACCATGCCGTACCCTGCTCCCACCCGATGATACAGGTGCATGAGCTGAATAAAGAAGAGTTTGCCCTGTACATGAGCACTGCCCAAGGAGTAATGTGCACGGCAGGCTTTGAAACCGTAGCCGAAGCCCTGTACCTGCACAAACCCGTGTGGATGGTGCCCGCCAATTTTGAACAAAAATGCAATGCTCATGAGGCTTATGTCTGCGGTGCAGGCATAGAAGGCTCCTGCTTTAATGTGGACGCATTCCTGCAATACCTGCCTGCCTATAAGCCTTCCTCCGTATTCAACACATGGGCCGACCAATATCGGCTCAAAATAACCGAACTGGTGTGCCAATAACACGACCTTGCTTCCCTTCTTTTTTTGAGGCCGCAGGCCTACAACAAAGGTAACCAATACTGCCATTTACTGACAAGATGTCAGTAATTTTTATGCTCATAATGACATTTTTTCGGTAGGACAATAAGACTATAAATTTCATAAAAACACATGCAAATATATGTATATGTGAGCATTACATTTATTTCGCAGCAAATATATGCCGCCGGAAAATACTGACTGGCACAAAGATTGAAATAAACTAAGACGAATCCAAAAAAAATAACAGAAATAAAATAAAACAAAGTAAATAAAAACGCAAATAAAAATACAGAAAGGAAACAAGAAATGGGTAAAATAATAGGTATAGACTTAGGAACCACCAATTCATGTGTAGCAGTAATGGAAGGTAATGAACCTACCGTAATAGCCAATAGTGAAGGTAGCAGAACCACGCCTTCCATAGTAGCTTTTTTAGACAATGGGGACAGAAAGATAGGTGACCCTGCCAAGCGTCAGGCCGTAACCAATCCTACCAGAACCATTTCATCTATTAAACGTTTTATGGGTGAAAGCTACGATGCCGTAGCCAAAGAGATAGCCAGAGTAAGCTACGAGGTGGTAAAAGGAGACAATAACACTCCCAGAGTAAAAATAGACGGAAGATTATACACTCCGCAGGAAATATCGGCCATAGTGCTGCAAAAAATGAAAAAAACCGCTGAAGACTACTTAGGTCAGGAAGTTACCGAAGCCGTAATTACCGTTCCGGCCTACTTTAGTGATTCACAGCGTCAGGCCACCAAAGAAGCCGGTGAAATAGCAGGCTTAACCGTAAAACGTATTATTAACGAACCTACCGCAGCCGCATTGGCTTACGGATTGGATAAAAAATCATCCGACAGCAAAGTAGCAGTATTTGACTTAGGCGGCGGTACATTTGATATATCTATACTGGAGCTGGGTGACGGCGTATTTGAAGTAAAATCCACCAATGGTGATACTCACCTGGGCGGTGATGACTTTGACCACGTAATTATAGACTGGCTGGCTGAAGAATTCCAAAAGGAAAACGGCATAGACCTTCGTAAAGATGCCATGGCACACCAAAGACTGAAAGAAGCTGCCGAAAAAGCCAAAATAGAATTGTCTTCTTCCGCTTCCACCGAAATTAACCTGCCTTACATTATGCCGGTAGACGGTATGCCTAAGCACCTGGTAACCTCACTGAGCCGTGCAAAATTTGAACAATTGGCCGACCACCTTATTCGTGCTACCATAGAGCCCTGCAAAAAAGCATTGCAGGATGCAGGCTTAAGCACATCGGATATTGACACCGTAATACTGGTAGGCGGTTCTACCCGTATTCCCGCCATACAAAAGGTGGTAGCCGACTTCTTCGGCAAAACACCTTCCAAAGGTGTAAATCCTGACGAAGTGGTAGCTGTAGGTGCCTCTATACAGGGCGGCGTGCTCACCGGTGAAGTAAAAGACGTATTATTACTGGATGTTACCCCGCTGTCATTGGGTATAGAAACTTTGGGTGGCGTAATGACCAAGCTCATAGATGCCAACACCACTATTCCTACCAAAAAGACCGAGGTGTTCTCCACCGCTGCCGACAATCAGCCTTCGGTAACTATTAACGTGCTGCAAGGTGAACGCCCCATGGCAAAAGATAACAAGCAGGTAGGTCGTTTTGACCTGGACGGCATTATGCCCGCCCCCAGAGGCGTTCCTCAAATAGAAGTATCATTTGATATAGACTCCAACGGTATACTCAACGTTACCGCCAAAGATAAAGCCACCGGTAAAGAACAACACATCACCATTACCGCATCCTCGGGCTTGAGCGACGAAGAAATAAAGAAGATGAAAGCCGAAGCCGCTGCCAACGCCGAAAACGACAAAAAGGTGAAAGAAGAAATAGACAAGCTCAACCAGGCCGACGCTATGGTATTCCAAACCGACAAGCAGCTGAAAGAATTCGGCGACAAACTGCCGGCAGACAAAAAGAGCCAAATAGAAGCCGCCAACGAAAAGTTGCGTGAAGCTCACAAAAACAAAGATATAGCCGCTATTGACTCCGCCATGGCCGAATTGAACAACATATGGCAAAGTGCATCACAGGAAATGTACAATGCACAAGCCCAACAAGGCAACCCCGGTGCCCAGCAACAGCAACAGCAATCCTCCAACGCCAACAACGGCAAAGACCAGGAAGTAACTGATGTGGACTTTGAGGAGGTAAAATAATGTAGATAAACAACAGTTTATCAAAAATAACCAAACGGATGTAGCACAATGTGTTACACCCGTTTTTGTTGATAAATATTTTTCGTTATTTGTGCTTATATATGGTATTTTTATTGTATATTTGCAACATATTTGTAACGCGACTTAATTAGCGATAGGGTGCGACTTATCAGTACTTAATGCTACTTAATTCGACTAAAACATACGATATATGCCTGCAAGCAAGTACAAATTAGAACGAAAATGCGAAATGTGCGGGAGTACATTTCTTGCCAAAACGGTTTACTCTAAATACTGCTCTCGCCATTGTAGTGAGGCTGCATATAGAGCAAAAAAACGCGAAGAGAAAAAAGAGCAGCACAGGCAGGAACTTGCTGAAAAAGTTCCGCAAGAACGCCCATACATTTCCATTGCCGAAGCCGTTGCCTTGTTTGGTATCTCACGCGATACCATTTACAGGCTAATCAGAAATGGCAATCTGCCAGCCGTAAATTTGGGTGAACGACTTACACGCATCAGCCGCGCCCATATCGAAAGTATGTTTCCGTTGGTAGAGCAAAAACAGCAAGCAACGCCAACACCTCAACCTGCGAAATCATACAATTTTGATGCTTCCGATTCATACACTATTGGCGAGGTGTCAAAGAAATATGGCGTTTCCGATTCCACCGTTTACAAAACCATCCGCAAGATTGGCATTCCCACTTGTCAAAAGGGAAAATATGTATTTGTGCCGAAAGCAGAAATCGACAAAGTGTTCAACCCCGATATATAAACTATGGACAATTTAGAATTCTCATTGTTTCCGCCTGAGATTTACGAATCCGAAATACTATACATTATTGGTAACGGATTTGATATTGCACATAATATTAAATCTAAATATTCTGATTTCCAAAAATGGTGTTGTGATAACAAACGAGACATATCAATCTTCGATGCTTTATTCTCAACCCGACAAGATTTTTGGGAAGACATAGAAACTGCGTTGGGTAGTTATGACGAAGAAGCCATACTCGAATTTTGTAAACCCGACGAGGACTTCGATTACGAACACTCATTGAGTTCTTCAGCTAGAATAGAAGATGCCCCTATGAGTATATTAAAACCAGCCCTTGATAATTTAAAAACTTGGTTTGTAGAATGGGTAAACTCTATAGATGTTTCATCAATTAAACCATATTTACATTTACACAAAAAATCTAAATATTTTACATTTAATTATACTGAAACATTGGAGAACGTTTATAAAATTCCTT
The DNA here is from genome assembly GCA_045598105.1 of Bacteroidales bacterium. GTDB lineage: Bacteria > Bacteroidota > Bacteroidia > Bacteroidales > WCHB1-69 > UBA1205. Next base: position 7,197 of record JAZLLK010000047.1, on the reverse strand, counting down.
TTGACAATATTTGTCATATACATGGAAGCCGATTGTCACATGATAATCAATACATATTTGGCCATAATAATCTAAAGAATGACAATGGGAAATATAGCGAATTGCCACTTTTTGAGGAAAATGCTTACTTATCAATTCTTGAATACTTTAACGAATTCATGAAGCCTATAAAGGAAAAAATTGGTTTAAATAAACTATTTTTTGAGAATTTGTCGGACATAAAACTCGTTTATGTTTTGGGACATTCTATGTCGGTCATCGATATGGATTATTTCAAAGAAATCTTTTTTCAATTCAAACAACAACCAAGGTTCATTTTTTCTACTTACAATAAAAAAGACGAAAATAAGGTTGCAGATTTCGTAGCAAACAACAATATACGACAATATAAAATTATAGATATCACAGATTTGAAAAGCAAATAAGCCGCCATGAAGAAAGCCCTCGTCAATACAAAAGTTACGGTCAAACTTCGCAAATCAGAATATCACAACGAGTGGTATCTGATAATCGAGAGTTATCCTGTGTTCAAGCCAGGCAGTACAAAGCCAAACCGTGTTATTGAAGCAATCAACCGTACTATCACAACCCCCATTTGGGACAAGTCACGCACAGCCCGAACCACCGAAACAAGCAAAACGTTCAAGCCCAAGCGTGATGCAAATGGCATTATACAATGCAAAAGCGAAAAAGACCAAGAATCTTGCATTTATGCCGATAATATCCGTAAAATTCGCCAACGTGAGTATGACAATGCTGCACTCTATACCGACACCGAGGCAGAGCAAGTCGAACAGAACGAGCGTTCGCAATGCAATTTCATCGAGTATTTTCAGAAAACAGCAGTGCGACGACACAAACGCAGTTCGCAGTCTATCATCGTCAATTGGAATCGGGTTTGCGAATTGCTCAAACTCTTTGCCGAGGGCGATAGCATTCTGTTTTCGCAAATCAACCTCAAACTGATTGAGGATTTCCGTCAGTTTCTTATTACCGCCCCCTGTGGAGGTAACAAGAAAGGTACGGTATCGCAGAACACCGCCGCCACCTATTTCAGCATTTTCAAAGCCGCCCTCAAACAAGCCTTTGTCGATGGTTATCTGACGATAGATCTATCCGCCAAAGTCAAGGGCATACAGGAGCGGGAAAGCCGCCGCGAACATCTGACTGTTGAAGAACTCAATACCCTTGCCGCCACTGATTGCGACCGCCCCATTCTCAAACGTGCTGCCTTGTTTTCTGCCCTCACAGGGCTTCGCCACTGCGACATTCAGAAACTTCGCTGGAGCGAAATTCAGAAAGATGGCGAGAACTATCGTCTCAATTTCACACAGCAGAAAACCAAAGGCGTTGAATATATGCCCATCAGCGAACAAGCCTATTCGCTTTGTGGCGAACCACAAGCCCCCGAAAAACTTGTTTTCGAGGATTTGCCCGACCCATCGTGGATTTCAAAACCGCTGGAACGTTGGATAAAGTCAGCCGGTATCACACGCCGCATCACGTTCCACTGCTTCCGCCACACATACGCAACATTGCAATTGGCTGGTGGCACTGACATCTACACAGTGAGCAAACTACTCGGACACAAATCCATTGCTACCACGCAGGTATATGCCCAAATCATCGACAAGAAGAAAGACGAGGCAAGCGACATACAGGATAATGCATTCTGAAATGAAAATAGGCAAGCGTGTATGTCATACTTAGTCGCATAGTAAAATAGTTGAAAACTTAACATAGGATAAACACTGAGGATAGCAAGATTTTTAGTATCTTTGCAAAAGTTATCATCTTTACAAATAAACGTAGTAAATGACAGATACTCAACATATTATTATCAATGGCGACAGTCGAAAAATGAACGAGTTGCAAAACAATAGCGTTCATCTGATTGTCACTTCACCACCGTATTGGCAGTTGAAAGATTACGGCAACGACAATCAAATCGGATTCAACGATTCGTATGAACAGTATATCAATAATTTAAATTTGGTGTGGAAAGAATGCCATCGCGTTTTACATGATGGTTGCCGTTTGTGTATCAACATAGGAGACCAATTCGCACGTTCCGTATACTATGGAAGATACAAAGTAATTCCTATTCATTCCGAAATTATAAGATTCTGTGAAACAACAGGTTTTGATTTTATGGGACAAATCATTTGGCAGAAAACCACTACAATGAATACAACTGGCGGCGGTGCTGTTATGGGCAGTTTTCCGCACCCACGCAACGGTATTGTAAAACTTGATTTTGAGTATATTTTGCTTTTTAAAAAACAAGGCAACGCCCCAAAACCAACTGTAGAACAAAAAGAGCTTTCGGCTATGACAAATGAAGAATGGAATACCTATTTCAATGGTCATTGGTATTTCAATGGAGCAAAGCAAGATAAGCATTTAGCAATGTTTCCTGAAGAGTTGCCTAAACGATTGATAAAAATGTTTTCGTTTCCACAAGAAACGGTTTTAGACCCATTTATGGGCAGTGGGACAACAGCGGCTGTGGCAAAGGCATTAGGACGAAATTCTGTTGGTTACGAAATTAACAGCGATTTTATTCCATTGATAAAAAGCAGAATTGGTTCAAATCTTTTAGAAAACGTTCAAATAAAAGAAATTCAACAAAAAGCAACCATTGATTTTGAAGAAGAAATTGGCAAATTGCCATATCGATTTGTTGACGTTCATAAAACCGACAAGAAAATAGATGTAAAAAAATTACAATTTGGTTCTAAAATAGACAAAGACAGCTCAACAGAAAGAGAAGAATTGTTCAGCGTAAAACAAGTTGTTTCTCCCGAATTGATTTCTTTGAGCAATGGATTAACCGTAAGATTGATTGGGATAAAACAGAATCCGCAAATCAACGGCAAAGCCACAGAGTTTTTGTTGTCAAAATTTAAAGGAAATAAAGTGTTTTTGAAATATGATACTATAAAATACGATGCCGACAACCATCTGATGGTTTATATGTATTTGGAAAACAAGACTTTCATTAATGCTCATCTGTTGAAAAATGGATTGGCATTGGTTGATGAAAGCATTGATTTTAAGTATAAAACAAAATTTTTAAACTATGGCGAATGATATAAAGCGATATTCTATGGAGTTTGGCAAGAAAGAACGTGTTTTGAATTACGCTTGTCAAACATATCAGCTATCAAGACCAAATAAAGTTGGCGCAGTGATGGCCTTGATTAGAGAATGCCAACCGCAATCCATACAAGAATGGGAACAATGGTATTTCGAAAATGCGAAAACCGACGGCAAAAACTCTTTCAAAATCACACATGAAAGTTTGAACGAGTTGGGAGAACGTTTGTATGAGAAAATCACCGAGGTAGTAATTCCTGAATGGGAAGAAGCCTTCAAGCAACTGACAAAGCAGGATTGCATCGATTACATCTACAATTTGACTATAAACCGCACATACGATGGCTATTTACGAGAAAAATCGGTCATCAATGATGGACTGGCGAAACTGTTCACAGATGTGTTTTTTGAAGAGACTGACCCCGAATTAGACCACGCTGGCGACATTGACTATATAGCAAAAGTTGGAGACAAAGCTATTGGCATTCAAATCAAACCGATTACCGCCAAAGCAAACTTTGGCTCGTACTCGCTTACCGAACGTATGAAAGCAAGTTTTGCCGACTTCACGGAAAAGTTTGGTGGTAAGGTTTTCATTGTGTTCAGTTTAGACAAGGAAATAGCCAACAAAGAAGTGGTGGATGAGATTAGGAAAGAGATTGAAAGGTTGGAAAAGTAAACTTTGAAAGATAAATGAAACCCTATAAGGACTATATTAATGAAATAACTTCAGAAGAATTATTGGAAGGACTTTTAGGATATGGACTATTTGCAGAAAAGTTACCACCTGTTTTTTCATCTGCTTTGTTTTATGAATATTGTAAACAAGAAGGTATAAATTTTCAAGATAAATATTATGACTACATAAGATACGAGACATCAAGAGATATCAACATTCCCAGATTGTTGTCCATCCCGAATCCATTTGCATATGCCAATCTTTGTAATTGCATTGTGAAAAATTGGGAAAATATAAGACACATATTTGAAGAAGCAACAAATAATCAGAAATATAAGGTTAGTCAAATTCATATTCAAAAATTGAAAGAGAAAAAGCACCTTTTTGAAATGAATAAACATTACTCTGATAAAGATGCTGCTCTGACAACTTTTATAGATACACTTCAAATAAAAAAGAAGTTTAAGGTGTCAGCAGATATTTCAAATTGTTTTCCGAGTATGTATTCACATTCTTTACCATGGGCTATTGTTGGTAAAGATAAAGCCAAAAAAAATAAAAATAAGAAGAATTTCTGGTACAATAAACTTGACAATTATGTTCGGAATATTAAAAATGGAGAGACTAATGGTCTATTGATTGGACCTCATACTTCGAATCTTCTTTCAGAACTTATTTTGTGTCGTGTTGACGAAAGGTTAGCGACTAAGTATGATTATGTTAGAAATATAGACGATTTTACATGTTATGTGGAATCAGACGAAAAAGCTGAAGAGTTTTTATTGGAATTATATTCAAATCTAAAATTATACGAGCTCACTCTCAATGCAAAGAAAACTGAAATTCAAAAACTACCAACAACGTCTACTACAGAATGGATTATTGCGCTAAATAGTTTTTTTATTGGTGAGTGCTATACAGAAAAACATAAATTGGTTTTAAAATATCAAAGATTAAAGGCGTACATAGATTTAGCTACTCAACTTGCAAATGAGACCAACAACTATTCTGTTTATTCTTATACAATAAAAATCATATCAAATACATATTTAGGAAAGAAAGCGTTATCGTATTATATCGGTATCATTCATCATCTTGTTTGCATGTATCCATATTTGGTTCATTGGTTGGATGAATATGTATTCGCAACATTCAATGTGGAAAAAGAAACTATCAAAGCAATAGCAGATGATGTATACGATATTGGCAAAAAAAGACAAATATACGAAGCGTGTTCATTTTCTTTGTATTGGGCTTTGAAGTATGATTTTCCTCTTCGACACAACCATATAGAAGATTCCATAAAAAGCAATGATTGCATATTTCTTTTGATTTCATATCTAAAAGCATTGAAAGAAAATAACAAGAATGACAGCGAAAAACTATTCAAAGAAAAAGCGAAGGGTTTGGTAAGTGAAATGGATAGGTATTGGCTATTTGTATATGAAGTTTTGCCTAAAGACGAATTGCCCGAAGGTGATTTCCTAACAATTAAGGGACAAAAAGTCACATTTATTCGTTCAGAATATTTATAGACACGCTTGCCAACACGTTCAAATCCGACTACGGCAATTTCTCCGATGGCTTTCGTAAAGCATTTCACCACGAAATGATTTCTTATACAAGACGCAAAGACCGTGAATTTTCGTGCAAACCGAATGCAATCAAACTTGTTTGAATTGCTGAGGTGCAGCCGAAAATCAAAGAAATTAGTTTGTCGAACTTGCCCGGCCTCGCTTGTCGGCTCTTTTGTCGGGTACGCCCCGCCAAATTCTTTCGCTCATTCCCGATGCTGAAAACGGCCTATTCAGCCGTTTCATCTTCTATTATATGAATGTGCGGTTGGAATGGCTCAATGTGTTTGCCGACAGCGAAGAAACGCTTGACCAATATTTTGAGCAGTTGGGCAAACAGTTCTTTGAACTTTACCGAATTCTGCAAGCCTCGCAACCTATTCGCTTCGCTTTGTCTGCCCGGCAGCAGGAACAGTTCAATTCCTTTTTCAGCCAAGTACAAAAGGAATATTCAAACCTTTTTGGGCTTGACATTGTGGCTTCGGTCAGAAGATTGGGGCTTATAACATTCCGCATTGCAATGATACTCACTTCGCTTCTTATCATTGACGGCGGTCAGATTTCAAACCTCATCGTCTGCGACGATTCAGATTTTCAATCTTCCATCATTATGGCTCGTGTGCTTCTTCAGCACACCGCCAAAGTGTTCGGCTCGTTGCCCACCACAGAGAGCAACGCCCCAACAGGTCAGACCGTTATCCGACAGACTTTTCTTGACAACCTGCCCACAGTGTTCGACCGCAAAACGTACCTGTCAGTTGCTGAAAAATTGAAAATTCCAGCCAAAACAGCCGAAAAGTACATCAGCAAATTCTGTGTCGGCGGCCTACTCAAACACCTCGCACACGACAGTTACGGCAAGCCGTAACATAATAAGTTTCACCTCACAAAGCCCTTGAAGAAAGGGCTTTTTTATTTTTGTCTATCATATATTTATGGATAATTATCATTCGTATCTAAAAAAATCGTATCTTTGCAAATTGTTATGGGAACTATTTTAGAATACATTAACTCTCATAACGAGAGTGGCTTCAAGTGTTATAGTACAAAGAAAACTTCTTTGGACGATAACAATATTGATACTATATCAAGCGAGAATTCCGATACCGATACTGTCCCGATAGACACCAAAGGTAAATTTGCAGAAGATGACGGGCGGCTTATCAATACTGTAAAAATACCTAACTCATTGATTATCAACACCCCCCCTATTTTAGGTACTTTTTAGACGGTTCACGACACACCTATAAGGTTGATGATATTGCCATTGGAAACAAGATTTTTCCGATTGTGGCAGGGCAGATTGTTGTCGGTTGTTGCTGTCGTCCGAACAGGGACACATTCAAGAAAGCCGATTTGGAAAATGACGGCGGCATCAGAAAAAAGATTGTAATTTCGTTGCCAAAGCAGTTCCACACCAAAGGTAAGCCTGATGATTTCGCTCGTTCCTATTGTGAACAGATAAACCAGCATTTGGCGGCAACCAACCGTTTTGCATCGTCAAGAGGAACGAGAATCAGCAAGATTCTTTTCTACAAGACCGATGGCCCGACAGTTGCCGATGTAACAGACAAGAATCGTTATAAGAATAGTGCCATTGCTCAGATTCAGAACGAAATGACCGATGAAGAGCAGTTGTTGGTCAACGACCTTTGTATGGCAAACAAACTGTCAAGCGACAGTTGGCTCATCAAAGACGGCTCTTTGCAATACAATCCACGTTTTTCCAACATCGACCAGGCGCAATGGAACAATATGCGTTCCAACTATAAATATGTGGTTGGTGTGTCAAAGTCTTTCGACCCCGATTTGCTCAAAAATCACGAGGGCAAGAAACTTTCGCAG
>JAZLLK010000046.1:0-62077 GCA_045598105.1 Bacteroidales bacterium | reverse complement strand
CTCTATTTACAAACGCCGGTTCGTTCATTGTTTCCGTATTTTGTTGTTTTCTTTGAGGACTTATTTATTCTAAATTCCTCTTATCAAATTCACATCATCACCGCACCCTGCGAACAAATCAATGAATGTATATTTTTTCTTCGCCATATATTATCCTCTTTTTACTTTTCAAACACTCTCTCCCTGTGCCACTCCAAAAACTGCTTGTTCGGCAAATGTTCTTCGGGGAGGGAGATTTTTTATTCAATTATTATTCTTGCGTCATCATTTTCTCATTGTTCAATTGTTGGATTTATTATATTTCAGTACCACCCATTTGCCACCTTTATCAGGACCATCGTGTCGGACAAGCCCCAGTGTCTGAAGCTTTGCAAGATCGCGCTTAATGGTTCTTTCCGACACTTTTAACAATTTGGACAGTGCAGTGACATTTTCAGTGACATTTTCAGTGACACTGCTTTGTCCGGTTCTTATTAGCTGCAGCAGTATATTCTTTTGTCTTTCAGTCAGTTGAACCTGTGACACATTGGTAATATCACCAGCGACAGAGCTTTCAACATTTTGCCTCCAAACTGTCACTCGCACTCCGCCATCCACAAGCTCAATTGCCGGGAGTTTCAGTCCGGCGGTCTTGAATCCTTCCATAATTTTCTTGTAACCAAGCCCCCATCGGTCAATGAAACCGGCTTTGAAGAAAGCGAAAGCGACGTTCTTGTTGCGGGGTTTGGACGCATGGCGTTGCATAAGCGTTTCGGGTGTATAGCCCTCCGGCAAAGTCCCGTCATTCCAAACCTCTATTCGGTCGTCATACACATGCATTTGGATAGTTGCACCCGTATATAACTTGTGGGCTATTGCATTGTAAAGTATCTCTCTGAACGCCTTGTCGGGTATTTCAAGCGTTTCAATCCGCTGCATTCCCTCAAACCGTATCGGAGAATGAAGATACTTGAAACGAAGCACCTCCATCACCTTGTCTGCCATTTGTAAGATGTTCCCGTCAATGATGTCTTGTTCCAAAAGATCGCCATCGCCTTTCCCGAATCTGCCGATCTGGAACTCCACTCCCGCAAAGTATTTCTGCGGTTTTTTAGCGAACAGGAGCAACGCCGCATTTTTAAGATTACCGTCATCATCCAGCAAGTTCAGGTTCTCAAGAATATCGTGTGTGGATGCCGACAATTCAGCAGGGTCAATGCGACCGCTGTTGATTCCTTTTTTAATGAAATAGTCGATAGCATTTCTGTCAATGCTGTCAATAGAAGCTTTGGCATGACCGATGTCGTCCCAGGAACGTCCCAATTTCCGAAGGATGAACTCTTGAAGAGCCGCACCTTTCAATTCCTGTTTGGTGCTGCCGCTGCGATAATGGTAATGTCCGCGGTAACTGATTGGCACACTGTTCGGCTCTACTTGAATTTTTATGTAGTCAAGCCCATCGGCTTTCAGCAAATTGACATCAGCCACAATGCCGAGGTGCGTAACGATCTTGTTGGGAATATCCTCCATCAGCCGCTTGCTGTCCTTCACCCCGACAACTTTTTTATCGTCATCAACGCCGATATAGATGCAACCGCCCTGCGCATTGGCAAAGCCGCAGATCCATTCTAGGTATCTGTCATTCCACGACTGCTTGTATTCTATGTTCTGAGATTCGCTGTTCATGTTTCTTTAGAATGTATGTTTCTTTTTAGTCATAATCATTCCAATTCCTTGTTCCGCAATTCGTTTTTCTTTTGCTGTTCAAGTTCATTGACCGTCCTGTCCACCACTTCCCGCAACTGATAGGCAGCAACGCTAAATTCGTGATGGCTTTGGCCGAGCGCGAATAAAGGTCGTGCCGGAGGTTGTCATCAAGCATATTGCGGCTCCAGTTGCCTTCAATGGTCTTCCTCATATCCAAAGCGAACTGCCTGACTATGCCCTTGCCCCAATGCTCTTCCGGATGCATTTCAGTCAGGTCCCTGCCTATGCTCCAATAGAATTCGAGCATTGCGGTATTGACCCGCACCATCGCTTTGGTCTGCGCTGCGCGAAAGCGTGTCTTCACATCCGACAGCCAAGACACATAGTCCTTATCGGCTGTCATTCCATCTCTATTTACAAACGTCGGTTCGGCCATTGTTCCAATATTCTGTCATGTTCTTTGCGGTCTGGTTTATTCTAAATTTTCCTTTCTTGTTTTCTGCAAACAAATTTATGAATGTATACTTCTTTGCCATTTACTCATTCTTTTTCCAACCCTACAAAATTACCACTTTTTTCTATACAAACCAACCATGGAATACATTTTTTCCTCATAGCAGTGTTAAACTCTTTTTTCCGAACTCCAATGTCTCCACCCACCCAAAAACTGTAAAACAAAGCCCGCCCGACACATTTCACAGCTACAACTTTTTTTATTAATAATAAAATATATGGTAAATTATCGACCTGATACAAGCCGTTAATCATCTCCATATATAGCCTCCATAATATCTTCCCTGTCTATGGTTACAAATACATGTGTGAACAATCCTACGGAACATTTCTCCTCATCATAAGCCGTGTACAAATGCCCTATGGACACGATTCCGTAGTTTTTTACCTGCACGTAGTCACCTATGCCGGTTTCCATTAGTCGGTTAAGCATGGCAGTATCGGCGTTTACGCACCCCATTCCGGGTTGGGGATTACTCATTATTGCGTAAAATTGGGCATTCACGGCAGCTTTATGGTCACGGGTATCAGGGCAGGTTCCATACATAACACCCAGTATGCCTGCCACTATACATACAGCTATCCTGCAAAACTTTTTCATATTATATTTAGCATTATACACATTTTTCTCATATTTACTGCACAGGGCTAATTTTCCATAGCCTCCGTTACATCCTCATCATCAAAGGTGGTGAACACATGACCGAGCAGACCTATGGAACACACCTTATCCTCACTATTATAATGTAAATGTCCTATTGATAGGACAAAATAATTATTTACTTCCACGGCCTGGTCTATACCTTTATCCACCAACTTGCCTACCAGCAAACGGCCTAAGGCTTGCCCTATCGATTCATCATCATTATTATTCTGATCCATTTTGGCGTTTACCGCCTTATGGAATTCTTTATTTACCGCTTCCTTATGTGCCTGCGTATCAGGGCAGGTAATTACCATGGCTGCCACCACTACTACCACTATGGCCATATAAATGGTTTTCCTTATACTGCGTGATTTTTTCATGCTATATTATTGTTTTATATTGTTTTTTGTTACTTATTATATTCTGCCTATATAGGCAACTCAAGGTTCACCTGTTTCATTTTGCAAAAATAACATTTTTTTTCTTAAACAGGTTTGCTTTATTCATTTTAGTTATCATTTTGAGCAGACTTTCCATTACGCAGCAACGCCTCTCTTCCCTGTTTTTCTTTTATTTAATATTTCCCCGCACTTGCTATACCAACAGGATTACCGCCTTTTAATGGTGTTGCAGAAATAAAATTAAAGAAAAACACGCCCTAAAGGGCGAGAAAACTATTTCTATACTCTTATTACCATTGATTATTAAGCGGATTTACAGATAACACACGAGAAAAAACGTATGCGATATTTCTTTGATTAATAGATTAAACCATAAATATACCATTAAAATAGTTGATTTTTATAATATTATTTTTTACGCTATTTAACATTTAAAAAAAATTTTTTTACATACACATATTTATACTTTATCAGTATATTAGAACGGGTATCCTATTCCAAACACTATGGAACGGTCGTTCTTATAGGCATTATAGCTGTCCCAGTTGAAGTGTTGCCATGCGGCACGGCCTTCACAGGCGGGGTTATGTATTTTAATGGCATAGTCGAGTCGGAGCACAAAAAAGGACAGGTCCAATCTAAGACCTATACCTGCATCCATGGCTATTTCCTTATAGGACCTGTTAAAAGCAAAATTGCCTTTAGGAAAGTCTTTTTGCTCTCTCAACATCCACACGTTACCCGCATCCACAAACAGGGCTGCATGGAATACCTTATATATTTTAAATCGGTACTCCAAATTAAGTTCCAGCTTAATATCGCCCACGCTCTCTATAGCCGAAGCTGAAGTATCGCTGTAACCGCCGGGGCCCAAGGTACGCAGTCGCCAGCCTCGCATAGAATTAGACCCGCCCAAATAAAAACTGTGTTCATAAGGCAGTGAGGTGGAATTGAGCACGGGCGTTCCCAACCCCACATTGGCATGCATCACCAAATTTTGCGTTTTGGTTTTCACTATGTTATACACCACGTCGACATCTACGTCCAATCCTTCGGCAAAAGGAATTTTCCATATAGTATATTGACCGTATTCGTTTTTGGCGGGCTCAGCCTTTATATCCACAGCCTTCATTATGCCATATAGTACATTGCCAAACCATTCCACATTCAGCTTGAATACAAACTTATTGGCATCATACATGGTGAAGCCGTAATTACTGCCCAATATAAAGTGGTCACGGTATTTTTCTATAATACGACGTTTAAAATGATACCTTGATATAGCCTCTTCCAATCCATCATCATTGTACATTTTTATAATACTCAGGTCCATTACCGTTACCACGTGTTCGGTACGTATGGCCACATTACTTCTCAAACGGCGTGTCCACCTGTAGGCAAATGATATGTTAGAGAGGAATCTGTCGTATAAATCCTGCCGCATATAATTGGCCGTGAGCTGTATAGAGGTTCGCGGGCGGAAGGATTTGGATATATTTTGCTGCTTTATGGGGAATAAAAATCGGGGTACTTCCAAGCCCAAGGTGCCGCCTAATTCAAAGTTTTGAAAGCGGGTTCCCAAGCTGTCATGCTGCAGTTCATGGGTATATTTTACGGCAAAGGTTAATATTTCGGCCCCTTTGAACAGGTTGCGGTTTTTATAGGTTACAGTACCACCAAAACCTATGCGTGAGCCCGTATTTTTAAGCAGAAGGTCTATACCTATGTTACGTTTTTTCATTTCCGACAGCTGTATGCGGCAGTCAAGGGTGCCGGTGTCGCTGTTGTAATTGAGCATACTTTCGGGGGTTTCGGCATAGGATACTTTTATAAAATCAAAGTTCTGCATGTCGGCATAGCGGTCGTAGGTATTTTGTGAGGCCAGGGCCGAATAGAGCCTGCCCTCACGCATATACAGGGGATACACCAGTGTTTTGGGCAAAAAGTTCTGTTTTTGCCTATAATATATGGTGTAGGTATTGGTATCTTTTTGTTTTACCACCTCGGTATATTGCAAGGTTTCTATAGGCGTGTTATCATTTTCGTCCATAGACGAAAAATTACTCATTACGTTCACCGAGTTAATGCGGAACAATCTGTGTTTACCCTCCACAAAAGTGGAATCATCCACCTGATAGGTAGGGTTATCTATTACCACCTTCACATTGAGGGTTTGGTTATTCAGGTTGGTATCTACCAAATAATGCACATAGTTTTTAGAAAAATAGAAATAGCCTCTGTTTTGCATACGGGTAGCTATGCGTTCCTGCTCGTCGGTGAGCCTGTCGGTGGAAAACTTATCTTTAGGCTGTATCACCCTACGGGTGGTATCGCTCATTACCAGGCGACGTATAGTGCTGTCTTTTATATCATATTCTATGGCATTAATGGTATAAGGCTCCCCTGCCGTAACATCATATATTACGGTGGCACGCCTGCCATTGTATTTTATACGGCTATCGGCTTCCACATTAAAGTAGCCGTTATTGAACATCATAAGTTTCACCTGTGCCACAGAATAGGCTATCATGGTGGTATCAAGTAATACAGGCTCTTCGCCAAAATTATTTTGCACCCATTTTCTCAATGTCGACAGGCGGTTACGATGAAAGTCGTTGGTAGCGGTATCCAGCAATACGGGATATTTACCCACGCTGCTTCTGGCCTGTTTCATCCAGGGCTTAAGTTCCTTATAACTATCCTCTCGCCCCTGCATATATTGGTATATGCCTACTTTCCATAAAAAAAGACCAAAGGTACGTTTGTTGGTTTTAGGCCGTACGGCATATACCAAATCACCCGATACGTCCACGCTTTTCTTTTTATCCACGTTTACCTTGTTCTTCACCAGCAAATACTCCCCTTCATGCAAATATTTATCGGGAGCACAGGCCACCAATACACACGCCAATAGCAGCCACACCGGCAGGTGCGATCCTATATGGCTGAAGCATAAGTGTGTATAGCGGCTGTTCATTTATCGCATATCTATTACATCCACACCGGGATAATTGGCAATATTAAAGGTAAAAGCATTGGCGGGCAAGGACTGGTTTACCAAAAACTTATCTACTATATAATTATACATGGTACCATCTTTTTCATACACTACCACATTCACTATTTGCTTTTTGGCCTTGTCACTTACAAGCCTTACCTTGGCTACCGACGACGCTTTTTTGGGTATAAGGTCTATTATTTGCACCCACACGCCGCGGCGGTTTTCATCACGTATGAAAGTAGACCTGTAGTTTTTCTTATAATCCTTCACCATTTGCAAGGGGTTGAGTTGTTCGGTATCGGTACTGTCGTAAGGTGAAATGCTCACCTCTTTTTGTTCCGGCATATAGTTCCATACATTGTGTGCATCACAATACACCTGCTGCTCTTTGGTAATAAGCTTGTATTGGTTACCTTTTACACTTATGTTACCCTTCATTTCATCCAAGGTGGTACCTCCTTTTTCGGTACGGAAGGTAAACTGCACATACACATTGGAATAAGCTACCATCTTTTTATATATGGCATCTAATATATCCACCGAAGTTTGGTCCACATATTTATTGGTTTGAGTTTTAGCGGCAGCAGTTTTGCTGCTTTGAGCACACATACTACCTGTAAGCCATAGTATTAACACCACACAAATTAACTTTTTCATGGTATCCTCCTTTTTTTTATTTTATATTATATCATATAAAAAATCAAGCCAAACTGCATGTCTGAGGCATTTTTTTTACAAATTTTTACTTTTTAGCACATCTTCCAGCATCATTACATCCTTAATGAGCACGCTTCTGGGCTTGCTTCCTATTGACGGTCCCACTATGCCCTCACGTTCCAGCTGGTCCATAATACGGCCGGCTCTATTAAAGCCTATGCTGAGCTTACGCTGCAAAAATGAGGTAGACCCCTGTTGCTTAAGCACCACTTCACGGGCAGCCTCGGCAAAGGCGGGGTCAAATTCACTGTCGTCGGCAGTTTGTGCCGGTTCTTCGCCGTCAGCGTCAGGCACTTCCGGCAAATAAAGTGCAGTGGTATAGCCTCGTTGCTCACCTATAAAATCACATATACGGGTTATTTCAGGGGTATCTATAAGGGCACATTGAATACGCACCACCTCGCTATTGGCCGATATAAGCATATCGCCTCTGCCTATAAGGTTTTCGGCACCGCCTTCATCCAATATGGTACGAGAGTCTATTTTAGAGGCCACCTTAAAGGATATACGTGCGGGGAAATTGGCCTTAATAAGACCCGTAATTACATTCACCGAAGGACGCTGGGTAGCTATAATCACGTGTATGCCTATGGCACGGGCAAGCTGTGCTAAACGGGCTATGGGTGTTTCCACCTCACGGCCGGCCGTCATTATACAGTCGGCAAATTCATCAAATACCAACACTATATAAGGTAAAAATCGGTGCCCTTTTTCGGGATTAAGGCGGCGGGATTTGAATTTTTCGTTATACTCTATTATATTGCGGCATTGAGCGTCTTTAAGCAGGGCGTAACGCATATCCATTTCATTACATAGGGAGTTAAGCGTTTTTACCACCTTCTTGGTATCGGTAATAATGGCCTCTTCCGAATCCGGCAATTTAGCCAAATAATGACGTTCTATTTTGGAATACAGGGTAAGTTCCACCTTTTTGGGGTCAACCAGTACAAACTTAAGTTCCGACGGATGCTTTTTATACAGCAGTGAGGCCAATACGGCGTTCAGCCCCACCGACTTACCCTGACCGGTAGCGCCTGCCATAAGCACGTGAGGCATTTTGGCTAAGTCGAATACATATACCTCATCGGATATGGTTTTTCCTATGGCTACAGGCAGGGCCATTTTACCGGAATCCTTAAAGGCGGGAGCCTCCAAACAGGCCTTCATGGGCACCACCTGAGGATTGGCATTGGCAACCTCTATACCCACCGTACCGCGACCGGGAATAGGAGCTATAATACGTATTCCCTTAGCAGACAAGCTCATGGCTATATCATCGGTAAGTCCTTTAATGCGGGCTATACGCACGCCGGGGGCGGGCTTAATTTCGTATAGGGTTACGGTAGGACCCTCCACGGCGCTTATACTTTCTATTTCTATTTTATAGTTTTCCAGCGTTTGGCGTATGCGGGCCTTGTTCTCGGCTATTTCCACCGCCTTTTGCTCGGGCGTACGCACAGCATTGGCATAGTTTTCCAGCAAATCAGTACCGGGCAACTGATATTGTGCCAGGTCCAAATGCGGGTCATAAGGACCGTATTTGGCCAAGAGCTTCTCGGGCGTCATTTCTCCGGTATCGGTAATGTCAAAGATATCGTCGGAAACAGGCTCATTCCCCAATGGGTCATTCGCTGCCGACGGCTTGGACGTATCCATGGTGGTAACCACAAATCCGCTCTCGTCAGTGTGAGTGCTCACCTTTGACACCTCCTGAGTGGCTATATCAGCTATTTTTTCTATTGTTTCATCCTCTTCTTCTACATCCTCTTCCGTTTTTGCACCTTCCGTTTCCGCTTCTGCTACAGCTACATCATCATTTGATAAAATGTCATCAGCCGGCTTTTCTTCAGCAGGCTGCAATACCGTTACTTCCGTAACGGCAAATGTAGCGTTTTCCTTTTCAAGTATGGATGTAGCCGACTCATAGTTACCGTCCTCTACTGCGGTGGTGGAAGTGGTAGCATTATTGTAGGTAACATTTTCGGCTTGTGCTTTCGCTTCAACTTGTGCCAGTGCGGCGGCCTGTGCAGCCTTACGGGCAGCACGCTCCTCTTTTTTGGCGGCACGCCATATTTTTATACGTTCCCAAGCCGATATTTTTTCCTCTTCCTGCAACAAATTCTCTTCGGTAGCAGCACTTTCGGTAGCAACAGGCAGTGCCTTATCCTCTAACTCAGGCTGCTTATGCTGTGAAGCCTCTATAAGCCGCTGCAGCTGTGAAGCACTCTTTTCATCTACGGCATTGTCATGTCGGTCACTGGCTTTTGTGGCAGCAGCCTCTTTGCGGGCAGCCGACATATTCTTCACCAGCGTCCACCCGCCCAATAACACCACCACTATTATCACATATAGCAACACTATCATAAGCATGCCCACCTTGCCCACCTTGGTGGCCAATAATGCCAGCACATCCTGACATACTTCTCCACCCTGCCACCATGTTTCGGCCAATTTGGCATTGAACACACAAGGCGACGACAGTATGGCACTTACGGCCAAAATAATGGCTAAGGTATATATTACCGTTTTCCAAAAAGGAAGCACATCCCTACCTATTATCATGCGTATGCCGCATAATGCAAATAGGAATATAAAACCAAATGACGCTATACCAAACCCCGATTTAATAAACAAAAACGAAAAATACATACCCACTATTCCCAACATGTTTTGGGCGGCACCGCCCTTGGAAAAAGCAGCCAACATATTAGGACTGTACAATCCGTCATCTGCATCATGGGTGCCTAAAAAAGAACAAAATGACACCAGTAGAAACAAGGTAAAGGCCAATAACACAAAACCGCATATCACCTTAAACTTCTCCCCTGCCAAAAAATCCTTAATGTGAGCCGATATATGAGCATTTCCACCCGATTTTCCACCGGATTTTTTCTTTTTCTTTTTGGATAAGGTATGGGTAGATTTTGACATAGTTTTTTTATCAAACGATTGCCCCCTACTGCCGGCAGCCGATTTTTGACTGTGAGCATGCACTTTGGTTCGTTCTGTATTTGACATATTGTACTCTATTTTTAATATAGTTATTTACTAAATACCAATAAGTTATAATATTCCATTATTATACATCTCAAAGTTACAAAATTAGAATTTACATTATATATAAAAATAACGGATACAACTATTTATAAACACCATTTTGTTCATTTTTTCCTGCCTCCGTTTATACTTTTAAGCGTAAATATGCGTTATAACAAACAAAAACATATAATATAACACCTCATATATGAAAAAAGTATGGATGATAGGTCTGCTTATAATAGCAGGCATGCATATAAGCCAAGCCCAGTTGTCGTTTTCACAAGAGAATCTCGCTAAATTCAAAAACACCAAAACCTACATAGTATTAGAGGGAAATATATTTTCTGAATTTAATGCAAACATTAAAAATGCCGCAGAAAAGTACTGGAAAATAACCCCTTATGAAATCATCAGTCAGTATCAGTTTAACCAAATGCGTACCACGGCAAGCGGATGTTCCTACCTTACTTTGGTAGATGGCACCTACACTTTAGGTAAAAGCAGCCTTAAGGTAAACCTGCTCACACTGGTATTAGGCGACAAAAGCGGCAAGATAGACAATATGCGTGAAGTAATATCCATTCCGCTGGGCACCTACAATGAAGACGATGAATGTGAAAGCTACGGCTACAAGTTGGCCGGCATAATAAAGGCCATGCAATACATGCTTGATACACTGGATCACAGCAACATAAGCACTAATGATTTAAAAATATTCATGCGTACCCACAGGCGTAGCCTGCAAGAGCAAACCCTGCTACTCACCACCAATAACGTAGCTTCCAATATTAATACGCCGGCCAAGCTGAAAGAGGTGTACCATTCCAAATTCAGCTTCACCGATGAGGAGCACATAGAGGAGGCCATTAATAAAGACGAGCACAAGGCATTTGTACACAGTGTGGGTAAGCCCGGCAATTGGAGTTTCTTTGTGGTAATATCCTGTGCTGACGGCAAAATACTCTATGGCAACTTTCGCCAATCAAAGGATGCCAAAAACGTAGGGCTCACCACCGATGACTTTGCCATTATAGACTTGCCGTAATTTTCCCTCAACAGGCCGGCCTTCCCCGTAAAAAGAAGTACGTAAACACCTGTTACCCAATAAAATTACACCGTTATCAGGTCATATAGTACATATTATAAAAAAAAAAGCAGTCGCTACACGAGCAACCGCCTATTTAAACATTTTATCAATAATGAACTACTTTTCACATTTATTTCCGGGCATAGCGTGATGAGAAGGTGACATTGGGAACACTTTTTCACCATTTCTACGGTCCATTTCATTTCTCATGTTGAATTGCATACGCGCTTCCATAGAGAACAGTTTTTCTACCTGACGCATGGTAAGCACTTTAGCGAACTTGCTTACATATTGCTTTTTCACGGTAGCCATGGCTATGGCATTATCAAACGAAGATTCCAGGCAGGCTTTAATTTCTTTATCGGTAAGGCTGTCATTATCACAACGACATTTACGATGACGATAAGGCTTAATAGCCGCACGATACTGCTCGTATATAGGCTTAAATTGAGCATACTGATCATCAGAGAGCATAAGAGATTCTTTGAGTACCTTCAACTTCATGGCTGTAATATCAACTTCAGTTTTAGGCTTGTGGTTATCGGCTTTAGCTGTGGAATTTTGAGCATATATGCTACTGATGGCCGTCATCATAAGCAATGCTACTACGTACTTTTTCATGCTAATATTATTTAATGTAAATACTTGATACCTATACTAGTAATACATAGATTCTTCCATATATTCCACGTCATTACACATATTGGCTAAATCCTCGGCTGACAGCCGGGCTATGTAATTTTGGTATTGCTCCATGGGATCAGGCTTGCCCCAATGAAAACACAACACCGCAACTATGGCAGCTACGGCTACCCCGGCTGTTACTTTCCACCACACACCTGCTGAGCGGGTTACCACCCGCCCTGTCAATAATTTAGCCTGCTCACAAGCCTGCTGCATATAATTAGCGGGCACCTTGTATGGCATGGTTTTGCCTATGGTATTAAATGCTGTATTACTCATTTTTTATTTCTAATTTTGCTTTTATGGCTTCTACTGCGTAGTGATAGCCGGTTTTCAGCGTGTTAACGCTTTGACCTGTTATTTCACTTATTTGCTGATATGACAATTCTTCATAATAGCGCAGGTTAAACACTATTTTTTGCTTGTGTGGCAATGCCAGCACTGCCTTTTGAAAGCGTACGCTTATATCCTCTTCCGAGCAAAATATCTCTTCAGGCACAGCCTGCAACAACTGCTCGTTTACGTCGTCAATGGAAGTAAATATAGATGAACGCTTTTTTTTAAGCCAATTAAGGCTTTCGTTAATACATATTTTATACAACCATGCCTTTAGCGAAGAGGCATCACCTTTCATATTAGGCAAGCCTGTGTACACTTTAATCCACACATTTTGGAGAACGTCTTGTGCATCTTCATGGGTAACCACCAGGCGACGTATAGTCCAATACAAGGCCGAAGTGTAGGTATCCACCAATTGATTATAACCCTCATTAAACGTATGAGGATGTTTTAACAAGTGCATGATAGATTCATTATCCATGTGAAATGCAACTTTAACATTAAGACCACGCTACATGGGAAGAGTTAAAAATAAAAAATAAATTTTTACACTAAAAGAAAAAAGCACAAACTAATGCTGTTTCCAAAAAAGGTTAGTAATATCGGTATATACAAAATTGTTTTCCTGTTTTTCTACCCTATACATTTTTTGATTGGTATGCGGATTATTCAGCCCGCCATATTCTTTTTTATAGGGTCCTACTTTTACGAAATCAACCCACTGCGGAACGAGTAATGATGACATGTGGCTTTGCCCGGAGTACCATGCCACTTTAAGCGGATAATGCTGTTTAAGCCATTGGGCCAAATGCATTACGCCGTTCACATCAGCATCACCACCCATGAATGCCACACAGGTAATGTGGTGCCGGTACTTACTCACCATGGCTTCCAGCGATGTTTCATCCAATTCTTCTCCTATATTCTGCATAAGATAACTGCTGTGACAGCCGTCACATTTGCATGGGCAATTGGAAATATTAATAGCCAAAGTGGTTTCATTAGGAACCTCTTGGAACACTATGTTGTAATTAACGTATTTCATTATTCCTGTGAATGATAATAGTAACGATGTGAGGCCTCGCTCTGACGTGCTTGGGAAAAATGATCTATACGCTTAAGATAGCCTATTACACGGGTAGCCCAAGTAACATTAGAACTGCCGCATACGGGACATTTTTGTAAATAGCGTTTATCTATATGCCCACAGTGTTCCTCCTTACATATGGTATTAGGTATATTAAAGGTAAAGTAATTGGTACCCTCTACTGCGGCTACTTTCAGCAGGTTACGATATTGATCTTTAGTAAGATGCTCATCTAAATTCATGTGTAATGCCGAGCCGCCGTCAAGATATTGTACATAGGCATGACCATGTAATTTAAATTTATCCATAATATTCAATGAGTTATCTTCTACTACGTAAAAATAGCTGTTATAGCAGTCACGAGGAACTATGTAGCCGTCCTGCTTATCCCATTGGGCGTGTTTAACGCCCAAATTTTCGGCAGGAACAAATTCGGTATTGAACATAAGTTCCTTAGTACGGGCGGCCTTATTTTCATCTGAAATGGTTTTGAGTATGGATTGTATAAAATTACGGTAATCCTCGTTATCATTTATTTTAAGACCCAAGAATTCGGCAGCCTCTACCACACCATTTACGCCTATGGTAAGATACTGTTTTTCAAGGGATATAAAATTAGCTTCATAAGCGGTGAGCATGTGAGCCGCATAAAAATCCTTTTGCAGTTCATTAAAAGCTGTTTGGTACTTATGCACCTTTTGCACCTGCTCACGCAAATGCTCCAGCGGGTCATGATGATTGCGTACAGCATTCTGAACCAGCCTGTTAACATTAAGTGTCATAACCGATTTACTGCCGGTGGCTACGCCACCGGCACCCAATGAATAGCTAAACTGATTATCCTGCATTTCATTACGTAAACGGCAACAGGAACTTAAGCTATCGGCCGAATCAGACATATAGGTAAAAAAGGAATGACCTTCGGCATACATTTCGGCGGTAAATTCGCCATAGGATTTATCCAATACGTCAGTGCCATCGGTAAGTAATGCCATGGTTTCTACAGGGAAGGTAAGTATTTCCTTAGTACGCTCCCTATTGAACCATTTCATAAACAATCTTTGTAGTACATCTAACGACTCCCACTGAGGGGCTGTACCGTCAGGAAAATAGAATTCACCAAACACCCCCTTAAAATAGTAGCTGTCAAAATAACTGATATTCCAAAATACCGACTGGAAATTACGGGCTGCGGCAGGCTGATTAAGGTAATATACTATATTTTGAAAATAATCCAATATCACATCTTTAATGGTACGCTCTTTTGCTATAGAGGTTTCCACTATTTTATCCATGTGCTGGTAGTAGTCATTTCCCCACTCTTTGCGACAGAAATAATCAAAATATAATAAAAATTCAGGAGTGGCCACCGCACCGGCAAACTGGGCAGCTATGGTAAATACCATGTTCACAAATATACCGCAAAAACTACGTAAATGCTTAGGAGGCATAGATATACCGCCCATATGCTTGAGCCCGTCAAGTAGCATGGGATACATGGTAATAGCTACACAATAAGGAAATATTGATGTTTCATCATGCTTGTATAATTCATGTGTTTCCAGCTGACGGATATATTCCTTAGCCAGGTCATCACCGTACATGTCACGTATTTTATCAGTAAGGCGGGAACGATTCAGCTTAATAATATCACCTTTGAATAATTCACCATTCAGGGTGGCTATGTTCTTTTCGGTTACATTGGCATTGGAATCAAATTCACTGGCTGTAGCGGCATTAGAAGGCTTGAGATATTTGGCTATGTAGTTCTTCTTTTTATCCAATTCCCTATCCTTACGATGCTGCTCCCTATATATAATAAAAGCCTTGGCTACACTATAATAGCCACGCTTCATTAATTCCACTTCCACCTGATCGGATATACATTCTATGGTGATATAGTTATACAAATGCAAACTATTGATAATGTCATCAATTTCACTATCCATATAACTTACGGCGGTAGCCTTAAAGGCGGAAGCTATGGCTTCAAATATTCTGTTTTTATCGTAACGGTGGGCTTTATTGTCTCTTCTTATGACGTACATAACAACTTGAATTTTCATTTATATTCTGCTTGCAAAAATATCAATTTACGTTCCTTTTACCCTATTTTTATACTAATACTTATTAACATTTTAACAACCATGTAACCCACTCATTATCAACACATGGGCAGCACAACAAGTTAATTGTCAATACTTTACATTTTGTTAAAAACTTTTACACTCTTTTTTAGGTTTGGTATGCACACGTAAAAAACAAAAGTGTATTACTTTATAACTCTAATGAGGGTATTGGGGTTAATTCCCACCTCAAATGAGAAGCGTTTTTTGCCATTAGCATCAAAGCAATACACATCACCGTGTGATACATAATCAAGGGCATCGGCTACGTAGATATCGTTATTACCGGTCATAATGGCATAGGGAGATTGTATAAGGGTATTATCGGTAATAAAATCCCCTGTTACGGCTTCTGCAATGAGGTCCACCACTTTAATAAACGACTGATTGGTAGCCCAATCGGTTCCACACACATAAGCTTTATTGCCGTTAAGGCAAAAGTTAGAGGCCTTAATAGGATATTCTTTTTCCATGGTGTGGGTAGCGGTATTTATTTTTTGGAAGCAGGCGTCCACATTGTTATAATTACCATAACATACTACATACACATTACCGTCATGGGCGGTAGCTGCCATCATAGGATTTACGCCTACCTGTATGCGACATATTTCCTGCAGGTTATTTACATTCAACACCGATAAAGTACTGTCATACACGCCATAATCGTATCCGCCGGAATTGCATACATACAGTTCATTACCGGCCACGGCTATACCTTCAGGGTTATTACCGGTAAGGCCTATGGCTTCCACGCACTGGCTTACGGTATCTATTACAGCCACATGACCGGTATAGCAGGTAACATATATTTTGCCATTGGCGGATGCCATTCTTCGGGGCGAGCCTACGGTGAGCCCCTGATAGGTTTTATCCTTAAAGCTTATATGCGCCACCGATTTACCTGTATTTATGTCTATTACCTCTACCAAATTGGAATTACACACAGCTACATATATTTTATTACCATACTGCACCATACTGTTGGCCACGTCACCCAAATATCGGTGGTTTTGGTCATAAAACACATCGGTATAGCTTTTGCTATCAGCTATATCATAATAGGAAATACCGGCATTGTTACCGTTCATAAGTCCCTCACACAATACCCACACTCCGTTACTGAACGATATATCTCCTTCTTCCTGTGGTTTAGGGTCGCATGCGGTCAATAATATTATGCCTGCAATACAGGATAAAGACTTTATCAAACTCACTTTTACACTCATATTATTACAAAAAAAACTATTTATTAATTATATTTTACCATTTTATTTCAACGTTTATTCGCCATGATATTCCCTGTACGGGGAAATTAGCTACTACTTCGTAATTTTTATTAGCCATATTCAGCACATCAGCACCAAGGGTAAAAAGCACATTTTTCACCGGCACGTCGGTGCTTATGCCCATGTTATGGTCACAATAGGGGTCCAGCCGGTTTTGTAGTATATTTTGCCCCAGCGTATATCGTGCTCCCACGGCCTGCAGGGTGTAATGGAGAGCAAACCACGAGGTATGGAACACCAGTCTGGCACTACCGCTGTGATGGGGGGTATAGGGTATTTGGTTTTGGTAGGTTTTGCTATTCGCATTGGTAACATCCACTGCCCGCTGATAGGAATAAGCAAGTGCCATATCTATACGCAGCCACGGGCAGGCCTGTATTTGCATATCGGTATTAAGGTCGGCACCGGCTATATTCACCTTACCGTAATTGAGCATACTCCACAGGAACAGGTTGCGGGTAGGTATGGCAACTATTTTATTATTCACCCTATGAAAATAGCCTGTGGCGGCTATGCGTACATACGGCATGGTATTATTTACATTTTTTACCCAAGCCAATGTTCCCAGGGCCTGGTGTATGGTTTCGGGTTTAAGGTTGCGGTTGCCCACATTGGTATAATACAGGTCGTTAAATGTAGGCATACGGAACGCATACTGGCAACTCATGGTAAGGGTAAGTTTTTCCTTAGGCAACAATCGAATTTCCACATTCAATCCGGGGCTGCATTTATTATAATGTGTCCGCAATTGATCGGCTTGGGTAATATCCAGCACATAGGTATGGAGCACATTGGCCTGCAATCGCCACCATGGGCGGGTATATACTGAAGCTGCATTGGTAAGCACATTTACTCTATGTGGCTGAGGAAAATCGCCCATATTAGAAGACATATTATTATATATCACATCATTAGACAATGATAATTGCCAATATTCATTATGCTTATACAGCAATACATTTGCCACATACAGTTCCCGCTGATAGTAATGATTATCGAGTCCGCCTGTAGAATTCCAAAATGTGGTATCTATATACTCGGTGTGGGCATAGTTCGCCTTGAGCACGCACTGATAGCTAAAATGAGTATTAAAATGGTGCTGATATCGGCCTTGAAGAAAATAGGTATCATTATGGAGTCGTTGAGTAGCTTCGGGGTTATAGAGTATGGCGGCTCCGGGAAGTCCGTTTCGGGCGTAGTAAGCATAGGCTTTAAGGTGGAGCTTGTCACGAGTACCGGTATAGAACACATTCCACACTGCTGACAAGGCAGATACATCACCATTCATGCGGCGTTCTATGGAGGTACTATCATTGGGTCCGCCATAATGCATTACATATTTATAATTACCTTTAGAGTACAGGTATTCGGCGGACAATGATGATGACCATTGTGGAGCCATGCGTACTTCCAGCAACAGGTGAGGATGAAAGGTAAAGGCTGAAGCCACTTTAAGGCCGGCACTCACATTCACGGGTTTATTAGCTTTAAACTGTGGCACATGGGTATTCACTTGCAAAGTATTGGCAGCGGCATATAACCGTGCCGGCTTAAATATATCGGCTTCACTATTGGCATTGAGCAGGGCTATGTTATCTATATTTTCCATTGACAGTTTACCCACGTCCACCTGCCCCGTTTGGCAATCATTGAGTGATACGCCGTCAATGCTTACTGCGGTATGATGCGGTCCCAATCCGCGTACGGATATAGTTTTGAGCCCGCCTATGCCGCCATAATCTTTCATATTTACACCTGAGAAAAATTTGACAACTTCCGACACCTGCAGGGCGTGTTTAAAATAGTCCTGCACGTCTATTTTTTGTCTGCCGGGAGTATTAAATTCCACATGGGTACCATATACGGTAAAATTATTCAACGTGTGCGTAGTATCGGTTTGAGCAGAACTCAAGCCTATACTCACACAGCACATAACACCTAATAACAATATGTTTACCTTAATACTCACAACTATACTATAGCACACTACATGGGTTACACCGGCCTGACATGCTTAATACAAGAAAAAAAATGCAAGTGATTTGAATATCGGAATAATACGTTACATGGGCTACTTTATATCTACCAATAACATAAACTCTATATATACTATATAAATAGGGCTTATATTCTATATGCGAACACTCATGCTCTGACTTATCATGGAACGTATAACACTCATTCACAAGCTCTTTCCTCGAAAGCTTCAGATGAAAATACAATTGGGCAGGTCTTCTGACTTATTCCTTATTATAGTGCCTTCCCGCACATATTGCATAGAACATGAGCAGTGACATATATACTATAATAATGTAAAGAACTCACAGCAGCGGGACTGTTAAGGATTTACACCTTATTCCCTTTTAATCCTAATGCCATAAGGCACCATACAGAACCAAATTATGATGCAAAAGTAGCACTTTTTTTTTTCACACCTGTAACAGGTGTGAAAAAGATATTCACAAAGTTATTAACAAAGCACAAGTACATAATAGCAGGAATTATAGCCTGCTCATTCTCGCATGGGGAATAGAAATATGGGAGCAATAAGCCGGTATGCAGGCTTTGTACACTCAAAAAAAAATGTTACCTTTGCTTTGTTATCATTTACTTACACCCTCATATATGAATAAGGAGAAAAAAATAAGCGTATTTTGCGGTTCACGATGTGGCAATAATCCCATATACACGCAGGCAGCCAAAGAGTTAGGACGAATATTTGTACAGGAGAACATTACACTTATATTTGGTGGTGGCAGCATAGGGCTTATGGGTGCCATGGCGGATGAAATGCTAAGTATGAATGGCAAGGTAATAGGGGTGTTACCTGATTTTTTTAATGCGGAAGCGGTAGGACACAAGGAGGTAACAAAAATGATAATGGTAAAAAGCATGAGTGAACGTAAAACGCTCATGGCTGAAATATCGGACGGATTCATAGCCTTACCCGGAGGGTATGGCACTTTAGACGAACTATTTGAGGTAGTTACCTACTCGCAGCTTCATTTACACGAAAAGCCCGTAGGCCTGCTCAATACGGCACATTTTTATGATGCTATGTTACAGCAGCTACGCACCATGATAGATGAAGGATTTTTGTACACGCAGCATTATAACATGCTGTTACAGGCCACTACTGCTCCGGAACTCATGGAGCTTATGCTCCACTACAATTATAGGCAGGATGAGGCTTGGATACAAAGAATAAGGCACGAATAATGAGCATACTAAAAAGCCACTCCTATTTTAAATCCTGCTGTATAAGCTAATATAGATTGGGTATTAAAGGTAAGAAAACCATGGTGATAATTACTGTAATAGGGATTACCTATACATCCGCCCAGCCCTAAGAACACATCAAATACGAATCGACTTCGCACCCACTGATAGCCACCCACGGCCATAATGGCCATTTTATACACCTTATAGCGGGTTTCCATATCCTTATTATAATAGGAATATCCCGAAAAAGCCAGTTCCGGCTTTACATAAAAGCCTTCTAAAGGAAGCTGCTGCTTTACGGGAAATATAAACTTATAGGCCAATCGGGTAAGTCCGCCTTTAGGATGGCTATGTTTAAGTATATCCAAGGCCGGCCCTATTATGCCGGCGGTAATTTCCACGCTTTGGCTGGCAAAGGTTTTCCGCTCATAAGTGAGCTTAAGTGAACCGCTAAATATAGATAATATGGTAATTTTGAGATTATTATTATAAGGAATGCGAGGTTGTGGCAACTCCTGCGACATGAGTACTTGACAGCCTAAAAGCACACATACAGATATGGTGATATATTTTTTCATAAGACATACGTTAACAACTATTTACAATAATGATAAATATATTATATTAAAAACAAAAAAAATAGCTGACACTTGTATGCATCAGCTATTATATGTGTGATATCAATTAAACTTGTTAATTAAGCTTCTGCCTGCTCTGCAGGAATAACGGAGATGTATGATTTTCCGCTGGCTTTCTTTTGGAATTTCACAACACCATCTACCAATGCAAATAAGGTGTGATCTTTCCCCATACCTACATTATTACCGGCAATATGAACTGTACCTCTTTGACGTACTATGATATTTCCGGCTATGCATTTTTGACCGCCAAAAATTTTAATACCTAAACGTTTACTTTCGGATTCACGACCGTTCTGTGAACTACCGACACCTTTTTTATGAGCCATAGTTAATTATTTTTTACGATTAATAATTTTTTTAGGTTAACCAATGATTTCATTAACTTGAATACGAGTAAGTTCCTGTCGGTGACCATTCAATGTTTGGTAACCTTTTCTTCTCTTCTTCTTGAAAACCAAAACTTTTTTACCTCTTAAGTGATTCATAACGGTAGCGGAAACTTTTGCACCTGATACTTTAGGTGTTCCCACATTTACTTTACCATCATTGTCCACTAATAATACACTATCAAAATCTACTTTTGATCCTTCCTCTGCATTCAGGCGGTGAACAAAGATTTTTTGATCTTTTTCAACCTTAAATTGTTGCCCTGCGATTTCTACTATTGCGTACATAATTTTACTTTTACTTTATTTTAAAATTCAAAGTGCAAAGGTAGCATTTTTTTTTGAATTATAAGCCATAGTGTTGGTATTTTTTACAACATACACTCATACAACTCATTTTCAAACACATACACTATTCCACTTTTAATTTACCAACTTATTTTGGTATATTTTTTAGTCTTCCACCTCTTCCACATTGAATTCATACTTATTCAAAAACTTCTTTTTGGTACCCAACCCTGCAATAGTATAACGATAAGGAGCCAAATTATTTTTACTGTCGGCTTTAAGTATTTTCTTCTTTTGAGAGGTATTTTTAATATATTCGTTAAATTCTTTTACCGAAGACAGGGCTTGCATGGTGGTACCCGAATAATTGAAATAGAACCATTGCTCGTCAAATTCAAAATAGAGTTGCATGGAAGTTTTGTTATTAGACCGTTTATTGGTACTTTTCTTTTGTATTTCAACTATGCCGGGGACTTTTTTATTTACTTCTTTTTTGCCGCAAATGGTCATACCTATATCGCCCACCGAAACAAAGGCTTTATTTTCCTGTTTCCACACCATTTTCATATCAGCGAACATAAAGCTAAGCTGTAAGGCCTTAGGCAAGCGGCGGAAATGATAATATTGCAGCAGTTCGGTATGGGCTTTGGCATATTCTTTTTCGCCCAATATTTCCAGCAGGGCTGTATGGTAACTGTTACTTTCCACCACGTCAACGGGTTCCAGGTTTTGTGACGATTCTATATAATCGCTCATAAGTTTCATACAATCGTCATTGAAATAGAAGTCCACTGAAGCAGACACGTCTATTTCGGCGGAATCCTTATCTATATAATTGGTAATGCTGCCCATAGGTACAAATTCCATACGACCGAAATTGGTACCCAAATCCAGCTGCCCTTCACCTTTACCTATGCAGTTTTTAGGGTCCAAGTACACTACATTACCCGGCAGGGACAGGTCTTCCAGTTTTTCCTGAGAGGCCACCACGTACATACCTAATTCTTCGTTATAAGTCAGGTAGCCATAGGCGCGTATATATTCGGGGTTATTAATAGCATCCTTAGCGCGGGCAAAGGCCGTATATATGTGTCCTGATGAATTAGAAGCTATGGCAGCTACCACGGGTCGGTTATTGGTATCACGGGTATGCTCTTCTATAGGTATAAGTACCGAATCGGGGTTAACGGCACCATTAAAGCGCAAGGGAGCATACATATTAGTATCACAGCTGTACGGCAAGGTTACAGCGCCACGCATGCTCAAATATTCGTTTTCGGCTTTAAGGGTTACGGTACCGAAATAACCAAAATGAGGATTGAGGGTAAAACCGGCATCTTCCGATATTTTACCCATACCGCGTGAAAACTTATTTTGTCCGCGGGTTACCCACACCGAGTCAAAATATATTTCCTGTACTTTGTCTTCGGCGTCCACATAATTATAGTATCCGTCGCCTTTGTAGCTGTCACGTGATTCCGGCATAATATTACAGCGGAATATTTCGTGGTATTGGTTATCCAAATTGGCCAATATTTTAGAGTTTTGCAAGGGGGCTATTTCGGCTCTGCGGTATATATCCACTATGCCGTTTTCGGGAAATATGGCGGCGTCGGCTATATCAATATATCTTACGCCTTCGGCGTGTATTTCGTATTTGGCAAAGTCGTAGGTAGCCTTAGTGGTGGTAAACTGCAATGCTCTTTGGTCGGGATGGGTGGATATAAGTTCATTACCATGCGATTGCATTTCATGCAATTCCTTAATAGGAGTATTAGGTATATCCGCTGTAGCATAAGGATCTTCATACTTGAATATCAACTGTTTTTCTTTTACCATCCAGTCAAATTCCTGAGAGAAGGTTTTAAACATATTAATGGAAAATTCCACAGGCTGTGCATGTCCGTTGGCCACAAAATTGCCGCGTTCCACGTCAAAATCCATATGGGCTTTGTGGTCAAAGGCGCGTATATGGTAGTCTTCCAATATGGAATCATACAGGTCGATGTTCAAATTTTCGGCCCACAATTCATGGTGTCCGAATTCATAATTATTTGACCGCATGGTAGATATATCGTAATAGAATGTACCGAAGCCTGTTACGCCTTTATCAGATACCACCAATTCGCCGGCATGTTTAGCCCTGTCGTACATACGGAATTTATAATTGGTGCTATTCACCTTCATGGCGTCTTTATAAGGCAGCCAATACAGGGAGTCGTTTTTACCTGTTACGGGAGGGTATTCCGCACCGGCAAGGGCGGCGTCAATGTGGAACTCGTCAAAATGTCCCACGGCAGAATCAAGGAAGAACAGGATATGTTTACCTTCGCCGTGGGCTTGGGTATAATCAATGGTTCCCGTGCAGCGAAGCCCCCTGTTACTAAGGTCAACCTTGCCGGTAAAATCACCTTTTCCGCCATAGGCGGGCATACCTTCTTCATTAGTATTATATATAAAACCCAAGGAAAAATCGGGACGTACCTTCAATGGCTTTACTATATCGGGGAATATGCCTCCCGAATGCAAATAGCCGTCGAATAAGAGGGAATCGGTATCATAGTCGTCAAGGTCACGAATAACGAACCTGTCGGTTTGGAAATAAAATCGTTCTCGGTCATAGGCACGGTTATACACAAAATCGTGGTCGTAATACACCCTGCCGGGAGAATGACTTTCAAAATAAGGATAGCCGGGTATAGGCAGTGTACCCGACTTATTGTTGGCTTCATCTATATATAATGTACCGGAAATATCCGACAGGTAGCTTCTCACCTTTTCCAGCGGGTATTCGCCCATGGAATTTTCACCTTTGGACTTATCTTCCACATAGAACACTATGGAGTCAATTACGGTAAAATCCATGGTAAAAGGATCATAATTAAACTTACAGTTGGTTACCCAAAAGTCGAACAATCCGGCTTCTACCTTACCATGAAACAGGAAGTCGCGATTTTTCTGCATGGTAATTTTTTTACCTTGCGGAAATACGTTTACTATTTGTGAATCACTTACTATGAGCAGTTCTATACCTTTAATAAGCAAATCATAATTGAGCATGCTCAGGGTTGCATTAGAGTTACCGCCACCCACTTCGGAGCGAAACTGCAGTACATCATAATCTTTTTTCTTCACCTCATTGAACAGGTAGTTACCCAGTTTTTCACGATAAAGCACCTTACCTGTGGCTATATCATAGTCCACAAATCCGTACTGTACCAGTTGGAATATGAAACTTTGCACATCTTCTCTTCCGTATTTAAAAAATGCGGCTATTTCGTTAATAGTACCGGCACGCACATGATTTTTACGATAAAAGTCATATAGGGTGTACATAGGATTAATATCGTTCATGCCCAAAAACCGGTTCAGACGCTCGGAGGTAAAATAGTTTATAGATTCGAACACTGCTGATGTAACGGCAGAGGCCGGGCCGGGCATGGCACAAAATTCCACATTTTCATCTTTCAGTTTCCAATGTATAGCTTCAGCGAATATATCCACATTATGATAAGTATCTACAAAGGGCATACGCATAGGGCCGTCCTGACCGCGTATAAGCCACATATCTCTTTCCTGAGGATTATATTTCAGTTCTATGGCCGAGTGAGTAATGGAATCACTTCCCAAAAATATAGCCACTTTACACATTGATGATGATATTTGCTTATCTTTCAGCACAAAGAATGGAGCGTAAGCCAGCACGGCGGGTTTATTATCACGTTTGAAGGTAAGGCAGGCCTGATTTTGGGCGTCGCCCTGCCCCATAAAATTGGCTCCGCGTACATGCACACCGCCCTTATAGTCCACTTCGGCGTAAATATTAGGTATTACTATACTTTTATCATAGGCGGTAAAACGGGGATAGGTAGTTTTTTCTTCAGTTACGGCAGTAGTCATTACCCTTTCTTCCAGCACTCCCCGCTGAGGTTTAAGAAAGTAATCCGGGTTATAATAGAGCACATTTTCCAGTTGTATATTAGGAGCCTTTAGGGTAATGGCATAGTCATCAAAGGTAGCATACACTCTTTCGCCCAAACCGGCTTTGGTCCAGTCAATAAGTCCCTTAGTTCCTATAAAATTGGCACTTAGCGGTTCATACACGCCACCTGTATTCTTAATAGCCAGGGTATCCTTTCCATTACCGGCGGTAAGGGTGAGTTTGGGAAATACCACCTTAGGTACCGAATCAAAGTCAAAATAGTACACATCAGCGTCTTCGGCTCTCCACGACACACCGGTAAAGGTATTGAGCAAACCTTGGGTAAGCAGGCCGTTATAGGTTTTCATCATGTTATTGAACTGATTAGAGTGATGCTCTATAATGTACACCATGGATTTTTTAAAGTTTTGTGAACTTTTTACCGACTGATTGCTTTCCACAAACGCATGATAGGTGTTAATAAAACCTGACAAATGAGGTATGGGTTTAAGCTGATGTTTGAACAGAATATTGGTGATTTCTATAAACATAAGCTGTTCATCATCACTCATAGGGCTCCAAAAATCATGAAACTGAGCCACTATTTTATCGGCTTCTTCCTTTTGACTTTTATTTACTTTGTCATATATATTCTTTATTTCCGTTTCGGTATTATCCAAATTGAAGGAGAGTGCCATATTTCCCTGAGCCTTACACCACACACCGGCCGTCAGCAACAGGCATGCAAGTACTATTTTTTTCATTCCTATATATATTGTTGATTTATTCTTTTTTGCCTTTATTTATCATTTATTACGTGCGGCTCCGTACCGGAGCCGCACGTAATAAATGAAATTATAACATATTCATACTAAGCGATTTATGACATATTATATGCAAAATACATTTATAATATATTTTTTATCGCTTTTTTTGTAATCTTGCGGCCGCCCAATCATTTTTTACGGTATATGACTGTAGTTCAATACCATATTTAAGTGCTTCTTCGGCAAGCATGTCCATATCGGGATGCAAATAGAATCCGCTCAAATACAGTATGCCGTTTACTTTAAGAGCCTGTGCATAAGCATGCATATCATGCAGAAGTATATTCCGATTGATATTGGCTATAACTATATCATAGGGTGCGTTTTTAATGGCAGAGGCATCACCCAGCACTACTTCTACCCTGTGTTGCATATTATTGCGTTGAACATTTTCCACACAATTTTCGTATGCCCAGCTGTCATTATCTATAGCCAGGGCGTAGGTGGCACCTTTTTGTGCGGCCAATATGGCCAGCACGCCGGTACCTGTACCCATGTCCAATACGTTTTTTCCGTTGCAATCTTCCTTAAGCAAATAACTCAATATTTGTGCCGTAGTAGCATGATGTGCCGTACCGAACGACATTTTAGGTTCTATAAGTATTTCATACTTAATATTCTCCTTAGCCGGGTGAAAAGGAGCACGTATATAGCACACGTCATCTATAAGCACGGGGGAATATTTACTTTCCCATTCGGCGTTCCAGTCTTTATCTTCCATATCGGCATAGCTCAGTTGTATATCAAAGGTGAAATTTCGGGCTGTTTCCGCCACATCATTCAGTGCCTGAGGATTAAAATTCTGCTTAGGGATATATGCCAATACGCCTTCGGTATTTTCAGTAAAACTGTCACAGCCCATATCAGCAAGGAGGGCAATCATAATGTCATTACCCTCTTGCGGACGGGACACTTTACATGTTATTTCAACATATTGCATATTAGTCGTTTTTTGAAGCAGTTTCGGCTGAATTAATAATGGAAATAAAGTCTTCAGCTTTCAGTGAAGCACCGCCTATTAAGCCGCCATCAACGTCCTGACATGAAAACAGGTCTAACGCATTTTTGGCATTGCAGCTACCGCCATATAATATATAGGTATTATAAGCCACTTCGGTACCATATTTATCTTCTATCAGTTTACGTATATGAGCGTGCACTTCCTGAGCCTGCTCGGGAGTGGCGGTAAGCCCTGTACCTATGGCCCACACGGGTTCATAAGCTATAATCACGCCGTCAAATTTTTCTTTATCTAAGTGGAAAAGGGCATTTTTAATTTGATTATCTATTACTTCAAAGTGCCGACCGGCTTCTCTTTCTTCCAGTTTTTCGCCGCAGCAGAATATAGGCACTATATCGTTTGCCAACAGCATATCCACTTTTTGAGCCAGTTCTTCGTCGGTTTCATGAAAATAGTTTCGGCGTTCGGAGTGACCTACTATGCAGAAATCGGCACCTGCCGATTTAATCATTTCAGCACTTATTTCACCTGTATAAGCACCTTTAGGAGCATAGGATACATTTTGGGCACCTACATAAAAGTTGCTTTCTTCCGATACGTCGGCAGCCATTTCCAAATACAGGGAAGGAGGGCATATAATAATTTCGGTTTCCAATCGCATATCATCCAATGATTCTGCTATTGCTACTAATAATTCCTCGGCTTCGGGGAAATTTTTGTTCATTTTCCAGTTTCCTGCTACTATTTTGTTTTTCATATTTATATTATTTATTTTCTACTTATATTCAATTCGTCAGTATTCATTTTTACTGATACGCTCTGTATGGGTCCGCCCAAGGGAGGGTTCAGTTTTTTCAGCTCTATTTCAGCGTATTCTATGGTATAAAAACGCTTCATAATGGCATGAAGCATTCTATATACCACATTTTCCAGCAATGCTGAAGGTTGCATCATTTCATGCTGTAGTACGGCATATACCTCCTGATAGTTTACCGTAAGATGCAAATCGTCAACTTTAGCTGCAGTTAAAGTGTTCACCTGCAAGCTGCAGCAGGCTTCAAAATAGGCACCCACCACCCGTTCTTCTTCAAAGCAGCCATGATAGGCATAAAATTTCATTCCGTTGATGTTAATACGAGCCATATTAGTTTAATTAACAATTTGTTTTACATTAGAGCGTTCTCCTACTATCCACACCAGGTCGTTCACCTCAAATATGGTTTCAATAGGCGGATTAAATATTTCCACCCCGTTACGTTCTATACCTACAACCATGCAATTACCTGTTTGCCACATACCCGATTCCACTATATTTTTGCCGTTATACGGCGAGTCTTCGGCTATTGCAAACGAGGCCAGCATCATATCTTTACGTTCTTCTTTGGTGGTATCTATCTGTTTGACAACGGTCATGGCGGCATTAAAGGCCGATATTTTACTATCACCGCCCAGCACCACCAATGTATCACCGGGATATATAGGTTCTTTGCCGGTAGGCAAATATATATTCTTACTGCCCCGCTCTATTTTTACCACATTTACCCCGTATTTTTCATAGCAACGTGACTGCCCCAGCGTAAGCCCCACCATTTCACAATCGGGTGACACCACTACCTTAGCCAAATGTATATCTTTACCCGAAAACTGTGAATCTATGCTGGCACGTATGGGATGAGAGCGTCGCTGTTCTTCTTCCTTGTGATTCAAATTATAATAGAACTGCCGCTCTATTTTAGAGAATCGACGGAAAGAATTGCGTGAAAACAGCACAAATATTACTATGCCCAATATAGCTATAAGTACATTCCATGTAGTGGCGGCAAACACCTTGGTAATAACCAGTGAAACAAAGAACACTACCAAAAATATACGCAGCAACAATAAGGCTACCAGCACACCCTTATTATAGCGGTTACCTTTCCACAAATGCGAAAAAGCCGCCGACTCGTCCTTTTTTTGTATCATAATGCCCCGTAAAAACGGAGATATTACCAATATGGTAGCTACCGTACATACTATATTAGCTATAAGGCTATCCATTATAGATTGCACAAAAGGATACAGCCAGGTAAAAGAGCTGATAATAATAGCCACTATTACCACCGAATACATTGACAGGCGAATAATCATGGATTTAATAAGCTTAATCCAGTCATTACTCATGGCTATATTACCGCTACCGACAGCATATCGGTTTAACGAGGCTATTACACCTGCAGGCAATCGTTTTTCTATCCAATCAGCTATAGGTCCGGCATATCGTATGCAATAAGGCGTGGTAAAAGTGGTAATAACCGATACAGCCACTATTACCGGATATATAAAATCACTCAACACATTCAGCGAGGTACCCAATGTGGCTATAATAAAGGCAAATTCACCCACCTGAGCCAAACTGAACCCCACCTGTAGTGAGGTTTTTAAATTTTGCCCTGAAATGAGTGCACCTATAGCCGAACAAATGGTTTTACCGAATACGGTAACAAATATAAGTATAAGTATGGGCAGCCAATAGGCCTTGAGTATAGCGGGATTCACCATCATACCCACCGATACAAAGAATATAGCTCCGAACAGATCTTTAATACTTTTACTCAGTTTTTCTATACGCTCCGATTCTATGGTTTCGGATAATAGTGAGCCCATTACAAATGCCCCTAAGGCAGAGGAAAAACCCGTAGTTTCGGCCAATACCACCATACACAGGCACAGCCCTAATGATATAATGAGCAGGGTTTCATCATTCATCATTTGCTTAAACCGACGAAAAAACGACGGTAGTACATATATGCCTATAAGAAACCACAGCACCATGAAGAACAATAGCTTAAGTATGCTATACAACATTTCCTTACCGGCAAACTGCTGCCCTACGGCAGCCGTGGACAGCAATACCATGAGTACTATGGCTACCAAATCCTGCAATATAAGCACCACCAGCGTAATATCGGCAAATTTCTGCTTTTTAACACCCAAGTCGTCAAAAGCCTTAATGATAATTACCGTGGATGACATGGCCAGCATACCACCCAAAAATATACTTTCTATCATGGACCACCCCAGCATATTACCAAGCAATACACCCAGCAAACCCACCGTAATAATTTCCGTACCGGCCGTAATAAAAGCGGTACTGCCCACCTTGAACAGTTTTTTAAAACTAAACTCCAATCCTAAGCCGAAAA
The DNA here is from genome assembly GCA_045598105.1 of Bacteroidales bacterium. Lineage (GTDB taxonomy): Bacteria > Bacteroidota > Bacteroidia > Bacteroidales > WCHB1-69 > UBA1205. The sequence goes on along the minus strand of JAZLLK010000046.1, from coordinate 32,033 downwards.
GCAGAAATATAATTCCTATATCCGACCATTCTTTTACATTGTCTATTTCTATTACTGTAGGAAACAATCCAAAATGCGGCCCCACCAAAAAGCCGGCAACTATATATCCCAGCACCAATGGCTGCTTTAGCATTTTGAATATCAGCGTCATTACTCCCGCTGATATCAGTATCAAAGCCAGGTCTGTTACAAAATGTGATTCTCCCATGCTATAGTATTAATTATTTTATTCTTTATTGTTTTACCACCTTCTTCGTTACCGCTCCTACCTTTACAAAATACAGGCCGGCGGCATATCCGCTCATATCTATTGTTTGTATGGTGCTGTGCAACATTATTTTTTGCAAACATTTACCGCTCGCATCACATATTTCGGCTTGCGGATTATTCATTTGCTGCCACAAGGCCTCACTAATGCTCAACTCAAATCCGTATTGCACGGCATTAGGCTTTATTTGCACGCCATTTTGCCATTGGGCATCCTGTATATCAGCATAATCACCGTAATATTCTAATGTCCATCCCTCATCGGTAACGGTCTCATTGGTTTGGAAAGAAAGCATTACAGCATTCACCGGCAAATTAAAACTTCGGCCGGAATAATCACCTGATAGGGCTAACAGTAATTCCGAAGGAGTGGTTTTAAGATTATACACATATAAGGTATCACCCTCTGCCACCTTAAAGGTGGGAAAATAAAATACCAATCCTGTTTTAGGTGACACCGAAATACGATGACGACAATCGGCATAATTGGCATAATGCTTATCACCGCTACCATCATTTATGGTACCGCTCTGCTTGTTGTGTATTTGAATATTAGCACAATAAGTCGGCACTAATGCCTCATATGATATATGTATATCACGGCTGGTATTACTATGAGTACACATGTGTAATATTAATTCTTCAGCCTTATAGGACTCATTCAATGCCACATCCGTATCAGTATATTCCGCTATTAACGATGCATCGGCACGGGTAATATACAGGGTGTCACCTGCGGCCACATGTGCATACACCTGTAATTTTATAGCTGACATGGAATCGGAAGCAGGAGCAATGTACCAGGTATAATTCACCCCCTGCGGCAAACTGCGGCCGGCATAATAACAGGCCGAGCCTTCAGTACCCGTAAGGGTATCACAGCCCGTGAGCGATTCCTGCACGGGATAAGCATATTTAGTAGTATCAGGATAGGCATTAATAATAATTTCCTGAGCCAAATTGAAATTATACCCTGAAGGATTTAAAGCTCCGGTGTAAAAATAACCGTCACTACGCCCGTCCCATCCGAAATTAAAGTGGAAATAATAATCTCCGTCACTATTGAGCTGGTAACCGTCACACACAAATCCGTGACCATCAACGTTAGGGATACTCCATCCCGCATAATATAACGGAATAGCCTTATCCAAATGCAGGGCTATAATACTATCCCAATTCAAAGTGGTGCTGTCACGATACAGGTACCTGGTATCCGGACTATACTTAAAGTGCCTACGTAATGCATAAGCGGCCTTATGATTATACATACCTGTACCTCCGGGGCCATATACCAAATCACAGGCTACACCTACGTGCTTAATAAGTTTACTGGCTGCCGCATTAATATTGGAAGGCATATCACACATGGCACTATAGTCATAATGTCCAAGGGCAAAATCAGCAAATATTTCTCCATAAGGCTCCTGCGTATAGCCATATTCAGCCACGCCGTTATCAGGAAAACGGAAATAATACATCAACTGAGCCAACGCCGTAGCCACACAACCCGTAACACAACGGTTATTAGTGCCCTGCTCGTCTATAGGACAATAATAGTTGTATGGCTTTCCCTGCCCCCATTTAGAGCGAAGCAACGGAGCCACCTCTTTTACCACTACAGGATCGGCAGCCACACGCTTATGCATGGCCACACCCTGCAACAATGCTATACTGCGGCTATAATAATCCAGCCACATTTTAGCTGCCGGAGCAAACTCTTCCTCATTATAATTGGAAGTATAAGAATAAGCCAATATAGCAGGCACCCTTTTATCGGCCGCCACCACTACATACGCTTGCGACTCACTATACACATAATATAAGGGTACTCCATTATTCTGCTCTGTTTTTACACATTGTAACTGGGCCTTATGCCTGCCTGCCATAAAATTGCGGGCTATAGTACCGGCTTCACTCTCAGTTATCACTTGAGAATACAACTGTGAGCAAGTAATTAAACTTATTATTACCAATAACTTACACTTAGCACTCATAATATTTACATATTTAATTTAACATGATGCAAAATTAGCAAAATACAACTAAAAAAACAATAAGTTTTTCTCCAATTTTTAATTTTTTATTAACAAAATATCATAGCACGTATATCCGCTGTTTATCTCAATATACCGGCCATATATCCGCATCAGGTACACATGGGTTGTGAACAGGATTGTCAATACATTCTTTTTACACCCGCTTCCGAGTTTATATTATATTATAAATCAACATTTTTCATACCATTCGCACACTTTGCTTTCCATCTTTACCCATTATATATGGGTCTGTTATATTTTTTTATGCCACAGGCATATAAAAAAATGCTATCTTTGCAAATTAATTTTGCCTGTAATATAATGACTTTACAACATAGCAAACGCAACACAATCAGCATTTTTTGCCCATACACATGGGCAATAGTGTTATGCACGCTATGTATACCCCTACATGCACAATTCCAAAACGGCTCCAATATGTCATTTGGGCAAAATCGCATACAACATGCTACCAGGGAATGGAGCTACTACCGTACCGATTTTGCCGATGTGTATTACTATCCGCAAAGTAAAGAGCTGGCTATATTTACGGCTGAGCGTATTCCGGCCATACTCACCGAAATGGAACAATCCATAGGCGTATCCGTCAGCAAAAAAATGCAAATTATTATATACGCCCGCCAAAGTGATTTTATGCAATCGAACATAGGGCTGGACGATGATGAATTTTACAATACCGGAGGTATTTCCTCTATATATGCCAACAAAATATTTTTATACTTCACCGGTGACATGGGTAGCTTTTACCAAAACCTGCGTAACGGCGTAGCCCGCCTTATTATAGAAAACTACCTTAAAGGTACTTCTGCCGCTTCCAATATAGCCGCAGGCTATATGTCCGATTTTCCCGTATGGTTCACCGACGGCCTCAGCGCCTATTTTTCCCATCAGTTCAATACGGAAAACCTACTGAAAATAAAGGACGGATTTGAAAGCGGCCTGTATAATAAATTCTACCTGCTGAGCATGGCTCAGCAAAAAACAGCCGGCCTGTCATGGTGGAAATACATAGCCGATACCTACGGACATAATGGCATTACCTCTATTATGTACTACGCTGCCGTAAGCCGTAACTATGAAAGAGCATGCCTTATGGCTACCGGCAAACCATTCACACAAATACTGGAAGAATGGAAGGACTATTACAAAATATATTTTGACAGCATTCCTTTTGACAACTATACTGCCACGCTGTGGAAGCAAAAGAATAAACTCACCCAACACCTGCACCCGCAACTTTCACCCGACGGCAATACATTGGCCTACATTACCAATACCGAAGGCAAAGTAAAAATAATGCTGCGGAATATGACTACCGGCAAGCGTAAATGCATATATAGCAAACACTATCGCATAGAAGACCAACCCGACTACTCCACTCCGCTTATGGTATGGGCTCCGTCAGGACTATGGCTTACTATAGCGGAAGAATGGCATGACAAGGTGTACCTGCAATCCTATGTAATGGACAAACATAAATTTGACCCCCGCCAGGTAATATTCATTAATAAAATTACCGCCTTGTGCTATTCACCCAATGGCAAACAAATAGCCATGGCTGCCGTAAACAAGGGCCAATCCGATATATACATATACAGCCTTTCCTCACGCTCCCTGGAGCAAATAACCCATACCGCAGGCGACGAATGTGATCCGTGCTTTATAGACAACTTCCATTTGGTATATGCCTCCAATAACGCAAATGATTCGGCTTCCACTATAGACTCATGCCTGCAACATCGCTATGACCTTTACATGTATCACACCACTCAAAAATCCACACTCCGTATACATAATACCCCCTCTACCCATGAAATGGCTGCTACCCGCATATCGGATGACTACATAAGCTATATAGGGCAAAGCCGACAAGGAAGCCGACGCTACCTGGGTAAAATGGAACATGTGATATCCCGCATAGATACCGGCATACACTATGCCGACCAAATGCAGACCTACCCCATACAACAATACTACACCTATATAGCCGACCAACAGGCCGATATTCACAATGCTTCCATGTATGAGCAAATACTGCATCAGGGACACTACATTATAGGCAAAAGCGACTACCCGCAATGGGAACACATTCCTCCCATAGCTGAACCGACTGAGCCTCACTTTACCTCACCCGTAACCGACAGTTCACTCACACCCGCACAGGAAGAATATACAGGTAAACGTTTGCGACAAATGCGAATGTCCGACCTGTGGGCACTCACCGGAGACAGCACCGCCGGCACAATGGGCACAAACAGCAGTACCGACACACATAGCGAGCTGATTCCCAGAAATTATTATGTGCAATATCATATTAATAAACTGGTGGCTCAAGCCGATTTCAGTTTTTTGAATACCTTCTATCAGCAGTTTGTTACCCCCGACTATAACAGCGGCATATCCATGAGCAATGACTTAAACGGACTGTTTATGGTGGGTATTACCGACATAATGGAGGACTACCGCATGATAGGCGGCATACGCCTGTCGGCATTCAGTATAGGCGATATGGAAATACTATATAGCTATGAAAACCTTAAACACAGGCTTGACCGCCAAATAGTGTGCCACTACCTGTCACAAAAAGTAAATACCGGCTCCGATTACCTGCGTCAGCAAAGCGTATCATTCCACTACCTTATTAAATATCCTTTTGACAGAGTACAAAGCCTACGCCTGTCACTGGAACTGCGGTACGACCGCAAAGACTGGAAATCCATTGACGAATATTCCCTGCAACACGCCCCGCAACACGCTATATGGACCGGTGCTAAAGCCGAATACATAGTGGACTATACCCGCCATATTGACGCCAATATACTCAAAGGATTTAGAGGAAAAATATTCGCTGAAGGCTCATGCACCCCCGCTAAGGAATTCAAATATTTGGGTTCACTGGGATTAGACGCCCGCCTATATACACCACTGGCCCGCACCCTTATATGGGCTAACCGCGTGGCCGCCGGCACCTCAATGGGCAATAGCAAACTTATATATTACCTGGGCGGAGTTGACAATTGGATACTTCCCCGATTTAATAACAATATGCCCGTAGACCATCCGGCCGACTACGCATACCAAACCATAGCCACTAATATGAGAGGATTCTATCAAAACATACGCAACGGTAACAATTTTATGATTTTCAATACCGAACTCCGCTGGCAAATAGTACAAACATTCGTTCAACGTCCGCTCAAGAGTAATTTTTTGCGTAGCATGCAATTGGTAGGATTCTTCGACTTAGGTACTGCATGGGAAGGCGAATTGAATGACAACTATGTAACCCACATATCCGCCGGTAGCAATTTAAATATCAGCGTTAATCGCCAAATCAACCCCTTTGTGTATGGTACCGGCGTCGGCCTGCACTTTATGCTGTTCAGTTACTTTATACGCGTAGACTACGCATGGGGATTTGAAAATAATAAATTCACCCACAGGCAATTGTATATATCTCTCAACTTGGATTTTTAAGCGACATGAAAGAAATAAAGCGAATATTCACATATGCAAAGCCTTACAGCAAAAATATACTAAAAGCGTTGTTTTTTAATATTTTATACACGTTTTTTTCTTTATTCACACTTGCCGCCATAGTGCCGTTTGTATCAGTAATATTCGGCATAGCCGATGCCGTTACAGAACAACCGGCATGGAACGCCTCACCCGAAACCCTGCTGAATATACTCTCCTATTACATCACCCTTATACACACACAATACGGCATACAATGGGCCTTAATATTTATGGCAACACTGCTTATAGTATCATCATTGTGCTCTAATGTATGTCGCTACCTGTACATGTATTTTATTACCCCCATAAACGCACACACCGTGCGAGACCTGCGTAACGACATGTACCGAAAAGTAATGATATTGCCCCTGTCATTCTATGCCAAGCGACACACAGGTGACATTATAACCCGCCTGAATGCCGACATGCAGGAAATAGACACATTAGTACGTCGCTCTATAGAAATATTGCTACAACAGCCATTTGTTATATTGGTATTTTTAATCACCCTGTTTGTAATTAATCCATGGCTGTCGCTCATATCTCTGCTATTAATACCCACCGTAGGTTACGCTGCAGGTAAAATAAGCGTTAAAATACGCCAAAAAGCAAAAAAAGGTCAGGAAGAACTCAGCAAATTGTCATCATCATACGAAGAAACCATATCGGGTATACGCATCATCAAAAGTTTTCGTGCAGAGAACTATTTTTTACATAAATTCAACAATATTAACCAACACTTTACCTCTACTACCAATAAAATGCTGCGATACATGGAGTTGTCGGCACCTTTATCGGAAATGCTTACCATTACCGCCATGCTCATAGTAGTATTTATAGGCAGCACTTTAGTTCTTACCCATAAGGGACTATCGTCCCAAACACTCATACTGTTTGCCCTTGTATTTGCCCGCCTTATCCCTCCAATACAAAGTACCATACGCGCCTATAGCTATGTACAAAAAGGCATAATATCAGCCAAACGCATATTTGAAGTAATGGACAGCAATGAAAAAATAATAGAAAAGCCTCAGGCTATTCCTATTAAACAATTTCGCGACAAAATAGAATTTTCACAAGTACACTTCGGCTACGAAAGTCAGGAAGTACTACATAATATAAATATGACCATACACAAAGGTGAAACCATAGCGATGGTAGGCATGTCTGGCAGCGGAAAATCCACTATTATCAACCTTTTGTTGCGGCTATATGATATTACCTACGGCACCCTCACCATTGACGGACACCCCATTAACGACTATGTAATATCCGATGTACGCTCCCTGTTCGGACTGGTATCACAGGATGTAATACTATTCAATGACACGGTAGCCAATAATATAAGTTTTGGCAACAGCCATGTAAGCCGTGAAGATATAATACATGCCGCCCAAATGGCCAATGCACATGAATTTATTATGCAAATGTCCCAAGGCTATGATACCCCCATAGGCGATAGAGGCATGAACCTGTCCGGCGGACAACGCCAACGACTAAGTATAGCCCGCGCCATACTCAACAACCCGCCTGTTATGTTGCTTGACGAAGCCACCTCCGCCTTAGACAGCCAATCGGAACAAATAGTTCAAGCCACATTGGATAAAATAATACAAACACATACCGCCATAGTAATAGCCCACCGCCTATCTACCATACAAAATGCTGACCGTATTATAGTATTCCATAACGGGAAAATAGCGGAAGAAGGCACTCACGCCTTCCTTTTACGGCAAAACGGCATGTATAGCCGTATGGTAGCTGCTCAAAACATTAAAAATTAATATGCTACCTGCCGGTAACACTCTCTATGAATATTTCTTCCATAGTAGGAAACACCTCCTTAAACTCACTTATTTGCACATATGGCAATAATTGGGTAAGCAAATGATTACCGTTTTCTTCCATAGGTATTTGCATACGTGCCGTATGCAAATTATTTTCATAGGTATCACTCAGCACTTTTATGCCGCTATTACATATCATATTTGCTATAGAGTGCTCTCCTGCATATCTCACCTCAAAAATATTCTTTTTACGAGCCTGCTTTATTTCCTTAATACTTCCTTCAAGTATTTTTTCTGACTTATTTATAAGCGCCATATCATCACACAAGGCTTCTACCGAAGCCATATTATGAGTAGAAAATATTATACTGGCTCCCTTTTGCTTTAAACTTAACATTTCCTCCTTCAGCATATTGGCATTAATAGGATCAAATCCGCTAAAAGGTTCATCAAAAATAAGAAATTTAGGCTCATGTATTATAGTAACTATAAATTGTACTTTTTGCTGCATACCCTTAGATAAATCAGCCACCTTTTTGTTCCACCATGAACCTATGTCGAATTTATCAAACCAATAATGTAACCTATGCGTAGCCGTAACCTTATCCAATCCTTTCAGCATGGACAAATATACGGCCTGCTCCCCTACTTTCATTTTTTTATACAAGCCTCTTTCCTCCGGCAAATAACCTATACATGCCGTGTGCCGCATAGTCATGGGCTCCCCCATAAAATACAGCCGGCCGTCATCGGGAGCCGTTATTTGGTTAATAATACGTATAAGCGACGTTTTACCGGCACCATTAGGTCCCAATAACCCAAATACACTGCCCTCCCGTACCTGCATGCACACATGATTAAGGGCTACATATTCATCATAACGCTTACTTACATTTTCTACCTCTAATATATTCATAATGAACTATTGTATAAGTGTATATTTTTCCTGAGCCCGCGTAAGACTGCAGGCATTAAAATGCCACCATTCGCGACTTATGGTACTAAAACCGGCTTTACGCATTATATTTCTAAGCAATAACCTGTTTTCATATTGTGCCTGTGTAAGCAATCCTTCTTTTACCAATTGAGCCTCATTGTCTATATGCGATGTTTTGTCAAAGGTATCAAACGGACACCCCATATCCAGCGGATTACCATAAGTATCAATTATGGTAATATCTACCGCCGCTCCGTAATTGTGTAACCCTTTACGGGCCGGAGGCGACACATAATATCTGCCCGCCGTGCCTTTTACGGCATTCCACATTTTCTGCTGCACACTGCATGGCCTGGCCCCGTCATATATCAATAACATGTAAGTAGGATACTGTTCATGCAAATAGGACTCTGCCTGCACTATCATATCAGCTACATCTTTTTGAAAATAAGCATATTGTGATGTTTCATATAACTGTACACCGGTAAAATTATCAGCGGTACCATAAGGTAACATTACTTTTATATTAGGGGATAGCGTTTGTATTTCCACCAGCCCCATACTTTCCATATACCTGCACACTTCCGGCTTTGGTGGCACGCTAGCGTGGCCTATCGGCTGCAATGACGCATTATGAAGCGTTTCGCTGTTTTGTGCCGAACTTACCTTGTGCGTGTTACAGGCAACACACATAATACAGGCTACAGCCATACTCCATATTATAGTTTTTATTTCCATAATGGTGAAGGATATATTCCGGCTTGTGTCATCTCGGTAAGCTTATGCTGCACATAATCACGGTCTTCCCTATATGTTACACCATACCACTGCGATCCTGAAGTAAGCACCTTTACCTGTGCCTTGCCCGTTTTAATAAGCGTATCCACTACCGAAGGTATGTAAAACTCCGATTTTATATTTTGTATATTCTGCTCCAAAAATGCGGTAAACATACTTTCCAAATGCTTAAATATAGAAGGATGAAAGCACCAGAAATTCATTGACACGGCCGTGTTGGCATCCATAACGGTACGGCTTTCATCATCATTTACATTTACTATAACATTTCCTTCATATTGTAAATGTGTATGCTCTTTTACATTAAGCAAATGCTCATGCTCATCTACATAACACACACCGCGTGACACCGAACCATTCTCCGACAATGTCCTGCTCAACTGATAAGCCACCATGGCATAATGGTCTTCATCACGTAATGATAAGGTTCGCAAATAATCGGCCGACACCTTAAAAGCATTTTTTCCATAAAAATCATCACCGTTAATCACAGTGAAAAATCCGTGTATTTTATCCTTGGCCATAAGTATGGCATGACCTGTACCCCATGGCTTTTGTCTATCTGCCGGAAGCGTAAACCCGTGAGGAATATTTTCTATTTCCTGTAACACATAGTCCACCTGTATGCGACCATCATATTTATCAGCTATACATTCATTAAAATCCTGTTCTATACTTTTACGTATTACAAATACTACTTTAGTATATCCGGCCTGTATGGCATCATATATGGAGTAATCTATAATGGTTTCCCCACAAGGACCTAATTTATCTATTTGCTTTAATCCGCCATATCTGCTACCCATACCGGCTGCCAATACTAACAAACTATATTCATTTTCCATCATTTGTACTATATATATTACTAAAAATGCAAAGATAACATTTTTATTCATTGCTTTTTCCCGTGCTTACAATAAAAAATGCTACCTTTGCAAAAAATAGTTTACATCATGATAAATACAAAAAAAATATTAGCAACACTTGTTATCATAAGTACCTCTGTTTACATGTGCCACGCACAAAATACCGTTACACCCGTTACTTCACATAAGCCGGTAAAGCTCACTACTGTGGCAGCTGCACCTCCCACTATAGTATATAAAGTAGCAAAAAAATACCTGGATAAAGTGCCCATTACACTTAACGAAGATAAAACAGGCATAGTATCCTACCCCGCCCCCGGCGATATTAATGAATCCCAATTACCCACCCCACTTAAACATGGCTGGTACCTGGATAACCGTGGCATAGGGCCTAATACCGTATTCATATCCCTTACTTATAAAGAATACGCACAATTAAAATCAGCCCCCGATGCCGAACAGTTCAGCAAACTCATCATGGGTAAAAACCCTATTAAAGCCATGTATAACTGCGGTAGCAGATTTAAATTCAAAAATATAACTGAAGAACTTAATACCATTATTGATAATAAATTTATCAATTGCAAAAAATTAAAATAAAACACGACTTCCTACACATATAAGTGCCTGAGTTCTAAATATGAACTTAGGCACTTTTTTTTGACTCTAACAACACTAAATCAGTCTATTCATACATCAAAATTCTATATTTCAACATATTATATTTTTGACTCCACTAAAAAAAAACGATGTTTTTTACGATTAGTATTAATTTTTATTGTATCTTTGCACTTTTGTACATCCATTATTTTAATGTAAAAAACAGGTAAAATAAAAAAAATAGGCAAATGAAGAAAATTCTTTTGAATTTAACCATGCTCGCAGGCATTACCTTTGCAAGCATGAATATATCGGCTCAAAATACACCAGTTATATATGTATCACCCTCGGGCAATGATTTGTCGGCAGGCACTGCCGCACAGCCTCTTAAGTCGCTGAATGCAGCTCTTACCATGGCAGGTAACCAAAGTGCCTACATTCGTATGGCAGCAGGCCAATATGAAGAATACAGCACTATAGAACTGCAAAGCAATGTAATTATAGACGGTGGCTGGTACAGGCAGGGGACCTCATGGTACTGGCATGCTGATTCCATTACCGACATCACCATTGACGCCTTGGAAAACATGACAGATTACAACCATAAAATAGGTTTTCGCTCTACTGATGACACCAACTGGACACTTAAAAACCTCACCATACATATAGCCGATGCTACCAATGACGATGCACATGCCTCAGGAAAAGGCACCAGCGTATATGGCATACATGTATCAGGTAACAGCATCCGCACTTATGTGGAGAACTGCCACCTTTACGTCGGCAATGCCGGCAATGGAGCCGAAGGCGTTAACGGCATTGCCGGCTACATGGGCAATAACGGCGTTACAGGTAATATTACCAAGGTAGCCGTATGCTATGGTGGCGGTTCACAAGCAGGAGCTGCAGCCGTAGGTAGCGGTATTCGTGCCGGCGGCGCAGGCGGAGCCAGCGGCGCCGGACAAAACGGCACCGTATTCGGCAGTGGCACAGCAGGTTCTAACGGTTCTGCCGGTGCTAATGGCGGCGGCGGCGCCATAGGCGGTGCCGCAGGCAAAGGCGGCAACGGCGGTGCCGCAGGCAATAACGGCATTGATGGAGCTAATGGAACTAACGGTACCACACCCGCCCCTACCCCCTATACCACAACACTATACTTTATACCCGGTAACATATCACCCTCCGGCACCGACGGACAAGGCGGAGCCGGCGGCGGTGGCGGCGGCGGCGCAGGAAGTGCCGCATTCTGCGGTTCATGGTCTGGTGGCAGCGGCGGTAGCGGCGGAGAAGGCGGCACCGGAGGTACCGGAGGAATAGGCGGCGGCGCCGTATTCGGCATATACTGCTACCATACCACTCTCACCGATGTACTTTCTTCTACCTTCTCCCTGGGTCAATACGGAGAAGGAGGACAAGGCGGTATAGGCGGTATAGGCGGTATAGGCGGTATAGGTGCCAACGGCTATAACTATGATTTAGATTATTGCGATTGTAGTAACCTTGGAGGTAACGGCGGTAACGGCGGTAACGGCGGCAACGGCGGTAACGGTGCCAATGGCGCCGACGGCATAGCCGTAGCCTACGCCTATATTGACAATAATAACACGCTCTCTTCTCAACCCATCACCACAGCTACCGCCACATTGACCTCTGCTCAATATAGCTCCTACTCTCACTCCCAAATAACCCTCTCCCAATCATCAGGCAACTGGTTGCTGCCTCAAAACATCACCCCCTTATACGACTTTTTGCCCGGTGTAAGTTCACACAACACCTCCGGTAAAAATATGATACTCATAGCCCATAATACCGGAACATATACCATTAATAATAGCGGACAAACTGTCAACATAGCACACGACCGTATCTTAGGTACTATTACCATGACCGACAGCATAGTATTCGGCACAGCGGTAAACGCATCCTACTCGGCTATCGCCGACGCCTACCAATGGAAACTGGCCGATAACAATGGTAACACATTACTCTCCTCCACCAATAATACCTTAGCCATAAACTCTTCCGACCTTACAGCTGCCGATACCGGCAGCCTGTACCATTTGGGACTCACCGTACTCAACGAAGAATGCGGATGGTCAGAATATATATGGCACAGTTTTCGCATATACCCTCAAATAGTAGACATAAATATATACGATACCTTGTTCACCTATGACGGCTCTGCCAAACAGGCCGGCATAGTACTGAGCAACCCTCAACTGAACTACTCCGTTACCTATAACGGCATAACCGACCTGCCCCTTAACGCAGGCTCCTACGAAGTATTAGCACGTATTACCACCCCTAACTATTATGGTACGGCATCGGCAACACTCACCATTATGCAAGCCCCGGCAACTATAGTATTATCCGATTTAACACAACAATACGACAGCACCATACACTACCCTACAGTAGCAACTTTTCCCGCCGACTTACACTATAACCTGCTATACAATAATGATAGCATAGCCCCTGTAAACAGCGGAAAATACACCATTACCGCCACCATAAATGATTCTAACTACTATGGTAGCACTACCGATACCCTCATCATACATAAAGCTATAGCTTCCTTCTCCTTCAGCCGGCTACAACACACCTACGACGGCACACCCAAAACAGCTACTGTAAACGCTACACCGGCTAATATTAACACCATTATATCGTATAGTAACACCCCCATAGGCGTAGGTGAATATATGGTATATGCCACCACTAATGACCTTAACTATGAAGGATGCGATAGCGCCACCCTATCCATAGTAAGAGCACCATCAAGCATTGTACTGCAGGACACCACCCTCACCTATGATGGTCAGGCACACGCTATGAATATTAACATCAGCCCTGCCTTTGCACAATATAATATTACCTATAACGGCGTAACCGACATGCCCGTAAACGCAGGTACCTACCATGTGGTAGTAGCTACCAACGATACCTCAGTTACACCCTCCTACGCCCACGCTACCCTCACCATACTTAAAGCTCAAGCCTATATTACCTGCAATGATACTACCATAAGTACCTATAACGGTATGGCTCACCCGCTCAACTATACCACTTCCCCTGCAAACCTTGCAGTGAATACATTATATAATAATAGTATATTCACTCCAATCAACGCAGGCATATATCAGGTGGACATGAGCATTAACAACCCTAACTACTATGGTACAGCCTCAGCTACCCTCATCATTAATAAGGCTAATGCCAATATTACCCTAAGCCAACTGCAACATACCTATAGCGGCCGACCAGCTCAAGCTGACATACACACCACTCCTGCCGATATAAGCTACACCGTATTATATAATAATGACACAATATTGCCTGTTAATCATGGTAAATATGCGGTAACCGTTTCCATTACAGACCCTAACTATAACGGCTTTGCACAAGATACCCTCAACATATATAAAGCTCAGGCCGCTATAAGCGTAAACGGACTGGAATATACCTATACCGCTACCCCACACCAACCCATAGTGAGTATATACCCTGCCCACCTCCAATACAGCATAAGCTATACCGGTGGCGTTCAGCCGGTAAATGCAGGTCTGCATCCGTTCCATATAGCCGTAAACGACACCAACTATGAAGCCGACTTAGATTCAGTTATTACCATACATAAAGCTACTTTGGGCGTACGTATAAGTAATGTGGAACATACCTACAACGGTACGGCTCACATACCCGCCATTACCAGTAGCCAACAGGTAAACTATAATATTAGCTATAACGGACAACCTGCCGCCATCAACGCCGGCACCTATGTGGTAAAAGCCGAAATTAATGACCCTAACTATGCCGGCTGCGACTCCGCTATAATGACCATACATAAAGCACATGCCTTATTCAATATACAAAATAATGACGTGTACTATAACGGACAGGCACAAGGTGCCCTTATTACGGCAAGCCCTGCTTTTGTGCCATATATCGTATTATATAATGCCGATACCGCCCTACCTGTAAATGCAGGCACCTATTACGCCAATATATGCATATCCGATACCGCCAATATATATGGCGACACCACCTTCACTATGCACATACAGCCACTTACCGCAACCATCACCATCAATGATACCATACAGGTGTATGACGGCAATAGCAAACATATAAACATATACACCAATAATGTGAATTATACCGCCACCTATACACAATATGGTGATACCGTAGTGCCGGTAAATGCAGGCTTATACGATGTGGATATAGTAATTACACAAGCTAACTACATCAGCTCTACACTTCACACACAATTACTCATACAAAAAGCTGAAGCTCAAATGGCTTTCGTACATGATACTATGCTATTCGTATATGACAGCACCGCCAAATGCGCACAAATAAACGTATATCCTTCACACCTGCAGGTGGTAATTACCTACAATGGCGACACCACCCGCCCTATTAATATAGGTTCATACGATGTGGTAGCCACCGTAATTGATAGCAACTACTATGGCAGCATATACAATAAACTATATATATTAGAAGAATTAAAGGATGAACCTATAGCAGAAGCCCAATTAGAACAGGCTATTGTTGACCTGTATCCTAATCCTGCCCATAACCGCACCACCCTGCGTATAGAAAACTATTATGGCCTCATACACATGCGTATAATAAATACCATGGGCAAAACTATAATAGAACAAAATATTATGGCCGACGGATATACACTGCATAATATTACACTGCCCCAATACGCCAAAGGTGCATATATCATTCTTCTCCAAACCGAAACTTCACACATAAGCAAACCGTTAATTATTCAATAAAATATTCCCCAAGCACTAAAAGCGAAATGATAAATCATTTCGCTTTTTTTTCATTACAATGATAGAAGACATAATTATTCAACACGGCACCAGAGGCATACAAACCATAGTTCCATTTTTGCCTCCGCAATATTGCAGTAAAGCTGCCACACAACTCTATAATACACCTAAAGGAAATATATTCATACTTACCGGCTTTGCCGTAAACGGCAAAGGCGAAACCGATGGACCTATGGGTAGCTATTTTCTATTAAAAGCCCTACAAAAATTGGGATTTACGCCCTATATCATTACCGATACACTATCGTATGCCTATTTTAAATCATGGGCTCCCTGCATACTATACACCCACCACACATCAGCCTCATACCTGCTACATACCTACTCGCCCGTAGCTATTATTAGTATAGAACGTTGTGGCCGATACCATAACGGACGGTATTATAACATGCGTAAAAAAGATATATCAGCCCTTACCCCACCTATAGATGACCTAATATTGCACACCTCGGCTCTTACTATAGGCATAGGCGACGGGGGCAACGAAATAGGCATGGGTAACGTACTGGCACAGGTGTCTTCATTAGATATTATTCCCAGTATTATATGTTGCCATCATTTAATAGCTGCTACCGTTTCCAATTGGGGAGCGTACGGACTCATAGCCGCCCTGGAACACTTAAGCCATATTAACCTTTTACCTTCGGACACTCACATGGAACAATATTTACAACACCTTATACGGCAAGGAGCCGTTGATGGTATATCAGGTAAAAATATAGCCAAAATAGACGGATATGACCCGCAAACCGAATATAATATAGTGTCCCTACTACAGCAGGATGTACTATCATAACCATATTCCCTCCACATATAAATAAAAAAGGCTGCTATGCGGAGCTGCCTTGTAAAATTGAGGAAAATATTCTATTCAAAAAACTTTCTTACCTTTTGAAAAAAACTGGCCTGCTTAGGCTGATCTACCTTAAAGGTTTCCGAATGCATCATTTGCTCTATCATGGCCTTTTCTTCTTTGCTCACATGCTTAGGCACCACTACATTAACACTTACTATTAAATCGCCTCGGCCATAGCCTCGCAAACTGGGAATACCTTTACCATTCAAGCGTAACAATGTGGCCGGCTGAGTTCCGGGTGCTATTTTCACTTTGGCCTTGCCTTCCAATAAAGGTATTTCTACACTATCACCTAACACTGCCTGCGGAAACGATATGTTAAATTCGGTATATATATTATCACCGTCACGCTCAAATATAGGGTGCTTTTCTTCCTCTATAAGTATGAGCAAATCACCCGATTCTCCGTTACCTACGGCATTCCCCTTGCCACGCATGCTCAGTTGCATACCATCGGATACACCGGCAGGTATTTTTATGGTAATTACATCCTCTCCTTTTACTACGCCATTACCGGAACATTTAGGACACTTGTCCGTAATAATTTTACCTTCACCATGACAATGCGGACACTCGGTTTGCACCTGCATGGCGCCAAAAAACGACTGCTGTATTTTAGTAACCACCCCCGTGCCATGACAATGTGTACATGTGGTAACGGCATGTGCATCCTTGGCACCACTGCCATGACAGGCATCACATACTATATTCTTTTGTACCTTTATATTCTTTTCTACACCTTTGGCTATATCTTCCAAACTCAACTTCACCTTAATGCGTATATTGGATCCGCAACGTACCCCTCTGCGGCTACCGCCACCGGAGGAAAAACCGCCAAAACCGAAATCTTCAAATATGGAACCCATGTGCGCAAATAAATCACTCATGTCCATACCCTGAAATCCGCTGAATCCGCTGGCGCTCATGCCTGCATGACCATATTTATCATAACGGGCACGCTTATCGGCATTACTCAACACTTCATAAGCCTCTGCCGCCTCCTTAAACTTATCTTCCGCCTCCTTAGCGGCAGCTTCACCTACTTCCTCCACCCTGTTTTTATCAGGATGATATTGTATGGCCTTTTGCCTATAGGCCTTCTTTATTTCCTGCTCTGTGGCCGTTTTACTTACGCCCAACACTTCGTAATAATCTCTCTTTTCCATGTTCTATTGATATATTACCACCTTGGCAAAACGTATGACTTTATCATTCAACTTATAGCCCTTTTCCACTACATCAAGTATTTTACCTTTATCCTCATCATTAACCGCAGGCACCACACTTACAGCTTCATGAAAATCGGTATTGAACTGCTCATTTTCGGTATTAATTACCGATACTCCTTTCTGCTTTAAAGTGGTAAGCAACTTTTGCAATATAAGCGATTCACCCTCTACTATAGTACCCAATTGTGCATCTGCCTTTTGATTATACACAGCCGCACGCTCCATATCGTCTATTATGGGCAATATGCTTTTTACTATGGACTCCGATGCACTATTTATAATATCCAACTTCTCCTTTTGCGTCCGCTTACGATAATTATCAAATTCGGCATAGAGCTTCAAATACTTCTCTTGCAACTCCTGCTTCTCTGCTTGTACTTTATCTATAGTTACCTGCATTTCTTCCAGCTTTTTGGCATTTTTTTCCTTACGTCCAAATACACCTTTTTTGGCAGTGGCCTCACCATTTTTGGCAGTCATTTCCGACTCTGCCACGTCCTGTTCGGCAGCATTAGCCGTTTCTTTCACATTCTCTTCAGCAGAAGATGCTGTATTGCACTGATTTTCAATATTATTTTCTATATCTTTTATATCTTCCATATTTTACCTGTTTTATGTTATATATTAAAGCAAATAACTTGCCAAGTATGGTTAATCTGCCATTTTGACATATTCATACACACAAAAAAAAGATGCGGAATCCGCATCTTTTTTATATCTGCTCTAAATCGTTAACTGGTCAAAAATATTTGCTTGATTTATTTTTTTATTAAATCAACTATTGCTTTAAATGCCTCAGGATTATTGGCGGCTAAATCGGCAAGAGCTTTACGGTTAAGTTCTATACCTTTTTTATGTAACTCACCCATGAAAACTGAGTAAGATAAACCATATTGACGAACACCTGCATTAATACGGGTAATCCACAAACTCCTGAAGTTACGTTTTTTCTGCTTTCTGTCTCTATAAGCATACTGTTGACCTTTTTCCCATGTGTTTTTGGCAACGGTCCACACATTTTTACGTCTTCCGAAGTATCCTCTGGTTAAACTAAGGATTTTTTTTCTACGAGCTCTACTTGCTACGTGATTTACTGATCTTGGCATATTATATTCCTTTCTTTTTTACGTCAGCGTCGAATTTCGAACTTTTTACTTTGCTGATGGTAAATTAATACTTTATTTAACTAACAATTAAGCATCGCTTTTACAGCGTTCACATTTGTATTGTCTATCACTGTGTCGTAACGCAAATTACGTTTACGTTTAGTGGTTTTTTTTGTCAAAATGTGACTTTTGTAGGCGTGATGTCTTTTAATTTTACCGGTACCGGTAAATGAGAATCTTTTCTTTGCTGCTGCTTTCGTTTTTAATTTTGGCATTCTTGCTATAAATTTTAATGTTAATATATTGATTTAAAACAGACTTCTATTTTTTAGGAGATAATACTATTATCATACGCTTACCTTCTAATCGGGGCTCCTGATCTAACTTGCCATAATCCTGACAGGCTTCGGCAAAATTCCTCAATATTTCCTCCCCCTGATTTTTATACATAATGGTACGACCCTTAAAGAATACATCTACTCTTACCTTATTGCCATCCTGCAAAAAACCTATGGCATGCTTTACCTTAAAGTTAAAATCATGATCATCGGTATTAGGTCCTAAACGAATTTCCTTCATTACCACCTTGGCAGCCTTGGCCTTAATTTCTTTTTGCTTCTTCTTAAGCTCGTATAAGTACTTTTGATAATTCATCACCTTGCACACCGGTGGATTAGACTGCGCAGAGATTTCTACCAAATCTAAATTCATACGCTGAGCTATGGTCAATGCCTCTTTTATACTTACTATTTTGGGAGCCATATCTTCTCCCACCAATCTTACTACTTGAGCGTCTATCTCTTCATTTATTTTGTGTGCATCTTCTGCCACACTACGCTTACCATTATCCGGACGAGTATTTGTTGTTGCTATAACTAAATCTCCTATATTATGTTAACTATTTTTTTTATTTTACAAACCAAGGTGCAAAAGTATCAAAAAAAACAATATCAAATGTTTATAACATAAAAAAAAATTTCGTTTTTTAACAGTATTATATGTCACTATAATTCAATTATTTACAATTATATTCCAATCTGTTTTTTATCCACATACATACATATTGTCCTTTTTCCACAGCTTTCTAATTGCATACATGCCAACAAATTCGGAATTATTCCTCCTTTTTTGCCGCCTACGCGGCACTAATATATATACCATAAGAAAAAATATTGTACTTTTGTAGTTATGAATCAAAAAATTGACATTAGAGAGTTTTGCCACTTTAACAATTTGGAATTCATTGCAAACCAACTTGTTGAAGGTTTTATTACCGGTCTACACCAAAGTCCGTTTCACGGATTTTCGGTAGAATTTGCCGAATACAGACCCTATAACACCGGCGAATCCACAAAAAACATAGATTGGAAACTATATGGCAAAACTGACAAATATTTTGTCAAAGAATACGAAGAAGAAACCAATCTGCGATGCCAGTTGGTAATAGACTGCTCATCTTCCATGTACTTTCCCACACTACCAGCCCCCACACCGGAACACCCTAATAAAATATACTTTTCAGTATACGCTGCCGCAGCACTTATACAACTGTTTCGCAGGCAAAGAGATGCGGTAGGTATTTCCCTGTTTGATGACACACTCCGCCTGCATACGCCGGCAAAATCAAGCGTAATACACCACAAAATGCTGTATAGCGAGTTAGAAAAATTACTGCAAATACCACAGGAAAACGCCACACATACCACCAATATTGCCAATTGTCTGCATGAAATAGCAGAGCGGGCACATAGAAGGTCACTGGTTATCATATTCACCGACGGATTTGACTTTAACCGTAAAAATGAATTGTTTTTGGCACTACAACACCTCAGGCACAATAAACACAGCGTGGTAATATTTCATGTGTATGACCCAAAATATGAAATAGACTTTAACTTTAATAATCAACCCTACAAGTTTATAGACATGGAAAGCCGGCAGGAAATAAAAATTAACGCAGCCGAGCTCAAAAACACCTATAAGCAAAGTATGCTAGATTTTAAAACGGAGCTGAAAGCACACTGCGGACAATACCAAATAGACCTGGTAGAAACCGATATCAATGAGGGGTTTCACCCTATACTTACCAACTATTTACTCAAACGAAAAAAATTGTATTAACACCTAAAATAATTATTATTTACATGAAAAAATTATTGTTAAGCATTACCGCCATTATTTTAATAGGCTTGCCCTTACGGGCAGATGAAGGCATGTGGCTTCCCTATCTTTTGCAACTTAATGAAAAAGATATGCAGGCCAACGGCATGAAAATTTCTGCCGAAGACATATACAGTATTAACCACGGAAGTTTGAAAGATGCCGTAGTGCTTTTTGGCAGCGGCTGCACCGGCGAAATAGTATCAGACCAGGGTTTGCTACTCACCAATCACCATTGCGGCTATGGCCGCATACAGGCCCACAGTTCACTGGAACATGACTACCTCACCCATGGATTTTGGGCTATGAAACAAAGCGAAGAGTTGCCTAATCCCGGATTTTCCGTTACCATACTGGTATCCATGAAGGACGTTACCGAAGAAGTACTGAAGGGCGTATATACTAATATGGACGAAAACGAACGACAAGACATAATAAACAAAAACATAAATAAAATAAAGGCCGAAGCCGTAAAAGGCACACACTATCAGGCCCGTATTACCCCTATATATAATAACAATCAATACCTTCTATTCATTAATGAAGTATTCACCGACATACGTCTGGTAGGTGCCCCCCCATCAAATATAGGAAAATTTGGCGGTGATACCGACAATTGGATGTGGCCGCGTCACACCGGCGATTTTTCCGTATTCCGCATATACGCCGATAAAGACGGCAAACCCGCACCCTACAGCAAAGACAACGTACCCTACCACCCCAAACGCCACCTCACCATATCACTCAAAGATATTAATGAAGGCGACTTCACCTTCGTATTCGGCTACCCCGGAAGCACCCAACAATTCCTCACCTCCTATGGCGTAGAACTCATAAAAGACCAAACCGACCCCATAGCCATTAACCTTAGAACCCAACGACTGGACATAATAAAAAAATACATGAATAATGACCGCCTTACCCGCATACAATATGCTTCCAAAGCCGCAAGTATAGCCAACGGCTGGAAAAAATGGATAGGCGAAACCCAAGGCCTGCAACGCTTACACACCGTGCAAAACAAACAAGCACTGGAAACTCAATTTATTGAATGGCTTAAACAAGATACTGCCCGTCAAAAACAATACGGACATTTATTACCTCAATTTCAATCACTTTACGCACAGCTCAAACCCATATCCAAAGAGAATAGCTACTTTATGGAAGCTTTCTATAGCATAGAAATAGTAAACTTTGTATGGAGAATGCAAAACCTGCTCAAAATAAACAGCAATACCCCTGCTGACACCAAAGAAAAAATACTCAAATCAGCAGCCGGCAATATTACCTCTTTCTTTAAAGACTATAACAGCCAACTGGATAAAGAAATATTCATACTCATGCTTAAAGAATATATAACCGGTTCACAATACGCCGATAAAAATATAGCCGTAGAAAAAATAGCCGACAAAATATACAGCCAATCGGTATTTCTGCAAAAAGAAAAACTGGAACAGATAGTGCAATCAGGCGACATAAAAGCTATACAAAAACTCAATAAGGACATACTGGTAACCTTCGCTATGCCTTATTTTGACAAATATTTGAAAAACATATCACCCGCCTACCAGCAATTAACACAACAAATTACCGCACTCAACCGGGACTGGACCAAAGCACTTATGGAAATGCAACCCGAAAAACACTTCTACCCCGATGCCAATCTTACCTTAAGAGTGGCCTACGGTAAAGTAGCCGGATTTGAACCGCAAGATGGTGTAAAATACAAACACTACACCACCATAGAAGGTATAATGCAAAAAGAAAATCCCGATATATACGACTACGTGGTAGAGCCTAAACTCAAAGAATTGTACCTCCATAAAGACTATGGCCGCTATGCCAACTCCAAAGGTGAAATGCCGGTAGCATTTGTAGCCACCAACCACACTACCGGAGGCAACTCCGGCAGCCCCGTACTCAATGCCAACGGTGAACTTATAGGTCTTAATTTTGACCGCTGCTGGGAAGGCACCATGAGCGATATACAATACGACCCGCAAGTGTGCCGTAATATCACACTGGATATACGATACTGCCTGTTCATCATAGATAAATTTGCCGGAGCAACACACCTGATAGACGAAATGACCATAGCAGACTAAATAAACCGAAACTGCATAAATAAAAAAAACGATATCAAAAATAACAGATATCGTTTTTTTTATTTATAAAATTCGTTATATTATTATTCTATACTCATATACATATCTACTAAACCATCCGGTGTACACACTAGCATAGTACGCTCCTCACGGTCCACATTTACTATATACTCATCTACAACCGGCAATAGTATTTCCTTTTCTCCATAGTTTATTTTAATAATAGCCTGAGCCGGATAATCCAGTATTTCTTCTATTACGCCTATATAACCTATATTTACATCGTTTACTTTAAAGCCTGTTACCTCATGATAATAGAACTTATTTCCGGTTAAAGGCGGCAACATATTCATAGGCTGATACAATTCTACACCTACATATTCATCCACATTATCACCGGTGATATCGGCAAACTTTATTACCAGCTGATTGGGCGACTTTACCTTAATGCTCTCCACAAAAAAAGGAATCAGTTCTTCTCCTATATTGAAAAAAACTGATTCCATATGGTAATATTTGGAAGGCTCGTCACTATCAATATATACATTCAACTCGCCTGCCAATCCAAAATGCCTGGTAACCTTTCCTAAATAAAAATAGTTGCTAAACATTTTGTCCGATGCTAAAAAAATTTAATTTTCAGCGACCGGTGTTTCTTCGGCGGCTGCATCTTCTGTAGCAGGTGCTTCTTCGGCTGCGGCTTGAGCTACTTCTTCTTCAGCTTTCTTTGCAGCTTCGGCTGCTGCTATAGCGGCACGCTTTTCGTTCAAAGCTGCTGCTTTGGCTTCTTTCACCTTAGTTTCAGCTTCCAAACGCTTTTTGTTTTCTTCTCTGATGGCATTGGTCAAAGACAATTTTTCATCATTCAATTTGTGTGATTTGTCCTGCTTCCAAGCTGCCAACTTTGAATCTGCTACTTCCTGAGTGAATGCACCTTTTTGAACACCACCGGCAAGGTGTTTCTTCAAATAGATACCTTCTCTTTTCAGTATCATTCTGGCTGTATCAGTAGGCTGTGCTCCGCACATTACCCAATGAAATGCTCTCTCTTCGTTTAACACGATAGTAGCGGGCTGTGTAAGCGGATTATAAGTGCCTATTTTTTCAATAAAACGACCATTTCGAGGTGCACGACCATCCGCAACAACTACATGATAAAAGGGTTGACCTTTTTTTCCACGTCTTTGTAATCTGATTTTTACTGGCATAATTATATGTTTTATTATTGTTAAAATTTAAGATGCAAAAATACTCATTTTTTTCTTACCAAAGTCCATATTACTACATCTTTTTTTTTAATATCTGCATTAAACATCACCACAAAGCTGTTTATCAGATATTTACAAAAATATCAAAATTCCATTAAAACACTCATAATCTACATTTTTTCAATCTTTTACAACCAATTTTTCTCTATTACTCCTCCACGTTTGGAAGTATTTAACGAAATATGTACTTATTTTTTTGCCATATGGATTGGCAAAAATAGAAATTAAAATGCTACCTTTGTATTTTTAGCAGTAAATATATATATGAAACATATTTTCACATACGTAATACTAATAGCAGTCCTTGCAGGATGTATATATACAGCTAATGCTCAGCGATTTAAAGGTGAAATCATAGCAGGATGTAATTTTTCACAGGTAGATGGCGACATGGTGGTAGGATACAAAAAAGTGAGTCCTAAAGCCGGCTTGGGCGCCATGCTGCCATTCAGCTGGAGTAAATATAATGAAGACAAACGCTGGGCCGTAAGCATGGAAATACTCTATAACCCCAAAGGTGCCCGCGAAAAACAATACGACTATAACATAGATACCGCCGACCCCGTGTATGGCGTAAAATTTAAATACAACCTCACCCTTCACTATGTATCAGTACCGGTAATGCTACATTATTATGACCGCAATATATGGTCCATAGGCATAGGATTCCAGTATAGCAGGCTGATAAACTATAAGGAAATAGAATATGACTGGCAACGTACCGCCTACTCCACCCACCCCGACTCCGCACAAAAACTCCACTCCAATGACGTAAGCGCCATAGTGGATATACGCTGCCGCATATGGCAACAGCTTAAAGTGGGCTTCCGCTTTGAATATTCCATTAATTCCATGCGTACCAGATATTTTAGAGCTAGCACCTACTACAATGAACAAACACGCCAACAACGGAACAACTCCTTATCACTCTACCTCGTGTATATGATAAACGAAAAAAAGACCGACAAAATAAAATCCCTAAAATCCACTGACCGCACCTATTACTACTAAACATGAAAATACTTATAATAAGGCTCAGCAGCATAGGCGATATAGTGCTTACCACGCCGGTAATGCGTTGCATTAAAAATATACACCCGCAAGCACAAATACACTATGTGTGTAAGTCTGCCTTTATGCCCATACTTCAGCCTAATCCTTATATAGATACCCTGCACGAATATAAGCCCGATAATATAAGAGAACTGCAAAATGAACATTTTGACTATATTATAGACTTACAAAATAACCACCGCTCCCGCACACTTTGCCGCCAGCTGCACTGCCCCACACGACACCTGAACAAGCTCAATATACGTAAATGGTTGCTGGTGCATTTTAAAATAAATACACTACCCCCTGTACACATAGTGGACCGATACCTTGATACCGCCCGCATACTGCCCTTCGCCATAGAAAACGACCAACAGGGATTGGATTTCTTCCTCACCGAAGATGATTATAATTGCACACAAAATTTACAAAAAAACAGTTTTTTAGCCATTGCAATAGGAAGTCAGCACTACACCAAAGAAATACCTATACAAAAAATAGTCAATATTTGCAACAGCACATCCGGACATATAGTGCTGTTAGGAGGTAAAACAGATATAAACAAAGCACAAAGCATTATACAACAGGTTCATAAACCTATTACCAACCTCTGCGGGCTATTGTCCATAAGAGAATCAGCCGCCGTGATACAACATGCCGCCTTCCTCATTACCGGCGATACCGGACTTATGCACATAGGTGCCGCCCTACATACCACCGTAATAAGCGTGTGGGGCAACACCACCCCCCTGTTTGGCATGTACCCCTACATGCCCCAACAACCTGAAAAATACTATATCATAGAAAACAAACACCTGCACTGTCGCCCATGCTCCAAGCTGGGATACGCCCACTGCCCTAAAAAACATTTTAAATGTATGAACTTTATTAACGAACAGGAAATCATAGACATATTACATGAATAATCTTACCGATATCAACCAATTTGACTACCCTCTTCCCCAAGAAAAAATAGCCCTTTTTCCTTGTGAAAAAAGAGACGAATCTAAATTGCTGGTATACCAAAACCACCACATAACCGAAAGCCGATTCAAACACATAGCCGACTACCTCACCCCTAACCACATACTGGTATTCAATGATACGAAGGTAGTACAGGCCAGACTGCTATTCCATAAACAAAGCGGCTCCGTGATAGAAATATTCTGCCTGGAACCGCTGGAACCCACCTGCGTGCACGCTTTGGCATTTGAAGTGCAGGGCTCCTGCCAATGGCTATGCTACATAGGCAATAACAAACGCCTCAAAACCTCCATAGAACAAACCTACGAATACCAAGGCCAATCCGTAACTCTTAAAGCAGAACGCCTACGCAGCCAAGGCGATGCATTTGAGGTACAATTCTCATGGACACCGGCAAGCCTGTCATTTGGAGAAATATTGGAACACATAGGCAAAGTGCCCCTGCCCCCCTATATTAAACGTGATGCTACAGGCAATGATACCCTGCGGTATCAGACTGTTTTTGCCAAGGAAAAAGGCTCCGTAGCAGCCCCCACTGCCGGCCTGCATTTCACCCAAAATGTATTTCAATCCTTAGAACAAAAACATATTCAACATATTAATATCACCCTTCACGTGGGCGCCGGCACCTTTAAGCCCGTAACAGAGCAATACATAGAAAACCATGTAATGCACACCGAACAAATATTCTTTAGCCGTGAAAGCATTACCCGACTGATAGAAAACATACATAAAAAAATTATTACTGTAGGCACCACCAGCACCCGCTCACTCGAAAGCCTGTATTGGCTGGGGGTAAAACTGCACATGGCCATTACGAACCATGAAAATATCACACCCGCCACCCTGCACCTGGAACAATGGGAAGTATATAACCGGCTACTGCCCCACACTATTCCCCCTGCACAGGCTTTACAACAAATATTACAATACATGGACCACACCACCCCCCAACATTTTCATGCCTCCACCGCCATTATGATTACCCCTTACTATAAGCCTCAAATGGTGAGCGGACTCATTACCAATTTTCACCAACCCAAAAGCACACTCATGCTACTCATAGCAGCATTTGTACATGAAGACTGGAAAAAAACATACAACTACGCTCTCCAACACGATTTTCGCTTTCTCAGCTACGGTGACGCATGCTTATTCATATAAAAACATCATGAACTCCAAACGCATATTTATAGGTATTTTCGGCAGAAAAAACAAAGGAAAAAGTTCCCTTATTAACGCTATTACCCGTCAGGATATAGCCATAGTATCACCTACCCCCGGCACCACTACCGACCCCGTAAAAAAAACCATGGAACTATTCGGCATAGGACCCGCCGTATTCATTGACACCGCCGGTGTGGATGACTATAGCGAACTGGGGCCGCAAAGAGTAAAAAAAACAATGGACACCATACCTACCATAGATGTAGCCATAGTGGTACTATCACACAACGAATTTACCGATGAGGAAAAAAAAATATGCTCACAACTCATAGCACATAACATTCCTTTTATGTGTGTACACAACAAAAGCGATATATGTACCGCCAATGCCGACTTAATACAAGCCGTTAACGCCTACAATGTACCACTTATACAAGCCAGCACCATTAACAGAACAGGTATAGATGACATTATAAACACACTTGTAAAAATCACCCCGCCTTCCGCCTACCAAAAACGAACCCTTATAGGTGACAAAATTCACCCTGATGACCTCATAGTACTGGTAATGCCTCAGGACGAAGAAGCCCCGGAAGGAAGGCTCATACTGCCTCAGGTACAGCTTATAAGAGATATAATAGACAATCACGCCGTGGCCGTATGTCTGCAACCGGAAGAACTGCCACACTACATGGCTCATCACCACCCTCACATGGTCATTACCGATAGCCAGGTATTTCACGAAGTGAATAAGATGGTGCCCGCTCACATACCACTCACCGGCTTTAGCATTATATTGGCTCGTACCAAAGGAAATTTTGAACACTATATTGCAGGCACACCCCACATAAGCCAACTGCAAAACGGTGATAAAATACTGCTGCTGGAATCATGCTCCCACCCCACCCACTGTGAAGATATAGGTAGAGTAAAACTACCCAAACTTATACAAAAGTTCACAGGCAAAAAACTCCAATTCGACATGGTATCGGCCCTTAATCCTCTGCCCGACCTTACTCCCTATGCCATGGCCATACAATGCGGAGCCTGCATGGTAACCGATAAACAGGTGAGCCAACGCATTAAAAGCATAATAAATGCCAATATTCCCGTATCAAACTACGGAATGAGCATAGCCTATGCCAATCATATATTTAATAGAGCGGTAGAAATATTTGTGAAATAAACCCCGCAACCACTACTCATAAAAGTTGCTCACTTCTACCACCCTCTTATTATTAATTCTAAACAAAAGCGGCTCCAAAGCCGGAATACCGTATTTATCCATTATATTGGCATTGCCTATAAGGCATATTACTTCACTACCATATTCCGCCTGTATATGTTGCATATCCTCCACATTGTCGGTCAATACATACATAGGCTCTTCCAACTTGCTCTCTACGGCCATTTTTAATACCGTATCAAGCGGTATTACTCTACAGGTTCTACACAACTTTTGTGTACGAAATGTAAACAATAGAAATTCACCTTGAGGCATAGTATCAAATTGATACTCATTCAAATATTGCATTAATAATGCCTCCTCATGATACACAGGCTCCTGCATGGAACCGGTATGACATGCCCCCAACATTATCCCTAATATACCTAATATCATATACTTTTTACTCATAACTAAACATCAGCTTGGATATAATAATGGCATTATTTGCCGTTTTTCTACTATTTAAAAGACCCATACGCGTGGGATAATATTGCCTGTAATATTCCCCCTGATTAAAACAAACATCTCCTATTATATTGAAATGTCCGTCTATCAGCGTTACGCCATATACCTTGTCAGCCGTAGTGTTAAATAACCCTTCCTCATTTTTTAATGACAAATCCTTAACAAAAAACCTGTAATACACATCCTCATAAGGACTATACACCATACCCTGATACAAAAAATTTAATATATACTGTCGCAAATAATAATTAGGTAATGACAATTCTTTTATATACGATGTGTCTTCTTCCAGCGGTTTGTAATACTTATTTTTAATATACATGGAATCCACATGATTAGTTATAGCATTATAACACAATATCATAGGACTTTGCTGAAATCCTATTACAAACGTATCGCCTTTGCACACCACCATAGGATCGGAACTTAAACTTTCTACCAAACACACATCATATATTTCATACGGGTATTTTAACGGTAACACCTTTATTCCGTTCTTCAACGAATATTCGGCCAATATTTCCACATCCCCGTTATATTTTCTCTGTTCAAAATTCCAATGAAAATACATTAACGGCAAGGCCTCTCTTTGCTTATTCCAGTCATAATTGGCAAAACAACGTGACTCATACACACAATTACTGTCTTCACTTGACAAATAAAATTCGCCTGCTTCCTCATTATTTTTTACATCCAAAAAGGTAATTTTATTTCCTTCCTCATAAGCTATAACAGTATCCATATTTACTATTATCCACCGGCTCACCTCACGCGAGCCGTTATGCACAAAACTATCCGGCAACTTCATATAGCCATAAATATCTGCACTGCAATTTTCATGTATTCTATAAAGGTATAACGAATCACTTTCTACCGGCTTTATGTAATATAATATTTCATTTTGATACTCCCAAAATCCACAAGCATCATATACCGGCATATTCTGCAACGTATCGGCTACTATAGTATATCTTATGTTTTTTTCTGCACTTCTGTTACACGAATTGAACAACACACCCCATAACAGCACTATACAACATATACATTTAATATTTATATTCTTTCTATTCATCATCTTGTGCTAAATTATATAATTCATCAGGAGTTTGTGCTACTTCACCCGTTACATACATATAAGCATACAAATCCCAAAAACGCAACACAAACGATTTCCTATTCTGAAAATCGCCATATTCTTCCTCCACCTGCTCTAATAAAACCATGGCAGAATCTCTTGATATTACATTATATGTGGTTGAAAGCTGATTTGCTGCATTCTCCAACAATTGGCAAGGATGTGCCCGCGAACATCTGTTGGTAGTAACATGCCATGTTACATGCTTACATTCTACCCCGTTTTGGCAATTTCTGCCATTTTCATCACATATTTCACATAAAAATAATTGTAAATTTTGAGATGACTGTTTTTGCTCCTTTTCCACTTCTTGTTGTGCCACTAAAGACTCATCTTTTTTGCAGGAAACAACCATGCATACCACAGCAAACATATACGCCACTATACATAACTTCATTATGTATTTATGGTAATTTGTTTTGTTGTTTTGTTGTTTTGTTGTTTTCATATCTGATTATTTTTTATTTAAAAAAAATGTATTATTTTATTTCGCAAAGGTAAACAAAAAAAATGAAAAACTGCCAGAAAGGCAAAAAAAATGAAAAAGATTTTCACAAATATATGAAAATCATTAAAATACAGTCGATACTATAAAACAAAAAGAGGTCTCGTATAAGGAGACCTCTTTTGTAAAAAAATAGGCGACGACCTACTCTTCCAGCCTTTAGGGCAAGTACCATCGGCGCGGGTGGGCTTAACTTCTCTGTTCGGAATGGGAAGAGGTGATCACCACCGCTATTGCCACCTAAATATATATTTTTTTATTCCCTAAATTCAATCAATTAATGAAACTTTTACACGGAATAATAAAACCATTTTTTTTAAAACTTCTTCACTGCTTTCACAGTAAGATCTTCATAAACCCAACCTATAGTAAAATAATTTTCAGGTCGGTTGTCACTTGCTTTGGAGAATTCAGACTTATAAGCTTTTCTGATACCTGGTTCTGTTTCTGCATTATTCACTTCGGTACTACTCCAATAAGTATATGAAGCATCACCCCAAAATTCGTCACAATTCATTCGGCCCCAACCTGAATAATCGGCGAACTTAGCATTTATGGAATCTCTTAACCCCCTAAACTCCAAGACTTCTAATATGGCGGGCATATACCATTTATCACCGTGTGCTCTGCACCATGGTGCAGCCTGTAACCTTTCAGGAAAACTTAAAGTGGTGTCATTTCTCAATTGCATCAGTTTATCGGTATTGGCTTCCCCGTCCAATGAATCAAAGGCATAAGCAAATTTCATGTCAAAATAGGAACTATACATACCATGCCCATTATCAAATGACATAATTTTTCCATGTTTGCCATAGGGCTTTCCGTTATCATAACCTATGGTGTCACTCAAATGCCATACTATACCTTCCGGTCTGTCCAGACTATCATAATATATATCCAATAAGGTATAGCCGGATATTTTGCTGAAAATAAAGGTAATGGCAGTATCATTGGCGGTAAAAATTTCTTTCCAGCCCACACATTGTTCCACTCCTTGAATGCGTCCGGTATAGGCTATGGTGTCACCCGGCTCAAAGCCGTATTGGCAGTCCGCTTTGCGCACTATAGGAATATGTTTGTCAATAGCC
>JAZLLK010000045.1:0-1598 GCA_045598105.1 Bacteroidales bacterium | reverse complement strand
ACGAACGGCCTGGTATATTATGACATCACCATGCTTTATTTTGCTGATATTACCCATAGTGTCATATTGATAGCTTATGCAAAAAGAGCCGGGATAGGTGAGCGTACTTAAGCGTCCTAATGTATCATAGGTGTAACTATAAGTATAGGCATGCTGACTATAGGGATAAAAAGTCTTTTGTATAACACGAGCCAATGTATCGTATACATAGCAAATTCGCTTGTCATTATAAGCTTCTTCCGTAAGGGTTCCTTTTATCAGGGCATCGTCATAGGTGTATTGTATAATACCGGTGTCGTTGTAAACTATACTGTTTATTCTGCCTATGGAATCGTAGCGGTAAACAGCGGTATTGCCGTTGGCATCGGTATGAGAAAGCAATTCGTCAAATTCGTTGTAGGTATAGGTATTGTTCCCTGCATCGGGACAAATGGTCTCTATCAAATTGCCACGCGTATCGTAATAAGCGAAGGAAGTATCATCATCAGCATTGACAGTGGCAACCTGCATTTTTCCGTCAACCATTTTGTAACTTGCATATACCGAACCGCCCAACTGACCGCTTATATCGTTGCTTGCATAATATAATCTTTTTTCATCATCCATGATGCCGGCACAGGTAATGCCTCGCAAACTGTCTGTTACCATGGTCTTCAAATAATTGTCGGCAGGCTGTTCGTACTGATAAACCAATTGGCAGTACGGAGACGATTTACCCGACAAGAGCAACAGATTATTGTATTGATAATGGGTAAAACAGATATTTTCATCGCCTTGCACATAAGGGTAGGACTCTGCTTCCAACAATCCCCATACATTGTATTTTCGCTGTACATAACTTTTATTGGTACGAGTAAGCACTTCTTGGTCCAAGGCATCAAAATAGGAAATTTGACTGAACCTGTCTTCTCCCGTGATGTTGATTTTTTTCCGAATGTAATACTTAACCCCCAAACCTTCCGCTTCCGGTGGTGTTCCTACGCAATATTCCCATTGTGTATAAGAGCCGTCGGGCGATTCCTGCTTTAATATTCTGCCAAAACCGTCATAGGTATAATGTGTTGTATTGTTGTTGTAATCGGAATACGAAAGCTCATTGCCATAATAAGGGTCGTAAGTTCTATGTTCTGCCAAACCGTTGCTTTTGCTTATACCCGTAACAAATCTGTGTAAAGAATCATAAGTATAAGTTTCTGTTCTGTTCAGGTTTACGCCTGTTGTTTTGCTTTCAGGCAAACCGTAATCGTTGTACAGGTATTGTTCTTTGCTTATTTTTCCCTGCTGATAAAGGGTAGATGATGCAATATTGCCGTTGGTATAGGTATAGACAATGGTATCATAAAAATAATCATTTGTATCGTCCTGCACTTGTCGCGTAATGGTTTGCTGTGATATTTTATTTACATAGGAACCGTTTTTTGCAGGAACCATGGTATAAGCGGTTTTTGTATTTACTTTCCATGCGGTATCGGGAATTTGCAATCCTTTGCTCGGAATATTCCCCAAAAAAGCTTTAAAGTAAGAGGTTTCTATGATTCTTCCTGCAGTATCCGCTACATTTGTTGTCATATTCCTACAATAGCAGTCTCTGTCTTCTA
>JAZLLK010000044.1:0-2086 GCA_045598105.1 Bacteroidales bacterium | reverse complement strand
CTATGCATTTAATGCCAAAGAGTTGGACGAAGAAACGGGTTTTTATTATTATGAAGCAAGATATTACAACCCTCCAACTTTTATTTCCCGTGACCCTTTAATGAGTAAAAAGCCATGGTTGACACCTTACCATTATTGTAGCAATAATCCGATTGGGAAAGTGGATTCAACTGGGATGATGGATGATGAATGGGAAATAAATAGTTCTGGAAATGTTGTTAAACATATCAAAACAAAAGAACATGATGCTTTTTACATGGTGGATGATAATGGAAATAGAATGGAAGGACAATCATGTGAATTTGTGTATGGAACTGTTGAAAAGCATATCCAGAGGAGTTATGAATATAGAGGAGATAAAGGAGTTTATGATGTATTTCAAGTAAGAGGAGATGAAAATGGTGAAAAACTTTTTAAGTTTTTTTCTAATGCAGTATTAAAGCAAGAAATGGAGGTATCCCATATAAAATGCGGTATAGAAGGAAACAAGGGGCTTAATTTTGTTTCTACCGCACATTTTAAACCTTATAAAGAAATTCGGGAGAATGGAGAAGTGTATAAAATTGCAGCGGAACCTAGTGCAACCTATTTATGGAATGGTCGATTGCAATATGGGTACACTATTAGAGCAATAAATCATAGCCATCCTCTATCAGCTGACCCGAGTGATAGTAATTTGCGATTTGCCAGTCAAATAAGGCAAATCTACTCTAATATAAAAAAAACACAAGCACCAAGCATTAATATATTCTATGTTCAAGAAAACCGGTATATACCATTCTAAATAATTATAAATTATGAGAAAATTATTCGTATTATTATGCTTAATGTTTCCGCTGTTTGTTCATTCTCAAGTCGTTTCTTGTAACACGACCGAATTGAAGAGGACAAAAAATGATAGATGGGAAAGTGTAAATTATAAGGTGCGTATATACGAGTTTGCAGATTCTAATATGCTAAGAGAAACCATGCACATCCTTTCGTTAGATTCTCAAGTAGATAGCATACGCATAACAAGTCAAAAGGTTACATTTATTATGAATATGTCTTTTAAACAAAGCAATCAAGACACAATAATTTGTCGTGTGTTATACTATAACCTGCCATATATGTTAGAAGATTTGAAAGGGTGTTGTATAATAGCGGGGTACTATGTTCAAATATCCGGAATTGTTCCTTGGTTCTTTACACCGACAAAAAATACTGCTTCTTTTTCTTATTTAAGTCACAAGATTAGCCTTTATAACCAAGGGGAAATAAGGTATGAAATAGAAGATACGGGGGATGATAGTGCTCCACAATGGAAAATTGCATATCATGGCAATCAGGTTCAACTTATAAGTCATATCCCCGTACTTACGAAAAAACAATAAACCAATCTCTCCGATGTTATTAAAATGCTGTTTAGTAAGTTAAGACATAAATTCAACAAAAAATTGTATCTTTGCAAAATGAAAAGGATAAAAAATAGTAACATGGTACTAACGCTTAACGGCCAACCCATACAGCCTATGGTGCAAAATGCGATGTTTTATCCTAATACTTACCTGAACTTTACCCAAGCCGGCGAATATACCAAGCACTATTACAATGGAACAGAAAGGATAGCCAGCCGTTTAGGCGAACAACAAATACCTATATCCGTGGAAAATGACCAAGAATTGCTTAATTACCGACATGATACAAAGGAAATTTTACGCAATGCCATAGGACAGCACTTGTATGATGAACCTACGGACATGCAGGAGGGAGAAGTATTTCCATTGGAATTTTTGCAAGCAACCGGCGACAACAATGCCGTTTACTACTACCACCCCAACCACTTGTCCTCCTCCATGTACGTGACAGACGCACAACAATCTGTAGTACAAAGTTTTCTCTATGCTCCGTATGGGGATATTATTTCTGAATACCATCATGGCTTTAACGGCAATGTTTTGCCTAACTATGCATTTAATGCCAAAGAGTTGGACGAAGAAACGGGTTTTTATTATTATGAAGCAAGATATTACAACCCTCCAACTTTTATTTCCCGTGACCCTTTAATGAGTAAAAAGCCATGGTTGACACCTTACCATTATTGTAG
>JAZLLK010000043.1:0-15758 GCA_045598105.1 Bacteroidales bacterium | reverse complement strand
TTTGTCTATCCCGTCCACGAACGTTTTGCGGTACAGGGTTTGGGCGGTGTCCTGCAGGGTGGCGATGGTGCGCTTGGCCACGTCGATGCGGCGCTGCACCGCCTCGTATTCCGCTACCACCGCCCGCTGCTCCGCTATCGGCGGAACGGGAACCATCGTGGCACACATCTCCGCCCAATCGAAAATCTCACGCGCACTGCCGTGCGAATGGTATCGCGCATACCGGTCAAATTCAGGTCGGCGGAACCACATCATCAAATATTCGGGCAACAATTTTTCGCGGTCAACAATTTCAAAAACCGAATACGCTTGCGAAATGATGGCCGGTTCATCGCCCGTGTATAAGGCAATGGTTATTTTATCACCATTGCGCGAGGTGACGGGCCCGTATGCAAATTGGCTCGGCATCACAATCTTGTATGTGGACATATCCGTCCCAATGGTGTTGGCAATGGAAGGAATGAAACATTTTTCAATGCTCAATCCTAACAATTTCGTCACCTGCAAATCTCTGTTGCGGATGTCAACGGGGCGGATGTAGTCGCCGAGGGGGTGGTATGTAGCATTATGGTTCATTATTCTCCTTGTTCGTAATAGTAAGAGTAATCAATTCCCTTCATAAATATTTCGCGGTCGTCTATCTTGTCGGTCAATGCATTTTGCAATAGAGAACGAATCGCGATACTGTCCGTATGACTTCTCATCATCGCATCCAAGTAGTCGTTCTTCGCTATGCTACTCCAATCAACGCATTTCTTGAGGTTCTTTTTCAATATCAGATCGAGCCATATACGAGTGCTTCGCCCATTACCTTCCATAAAAGGGTGAGCAACATTCATCTCCACATACTTGTCAACGATCTTATCGAATGTCGTTTCTGGCATCGCATCTATCTGCTTCAGTGCATTATCAAGATATTGTGCCACACAGAATGTAAAACCTCCTTTCGAGATGGTTTTGGTGCGAATCTGTCCGGCAAAATCATACAATCCTCCGAATATATAGGCATGTATCTGCTGTAATCCTTTTGTAGTTCCCACTTCTATGTTTTCTATAAACGAGGTCTCCCACAATTGATATGCTTTCTTCTGACTTTTGCCATCTATTGTGTTTTCGCTATAGGTAAGCCAATCTAAAAATTGAATCGCGTTTTTGTTTGGTATGTGCTTTGCCAACTCTTCAATATCTTTTTGGGCAAAGCAATCCGTCATATATCGTTTGCCATCAGCTGCAGTTAATTTCAGTTGACTACAACGTGTAGTCAACTCAGGTTGGCTCTTTTTAAGGCGCGTCTTCAAAACGCTCCAATACTTTCTCGGATTGGGACTATCGGTAATGGAGGCCACGACGTCAACAATCGAAATCATCCATTGTTTGTTGTCGTCATCCCATACGGTACGCACTTCCTTGTCGTTATAAAATCTTATTGAAATCTTCTTCATAAATCATTATAATTGATACCCCAACTCCTCAAACACTTTCTGCACTGCCTTTTTGCTTTTTTCCTCTTGGGCAAAAAGTCCTCTCACATCCACTTTGCGGATGTAGTCGCCGGGGGGGTGTATTTGGTGTTTCTCTTATTCATTGTCTATCACTTGCCAGATTCCGTTACGTTTTCCGTTTTTGCGTACAAGCTTGCCTTTCTGTTGCAGCGCTACGGTAATGGTTTTTACGGTTCGTTCCGATTTGCCTATCGCCTCCGCGATCTGCTTCTGCGTTGCCTCGGGGACTACTTTCAAAAAGTTCAGCACGGCGGTCTCCTCCAAAGTGCAATTCAAAGTGCAAATTTTGCCCTTTGAGTTGCCGCTGCTTACACTTTGAGCACCGCCTTCCTCCCATAATATATGGCAATGCCTGTTTTTCAACTCAAAAGTGCCATCAAACAGCAGATTGGCAAAGAATCGTTCCAAGTACAGGGTTGTTTCCGCAATTCCTTTTTGCAGATTGTTGTAATTGGCACGCACCAACGCATTGCGGAAATACCACGAATGTTGCTTGAAAGCTGCATTGTTGACGGTGAAACCAAATTTTTGCAGATATTTTATGGTAAAAACAGCCGTGGTTCGTGTGTTTCCCTCTGCGAAGGGATGAATCTGCCAAAGTCCCGCTATGAATTTGCAAATATGCGCAATGGATTCTTGCTGCGACAGGCCTTTATAGCTGAATTGCTTTTCTTGCAGAAAATCAAACTCCACCGTTTCTTTCAGCATTTCGTATGGAGCGTAGGTGACGGTGTCGCCATCAAGCACCCATTCCTTTTTGGTGATGTTGTATGAACGGTATTCGCCGGCGTTCGGAAACACGCCTGCAAACACACGGCGATGGATGCGTGCATATTCCGAAGGGGCAAACGAGAAAGTCTGTTCCGCCAACAAATCGGCAATGTTGGCAGAAACCTTGTCGGCCTCATCGGTCCGCTCTGCCATCAGGGCCCTGCCGTCTTGCGTCTGGTAGTAGTCGTTGATGCGTTGCCTGACATCTTCCATCGTAAGCTGTCCCTCAATGTGCTTTTGAGCGGTTTCAAGCAGATAGTTGGATGGCTTCAAACCATCCACATCTTGCAAGCCAATGGCAATTTCCCAGTTTTCGGCTCGTCCCGACTTGCCGGGCTCCCCTTGGCGTATGTATGCTTCAAATGTATCGTTCATTTTTTTCTACAATTTGTATCCCAATGTTTCAAATTGGAATGTTTTGTTTGTTTCGTTTGTCCGTAGAGACGTTGCGCGCAACGTCTCTACAATCATCAAATTGCGCAACGTCTCTACAAGGATGAATATTGGCAAATTCTTGCTAATTTTGCAACAATTAGCAAGAATTATCATTTTTTAAATTTATCTTCAAATTCCTCGCTTCTTAAATATCCTCGCTTTACCTTGTTGATGGCCACCTCTTTAAGATAGCCATTTTCAACCAGTTCGGTTAAATCCCTTCTTGCCGTCATTTGTGTGATGATGAACCTGTCTTGCATTTCCTTTACTGTCACCACCGCATCCGGATTGGTTTGGAAATAGTGTATGATTTGCGCCTGCCGCTCATTGATTCCGCCAATCATAATAAACGCGTTGGCGGCTTTTTTCTCATTCTGCTTGCGTTCTATATATTGTTTCAACTGCTCAAACGACAGCTGCAGCGCCCTTAGATTATAGGTTACGAAATATCCGAGGTCCTTGTCGTCACACTCCGTGTACAAAAACGACTTCTCATACGACCTTTTAGATTCCGCAATAATTCTGGAAATGGACATATATTCTGTCAGCCAGTATTTCTCCTTCAACATATACCAGTAGAAAAGCGCCCTTGCCGTACGTCCGTTCCCATCTACAAAAGGATGCATATAGGCCATCATAAAGTGAACGATGATGCCTTTGATGATGGGATGTATGAACTTCTTGTCGTCATTGGTGTTGAAAAAAACGCATAAATCCCGTACAAAATCCGGTAAGTCCTCAGCCGGCGGCGGCGTGTGGACCACCTCGTGAGTCAATCCCTCTTCCACCACTACATTGTCCTCTTTGGTTCTAAAGCGACCTGCATCTTGGGCATTTTCCAACGTGTTTTCGGTCATCAGTTTATGAATATACCTCAATCCTTCTTCCGTCAAAGGCTCGTTTTTGTGCTCGGAAATATATTGGATTGTACGATAATTGTTTACAATCATTTGCTGCGATTTACCTTTGGGTGAGATGCTCTTTTTCAGCATTTCCTTGGCTTTGACGCGCGTGGTGGAGGCTCCTTCCATTTTACTGGAATAAATGGCCTCTTCCATCAACGAACTGGCCAAATAATATGTTTTTTCTTTGGCAGAAGAATCGTCCGTTTCCCAAAAGCTACCGAATAGCATATCAAATTCGTGGCATAACCGCTGCATCTGATTAGTAACTCCAAGTTTGATGCCGTATTTTTCCCAGACCACCATCCAGGATTTTATACGTGATACCTTGACATAATTCCATAAGGTTTGTGCCGAAATGCCTAGCGATGAGGTGTCTTTATATTTCACCTTGTCCCAATACTGGTAGGTGTCGTTTATTTTATCAACTAACGCCTCGATTTCAGGATTGCTGATACCCATTATGGCCTCATTGAGAAACTTTTTTTCAATTTTTGGTGCGTGTTCTATCATCGTTGAAAATTTTGGCAAAGATACAAAATTTTTGCTAATTTTGCAACAATTAGCAAAAATTATTAAGAATTCTAAAAAACACCATGCAACTTTGTGAAAGTATATGTGGAAAAATTTAGTCGTGGAATCGCCAATTGATGCCTACGGCAAAGCCAAAGCCTTTGGCGGGGTAGTGGGGGGTGAGGTAGTATTGGGTAAACAGGTCGCTCCACACGTGGGTGAGTTTGGCCTGCAGGGTCACCCTGTTTATTTTGGCTTTAAGGAATACGTCCAGGTAGCCGTAGTTGCCTATTTTGGCTTCGTTTTGTACGTAGAACATTTGCAGGGCGGGGTTATAGGCATTGGCGTAGTAGGAGGTGTTATACATAAAGTCCACACCCAGTAGCAGGTACATGGCTTTTTTGAACATATAGAAACCGTAGTATAGGGTTTGGCGGGTGGCAAAAAGTGGTATGCGTATTTTATCATTGTCGCAGTATTGTAAATACATATTGGCGTGCCAGCCAAAGCCTTTAATGTCTAACGGAATATAAGCAGACAGCTGGTATATATTGGCTGTTTTATCGGGCTGTTCCACCTGCATGTGTTCATTGAGCAGGGTGAAATTATGCAAGGTGTAGTAGTGTGCGCCTATTTCATAACCGTTCCAATGCCACAGCAATTGGGCGGTGAAGGTTTGTTGTTTTTTCAATTCGTTGTCCCACAAGTAGTTATTGGATGTATAGCGGGTAAGCATGTAGTCGGGTTCATAGTTATAAAAGTCTATAAGGCCAGCTATATAGTGGGTGTTGTTTTCTTTTTTGTTTATTTTTATTTTTACCATGCCGTTAATGGTAATGTCGCCTAAGTTGTAGCCCAGTACGGAACCCTGAACATCGGCTTTAAGTTCCAGTCGGGAAAACAGGCGGGTGTGTATGGTGCCTATGGGTGTGATGGCGTGGTCGTTAAAGGCTGTTATGGTGTCGGTTACACGGCTATAGGTGTAGGACAGGCCTGCGGCAAAATGCAGAAAGTAGGCTTTATGTTCCAGGGTGTCTTCCGGCATATAGTTGGTCCAATACAGGCTGTTACGTACCTGGCGGAAGCGGTGGGTATCCATGGTGGAGTCTGCATTGAATATGAATATATCGTAGTAGGTATTTTGCGGGTTATAGTCATAAAAGTGGTAGCGGGTGGCGGTATAGTTAAGGTCGTGTACCAGGTAGCCTATGTTCGGTGATTTTTTGTTTTCATGTTTTGCCTTAGGTGATATAGACACATAGTGGCGGAGAAATATATTGTGGTGGCGGGTTTGGGTGCCGGCGGAGGTGAAGCGTATGAGGGAGGTGGCCGACTTGTTGCTAAAGTTGCTATCGTATTCCAGTCCGCCGTTTTCTCCCAGTTTCATCATATTGAAGCTATAATATATTTTAATGCCGTAGCGGCGGTTAGGCATTACGTATGACAGCCCTACGCCGCTGTTTACATCTCTTACTTTCTGGTTTACGTATCGGCCTCCGGCCAAAATGGTTTCCAGGTCCACGTCAAGGGTGAGGTTATTGGTGATACGCTGAGCGTAGGTGGCTGAAAAGTGGTGTTCTTTGGTAGACACAAAGTTATAGGCTATATTGGCGTAGGTGGTGGGGAGGGTGTATAGGTTCCAGTTGTCAAAGGTGCGAATATAGTTATTATAGGGCAGGGTATGGTAGTTAAATCCGTGTTGATGGTGAAAGGAGTAGTTAATGCTTTGTTGAGCCTGTCCATAGTTGCCTAAGCCGGCCCACAAGTCCTTGCCGAACAGGGAGCGATCGTCATTGTAGCCGCCCCATATCATGGTGTCTATCAGTTGGGGTTCTATGCATTGGGCTATATAGGGGTTCAGCTTATAGCGGTAGGCCGGTGCGTAGTCCGCTCCTCCCAGGGAGTCCATGCTGAAGGTGGTGGAGTCCTTGGCATTTTGGCTCCACACGGTGGTGTGGAGCAGCATGATGAGCATGCAGGCTATGAGTCGGTACCCTGTTTTTCTTATTTGCATAATCTTGCAAAGGTACAATTTTATTCGCTCATGTAGACTTATATTTTATGAAAAACGCACGAAATATGAAAAAATAAAGATTATATAAGGCAAAATAATTGTAAAAATAATAATATTAAAACAAAGTGTTTATCTCTTTTTATTTGTATAGAAATTCTTATTTTGTGCTGAATTAATGCAATATGTTGAATTGTGAGTTCTTACAATTCTTTGTTGCTTGTCCATATATCCAATTTTTTTTTGTTAAAATGGATTAATGTTGTTTTAAGAGAATCTTTATATGTGAATTTATGGCATGTTTTAGCTTCATTAAACTGACAATTTATGGGAGAAGAATTTTCTCCATTCCGCCAACATTTTTGCCTTGCATTGTAAGTAGTTTCATCCCATCTGTATAGTTCGCA
Organism: Bacteroidales bacterium; assembly: GCA_045598105.1. GTDB lineage: Bacteria > Bacteroidota > Bacteroidia > Bacteroidales > WCHB1-69 > UBA1205. The sequence goes on along the minus strand of JAZLLK010000043.1, from coordinate 9,217 downwards.
AAGTTTACACGATTTGACATTGAAATTTTTTTCTCTTGCAAAAATGTCACAGTAGTCCCAAAATTGGTATCTATTTTTAAAATCATTAACTTCACCTATTATTTCCAAAATAGCTTTTTCCTCTTCATGATTAGTGCTGTTTTAACATTTAAACTCTTTAGGTTTAGTGCAATAGGATGTTAGTTTATGCGAGAGTGTGTATTTATATAAATCAACACCAACAAAGTTTTCGGGGCTACTTTTTATATCCTCAAAATGTAAGAAAGAAGTTGTGTCTGATTCTATGATAGCATTTTTAGGAAGTTTCTCTAAATCTTCAATTGATTTAATTCTAATTTCTATAATTTTGAATTTTGAATTCATTTTTTCTTCAGAATTATGGTGTTTGCTCCAAATTTCAATAAAAATGGGTTCATGTTTTCCTGAAGTATCTATCAACTGAAGGTCTGGAATGAATTTGTCGATTTTTTGTTCCGGAATACATTTGTCAAAATGTTTTTTTTAATCAAAAGTTTGTTTTTTCGTATTATAACATATCTGTTCCTCATCTTTTTTTTGCGAAACGACATGTGTTAAATGAGCTACATGTCTTTTTGACATTCATTGTGATTTCAAAAGGTTCATTGCTAAGCCATTTTTCTTGAAGAAGTCTTTCTGCAGTGTTATGGATATATTTGTCCATTGAACATTGTGAGCCTTTGACATGAAAAAAGCATGATCTGTTTTTTTTGCCTAGACGAGGCCGTAATCTTTTATGGCAACAAGGACATGTATATTCAAAATTATTTCTATTCTCTGGAGTAACCTTGCTGATGTGAAGTATTTTTTTATTCTCGATTTCAGCATAAGGATATTGAACCTCGTTTTCATAATATGAGTGTACGTTGTCAAATGTGTTCATATGTTTATAGTAGTAAATAATAATGTTGTTCGTGAATCGCAAAAATAAGTGGTAATGCTGCTAAAAAGAGTGCAAATAGCATAGTGTGCCGTCCCAGTATCGGTTGGCGAGGTCGAGTGGTGATATCATGAAGCAGAGCATGCCGCAGTCTATGAATCGCAGGTTCCAGTCGTCGTTTTCGTCTATTTGCAGCAGTGATATCATGTCGGGTTCATATTGTTCCCGTATTTCTTCGTAATAGGGGTATCCCAGCAGGCGGTAGCTGTCATCGTAGTCGGTGGTGGTGTCAAAGGACAGGGCTACAGGCGGCAGATATATGGGGCGGCCGTCTTCACGGAAGGTGATTTCGTAGGGTGACAGTCCTTGGCAGGTGGGGCTGTACAGCACGCGGTAGTAGGGTTGCGGCCATGGTCCCATGCCGGGGTATATGGCGTCGGCGGTGCCCATAAAGTAGTCCAGTTCGGCAAAGAAATACAGCATGCCTGTGTGTGGCAGCAGCTGTCGGGGATCGTAGGGTTGGAGGTCTTCGCAGCGTATTTGGCACAGGAAGGTGAGGGGTTGCGGGTAGGTGTCGCCTTGGTCGTCCACCATATAGTGCGGGTATTCCATGTCGGGAGGCAGGTCGGGGGGTCCCCACCATTTGCTGCAGCCGGTGAGGGGCTTGTTGTCAGTGTTGAATATCAGTTTTATGGCCATGGTTATCAGTATATATGTTTAAGGCGGCTTATACCCATGCATCGTATCGGCCGTCGTCATCTTCGCGGTCTTCATGGGGTGAGGTATTATATAGGGGCAGGTAATATTTTTTTATTTCATTCCTGAAGGTGTTCAGTTCGCCCCGGTTATAGGCTTCCGTTACGGGTTGCAGTTGGTCCGAATTGCCCAAGCGGAGGGCATTCAGGTGGCAGAGGGCGGCAAAGTTGTCGGGTGTTTTTTGTGGGCAGTTGCCTTCTTCTATCATGGTAGCCATCATGGCGTAGCAGTCGGCGTTATTGTATCGGGTACCTGCGGTGAACCATTTCCATGCTTTGTTATGGTTAACGGCAAAGCCTTTTTCCCCATAGTAGTAGTAGCAGCCCAGCAGGTAGGGAGCCGTGTCGCTACCCAGCAGGCAGGCTTTTTCCAGGTCCTGTTGTATTTGGGCCGTGCTACGGCCCGGAATATCGGCTCTGCAGCAGTAGCTGCCTGCGTCATTATGTTCGCAGCCTATGCGGGTGTATTCTTTTAGTGCCAATAGGTTGGTGAGTTGGCCATCATCGTTGTAGCATATAAGGTATATGAGCAGTGACATGGTTTCATAGTGTCCCATTTGTATGGCGTTAATATAGGCGTGTTCGGCTTTTTTATTTTGGCCTGTGGCCTGATAGGCTTTGCCGAGCAGTTGGTAATACACGGGTTCCACTTTCAGGCTATCGGTACATTCATTACCTTGTTCATCGGTGAGAATATCTTGCATTATGGATATTATTTCCATGGGGTCGGGGCGGGTGTAGGGCGACCCGTATATAAGTTCATTAATGGTGTTCACAAAGGCCTGTGTGCTGTCATCCTCATAGGCTTGTTCTCTCAGGCGGCAAAATTCGTCATGGTCGGCGTTGCCCAGCAGTCCGTCACGTATCATAAGAGCGTAAGAGCTTTTTGCATCGGCTATGCCGTTGTCCATGGCTTTTTTTAGCCATAGTTCGGCCAGTTGCAGTGAGTTGGGTTGGGGGCGTGTCAGCAGGTGGTACCTTCCGTAGGCGTATTGGGCTATAGGGTAGCCCTGTTCGGCCAAATTATGCATAAGCTGTATTTGCTGCGTGGTGAGTAAAAACAGGGGATATATATTGTATACTATGCGTAAAAACAATTGGCGGGCTATAGGGTCGGTAAGGGCCGGCAGCATAAGGTGGTCAAAGGCCTGCGGTATTTGGTAGCGTTCCAGGCATTGGCTGCCTTCACGTATTCTGTAGCTCAATTCTTTTTGGTATTCTTCTTCGCTTATGGCGTCATTGTTATGAGTGCCTTTTACATCGTTTTGGTATTCGCGTATTATTTGTTGTGCGTAGCGGGTTACCATGTCTTTGGTGTTGTGAAAGCCGTAAGCTTTGCATACGTCAGCTGCAAATGCCAGCTGTTCGGGTTGCAGGCTTCCGTCCATAAGGGCTACCGTGAGTAAATGTCGTATGAATAGCAGGCGGTCGTCTTCACTATGTGGGGCAGTGCAGTTATTTTGGCCCATGTGTTGAAAGCATTGATTTATTTCATCATCGGTAATGCGGTAGGCGTGTGCCATGTCGGTGATGAATTTTTGTGCGTTGGCCGACAAGCTGTTATTGCACATAAAGGCTATAAAGAACATATCGGATATATGTGACAGTATGGCTTCTTTTTTTTGTGTTGATGTGTGCATAAAAAAGCGTAATTTATATATTTTATAATCTTTTATGTAATATTTACAGACTTATTGGTTACGTATTTTATTGCCGAGTATGAATCCGAATATACCGGTAAGGATAATACCTATGGTAGTTTGAACCACATTAAGCATATCCACCATAGGTGATATTTCGTGGAGCACATCGGAGTCCATGCCGGCCATATTTTTAAGGCTTATGGCCAGGGCCTGTCCGTATTCCAGCAGGCTCACATTGGAGCAGAATGCCCATGCGAACAGGAAAACGGTGAGCACATAGGTTAATACCATACGGAACATGCTTTCGCCGTATCCGAAGAATATGTCGGAGAACAGGTTAGTAATTATTTTCCATGTATTAAGCACTTTATGTTCCCATTGTATCTGGGGGTTGGAATATTCTTTGAGCATACGTCGGCGTTCCATGCGTCGGCCTTGTACATAGGCCCAGTTGCCGTCGGCTATAAAGCCTTTACCTGTCCATATGGCGTTAAAGTTTTTGAATATTTCTTCGGCCTCGGCCCATCGGCCTTGCAGTGCTTCTTTAGGGTCCCAGTCTGACAGGGTGTTCACGTCATTGGTGCGTAAGCCTGTGCCATAGGTGTGCCATTCTGTAAGGAATTGTGTGTATGCCTGTTCGTTTTGTTGAAGCAGGCATCCGTTCGTCAGGTTATCTTTTCTTACGGCGGCGCAGTCGCCGAAATAGGTTTTATTAAAGCTGCAACGGCTGAATTTGCTATGGTTGAATATTACCACTCCGTCGAAGAAGGCGCGGTAGAAGTCGCAGAAGTCCACGCGGGCGTTTTCAAAGGTGCCGTGTTGTATGGTGGCATATCGGAAGTCGCTCCATGCAATGGTGGAATTGCGGAAGCGGCAGTGGTTGAATTCGCATCCTTTAAAGTTTACTCTTTCCATTTTGCAGCCGGTAAAATCTATTTTTTCCCATACCGTATCTGATAGGTCTGCGCCTATTATTTCTTTTGTTTTTATCAGTTCCAATAATTCTTCTTTTTCCATAGAGGCGGGCATTAGTCAAATATTACTTTGGGGTTCATTATATGCGGATTTTTCCATTCCAAATGAAAGCGGGATAGTAGTATGTGGTGCCGGGTGCTCCAAAACATGTGGCAAAATCCCATGGTTTTAGGAATGTCAGCCAGTTCGTTATAGGTTAATTCATCGGCTTGGTCTATTACTTTTTCCCACAGGGCTGTCCATTCTACGGGGTCGTGTTTGAGGTGGCCTGTGGAGATAATATCCTCATATTTGCCTGCGTCGGCGCAGGCTATATTATGTTTGTATAGGGCTATTTTCTTATTCCATTCTTTTATTTCCTGTTCATGGGTGTTGTTGTTGTGTTGTAGCAGGGCAAGGTGTGTTTGGTACAATTGCAGTTGCAGGCGGGGGTGTTCGTACAGCTGTTGGCACATGCGGCCTGTGGCTTCATGCATAGGGTAGGCATGAGGCAGGCATTGGAAGGTATAGTCTATATAGTGTAGCAGGGTGTTACACAAGCCTGCTATTTGCCATTCGCGTGTACGTTCTTTATTGTTATATTCGGCTACCAGCACGCAGCCGCAGCACACGTCCCAGTAGTGTTCTGCCAGTGAGGGGTCAAAAGGCATGTCCTGCAAGGCTTGCAGTACTTTGTTCAGTTCTGGTGTGTAGTCGGTAAGTTTTGTTGTGTTCATATAGCGGGTATATATTATTTACAGGTGATACAGGGTTATCGGCTTACGGTAATGTCATACAATACGTATTGTCCTGAGCGGCAGTCGCCGCATTCCAGCCAAAACATAAGTTGTGTGCAGTGGTATATAGGCACAGTGAAGGTGGTGTGGGGCATGTGGTTGTGCAGGGTAAATTCTCCCACCTGTTTTTGGTCGGCAAATACTTTCAGCTTTACGGGCGGTGCCTGTTTGGCGGAGCCGAATATATTGTAGCGGGGGTCGGTGTATTCACTTTTGTTAGCCACGGTAAAGGTGCAGCTGTCATAGGCTCCGTAGGGGTTGAAGGCGGCAGCGGCCGATTGTCGGTCGCCTTTGCCTATGAGTGGCAGGGCTGCCATGGTGCCGGTGAGGCTGCCGGCTCCGGCGGTAATGCCGGTGGCGGCACTTACGGCATTGGTGCTTATGGCGGCGCCCGCACCGGTAAGGAACATGAACAGGGCATTGCTCACGCTTACCTTTTCCAAGGCTATGGGTACGTTGGCTTCCAGCATAATGCCCTTATATATTTTGCTGCCGTCTTTCATGGCAAAATACTGCTGTTGGGAGGTGCCGGTTTTTATGCAGTCATCTATACTCATGTTGGTAAGGTTGCTCACATAGCGACCCACAAAGAAGAAGTAAGGACTGCCACACAAGTCTATAAGGTCAGCTTGGGGAGGGCATGCGGGCGGATTGTGAACAAATAGTTCATTGGCTACCGGTTTGCCTCTATATAATACTATGTCGGCTATGCCAAAGCATACCTGTTTAGTCAGGTTATTGCCCGGTTTTACAAATTTCAGCTGTCGGCAGCGATACAGCGGTATTTCAAAATGCTGATTGGGGTCGGTAACCCGTATGATAGTATCCAGCACTTTTTTGTTGTCGGCGTACACCAGCAGGGTGTCATCATTGAAAGCATGTGCTTTGCTTATGCAGCCGGCGGTAAACGACATGTAGTCGTATTCTTCGGCCAGGTCAAAGGTGGCAAAGGAGCTTATGTTGTCATCCATCAGGGTATTGCCGGTGGTGAGTATTATGCCTTCGTTGTATTTATATCCGCCCATTGAAAAAGTATAGTGCTCTGATTCACCGGTGAATATGGTGTTGTAGGCGGTGCTTACCCCTTTTACCGAAAAGGGTTTGATATTAGATAGCAGCTTGCATACATCGGGCAGGGCGGCTATTCTGTCTTTTGACAGGTTGGCCGGTCCAGCCTGTGGCAGGTTGGTATAGCCGGGAGGGTAGGCATATATATTTACCACCCCAAAGGTGAGGCCGCCCATAAAGTCGCTGTTGTTGTAATTGCTGTGAAACGACAGTTGGTTTACCCCTTTTATGTCTAACACCACCTGCTCTGCAAGGTCGGTTTGGCGTATTAGTTTTTCGTATATTATTTTGCCGTCGGCTTTTATGGTAAGCCATCCGTCGGCATTGCTGCTTTGGTTGTCAGCGGGACCTGCTATGAATGATACTTTGTCATATTTTTTTTGCATCCAAAAATAAGCCCATCCGTCCTGATGCCCCAGCAGCTGCTGACTGGCGCGGAATTGTAGCCCGGAGGTGAAGGTATTACGGTTAATATTAATGGAATCCATTTCGGTAAGGGTAGGGTAGTCGGTATCGGTAATGGCCCACACGTAGCCGCTATGGCGTATATAGTAAGGAAAAAGTTGCTCTACCAGCTTTACCTTGCCGTTATACGTTTTTTGCGGTGAGACGGCATGTACGGGCTTTACGCCCTGTTTCCATAGTTTAATATTAGCTACGGCCAGGTTTTGTTCCCCTCGGGGCAAATTAAAACTTATTTCATCAGCGCCGCTTATGTCCAGTATATATTCGCGAGGAGCATCATGGTCATATATCACTTCGTCCAGTATTATTTTGCCGTCGGCTTTGAGGGTGAGTATGGCATTGTATTTGTCGCCTGCCGAGTTAGGCGCAAAAGGGCCGGCTACGAATGAAATTTTACTATAGGCTTTTTTTACCTTATATACCACATTAGCCCCCGGATTATCCGATGCTATAAGCTCCATTCGTCCGCTTTTGAGGGTAAAGCCGTTTTTATAGGTAAATCCGCCTAATATAAAGTTCTGTCCGGCACCGGTGGAGTACACGTTATAGTTTTTACCGCTAACGGGAGTATATGCGTCGGTGAGTAGTGTTTGTGCCTGTGCCACAAGGTATATGCATGCTATAAGCAATATAGTGCACAGGTGTTTGCCGCAAGCAGATGTGATATTCATAAGGTGATTCATATATAATATATTTCAAAAGGCAAAGATATAAAAAAAATTAAAGCTAAGCTCTAAATTTATTTTTTTTCTTCTTATTGGCACTATATGGTAATAGGAAGGTGCATTAAAATTATTACCGCTGCCTTTTTGAGTTTTGTTCTGTTTTGTATAAATAATTAAATTTCTAATACTAAAGAGAATATCATGTTTCTATAATTATTCTAACAGAGGCGATTTTAATCACATTATATGTTCAAATTGGCGAATATTATGAATAGGATTAATTATTTTAATGGTGTTTTTTAGGTGCATTATGTTATAAAAAAAAGCACAGCCAACATCATTGTGCAGTGTTGGCTGTGTGAAATTATGTGAAATCATGTCTATTTCTTTATCAGGGTAGCTGTTTGGCGTATGCCATCGGCTACAATGCTGATATAGTATACGCCGGCAGCAAGGTTTGCCACATTCATGCGGTAATCGCCTTCTATGGCCGGCAGCTTGGCTGTGCTTACTATGCGGCCTTCGGCCGATATAATGCTCATGTGAGCTGTTCCGTTGTAGGCTTCAAGGTGCAGGTTTACCTCAGTTTCTGCCGGATTGGGATAAATGCTGAAAGTGCGGGTAACATATTCCTTTATATCCGTAGCGGTGCCGTCAGGCTCAATGAGCAGTGTGTCGTTGGCAATGCATTCTCCATTGAGTTTGATATATCCGTTGTCAACCACAGCTCCCTCTGGTTTGGTTATCTTTACATGATTGAGGGTTATGCCTTTAAATTCGTCAACAGCCGATTTCCAGGCAAATACTTTAACGGTGGCATTGTCAATGATAAGGTATTCGTTTTTTCCCCAGCCGTAAATACCGTAATCCTTCCTTTCTTCAATATTTGCGAGTACGGTAGTGTTCTTTATTTCAAGAACAGAGCTATTGGTGCCGCTACCTTTTATTACGTTAATGTATGCCGTATTGAGTGTGCCGGTACCGGTAATAGTGAGTTTATGTTCCGCAGGACAGCGTATATCCCCTGTACCTATATCGTTGTCGCCCACAGATATGATAGTAAGGTCAGCGGTGTGTGCTTCGCAATCGATTTTTGTATTGCTTATTACGTGGTTCAGTGTGAGTGTTTTGGCGTTCGGGTCGTATACCATATAGCCGGATGCAAGTCCCGTGGTGAAACGATCGGCATTTGCGGTAATATCAACGCCACCAACATATATACCATAAGTTTTATGGAAGGTAATCACATTTCTGATGTCTCGGATGCCGCCTCCAGAAGGGTGGAAATTGTGGAAATTTTGAGAAATAGAGAGGTAAAGAAGACATTTGCTCTCATCAATTGGTTTATGGGAACCTTGGAATCTTATTATAGGTGACTCCGAACCCGTTTTGTCATGTACGAATAATACCAGATTTTTGGTACCGTCATACAGGTAAGGCTGATCAAAATTTATCCTGATTGTAGCGGTAAGAGTATATTTTCCATTATATACTTTTGTCAGGGTAGAAAGGTCTATCCAATCAGCATCTGATTGAAAAATGTTCTTATAGGTAGTGCCTATGTATATTTCTATGTCACGCTCGGTTCCTGTAGCATTAGTGCTATAGATGGTGATACCTGAAATATTGCCGGTTATGCCCACTTCCGAAGGAGAAAATATCTGTTGTGTGGCAGAATATTCCCACACTGTGGAAAATGGTATTACTGCAGCTGTGTCTTCTGTGCCATAGGTATGGCTGGATTCGTCTGCCTGTACGCTGAACGATGTTACTGTAAGTAACGCGATGCAAATGATTGTTAAAAAATTCTTCATAAATGTTTTTTTTATGTTTCCTAAATTCAACAAATAAATGCAACTTTATCACGAACAGGAATAGGATTTTTATCAAGTAAGGGAAAGCAAACACTTTCCCTATACTTGAAAGGAAAAAATGACTATTTTTGTGTGTGAAAAAAGTGCAAAAATATGAG
>JAZLLK010000042.1:0-1747 GCA_045598105.1 Bacteroidales bacterium | reverse complement strand
TGTCCGAAATGGTTGCTTCCTCTTTTTTACACCCCGTAAGCACTAACACGGCAAACAAGACTATAGTAGCGAATTTCATAAGAAAAACTATTTTAAGCCCGCCTTTACAATGTTTCTTTGTCGTTCTTTGTCGTTCTTTGTCGTTCATGATAAAATGTTTTTAATTAATGATTATTTTTAATGCGACAAAGATACAACATTTTTTCTTATTATCACTTAGCATTTTATCGTTTTTTTTGGCAAATTCTACTAAAATGCAATAGTTTTATACTATGTTACGATGTTTCTTAACAAAAAAAAATCCCTAAAAGAATAAGTTTCTTTTAGGGATTGTAAATAATACGTGCGGATACATCAACGTTGGCTTTGCCGCAAGGCATTTTGATAGTCTTCCTCGGTAAGGGTATAATAATAATTCGTTTGTGTATTGCGTTTCCTGTCATATGGTTTTTCTATTTCATGATTTTTATAGATGGTTCGGGCAAATGTATCTGACGGCTTATATTGTAAAGTTAAAGTATCATCAAATATAAAACACCCTAAAACAGGAAGCCCTTCGTCACCATAGTCTGTACCATCATATATTCGTATTTTTTTGCCGAAAGGAAGTTTAATATTATAGTCATCACCAAATTGTTTTTCGGTATAATACACATTATGTGATGTTTCATTGATAATAATAACGGCTACTCCATGGTGAGAATCACAACCTTCACATCCCGTAAAAACAAACATTAAAACTAAACTGATTATTAATAACTTTTTCATATTTTTATATTTTTAGATTCATAATTATTATCTTACATATATTTGACCCCAATACATAGCCAACAAACTATCTATTTGAGCATTTGTTGTTCCGTTAATTTTATGATTTTTCAAGGCAATTCTAAAGCTGGTAAGACCATAAGCAGTTGATAATATATTATTCTGTATATACTGCAACGTATAACCCGATATCATATCATTAGGATATAAGCTTGAACTGTTTCGTTGATTATAATCATCCATTAAATCAATAAATAATGGTGTATAACAATACGTATTTCCTCCGGACATAGTACCCGGATGCCATGTTTGATTTCCATTATAGTGAAAATTAGCACAACCTAAATCATTGTTATAATAATGGTTTGTCAGTCTCCATTCTACAGCATCCGCCCAACTTTCGTGTATTTCTTTTGCCAATTGAATGTATGTGGATAATCCCAAAAACAATAAATGAGACTGATGCGCCAATTCATGAATTGCTGTAGCGAAATATTCATAAGTAGGATCATTGGCTTGAGCAATAATAATATCAGGAGCCACACCTAACAAGCTCCATGTTCCCCAACAACATCCGCTACCCCAATTAGGACTTGCATAAAGACATGAAATTTTTGTTTTTCCTGTGTTTAAAACAGGACGCCGCACACCAAGACAATTCCCGTAATAAAATTTAAATGCGGCACAATGAACAGTGGCTATAAGGCATGATATTCCGCCTGTACTAATACTCAAATTCCACGAATTTTTTGTTTTAGGTCCGTTGTAGTAAGCTTGCCCCAACACACCTTTTCTGATATCCCAATAAGCTCTTTCCCATTTTATGGCATAATTAACGGCATATTTAAAACTTTTATTTACCGTACAATAACCGTAAGCATCGGTAATACCGCTTGCCGTTTTGGTACAATAACGGGCGGTTACCTTGGCCCCCTGAACAGGAATGTAATCTTCCACCACATCATCATACACTCTTATG
>JAZLLK010000041.1:0-1060 GCA_045598105.1 Bacteroidales bacterium | reverse complement strand
ACAATATAATTTTACCCTTCCCCCGCCAACCGCCACCCGGTCCGCTGATATTATTTCACCGGTCATTCCAATGAGAATAGTAAGTGGCATTCATTATATTGTGTATTTTACTGTTAAATAAATTATAAAATTACTTTTTTTGCCCCTGATTTGGCACAAAATTTGTATGTATTTTTTTTATAATCAATATAATAGTATATATATGAAACAGACGATATTGTCTGCATGTTTATGCCTGTGCCTGTGTATCGGTTGTGCCGATAGTTTGCCTGTGTAATATGCTATAAGTAGTTAATTAAGGATGTGTCACAGAATAAAAAGTATATCTTTATCACACTCCCTCACCGGCAGGCTGCTGCCCGTGCTGATAGTGCTGTGCCTGTGGTGCATGAGCGGTGCTTATGCTTACGCCGATACCGATACTGTACGCACCAATACCGTATGCTATAATAACAGAAGTATACACACCGCCGGCCGGCTCATAGCCGAGGTGGTACGGGACTCCGCCGGCAATAAATATGTGCAAACAGTACACACTCTCCAAGCCGATACCATAGATACCATAGGCGGAGCCGCCAGGGTATTTCCACACGTGAGTGCCACCCGCACCTGCTACTATGAAGGGCAGCCGGAAACTCAAATAACACAAACACATACTTTTACCTACGAAAACACCTACGGCAACCTTGTCCGCCAGAGCGAAAGCTCCACCGACCAGGCAAAAATTACGGCAAATATTTTTTATCATACACAATATAACGGAAATTATTGCGTTAACAGAGTAAGCCGTGTGGACTTGCGGGACGGGGCAAACGTCTTGCTACGCCGCCGCACCACGGATATAGACACTATGGGGCACCTTACGGCTATACACGATTACACCGATAGCTCACACGCTGTCACCACCCGTATGGAATATGATACCTACGGGAATATTGTGGCATTGCGGAGTCCCAACACCACTACCTATTTTACCTACGACAGCATTGCCAACACCTATCCGACTGCTGTTACGGACACTTTTGGTATAGCCTCCTATATGCAGGACTATGACTACAGG
>JAZLLK010000040.1:0-20417 GCA_045598105.1 Bacteroidales bacterium | reverse complement strand
CCCCGTTTTTTTACCACTTTTTTCTTCTTTTTACCCTCTTTTTTGCCCGCTTTTTATAAACATGTTAAGAACATTTGGAAGGATTTTGAACCTTACACCGCTTTTTTCATATCTTTTTGCCCGCTTTTTTCACCCCGGTTTTGGACCATAGAGCCACAATATTTACCTTTCCCTACCAAAAAAGTTGCACAAAAAAAAGAGGAATACCTTCCATATTCCTCCTCCTTATTTAATATTAATGTATATATATACTCTTTTTTATTCTTCCTCTTTTTGCTTTAACAAGGATTTGAGTTTTTTCTCCATTTTATCTAATTGCTCCTTCACTTCATCATTATTATCACGCACCATTATAATGCAAGTCATACTCTCATTTTTTTTGCAAATGCACAAAAAGAATGACTCACTTTTCCTTTTTCATTCAATACAATACCCTACAGCCTTATAGCCATAAGGTATTGTATTACAAAAAAAAATATACAACTATTTCTTTATTACTTTATGTGTAGCTAATACCCCTTGTTGATTCATTAATTGTACAAAATACATGCCATGAGCTAATGACTGCATATTTAATTGTATATTTTCATCTTGTACTCTTTGAGTTCTAAGAATACGCCCTTGTATATCCACTAAGCGAATGCCGGTAACTTCAGCACCATGGGTGTGAATATACAACATCCCCGAAGTAGGATTAGGATATATATCCACATTGTCTTCAGCAACTTCTTCTACTGCTACATCTTCCCGCATGGAAAGTGTTCCGTCAGATATAATATACCATATGGTATCGTTACTTGGCTGATACAAATCAAAACGCTTATAATTAGGATATACATTCCCTGTCAATACGCAATCACCTTCATAATAGTTATAACGGAAACCAACGTTTTCACTACTTTTGAGAGCACGAGGACTTTCCACAAATTCAGATATATACACAGGCAATATTACACCTGCTTTTTCAGATGTAATATTATCATCTATAGTAACCTTACTACCATTTACAAGCACTATATAATTATCATGCATGGTAACATTACCTTTTATATGCAATTCAGCCATTATTGATATAATACCACCCATATTTTCGGCAGTAAGTGTAGTATCAGGCATTATACTTTCTTCAAAGATATGGCTTTCATTATCATCCAATGTACTATTGCTAATATACACATAAGCCTCTTCAGCCACTATCACAGGACTATACGACTTATTCCCCACAAGAGTTGTATTGTTTAAAACAGATACACATTCCATAAATCCCATTATGCCCATACCTTCGTTATAATTTATACGGCTATTGTTACAACTAACAACGCCATTACCACAATAGATATACTCTTCAATAGTATTATTCTCAATATTACAATTATTCAGTTCCACATTGGCTCCTTGTGATTCTACAATACAGCGGGCTTTAATATTGTTAACATTTACATTATTGAGTTTCAAACGGCCTTCATACATTTTTATTAACCGAGTAGTGGTATCTTTAATTTGTGTAAATGTAATAGAACCTGAATCCTTATGGCCTATTTCGATACATGAATAATTAAAATTCATACGAATAAGAGTATCACTGCTTATAGTAATATTTTTTCCTTCATAAGGCAACAAACTCAATATTACGTATTCCCTGGTATACTTTCCTACATTAAGTTTCACATCCGACATAAGATAACATACAATTGAACTTCCGGAATCAACGAAATTTTCCATAACATAATCCAATGAAGCAAAAGCGTCATTGATACCGGTACCGTTATTGCTGTTACTGCCGTTAACAGCATCTACGAAATACACTTGACTTTCAGGTTGTTTTTTCAGTGTGAATGATATGTTGTATTTTAGATTATCTGAACTCATTAGTAACACATAATAAGTACCGGACTGTTCTACGTAATAATTATACACAAGCTCATCATTCAATACATTAAATGCTAATACATTATAATCAGCATCCAATATCATAAACGGCATATAACCATATTTCAATGACATTTGAAAAATATCACCCTGCAATAAGGAAACACAATAACCATTGGCTTTCGCTACCTCATTTCCGTCAATCAAGCATATATTTTTGCTGTTTACAGTAATAGAGTCACATAACATAGTATCAGGAACTATGGGAGTGTAGGCAATTTCATTATACGTATATAATTTTGTTTTACCTAAGGTAAGGCTATATTCGCCAAATTCGTCGTCACGATATTGCGTTACTACTATATAATATTTACCTGCGCCTAATACTTTTGATATTTGGCTACCGTTATCAGCATCATCATTACGGGTGATTATATTAAAATGTCCATCCAGCAAATATAAATAGGAATTCCATTCGTTCTTGGTATCCAAAATAATATCAATACCCACATAGTTTTCATCCTTAATGGTAAAGGTATAGCCTTGAGCATGACGACCGGCTCTTACATCTTTCAATATGACATCATTTGCGGTAAGCGAGTCTTCTATGGGAGTGCAAAAATTCATGGGAGTGTAAGTTAAATCTTTAACGCTCACACCATTTAAAAGTTCAATGGTAATAGTCAAATTTACACGATTATACCCTTTGCTATAAGTGGTAACTGCCCAGTAATACACACCGGCCTCCAATACCATACAATATCCGGTATTAGAGCCATTATAATCATCATTACAGTCTATTTGATTAAATGTTTCATCAAATAAAAATGAATACGTATCAATACTGCCTGCAGCTTCCATGCGAACAAAAATCGGCTCTTCCACTATCAGTTTATACCCTTTAGCATAACGACCTTCCCGATAGTCAGCCAATACGGCATCATTGGGGGTAATGCTGTCATTAAAAATAATAACAGCGGTATCAATATCAATAGTAGAATAAGTCAAATCCCGCACACTTAATGTGTCAGCGGCTTTTAGACCAGTACAGGCTACCACAGACACAAGGACTAATAAAAATTTTAAAGATCTCATGTTTTTTTTAAATTAATTTTGTTATTATTATTTTTCCATTTCAATGCCCATAACCACACATCTTTACACAAGGTTACATGTTTTATGCATTAAGTGCAAAAGTAGCATTTTTTTCAACACAATTTTTTCAGCAATACAAAAAAAGATGCCTCTATTACAAAGCAGAATAATACCCACATAAAAAAACGCAAAATATAATCGTTACATATTTTGGACATTCCTGACTCAAACCAATAATCTCTGCCGTGTGAAGGCAGCCTTCTGAACCAACCGAACCAACATTTCCTTTTTTTGTCAACTACAAAGGCGGTATTTTTTATTAGCACTGTAATATTGCTTTTTTCGCACATTAATATTATTCCGTTTGCTACTCACCGCTATAATTCATAAAAAACTACCTGCTCGCAGAAACAAGATCACCCGCTGACCGCAGGCTATTATGCAATACAAAAAAAAACGGGCACGCATGCCCGTTATATTAAAATTTTAAATTATAAATACTATTTCTTTACCACCTTGCGGGTAGCCAATACACCTTCATGATTCATTAACTGTACGAAATACATACCATGAGCCAGAGCCTGCATATCCAACTGTATGCTTTCATTTTTAACACTTTGGCTACATACAATACGACCCTGTATATCCACTAAGCGAATGCCCGTAACGTCAGCACCGTGGGTATGAATATATAACATCCCCGAAGTAGGATTAGGATATATATTCACATTGACGTCAGCAACTTCTTCTACTGCTACATCTTCCTGCACGGAAAGTGTTCCGTCAGATATAATATACCATGTGGTATCGCTACTTGGCTGATACAAATCAAAACGCTTATAATTAGGATATACATTTCCTGCCAATACTCGCTTGCCCTCATAGTAGTTATAGCATAAGCCTAAGTCTTCACCGCTTTTGAGAGATCGAAGTCCTAAAAACCTGTCAGGCACATACATGGGCATTAACACACCAACCTTTTCAGATGCAATATTATCACCTAATGTAACCACATCGTCATTAATAAACATTAAATAATTATCATTCATATTAAAGCTACCGTCAATATACAATTGAGACATTATAGAAAAAATACCACCCATATTTTCGGCAGTAAGTGTAGTATCAGGCATTATCAACACTTCATTTAAACAGCTTTCATTACTATCCAGTACTCCGTTGTTGATATACAACTCTGTCATTTGAACTGACACTACAGAGCTATATGACCGGTTTCCTACAATAGCAGTATTATTTAAATAGCATACACCTTCGTAGAATGCCATTATACCGTAACCCTCATTATAAGCAATACGGCTATTGTTACAACTAACAATGCCATCGCCACAATAGATATACTCTTCAATAGTATTATTCTCAATGTTACAATTATTCAATTCCACATTGGCTCTTTGCGATTCCACAATACTACGGGCTTTAATATTATTAACATTTACATTATTGAGTTTTAAGAAACCTTTATTCACTTCTATTAACCGCGTGTTGGTATCTTTAATTTGTGTAAATGTAATAGAACCGGAATCTTTATAGCCTATTTCTACACATGAATAATCAAATTTCATACGAATAAGGGTATCACTGCTTATGGTAATATTTTTTCCTTCATAAGGCAACAAACGCAACAGAACGTTTTCTTTTTGATATTTTCCCTTATTAAGTTTAACATCGGACATAAGGTAACATACAGTTATGCTAGCAGTATCAATAATGTTATCCATAACATAATCCAATGAAGCAAAAGCGTCATTGGCACCGGTACCGTTATTGCTGTTACTGCCGTTAACGGCATCTATATAATACTCATGTTTTTCCAATTGTTTTTTCAATGTGAATGATATGTTGTATTCCTGATTATTTGAACCTGATACTAACACGTAATAGGTACCGGACTGACCTACGCAATAATTATACACCTCCCCATTATCCAGCATACTCCTTAATAACATATTATAATTGGCATCCAGCACTATAAGCAGTAAACTGCTAAAACTCATAGAAGATATTTGCAACACATCGCCTTGTGACAAGGACATGCTATATCCATTAACACTTGCTATTTCATATCCGCTGAACAAACTTATTCTTTCATCATTTACGCAAATGGAATCACTCAATGTAGTATCCAGAACTATGGGAGTATAGGTAATTTCATTATATTTATATATCTTTACTCCATTTAAGGTAAGGCTGTATTCTCCGAATTCGTCATCACTGTATTGTGTTACTACTATGTAATATTTACCCGGATTTAAAACTTTTGTTATACGACTACCATTATCAGCATCATCATTCCTGGCTATAACATTAAAGTGTTCATCCAGCAAAAACAAATAGGAATCCCAATCATCGTCTTTGGTATCCAAAATAATATCTGCACCTTCAAATTCTTCTTCATTAAGAGTAAAAGTATAGCCTTGTGCAGATTTACCCTCTCTCACGTCCATCAATAAAGCATCATTTGCGGTAAGCGAGTCTTCTATGGGAGTGTTAAAATTTATGGGAGTGTAAGTTAAATCTTTAACGCTCGCACCATTTAAAAGCTCAATGGTAATAGCCAAATTTACACGATTGTACCCCTGACTATAAGTGGTAACTACCCAGTAATACACACCGGCCTCCAATACCATACAATATCCGGTATTAGAGCCATTATAATCATCATTATAGTCTATTTGATTGAATGCTTCATCAAATAAGAATGAATACGTATCAATACTGCCTGCAGCTTCCATGCTCACAAAAATCGGCTCTTCCACTATCAGTTTATACCCTTTAGCGTATGCATCTTTACGGTAATCAGCCAATACGGCATCGTTTGGGGTAATGCTGTCATTAAAGATAATAACAGCAGTATCAATATTAACTGCAGAATAAGTTAAATCCCGCACACTTAATGTGTCAGCGGCTTTTAGACCAGTACAGGCTACCACAGACACAAGGACTAATAAAAATTTTAAAGATCTCATGTTTTTTTTAATTAATTTTATTACTAATATTTTAAATTTTCAAGTGTCGCATTTTTCTTGCACGAAAAAAAAAATGCAAAGATTGCATTTTTTCAATATTATTCTTTTCCTGCCCTTACTACAATCCAACAACTCATACGAGGCCAACTTCATCTGCCTAAAAAAAACGCAGGCATATGACTTGCGTTACAAATGTGGGACGTACCGGACTCGAACCAGTGACCTCTGCCGTGTGAAGGCAGCGCTCTAAACCAGCTGGGCTAACGTCCCCCTCATTTTTTTATCGGTTGCAAAGGTAGCATTTTTTTCATTAGCACCACTCCATTATATATATATTTTTTTTCATATAATAATATCTTGCTTTTTTTGAATTAAATTTAATTGTTTGAATATCTGCTTCATTATGCAAAAAGCAAACAGTCTGTTGATATAGCAACTGCATTATGCAAAAACGTGCAAAACTACATATACATGCTATTAAAAGCCATTCAAACCTGCATACAGGGTAGGAAGCAGTAGCAGAAAGCCCAATACGAACAGGAACAATATGAACTTCCATATCCACTTTACCCACACGGAATAAGGTACTTTAGCTGCGCCAAGGCAACCCAGTAGCACGCCGGAGGCGGGGGTAATCATATTGGTAATTCCATCACCAAACTGAAAAGCCAGCACCATAGTTTGGCGGGATATATGCAGCATATCAGCAAATTCAGACATAATGGGAATGGTAAGAGCGGCTTTAGCCGAGCCGGATGGTATCATAAGGTTAAGTAAATTTTGGAAACCGTACATCATACCCAATGCGACTTCTTCGCCGGCATATTGCAAAGATTTTGACATGCCATAAAGCATGGTATCAATAATGCGTCCGTTTTGTAATATAACTATAATACCACCGGCAAAGCCCACTATAAGAGCGGCATTCATAATATCCTTACATCCTTCCAAAAACAGCTTAAATATGTGGTCTGCACTACATGCATAAGCTATACCGGCGCACACGCCCATAATGAAGAACAAGGTGGCTATTTCCCCTACATACCACTGATAGCCCAGCACGCCTGTAATAAGGACCAATATAGTAAACAGCAGCAAAGAGAGTATAAACAGGTGTAAATTCTTTCGTAGGGTGCATATACCTGCGGGTATGAATAAGGCGGTGAGTACCGGCACTACCGGCCATCGCACCTCTATATTATTAATACTTATAGCGGTAACAGGGTACCGGCATGATACATATATAAATATTATGCTCATTATACCCCATAGTATCCATGCGGCTTTTCCTGCTTGCAGAGGCTGTACTTCCAGGGAGGCATTGTTTACACTTAGGCGGCTTCGCCAATAGTCGTCAAGGGCATACACAGGTGACAGTTTAGGATTATTCTGCACCTTACGGGCATACCACAGGGTAAAGCCTATGCCTGCCATAGTGAATATTATCCAACAAATAAAACGGTATTCGAATCCCGAAAATGCCGGCAAGCCGGCCAAACCCTGGGCTATACCTATGGTAAAGGGATTGAATATAGCACCGGCAAAGCCCACATGGGCTGCCAAATAGCACATAGCTACTCCCACTATGGAATCATACCCCATAGATATGGACAGGGGAATGAATATAATGACAAAGGCTATGGTTTCCTCACTCATACCGAATACGGCACCGAACATACTAAACATAAGCATAATGCATGCTATTACCATATAATTTACATTAATATATTTAAATAGTTTTTTCTGCTGCAGTCGTTGCATACGCTGTAAAAACATACGTACCCCTTCATCTATGGCCTTAGTATAATTAAATATCCAAAAGGCGCCGCCTATCATGAATATGAACACTATGATATCGGCTGTACGCTCAAATCCGTGAAAAAAGGCGGAAAACACCTGCCATGTTTGCGGCCGGGCCTGCACATGATGATAGGAATTAGGCACCACCACTTCCTTTTGTATGCCATCTACACACTGCTGCTCCCGCACAAATTCACCGCCGGGGACCAGCCATGTAGCCACGGCTGCTAACACTATAATAACAAATACTATGGTAAATGTGCCTGGGATATTTATTCTACGATGATTACTCATATTGCCACTTTATTACTTATACGCATAAAAAAAACACTGCAAAGATAACACTTTATTTCCTAATATAAGGCAATAGGAATAAAATTAGCGTGCTTATTATCAACTTATTAACATTTCATGTTTGAAAATTCCTTATTATTTTAGCTTTTATAAACATAAATTTTTGTACTTTTGCAAGATGGAATTTTTAAAATAAATAAACATGGATATTGAAGAAAAAGTAATAGCTTTAGTTGCTGACAAACTTGGAAGAGATGTGGAAGAAGTTACACCCGAAAAAAGTTTTGTAAATGATTTAGGTGCTGATTCTTTGGATACTGTAGAATTATTAATGGTATTTGAAAATGAGTTCAAAATTAAAATACCTGAAGACGTACAGGAATCTATAGCCACTGTTGGCGATGCTATTAATTTCATTAAGGAAGCTACAAAATAATTCTATTTAATGGAATTAAAGCGAGTTGTAGTAACTGGATTAGGTGCGCTTACTCCGATAGGGAACACCTGCCAAGCATATTGGGAGAACTTACTTAGCGGAGTAAGTGGAGCCGGTCCAATCACTCGTTGGAATGCACATTCATTTAAAACGCGATTTGCCTGTGAGGTAAAGAATTTCAACATTGCCGATCGCATATCGCTAAATATTAAAGAAATAAGAAAACTGGACTTGTTCACTCAGTTTGCCATGGCGGCTTCGCAAGAGGCAGTAGCCGATTCGCAAATAGACTTGGACACCACCAATAAAGACCGAGCCGGTGTAGTATGGGGTACCGGCATAGGGGGTACTACCACCTATAGTGAAGAGCTGTTACGTTACGCTCAGGATATGGAGTCGCCGCGTTTCAGTCCTTTTTTTATTCCCAAAAGCATAGGGGACATGGCGGCGGGCAATATATCCATATATTTTGGATTACGGGGACCCAATTACATTACCTCTTCGGCATGTTCGTCATCGGCCAATGCTATAGGTGATGCGTTTAACCTTGTACGCTTAGGCAAAGCCGACTGGCTTATAGCAGGAGGCAGTGAAGCGCCCATTAATTGCTCGGGCTTAGGCGGATTTAATGCTATGATGGCTTTATCTACCCGCAATGACGACCCTGCCACAGCCTCTCGTCCTTTTGACAGAGATAGAGACGGATTTGTTATGGGCGAAGGGGCATCGGCACTCATACTTGAAAGTTTGGACCACGCTTTGGCACGCGGAGCCCGCATATATGCCGAATTGGCCGGTGTAGGCTTATCCTCCGACGCCTATCACATTACATCACCCCACCCTGACGGCTACGGAGCCAAATGCTCTATGCTGTACGCCCTGCAGGATGCCGAATTACCCGTGAACAGCGTGGACCACATTAACACCCACGGCACCTCCACTCCCATAGGTGACATTACCGAAATAAAAGCCATAGTGTCACTATTTGGAGAGCATGCCTACAGCATGCACCTGAATGCCGTAAAATCTATGATAGGACACCTTTTGGGTGGCGCAGGCTCCGTAGAAGCCGTAGCCACCGTATTGTCAATATATCATAACCTTATACCTCCCACCATTAACCACTTTAACGATGACGACCGCATAGATAATAAGTTGAACTTTACCTATAACCATTATCAGGAACGAAAAGTAGATGTAGCCATTACCAATTCCTTTGGATTTGGCGGACATAACGTATCACTACTATTCAAAAAATACAAAGCATAACATAGGGAATGTTTAGTAGAAGACATAAAAACAAAGAACTATCACAATACCTTAAAAATACGCTTGGTCTACGCATTAAAAACATTAGTTTGTACGAGCAGGCTTTTATACATCGCTCCTACCATCAGGCAGGCAACACCGGACATAAAATAGACAACGAACGCCTGGAATATTTGGGTGACGCCGTGCTGAGCACCATTAGTGCCAACTTTTTATATAAAAAATACCCTAACGCCCAAGAAGGATTCCTTACCAATATGCGATCCAAACTGGTAAGCCGTGAACACCTGAACAAGTTGGGCGTAAAATTAGGCATGGACAAATTCGTAATAGCCGACGAACACATTGACCACCTGTCACAATCCATATACGGCAATGCCTTTGAAGCCTTTGTAGGCGCCATGTTTTTGGATTTGGGATTTGATAAAACCCAAAAAATTGTTATATACCGATTCATAGACATGTATGTGGACCTTGATGCCCTGGAAAAAGAAGACCATAACTACAAGGGCAAACTAATGCAATATGCCCAAAAATATAAACAAACCATAGAATATAAAACCGTAAAAGAAGATGCCAACTCCTACGGACGAAAAGAATACGTGGTGTACCTGTTCCTTAATGAAAAATTTATAGCCGAAGGCTGCGACTTCAACATTAAAGGTGCCCAACAGCAGGCCGCTATGATGGCTTGCAATCAGTTAAATATATAACAACATGAATAGTATTTATTTACATCGCAAATAGCACAAATAAATATTATATTGATACAAAATTAACGTTTTGTGTAACATTTCTTTTCCATACCACTTAATGTAGCACCACTATAACATATAACGAACAAACAAACAAGTAAATATAACACCACTACGCATATTATTCGGTAATGCAATGCCGGCTGTAACCTAATCCTCTACATCTTCCGCACAATGGACACGCTCGCCCTACACATTTTATACACACATATAAACATTCAATTATATAATGATTATATAGTTAAAAAAAATCATAAAATGATATAAAATTCACGTTTTTTACAACACAATATCCGTTGCATCGGTGAATGAACATGTAGGCATACATAAGAAGAACAAGCATTTTATCCTAAGGAGAGAAAGGAAAAATCACACTGTTTTTCTATTCAACTTGAATATGCTGGCGGCAAGCAGAAACAGCGTAAGGCCGGACAATATAAGTACCGGCAACCATAGTAATTCAGGGCCGGCGCCTTTTACCATAATATCTCTCAAGGCAACTATAAACCATTTGGCCGGCACTAAATGAGACAATATCTGCAATGGTACCGGCATATTTTCTATAGGGAACAAAAAATCGGAAAGCAACAGCGTAGGCAAAAAGAACCCCAGCATACATGACAGCATGGCCACCTGCTGCGTATTGGTAAACACCGATATGAGCACGCCCAGCGAGCAGGCCGTAAGCATGAACAAAAAGCACAACAACAGCAACAACGCCACATTGCCTCGCATAGGCATATCAAATATAACTATGCCCAGCACTACCACCACGGCAGTACACAGCATGGAAATGCACATATACGGAATAATTTTACCCAGCACCAGCACCAGCTGGTTAGAAGGCGTAATGGCCATCATACGCCATGTACCCGTTTCCCGCTCCTGTGATATGGCTATGGATGTCATAAGTGTGGTAATGAGTATCATGATAAGGGCTATATTACCGGGTATAAACATATATGCACTCTTGAGCTGAGGGTTATATTGCATTTTTACCCGCACATCTACAGGTGCCGGCACTTGCGTATGGGTAATACCTTCCAGCGACTGATTCACCACCTGCGTGGCATAATTTGACAAGGTGGTAGCCACATTCAAATCGGAAGCATCCAATATAAGCTGCATATCAGCCTGTTTATTATTAACTATGCCTGCTTCAAAATCCTTAGGAAACACCACCACCATACGCACATTATATCGGCGGAATATTTTTTCTATATCCCGCTCATTTTGCACATAGTGCTTTACATGAAAATAATCGGAGCTGGCCAAATCGGCGGTAATTTTGCGGCTTGAAACCGATTGTGCATAGTCCAACACAGTCACATCCACATTATTAATTTCGTTTTTAATGGTATATCCGAATATAAGCACCAGCACTACCGGCATAAGCAGTACGCATAACAGTGTTTTAATATCACGAAATATATGGCGACATTCCTTTATAAGTATAGCTTTAAAACTCCTCATTACTCTCTATATTATCTACCGTGCTTATTTACTATTTTATGGAATACCTCTTCCATGGTTTCCGATTGTGTTTCCCTCTTTAAATCTATGGGGTTGCCTATTATTTTAATTTGGCCGTTTACCATAATACACAGTCTGTTACAATATTCAGCCTCGTCCATATAGTGGGTGGTAACCAGTATAGATACGTCTCGGGCAGAGGTTTCGTATATCATATTCCAAAATTCACGACGCACCAGCGGGTCCACGCCGCTGGTAGGTTCATCCAGAAACACCACCTGAGGGGAATGCAATATAGCGGTGGCAAAAGCCAGCTTTTGCCTACGCCCCAGTGGAAGGCTACTCACCCTACTATGTGCGTAATCACGCATTTGCAGCCGGGCTACTATATTCAGCATACGCTGCCTGAGTGCCTTACGCTCCATGCCGTATATGGTACCAAAAAGCTCCATGTTTTCCATTACGGTAAGGTCCTCATACAGGGAAAACTTTTGGCTCATATAACCTATATGACGCTTAATATCAGCAGACTGACTTACCACATCATATCCTACTACACCGGCGGTACCCGAGGTGGGCATAAGCAGCCCGCATAGCATACGTATAGCCGTAGTTTTACCGGCACCGTTGGCGCCCAAAAAACCGAATATTTCACCTTTCTTTACCTGAAACGACAAATGGTCCACCGCCGTAAAGTTACCAAAACAACGGGTAAGATTGTCCACCACAATGCTGTTGTCGTCTTCTGTAATCATGCGTATATGTTCTTTTTATTTTTTATATAAGTATGCACTAAAAATGCAAAGTTATCATATTTTTTTTAATTACCACCCCACTTTTATACTTATAATTCTTTACTCTGCCCATTCAACATGTCCGTAAGGCACACCTGTGCGCACCAGCAGCCGAACACTGCCGGCATATACGATATGGTTCCCACCGGTGGACGCTGCCCTTCCTCTACGCCGGGCACTACCTTGCCCGCTACAGCCTCCTCGGAGGAAAATACAGCTTTTACGCCCTTATATATACCCATTTTTCGCAGGCGTTTACGCATGCCTGCAGCCAAATGACACTGGTAAGTGTGGGCTATGTCGGCTACCTGTATTTTTGCAAGGTCGGTTTTACCTCCGGCACCCATAGCACTTACTATAGGCACCTTATATTTTACAGCCGTAACAGCCAAATGACATTTGGGTATCATGCTGTCAATGGCATCTATCACATAATGAAATGTGGCACCGCGAAACAAATGCTCTATATCGTGAGGCTCTACATATAAGGTAAGCACATGTATATTCACCTGAGGGTTAATATCCTTAAATCTCCGCTGCAACACCTCGGTTTTAGGCATTCCCACGGTAGAAAGAAGAGCAGGTAACTGTCTGTTAATATTGGTAACATCTACATTATCACCATCTACTATGGTAAGTTCACCCACGCCGGCTCTCACCAGCATTTCGGCTGCATAGGCACCTACACCGCCCAAACCCACCACCAGCACATGCTTATGTGCCAATGCCTGCACGGGGGCCGTGCCTAAAAGAACCTGCGTACGATGCTGCCACGTAATATCTGTCATACTTAAAAAGTAACGCTATAACTTATACTCCACAATATAGGCAGCTGATACAGCACCTCATTGTTACGGTTTACATAAAATACATTGGCATAGTTATACATATTGGTAACACCCACACTCAGGTCCATATTGCAGGTTTCCGATATATAGAACTTACGCTTTACCGACAAATCCAGTCTGTGATAATCGGGCAGCCGGCCGCCGTTAAGGCTATCCAAGGCTATGCCTAAGGTTTCGTTAGCACTCACTATATTGCCTGTTATATCTGTTACGGCTATATTAGGATACATACCCTTGGTTTTGGTAAAAGGAAAGCCTGAACCGTAATTCCAGCGGAGGTCTGCCGTCCAGTTATTACGTTTACCCCATGAGTATGATAATGATATATTTACATTGTGTCTGCGGTCAAATAAAGTACGATACACCACCGCACCGTCATCACGGGTAACAAAATTAAGTGAATATACCGCATTCACATACCAGCCTTTGTAATCAAACTTTACCGATACATCACCGCCATAAGCCTTGCCCTTTTCCAATAAATAATCATCATCATTATAGAACACCTTATAACGGTTAATATTGGTAAGCTGCGAAAAGTTCTTAAAATAGCCCTCTACATTAATGGTGGTATAAGGCACCATGTCTAACTCTATGCCGCCGGCCACGTGCTGCCCTTTTTGCAGACTGTTACGCACCTTTTTACCGTCCGGACTGTCTGCCACGTCTTCCGGCACGGTTACAAATCCGTAGAACAAATTCACCACATCCCTATCGGAACTTACGCTCATAATATTCTGTGTGTACAGGCCACCGGCCAGCTTTAAACGGATATTTTTGGTAACATTATACTTCATGGCCAGGCGGGGCTCAGGTGATACCACCGACTGTGATGCATATATATGCAAACGGAAACCGGGCTCCAATATAAGCTTATCATGTGCCAGCACCCACTTGTATTTTACATAAGCGGCAGCCTCACTGTTAAAAGTTTTTTCATCTATTATCCAGCCATAGGCACTGGTAAAATTATAATCTATCCACGATGCCCCCAGTTCCAGACCATATGTAAGCATGCTTTTACCCATCATATAGGAAAAATTCATACGAAAATCCAAACTTTTTATGCCACTATTCTTCTCAGGCAATTCCGCTTCCTGCAATGTCATACCATAGGATGAGTAGGCAACCACCCCGTCTATAAGCATATTGGTACTACGCGGCATGAGCATAAACGACAAGCCGCCCCCGTATGAACTCCACTTATATGTGGCTATATTGGGGTACTTTACCCTGTCATTAAAACTGAAACCGAACACACTCACCTTACTGCCTCCGACTGCGGAAAGGGTAATTTTGCCATATCCGTCTATAAAGTCATAAGGCAGCCCGTAATCATTGCTGCCTGCATAAGGATAAAACCACATAGACGTTTTGGACAAATACGATCCCTTTAACGACAATAAAAACGACACAGTCGTACCGTTATTCTGCCTTGCATGCAATGCCTCCGACTGTGCTATAGCCCTATCTAAGGTATCCTGCATAATTACCTGATAAGGCTTTTTCTTTCTTTCCTTATCGGCCTTGTATAAGGGGCCTTCCAATAATATTTTAGAGCCAAAGGTGCTGATATCAAACTTACCGCTTATCCGCTTTTGATTACCGTCACGTACCTTCACATCTATTACCGAAGAGGTACGCCCGCCATATTCCGCCCCAAAACCGGCAGTATATACATCGGCACTTTTGAGCACATCCACATCAAACACCGAAAACAGCCCTATGGAATGAAAAGGATTATATAAGGTCATACCGTCTAACAATACTTTATTCTGCACGGGAGTGCCGCCACGTAAATACAGCTGCCCGCCCTGGTCACCGGTAAACACCACCCCGGGCAATACCTGCAAATACTGCGCCAAATCAGGCACCCCGCCTATAGACGGCAAACGGGTTATTTGTCTGGTGGTAACATGCGTAACCGAAACCCGCGTTTCGGTTTGGGCTATTATTTTTTCGGCCTTCACTTCCACCTCACCCAGCTGCACTGACTTTTTTGTCAAATAATACTTATACGGCTCGCCACCCTTAGTGCCTACCACACAATGTGCCAATAAGGAATCATATCCTACACACGAAATACGTATGTCATACTCACCATACGACACCTTATTGACGGAGAAATATCCGTTTTCATCAGTAACACAGCCTTTATCGGTGCCATATATCAGTATGGTGGCAAAGGATATAGGATCATTACTTACCCTGTCATACACCCTGCCGCGTATAAGCCCTTCCTGAGCCATAGCAACCATACTTATGCCCCATAACAGCACTATATATAATACCTGTATATTTAATTTTTTGCTTGCAAACATATTATTTTCTTCAGCCCTGCGGGCTTACACTATAAAAATGCAAAGATAGCATTTTTTTTGCACTTATTACATTTCTACACACATATACCTTATATACAAGCAGGTAAAAAAGCTGAAACAGAATTAAATAAGCATAAGTACCGATATAGTACACATTTTTTTTCATTTTTTTCGCATGGTATCATGTGGCAACACATTATTAAAAAAAAGTAATATACATAAAGAAATTTTTTATATCTTTTCCTTTTGAAATATATTATATACGAATCGCCTTATGAATATTACATCAGCTTGCAGCAAACACCTGTGTACTATATTATATATGGCGTGCCTATACCTTGCCGCACAGGCACAAACACTACTCTCCGACATGTACACTCCCGTTAGCGGTAAAAACTATAACGTATTCACCACCGATGCCGGACGGAACTTGATATCAGGCGGGGATACCTATAAAAACAGCTTTACCATCAAAGCGGACGAATGGGGCCTATAGCATCCGATAATCCGAGGCCAATGTGGTATATAAAGAAAAAAAAGCCTATAGTAAAATTTTATTCGTAACCGGCCTTTTACCCCGCACTCAACAAAAGAGTATAATTTGGAAAGCACATTATCGGCCACAAAATATAGTGCATTTATCATCCATCTATGGCTGACATAGGCAGGTTTATTAAATTAAATTCAATTCCTTTGCTTCAGCAGCAAAACCCGTTATCTCATTTGGCAAAGCCTACCCTCACTAAAGAGCCGGTATCCTATACCGGCTTAACTGTTCATTCACCCAAAACCGGGACAGATTACAACATTTTTTTTAAACTCAGCCGTATTCAGATACAATATACTATTAAAGATTGAATTATGCTGTTTATTCTACACTTTCGCCACTTCCGGTATTTTGACGGGTAATACTTTCCAACTCTATTTTACCCAAGCGTAAAGTAACTCCGGCCGAAATAAAACGAGTTGTATTTTTGCTTGAGCTGTACGATTCCATGTAATCGCTACTGGTACTGTTATTATTAACATTCCAATTGAATATATCGTTTACATTTACATACACCGAAAGTCGTCGCTTGAAAAAATCGGCACTCAACCCTGCATCAATACTATAGTACGGATGCGTGGTAGATATTAAATTTCTGTTTTTGGAACGATAGTTCGCTGATAGGAAAGCTTCAAAATGCTTACAGAATTTAGCTCTGAAATTCAAACGCAGGCGATAAGTAAAAGTATTACGTTCCACTATTTCGCCCGGACGGATTTCTGCCTTGTAATAATTGTTATACAAATTGGCATTAAAACGCAAATTGATAAAATCTTTGGGACGGTAGGTTAGCGTAACATCACCACCGGCCTGATACGAATGACCTACATTTACTTTTTTGCTATAAGTTACCAATCGGTCAAAAACCTCATTGTAAGCCACATCGGTGAGCGAACTTATATTGTTTTGTGAATTATTGTAATACACATTTACCCCTACAGAGCCAAAACGTTTAAAATATTTGGTCCATCCGGCCTCCAACTGATGCTTATACACATTCTTCAAATAGGGATTACCTGTAGAAAAATCATCATCATTATAGGTAATATATCGGGTAACATCATTAGCACTCGGATTGGAGGTGCGAAAAGTATAACTTAAATGCAAATTGTGCATATTTTTGGTATAATAACTCAAATGCACCGAAGGACGCCAATTGACGTAATTGGTATAAAAATTATATTGCGGCAATACCGGATAAGCCATATACGTGTGCATATAATCCATTCGCAGCCCCAATTTGAGGGTAAAATTACCCATTTTTCTTTGCCATGTAACATAAGCCTCTGCACCTTGCGTATTCGTTTTGGTTTGTTTGCTACGCAAAGAATCCGTAACATAATCATCATCGGTGCTTTTGTTTAATGTATCGTAACGATTCAGGCTATTGTCCCCGCCTATTTCGCCACTTATACCTACCGATATTTCGCCTTTGGAAGAATAAGGATACACATAATCCACATCCATGCCTACACTATAGTTATTGCCTTTACCATAATTATGCTTACTGTAACTTTTATCCGTAAATATGGTATAGGCACGATCCTGACTGCCGTTGCTGCTGTTAAAACCCATATTAGCATTGAGCGATACCGAAATAGAATGACCTTCCTGATTAAAATCATGACTATACCACGAACCCAAGTATCCTCCACCAAAAAACGAAGAATAAGCATTGGTATATTTATAACTATAATCACCCGAAGCATATATATATTCATTCCACTGCATATCCCTGCTCGAACGGCTATTGGTCCACGAAGGATACGCTCCCATATACATAGACCATGTATTCATACTGTCAATGGTATAATTCATACTCAAAAACATATTGGGCGAATGGCTGTTGCTTTGGGAATTGCCTTTGTAATGCTGCTCTTGTGATAAAGTTTGATTATTATCATACAATAGGGAATAACCTGTATCCTGGTTTTTGCGACCGGAATAATTATAACCCGCATACGCATTAATAGAAAATTTTTCGTTGCTCCACGCATACGAAATCCACGGACTTATATTAGGTGTACTATTGGCTCGCACGCCAAAACAGAACAATTCATTTCGCTTAATTTTAGCATTGGTTACCAAATTAATAACGGCATCGCTTTTGGTTTTGTAGCGTGCCGACGGATTGGTAATCACCTCTATGGTTTCTAATGTATTGGCAGGCAACTGTTTAATATACTGCTTTAACGTTTCACCCGTAAGATTAGACGGATGTCCGTTTATCCATATATCCACACTTGATACTCCGCGTAACGTGATATTGCCTTCTACATCTACTTCTACACCGGGAGCATTCTGTAAAGCATCGGCTGCAGTGCCGGACTGAACACCGGGGTCGTCGCTCACATTGTATAATTGCTTTTCACCATCCATACTATATAACGGACGCTCTGCCGTAACTGTAATTCCCTGCAATGTAGAAGCTTTTGTACTAAGTAATGCAACACCGGCATCTACATTGGCACTCACGGTAATATTTTGGTAATACGTGGTATAATTGAGCACGCTGGCACGTAAAATATAATCACCGGCCGCCACATTGCCAATAACATACACTCCGCTATCATTACTTACGGCACCACTAACAAAAACACTATCTTGCGCCTGCAAAAGCACAACATTCACATACGAAAGCCATTCACCTGTTTTGCCGTCTTTTAACGCACCTCGCACCGTGTATTGACCTTGTACCATAGTCATTGACAAAACAGACACACACATTATTAATACAATACGCATAAAACATTTCATATTCATTGCTATATATTACATAGTGAATAAACGACCGAACAAACTATTTAGTATAATCAAAATTGCTTTTTTAACTACAATTATACCTCGCCAATATTTACAGCCATTAAATTGGTATGTTTTTAAATACACAAGCCAACTCTGCTCCCTTTTTTATTGTTTACTACAATATTTATGCCATCATACTTTTTTTCAACATTGAAATATTGCCCTATTCATTGCAAACTGTCAAATTATGCCAAGCAACCTGCAATAATATTAATCAAGTCTTCTTTCATTACACTGCATTTTACCTTTTTTATAAAATAATACCTTATGGAACTATGCCCATCTAATTTGGCAGTGCACTTATCGGATATATTTTCCATATAGCAATGCTATCGCCTGCAAACCATGCATCAAAACCCACATCCCGATCATAAGCCGAACCGGAAACAGCTGACCGCCATGTAAACTTCGGCACCTGATATGACCAATTCTCCTATAGAACCATTGTATGTAACTACAGCCAAATGATTTTGCATAATTTTGCTACCTTTGTATGAATACATAAGCTACTGCATGCTATCATCACAGCTGTAATCATTCAAAAGAACCTATTAACATCAAATATACCATATTTACAGCTATAAATCCATGACAAAACAGTAGGTATTCCTACATTATTTCGTCACATTTTCAAGTATCAGCCTCTTCGCTATTATCACTGCCGCTCTCGCAAGTTTCGTCATACACTGTATTTGTTTCTTTACTTTTATGCCCATAACTACGAATACCTATTGTAAAAATTATTGTAAATATTAACTTTGTCATTATTTTTATATTCACGCAGATACTCTTTTTTGTTCAAAAAAAAAGCAAATAATGGTTCCTATGTGAAAAAAAAATTATTATTTTGCGAATTGAAATAACAATGCTGAATAAAGAGCAAAGTGTTCACACCTAAAAAAGAATACAAGTAAATTTATAAAAGCCACATTCAAGTCTCAAATGCAACTTTTGTTAAACAATTATTTTTTGCAAAGGTAATAAGCCACATTCAAGTCTCAAATGCAACTTTTGTTAAACAATTATTTTTTGCAAAGGTAATAAAAAAATATTCATATGGGGTTAAAAATCCTAATTTTTTTCTTGGTCGGTTGTTTAATTTCTCTTGAATCATCTCAATATAT
>JAZLLK010000039.1:0-36265 GCA_045598105.1 Bacteroidales bacterium | reverse complement strand
CCCAAATAAGAACTCGGTGAACCACTTAGGTTCCACCGCTTTCACCACCGACTGCGGCGGCTTTGTCACCCAAGGCTTCCTCTACGCACCCTTCGGTGAAATCATTTCGGAATACCAGGGCATCGCGCCCAGCTCCGCGCTTCCCAAATACGCCTTCAATGCCAAGGAACTCGACGAAGAAACGGGAATGTACTATTACGAAGCGAGATACTATCAGCCGCCGGTGTTTGTGAGCCGGGACCCGCATTTCGAAAGGTATTTCTGGACAAGTCCTTACGGATATTGCAGCAACAATCCGATGAAGTATGTGGACCCGACGGGAGAAGATTTTGACCCGGTTATTGATGAAGAAAATAAGACGATTACCATTAGAGCGAAATACTACACAAGTAAAGAAAATATTGAAGATTTACAAAAAGGTATTGATGCGTGGAATAATCAGTCAGGAAAATACCAATATGTGGTTGGTAAAGGGAAAAATAAAGAAAAATATTCAATCAGGTTTGATTTGGAAATAGTTGCTTGTGAAACGAATGAAGATGCATCACATCAATATGAGTTAGATAAATCTGGTATGGCGAATTACTATGATGGTAGGACTTATATTGGAAATAATGGAGACGCTCAGGGAATAACAGCTGATGGAAGAAGTATTCGATTGAATGCGGATGCAAATCAAATCTCAAATGTAACAAGAACTATGTCACATGAGATTGGACATACATTAGGAATATCGCATTGGACACAAGGTTTGATGAAAACAGGAGGAACAGAAAGTTGGATGTCAAAAGACTATGTTTGGCAGATTTTATCAACATCAGGTTTTAATCCGCGATTTCCCAATATTTCATGGGATGGAAATATGATAGATTTGTCAAATGATAAAAATCATATTAATATATGGAAGTCTCATGTATTTACTCCTAAACCTATAACTTTGCAAAATGGAATAGTAAAATCAATATGGCCATGATAAACAATAAAATGCTAATTATTCTCATCTGTATAAGTGTATTCATTCCCATTCATCTATATTCACAAAAGGAAAACAGTATAGGGTATCCTAACAGAATTTTTGATCAATCGGACAGTGTTGGAAAATACGATATTGATTGTGTTGTACTCGGTATAGTAAAATTGGATTCATTGGTTGGTGTGACATATTGGTATAGAGCCCCTTATAAGGATTCGAGAAAATATAAATCGTTTTCCTATAAAAAAAGATGGTCTCAATATGCTACGGATTATTTTCTTACCTTTAAAAAAAACATACCCATTAATCGAAACCTTCCTTACCAAGAAGTGGAATCTCTTGTATATAACAAAGATTTTTTTCTTTTGGAAAGCAGATGTAGAATCCTGTACAACTACATTTATCCAAGATGCAATGAAGAAGAAAAAAAAAGAATAGAATACACCTTGAAAAATTATAGAATATCAATTGATAATGTTTGTCTTCCTACCGATTCTACATGGATGGATTGTATAAAGTATATAAAATATGATGGTAGACTATTTCCTGATGTATGTTTTTATTATCATGAATATACAGAGGCTAACGAATTTTTGTTAGTGCTAATGAACAGAAAATGGGTAAGTTCATTACGGAGAGAAGAATCAGACCCTCCTAAAAGGTGTGGATACGAAGATGCGTATGTGAAATATTTGATACCTTTAAAAACCATGGATGAATGATGATATTTTTGAAACGCTTCGTCTATTACGGTTACGATGCCGCGAACGCGAGGACGTACAAGCTCTCCATGCTGAACCAGAACCAATGGGTCAACGGCCAGCCGCAGCCCCTGAATCTGCAATGGCAAAATGCCATGTTCTACCCCAATACCTACCTCAACTTTAACGCAAACGGGGAATACACCAAGCACTACTACAACGGTAACGAGCGTATAGCCAGCCGTATAGGTGAAAACAGCGTAGATATATGCCTAAACAATACAAATAGTGTACAATTATGTAACGCCATAACAGAAGAGCACTTT
The DNA here is from genome assembly GCA_045598105.1 of Bacteroidales bacterium. Taxonomy (GTDB): domain Bacteria; phylum Bacteroidota; class Bacteroidia; order Bacteroidales; family WCHB1-69; genus UBA1205. Next base: position 34,265 of record JAZLLK010000039.1, on the reverse strand, counting down.
AGGGCCAATGTACGGCAGCTCATAGCTGCAGATGCCCCCGCGGATATGCCTCCTGCCATGGATATACAGGCCTTGTAGTCCGCAGGCACTGATAATGCTATATATATGATATGATACGCTACCCTAAAAAAATTCAGATCAATAGAACACAACCAAAGAGAAGCATACCGCCTGATTTCTACCTACTTTACCGCAATATAATTACCATTTCAATTGTAATTGAAGTTTTACATCGGTTTTATGCTGCCCTTCTATGGCGGTAGCGCCACTACCTATATGGGAGCGATTGCGAAAATAGGTTTGACCTGCTTTTGCCCATATATCCACTTGTTTACATGGCTTGTAATGCAATACCATGCACAATCTTTCTCCTTTACCATACACCATAGGCACACTGAATGCGTAGAGCACATCATACTCATATACTCCTATGCGTTCGTCATACGAATAGGTATCGAACAATGCCACCCTGCCTGCAATGGATAAACCTATAGACTCAAAATTCAACTTTACATCTTCACTCACCCAATAGCCCTGCCTGTAAGCATCCATAGGTGAAGGACGATAGTTTACCATCTGTAGTATGGTCTTTAGCAATAGCCATGAAAGAGGTGACCACGTACACTGCGCCCTATATTGTTGTTTATTATATTGATATATAGCATTGTAACTATCTGCAGTATAATTAAGGGCAGCCGTTTTATACTTTATGCTTATATCAGCAAAAAAGTATCGGTTAAGGTCATACCGTAGCCGGCAGGAAGCGGTCCAACCGTCAGAGGGGGCGTCCACCCTGTATTTCAACCATGGAAAGGCATAGTAATCCACACCGGCATTACAGGTAAAATGCTTACCCATAAGCAAATTAAAACCTACATAGCAGCCCTGCTCATTGGCATTACCGCTACCTGCTCCGTAAGCACCTGCATGCAGGCACTGGTATTGTGGAGAATAATATCGGTACAGCACCGACAGGGTGAATCGGGGATGTATATAAAAGGTGCACCCCTGCAACAGAGCTACGGCAGCATTGGCACTCATGGCCACCTCGCCATATAGGGAGGTATGGTGCCACAGCAGCTTATAGTCCATGGAGGCATTTACATTCCATGAGCTGTTAAAGGCATAGGTATTATATAGAGGTAAGTCTCTATTCCATGGCAACGAATAAGCCGTATAATAGCAGCCTGCACCCACATGCAGCACACGCCGGTTCATTTGCAGGTACATACCCGCTACATGTTCATGCAGGGTGCACTTGGTTTCCGCTTCGGTTATGGTACGGTGATAGCCCGTTTGCTTAAGTGATGACACATAATAACCGCCAACGCTGTCACCCTCTGTTACGGCATCAGCCTTACGCAGGGAATAAAACACCAATACATCCGCTACCTTGGCATTTATTACAGCGGCTACACCATGCAAATAGTTATTTTCATTTGCGGAAGCATAGGGCTTAAGCAAGCGACTTTGGCGACTCATATTCACCGAATTTTGCGGTTGCGTAGCCGCAAAGCCCATATTCATGGCCAGGCCCTGCCCGTACGATATTTGATAACTGCCACAGGCCGCACTTTTAATAAGACCTATATTTTTAGCATACAAATGCATGGAATAAAAGTCGAAACCTTGCTTATTTTTGCCTCTAAAAAAGGGTTCCCCCGCATCTTTTTCGGCAGTGAGGCCGCATTGCAACTTATCACCGCAGGTAAATACATACTTAAGCATGTAAGCCTGCGGGCTACCCGTGTAGGCTGGGGCGGAGCCGCTATCGGCGGCATAAGCCGCCTGCGGCTCCGCCACCTGCCCGTAACGTAACAGTAGCTTATGCTTTCCATGCTTAAGCAGGTTTTTCCAACTTACTTTTTGCCCGGCGGGCACGGGTGCCACTACTATGTAAGGCTGCAACTGCTGCACCATGGCAACATTCCACCCCGGCACCGCTACCAACTCGTACAAGGTGTACATGCTGCCATATTGCGTTAAATATTTTTGCAGCTCATACAGCTGCCAATCAGAAGCACCTAACTCGGACAAAGCTTCGTAATCGGGTGCGTTAATATTAATTTTATGTGTACTATAATACATCATACTCTCTACCAGTTCCGAACAGTCAGGTTCATCATCATCCATGGTGAATATATCCTCTATTCTGCGCTCCAAATCCTCATTTTCTCCTGCTGTCATATACAATGAGGAGGTATCAATTTGCCCATGCAATACCACATACAAACATAAACAAAACAAAATAAACAAATATTTTTTCATAGCCGCTATTTAATATTATACACCATAGATATTTGCGGGCTATAGCCCAAAACGCTATGATAGGATGACGACAGGTCTATTTCCACTCCTTTTACCCTGCAGCCCAAGCCTGTACTAAATTCAAAGTCGGGCAGGCGTACGCCTGCCCGCAATGACACACAACGGGCAAACTCATACTCTACCGCCACAGCCACATTCATGCGGGTATCCATATCCTTAATAAGCTCCCCTGCCAGCATACAGCTGCCTAACTTATAGGCAAGGCCCATACGTAACAATGTAGGTATGTATTCTTTTTCCTCCTTATGCCCCAGCATGCACAGTCTAAACGGATTATACGCATGAAATGCCAGCGACAGCTGTGGCGTAACCCTGCCATATACACCCAACTCACAGGTTAAACCATGCACCCGGCCATAATAGGCTTCGCCAAAATAATGCAGCAGATAGTCAAACTGCAAGCCCACCGCCACATACCGTCCAAATGCACGACTATAGGCCACACCGGCCTGCATGCAATTATAACCGCCACCTCCCTGTAACTGCAACTCCATGCTCCACACTCCTACCCGCGGAACAGGAAATACCGCCCCCACAGCTCCTACGGATGTAAATGACGTAAGATACCTGTTTTCATAATGTACTCCGGCTGCCATGTGCTTATAGAACCCCAGCGCAGCCTGATTATTGGCACATGACCACATATCACTCACCGCCACTGACACATGCGACATGGCCGCCGAACGCGCTCCTATCCCTGTAAACTGATTACCGGCCCACAATACTGATACGCACACAAGCCGACATATTAAAAGAATGTTTTTCATAATGTTTGATAGTTTGTGAATATGCAAAGGTAACACTTTATTTCGGGTTATGCTCCACTCACCCGACATTATTTTTTGTTTTTAACACACATTTTTTATACTTGTATATCAATATATTATAAATAATTATGGAATTTTTATGAAATGGTATCATTTTTTATTGTATCTTTGTTTTTTGAATCTAAGGGTATGTAATAGCACCCATAATTTATTAACATACTGATACATAGGAGATAGCAATTATGGCAGACAACATGGAGATAAAGAGATACTCTGATGAAGAGTTACAGGAATTCAAAGAACTTATTTTAAGCAAAATTGCTAAAGCGCGTGAAGATATGAAATTATATACCAATGCTGTTAGCGGTGAAGACGGTAATGATGTAGCCGACACCTCCCCTACCTTTAAGGTAATGGAAGAAGGTCAGGCTGCCTCCAGCAAAGAAGAGAATAGCCGCATAGCCGGCCGCTTGGAAAAATACATAGAAAATTTGGAAGCCGCATTGGTGCGTATAGAAAATAAAACATACGGCGTGTGCCGTGCCACAGGTGAACTCATACCTAAAGAGCGACTGAAAATAGTACCCCACGCCACTTTATCATACGATGCTAAAATAGGAAGGAAAAAATAGGTGAAAAAAAGAGCCATTATTATAGTACTATTGGCCATGCTGCTGATAGTAGCAGACCAAATACTGAAAATATGGATTAAAACACACCTGTATTTGGGTGAAGAAATACCTATATGCGGGCAATGGTTTAAGTTACACTTTATAGAAAATGAGGGCATGGCCTTTGGCATGGCCTTTGGCGGCATGTGGGGTAAATTCCTGCTCACCTCCTTTAGAGTGTGCGCTGCTGCTCTTATAGCCTACATAATAATAATTATGCTTCGCAAAAAAACAGGTTGGGGTATGCTCACATGCAGCACCCTCATATTTGCAGGTGCAGTAGGTAACATTATAGACTGCATATTCTACGGAAAAATATTTACCGAAAGCATATATTACGGTTCCCTTTCCACTATGTTTCCACAAGGCGGCGGCTACGCTCCATGGCTGCAAGGCAGGGTGGTGGATATGCTGCAGTTTGACCTGTTTACCATACAATTTCCCCAATGGTTTCCGCTATGGGGCGGTGATTATTTCAACTTTTTTCCTGCCGTATTCAATATGGCCGACTCCTATATTACCATAGGCCTGCTGGTAATGATATTGTTCTTCTACAAGCCCCTTACCTCTTTTGTAAACTCATTGGATAAGAAAAAAGAATAATTTTTTTTTCATGCAACGCTATTCCCTACCTATGGTTATGATATGCCTGTATTTATGCATAAGCATGGTACACGTTCATGGGCAAAGCAGCATAGTATCCCACATACTTATAAGTGGTAATCATCGTACCAAAGAACACATTATACTGCGAGAACTCACCTTCGCCGTAGGCGATACCATCCTTATGGAAAATATAAATGAGCATATTACTCTAAGCAGGCAAAACCTGCTCAATGCCTCCCTGTTCAATTTAGCCGACATCAGCTACCACACCGACAGCACCGGACAACTGACATTTAATGTGTACGTAGAAGAACAATGGTACTGGATACCCGTAATACGTATTCGCACCGCTGATGGCGACTTTAATACATGGTGGCAAACCAAACAGTGGAACACCCTTACCTATGGGGTAGATCTTACCGACTACAATTTTTTGGGGCGTAAGCACCAACTTACAATATCACTAAATGCCGGATATAACAACTCTTTGGACATAAAATACCTTATACCTTATGTGGATAAACACATGCAACTGGGCTGGCAAATAGAAGCAGGATACAACTTTAGCCACAAAACCGTTACCGGCATTACCGACTACCAGCTTACCTCCTTCAATAGTACCAAACGTATTATACGCCGCGGCGGCCATATTATGACCGGCCTGATATGGCGACCTAAATATCACTTTACCTGGGAAACCGATATAGCCTTTTACTATGACGACTATAACATATCGGTATTTGTACTACAGCCCCCCCTTTGGAACACATCATCCATATGCTATATGCAAGCCTATACCAAACTGAAATGTGATTACCGTGACTATGCCTCCTACCCGCTTAAAGGATGGTATGCCGACCTTATAATAGAAAAGAACGGATGGGGCATGCCTATGGAAACCGTGAATAATATATTTGCCCAAATGAATGCCCGCTACTATACCCCCATAGTAAAACGCTTCTACTTTGGCTGCGGCATAAATATGTATAGCACCTTTGGTACTCAGTTTCCCATTACCATGGGAAAATTCATCAACAGCAATGAAGCCGAAATACGGGGATTATTCTCCTACCTTATTCCCGCCGACCATGTTGCCATGCTCAAAACCAATTTTAAAATAGCCCTGCTGGAGCCTGCTTTTGTGCGTATACGCAATTGGGATACCCGCATAGGCCACCTCAGCTTTGCCTGCTACCTTAATGTGTTCTTCGACGCCGTGTACTTTAGCGAACATGCACCCTACATAACCTTTAATCAAAAAAAACAATTGAACCCCTACCAACATGTATTGGGCATGGGCCTGGATGTGGTTACCTCCTACGACAGAGTGTTCCGATTTGAAACCTCCTACAGCTTCCAACTGGGCAAACTATTCTATGGCATAAGGTTTAAAACTGCCATATAAAAAATTTTTCCTTCTCCGCCTGCTTTATAGCAAAAAAAATACTACCTTCGCACTATGAAATCAAATTACAGTAGTAACACTTATATTATTATGCCAAAATACAATAACAATTATATTATATATCAGGCCTCGGCCGGAAGCGGCAAAACCTATAATTTAGCACTGGAATACATATATTTATGCCTTAAACACTTCCCTAATGATACCTTTTCACACATTATGGCCATTACCTTTACCAATAAGGCCGTAGAAGAAATGAAAAGCCGTATTTTAAAATTTTTCACCCTGCTTGCTCAAGGAAAAGATGAAATACTATTACAAAATATAATACAAAAATTTAAAAATAATAATATTACAATACAAAATACAGATATTCAACTGCGTAGCAAATATATAATAAATCGCATTCACCACCACTACAACGACTTCTGCATTTGCACCATTGACAGCCTGTTCCAACGCATAGCCCGCACCTTTGCCACCGAACTCCACCTGCCGCACAATGCACAAATAGAGCTAAGTACCGACTCCATTATAAAAGATATAGTATCACAACTACTCAGTCAAATAGGCCATAACGAACATATCACCCGCTCACTGGCAGGCTACCTGAACAAACAAAAAGAAGAACAAAAATCACCTGATATGGTGGAAGATGCCCTCAAAAAAAACGGCAAACAGCTGTTTTCCGAGCAGGCCATACAATACATAGACTTACTGGAAACACTTAATGCCGAGGATTTTACCGATATAGATAAAAATATAAAAATACAACGGGAACTACATAAAAACAACATAAAGAAAGAAATAACATCGCTTGCACTGCTTTTTTCCAATAATAATATTGACTGCAAGGACTTTAAAGGCGGATTACGCAGTGGATTAGGAGCTTTGGTATGTAAGTATAGCCATACTGATATTGACATAAGCGATATGGCAGAAAAATGCAAAAAAATATTCAACAATATTCATAACGATGAATTATACACCAAGTCATTGGCCCAAAGCAAAAAAGACTGCATAAACAGCATAAAAGCCGAACTCCATGCCGCTGTTGCCACCATAGAACAGGAAACAAGGCTTGCCCTTAGCCTGAATATTATATACAAAAACTTCCACGCCATATCGCTTTTGCATGAAATGAATGCCATAAAAGAAGAAATAGCCGACAAGAACCAACTCATACACCTGAGCGAAGCCGGCAAAAGAATAGGCATATTGCTACAACAGGAAGGAGATTACATATTTCAACACCTGGGCAGCCGATATTACTACTTTTTCATAGACGAATTTCAAGATACCTCTACCCTGCAATATAACAATATGTTACCCCTACTGCAAAATGCGGTAGCCGGCAGCATAAATTCTTCAGACAATGAAACCGGTAAAGTGTATTTTTTCGGTGACGAAAAACAATCCATATACCGCTTTCGCAACGGAGACGTACACAACATGCTTGCCCTTACCAACCCCCTATCGGGAGCCGCTATCATTCCCCTACAAACCAACTACCGATCCTTTGGGAATATTATTCGCTTTAATAATGCCTATTTTTCCCGTTATGGATCTCATGAATATGCACTCATAAGTAATATATACCACCAACCCGAACAGTGTACTCACCATCATAATGACCTGGGATGGGTAAGCATATCACTCCTGTTTTGCAACACCCCTGAAGACGCTCCTGAATATATAAAGAACGAAGCCGCCGACGAACTGATGTGCGAGGTATGCCTCAACAAAATAATATCTGCCACACAACAAGGCTACCAATACGGCGACATAGCCGTAATAGTACGCAAACACAAAGACGGCTTCATGATAGCCGAATTCCTGCTGAAACATAATATCAATATTATATCGGCTGATGCCCTACAGCTAAAAAACAATGCCGATATACAATTTTTACTGGCACTTATACAATATGTACAACAACCCCAAAACGAACTTCACAAACTTACTATACTACATTACATAGCCTGTCGGCAAAAATTAGCACTTAACCTCATTTTGCCTATGGCAAAAAAAGATATAGAAAGCTTTATTACAGAACAATACCCCCTGTGGAATAGGGAACACGCCGCCCGCCTTAATATATACCAAAAGGTAGAATATTTTGTGCAATTGTTTGCAATGGACAAAAACAGCCCCTACATACTCACCTTTATGGAACATGTGAATAAATTCTATAATCAGCGCAGATACGGCCGACACCAGTTTATGGAATACTGGGAACAAAACGACATTACCTTAGCCTGCCCCTACAACCCCCAAGCCGTACGCATTATTACAGCCCACTCTTCCAAAGGACTGGAATTTCCCGTGGTGATATACCCTAAAACGAAATCCCAAACACACAAAGGAGAAGAAAAATGGGTGAGCGTGCCTCCATCACTTAACATTAAACTGCCCTCCGCCTACATTTCCCTGTCAAATGATGCCGCCAATTCCGAATTTAAACAAGAAAAACTTGAAAACGAAGAACTTAAATACATGGACAACCTGAATGTGGAATATGTGATATTTACCCGCGCCATGCACCAGCTACACATTATTACTACCGATAAGGATGAAGATATATTAACCTTTGTTTCCTCGCCCAACTTCCCTATGCACAAAGATGAAAACAGCAAATATTATATACTCCACTATACTTACGGACAAGCTGATATTCCATCCGAACTGCTTCCTGCCACTCCACATAACAATAGTATTATACTTCACACTCCTAAACACACTCCCTATAGCCTGCACACCCACCACACCCCACATGAGGAAAACTCCCCCGAACAACTATGGGGTAACAAAGTGCACGAATACTTGGCCATGATACGATATGCCCAAGACATACCTACAGTAATACAACACATACATAATACCACCTGGCTCAATGAGGAAGAAAAACAAAAACTCACCCAGTCAGTACAGGCTGTATTCACCCCTGAAAACAAAGTGCTGCTTTTTGGCAACGATAATGCCATTATAAAAAACGAAGTGGAAATATGGGAAAACCATCAAAACGTACTACGTATTGACCGCCTGATAATACAAGGTGATAAAGCCGGAATAATAGATTATAAAACCGGTAGCTTTAAACAGGAATATATAGAACAAATAAATAAATATGCCGAAAAAATAAGCGAAATGGGTTATGAAGTTGCCAATAAAACATTGATATTCATACAAAAAGACGGAACTTCCACCCTGCACTCCTGCTAACATACCCTCATGTACAAAAATAAAAAAAACAATGTAGCACTTTTTCATTTTTTTATGCTACTTTTGTATGCTGATAACCTATAGCATTAAACGCGTACAAAATGAAGAATTTTTTTATACTTACCTTGCTTGCATTATGCCACGTATACATATACGCTCAAGCCGTATCATGCACTGTGTACCAATATGATTCCACCGGTACGGACTCAGTATATGCCGGCACCATACTATATGAATACGATGCCAACGGCAATACCATTATGGAAATATTCCTTGATACTAATGGAAATACCGATACTACCAAACGCATGTATGACGCCGGCAACCACATTACTTATGAGCTCACCATAAGCCAAGGCGACAGCTCCGTACTTAAGCAATGGTTTTACGATACCACAGCCCACACCATATCCTACATTCGCAGCCAATACCATAACATGCAATGGAAAAATAGGGAACGCATAAGAAGCTTTGGCGTAAGAAATTTTGACCACAAACTCCCCGTAGAACACCTGGGCTATGACTTATATGAATGTGACAGCTTCATTAACGAATCATGCAAACTGTCTGCCTCGGAATGGATAATAGAAACCATAGGCGTTACCTCCACCGAAAACGGCAAAATAACCAAAGTATTATTCCCGCACTCCAATGCCGGTGACAACGCCACCGCTACACTCAGCTATGACGAATATGGTAATATAAGCCGCCTTATGATAGAAACACCCCTTATACCCGGCGTGGACATTATTACCATTACCCAAACATTCAACCATGACAACCAACTGCTCATAGCCGAACGGGCACAACGATTTAAGGAAATAGACAATATGCGTAACATACGCACCGAAATGACCTACCACCATGGTGTACTCTATTCCATGATGCAGTACGGACGCACAGCCGAAGGATGGATAATAGAAAAAGCCTACTACTATAGTAACCCCTTGGCCATACCGGCCAATACCGGCTCTACACTCATTCGGCTATACCCTAACCCCGCCTCCCATACCCTGCACCTAAGCGGACTCCCTGCCTCATCTGCCATTACCATATACGATGCCTACGGACGCATGCACTCAATAACCTATGCGGAAACAGAAGAACTATATATTGACGTACAATCCCTGCCCTCAGGCTTGTATATATTAAATATAGATAGCCAACTATATCATAATAAAATTAAATGGATAAAAAATAAGTAAAATATATTAATAATATAAAAAAGAATAGAAAAATGAAACAATTGTTAACATTTGCATTGGCCATTATAGCAGGCTTTGCCATGGCCCAAAAAAATCCTATTGCCATTAAACACTATGATTTTATAAGTGAAACCGACTCATCATTATACGCCACTACACACTTAACTTACAATAATGGCAAACTTATGGAAGAAATAACCATAGACGAACCTATGGGTGACACTTCCGACATAGTACGACACCTATACGATGCCCAAGGACAGCTGTGCTACACCGTAAACTTAGAATACGATGACACCATAAGCTACACCATTATTAACAATGACTATACCAACCACACCTCTAACATGATTTCCTATGTTCAAAACGAAAGCGAAACACAACTAACTGAAATGCTGAACATAAAAACATACGGCATAAGTGATTTCAATACCACATTTACCAGCTTTAACCTGCACCCCTGCGACTCATTTACCATGATAATGGACATGGCCTACATGGGATTTGAAGATATAGGTATGAATACAGAAAAAATATGCGGTTACCCTCATAAAAACCAGGCCGGCAACATAGACAGCATACCCCTTACCGCCTACATTAACTCAGGATTTGGTGTTATGCCTATGAACATAGCCTACATAAAATGTGAATACGACAGCCGCAATAACTGCACTTTCACCGATATAGTATTAACAATGCCCACAAACATGTCAATAATGTCAAGCACCATGGAATATGATAACAACAACCGACTATTATCAAATGTTATGACATATCTGAATGAAGCCGGCAAAACAACTTACAACTACAATAACGATGGTAGCATAATGGTAACAGCCACCTATGATTACGATGAAGAGCACTCCTCTTGGAATCTGAATGGCAAAGACTGGTACGAATATGAATTGAACATAACCGAAACAGAAGTAAATACCTTAACCTGCTACCCTAACCCTACCCGCAATACCCTGAATATTCAAAGTGAAGAAAACGGCAATATATACGTATATGATATTAATGGCAAACTCATAATGAACACCACTATAGCTGCCGGTGCAAACACCATAAATATGCAACCCATGGCAGCCGGCTGCTACATTATAAAATTCATTAATAACAGCCGCACTCAAACCATTAAGGTCATAAAACAATAAATACCCCATGCTACGCATACAAAAAAAGGCATTGATTTTTTTCAATGCCTTTTTTTGTAACCTTACTACGGTTCCACATACAATTTTCGCACGGGATGATAAAACCGTTTTTTCATACATAGAAGAAAAAAACTTGGATTTTTAACTCCGTATGAATATTTTTTTAATTACTTTTGCAACCTGAAATAATTAACCGAAAAGTTACATTTTTCAACTTGAATTCAAAGGTATATTTATGTACCTTTGCAAAATTATATAAGAATATATTATGACCATTATAGGCATTACAGGAACTTTGGGTGCCGGCAAAGGCACCATAGTGGACTATCTGGTAAAATACAGACAATACACCCACTATTCCGTACGGGCATTCCTTACACAGGAAATAGAAAAGCAGGGTATGCCCGTAAATAGAGACACCATGACAGCCATGGGCAACCACTTGCGTGCCACCCATGAGCCTTCGTACATTACCGATTGCCTGTTTGAACAGGCCAAACAACACGGCACCAATGCCGTTATAGAGTCTATCCGCTCCGAAGGTGAAATTATATCCCTGCGCAAGCAGCCCCATTTTTATCTTTTGGCCGTAAATGCCGATGCCCGCATACGCTACGAACGCATACGCCTGCGTAAATCAGCAACCGACCATGTGAGCTATGAACAATTCATAGCCAACGAAGAACGTGAAATGCACAATGATGACCCTAACAAACAAAATTTAAGCCGCTGCATAGCCTTGGCCGACTACACCCTTAATAATAATAATGATATATCACAATTACACACTCAAATAGAGCATATACTCTCTAAAATAGAACAATAACATGGAAGAAAAAAAATATACCCGCCCATCATGGGATGAATACTTTATACAAATAGCCAACACCGTAGCCCAACGCGCCACCTGTGACCGCGGCCGCAGCGGTTGCGTAATAGCTCGTGACAAACAATTACTGGTTACCGGATACGTGGGCTCTCCTAAAGGCATGCCTCACTGTGATGAAGTAGGCCACCAAATGCGTAAAATTATACATGAAGACGGCTCGGTTACCTGCCACTGCGTACGCACCGTGCATGCCGAACAAAATGCTATATGTCAGGCTGCAAAACTGGGCATATCACTACAAGGCAGCACCCTGTACTGCCGCATGACACCCTGCCGTACCTGCGCCATGCTCATTATTAATTGCGGCATTACCCGCGTGGTATGTGAAAAAAAATACCATGACGGCGCCGAATCGGAAGACATGTTCCGCCAAGCCGGCGTAGAACTGGTATTCATGAATAATGAAGTACTTCAATACAATAATCAATAGTCTATGTGGTACTATTTGCTTGGCATTAATATAATAGCCGTAATCATATTCATATATGACAAAATAGCCGCTACCCGGGGAAAACGCCGCATACCTGAATTCACCCTGCACCTGCTGGAACTGCTGGGAGGCGTATTCGGCATAGTGTGCACCATGCTGCTTATACACCATAAAAACAAAAAAACATCATATTATATATACACCATAGTAATAGCTATAACATGGCTATGCCTATTGTATTACCTGCTATTTTAACACATTTCCGCCGGTCCAAAAGCTAAGGCTTCCTCCATCGTACAAGGGTCCGTCATATAGCTCCACTATATCATACCCCTTATTATGTACATAATCAGCCAACTCATTACCTCTACACAGATATTTTAAACTGCCTGTTATATATAGAATGTTTTCATATACGCCCATGCATCCGCCTATAAACCCGTAACGAGCTCCGGGCAATAATATTTGCCGTCCTTCCACATACATTGCCTGCACACCGGCATTACATAACGCCCTGTACATCCCTTCATCGGAAGTAATGAAGCTATCATGCCTTAAGGCTATGGTAGTACATCGGGCAAAACTCTGCTTTACATTTATATGCCGTTTGGGCTCTGTAACTTTACCACACGCACTCAATATGGCGGCATCGGTACAGGCTATATAATGAAGTAAATAATGCTCACTTACTACCGCATTGTAATGTGCGTTATTATATTTGCCCGCTTCCACCTGCAAACTGCCGCTCACGTAGGACACGCCCTCCTCTATAAGCCGCTCCTTTACACTCAACGGCATATTGGGCGCCACTATTCCCAAAGTATCACAGGCAAATACATCAGGATGTCCGCTTAATATATCATCGGTGATACCTTGAGTACTTAAAGGAATGGCTACTGCATAACTGCTCAATACCTCTATTGCAGCTTGCGGCATACGGGCATCATATATTACTACTGGACGAGTACTTGCCATACTATTCCACTCTTATTTCATTGTTTATAAGCGTACTATCTGCTTTTATCAACACCTTTCCTTCATATTTTTTTCTATTCACACCACTATAACCTATGGCCGCATTCAGCTGGGAAGGTGATACATAAATAGTAATTTTTTTCCTGTTATATTCATCCGATAATGCATCTATACGCTTTTGCCACATACGGGTAAGCATCAGCTCCTTGAACGATACATGAAAAGGACCTGCTACCAAATTTTCCCCATTGAGCAAACCCTCACTGGGATGTAATCCCACCCTTAATACTTTTACGCCGTGGCATAAAAATAAAGTATATATATCCGCACTTATGTTTACGGCCTCGTCCAAACTTAACGGCGTATATTCTCCTTGTAAATATAAGGTTTCCAAATACGTATCTTTTATAACCAAAGTAGGATATATGCGGGTATTTTGCGCCTTTAGTTCCACTATTTTTTCAGCAGTATGCATAGCACCCTGCGGCGTATCATGAGGCAGGCCTATCATCATTTGTAATCCCAACTCAAATCCATAGGCTCTCACCATGGCTGCAGCCTCTTCCACTTGCTTTACAGTGTGCCCCCTGCCTACATAGTTCAGCACCTCGTCATTGAGCGACTGTGCTCCTAATTCCACTATTTTTACGCCATAACGGCGTAAATTTTTCAATATAGGCTCCGATATGTAATCAGGACGGGTAGAAAGTTGTATCCTGTTTATTTTTCCTTTGCATATATAATCATACGCTACTTGCAAATAAGCACTTTGCTCCGCTATACTCATGCCGGTAAAGCTACCGCCAAAAAAAGCAATGGTCTTATAAGCCCGCTCCGGCATAGTAGCCAAATAACTGTCTATAATAGGACGTATGTCTTCCGGCAATACCGCCCCCTCACAATTAGCTATTTTATATTGATTACAATATATACACCTGTATGGACAGGCTTTTTCGGGAATAAATATAGGTATGGTATAATACTGTTTCACCTGAATTACTTTTTACTTGTGGCACTCATACACTGCATGGCCCGCATTATCACCTCATCATGACTATATACTATAGGATAAAAAGCATCATCGCCATAGGCATTACGACCTATATAAGCCTTTAACCACTTTTGCAGATCCTGCTTTGATATATTACTAAGCGTACCGGTTACTCCGTGCAACTTTCCTTTTTGCATTACCTCATTCATCATAAGCTCATTTACCGTAAAATGCTGCACGTATGCTGCCGCATTGGTATAAGCAGCCAATAACTGTTTGCGATGATTATCCACATATTCCGCAGCATACTCATATACAACTCCACTATTAGACAGGCGATTAAAATACACATACTCATCCGATGTTTTTAAAGGTACAAATTCATCGGGCATAATGCCGCCACCGCCATACAACACCTTACCTGAAGCGGTAAACACCTTGAGCGAATCGTTAAAGGTGATGCTGTCTTTATGCTGCAATTCACCGCTTTCATAGCGGGTGTATATATCATTATAGTACTCTAAACCTTTACCTTGCTCAAATGGACGCTGTATGCACCTGCCCAATGGCGTATAATAACGGGCTACCGTGAGTAATAATTCGGAGCTGTCTTTGAGTACAAACTGCGTTTGAACCAGTCCTTTCCCAAATGACCTCCGACCTATTATTATGCCCCGCTCATTGTCTTGCACCGCACCGGCCACTATTTCACTGGCCGAAGCCGAATACTCATCTATAAGTATGGCCACCTGCTGATTTTTATTCTGAAACAGACCTTTATAAGTAGCTTTATAATTCTGACGGGGATAATTCTTACCTTGGGTATATACTATCATTTTGCCTGCAGGCAATAATTCATCACACACAGCTATGGCCGCACCTAAATACCCTCCCGGATTACCGCGAAGGTCTATTATCAGCTTATCAGCTCCATGCTGCACCAAATGCCCAAGAGCTTTATGGAATTCATTGGCAGTTGTTTGGGTAAAATTATCTATATTAATATATCCTACCTTGGCAGCTATCATATAGTAATAAGGTATACTGCTAACAGATATAGCATCCCGCTTAATATTGAATGTGATATTTTTATTAATATCCTTACGATATATGCCTAATTTTACCATAGTACCCTTTTTGCCTCTAAGCATTTGCAATACATCATTATTCTGTATGCCCACACCGGCTATATTGGTGTCGTTTACGCTCACTATTTTGTCTCCGGCCAATATACCGGCCTTTTCCGAAGGGCCTCCGGCCGTAACAGCCACTACCAACAGGGTATCATTCAATATATTAAATTGCACTCCTATACCATTAAAACCTCCCGACATGCTTATCTCAAATTGTTTGGTTTCGGCATAGGTCATATAAGAAGTGTGCGGATCCAATTCCGCAAGCATGCTACGTATTATATCGTCGGTAAAATCCTCCGATTTAATATCTTCATAGTAATAATCGCGTATAAGCTCCCGCACTTCGTCTATTTTGGATGTGGTAACAGCCCCGCTATGGGCAGTACGATCCTTACTGCCATTAATCATATATCCCAATATCATGCCTGCTGCCAATACAATAGCCAAAATAACAGGGGCGTATATACTTTTTTTACTATTATTATAGTCTTCCATTATTGATTACTTTGCTTATTCTTCCGCTATACCGGTGCGCTGGAACAAGGCTCCCGAAAAATGTATAAAATCATCAGAAACATGAAGCGGAATGCTATTGCCGGCTACCACAAGATATATGTCATTGCCCTTGTAGGCAAATTCAACATCGGATATATCTACGCCATATATCTGTAATTTATCTTTGCTCAACTTATAACCCACAAAATGCATAGGACTTTCCCACTGCTCCACCACCAACTCCTTCATTTCGGTTATAGTACTATCTAATGACTGCATATTTACACGCATAGTGTTCACTATTCTATCACCCTGTATTTCACTATCGGCATCGGTACTATCGGCTATAACCATGGAACTTGCTGCCGATTTTGATACTTTAGTGTGTGGAAGGGTGGTATTTACATTTACTACTATGGTATCGGTTTTGGTAGGAAATATCTGTCCTATTTTTTCTATCTGTAACTTGGTAAACTGCCTTATCACCCCAAAATATCCTACTATTACGGCTACTACCAGCCCTAATAAAAAGCCCAACAAAACACAGAATATTTGCTGTTTTTTGCGATGCGTAAGCATAGTAAAATATTATTTTATAGTATATTCAAAAGGTATAACAGCTTGAACACCTTGCATTTGCACACTATTTTGTATGTAATTGAAATAGGTGTATAATTCGCCCAAATCAGCACGCTCACGGGTAAACATCATGGTTTTAGATGAAAATGTATCCATTAATTCTTCAAATACATCTTTCATGTGAGGATATCCTTTTATGCGATAGCTATCGGTTTTGCCTAACCGGGCAGCCTTGGCTATGGCCACATCTATACCGCCTAAGGTATCTACCAAATGCAAAGCCAAAGCATCGGTTCCTGACCATATACGGCCCTGACCTATAGAATCCACATAGGTGGTGCTCACTTTACGGCCGTCGGCTACGCGGGTAAGGAATGTGCTATAGGTTTTGTTCACATACTTTTGCATTACGGCTCTTTCTTCTTCATTCATGGCACGGTTAATACCGGCTATGCTTGCATGCTTATTGGTGGCTACTTCATCTATGGCAACGCCTATTTTATTCATAAGCCCTTCCACATTGGGTATCATACCGAATACACCTATACTGCCGGTAATGGTATTAGGCTGAGCTACTATATAATCAGTGGCGCAAGCTATGTAATAGCCACCCGAAGCGGCCACATCACTCATAGATACCACTATGGGCTTTTTGGCTTTTAACTGTACTATTTCTCTCCATATATTTTCAGACATCATGGCCGAACCACCGCCTGAATTAATACGTAACACCACGGCTTTTACGTTATCATCATCGGCCAAATCGGCTATTTGCCCGGCTATATTATAACCTATGGAGTTATTATCACCCTCACCGTCTATAATATTACCGGTAGCATATACCACTGCTATTTCATCTTTAGCCGTTGACGGACGTATAGTGCCTGCATATTCTCCGGGGGTGATATATGATATATCGTCATCTTTTTTTATTTTCAATGCTTTTTTCAACAAAGCCACATATTCATCTTTATACATCAAATTATCAATATAACCGCTCTGCTTAGCCAGCTTCAAATCGGCAAACAATGACAGGTTATCACAATCGGCATTTATTTGCTCTGCCGTAAGTTTTCTGGATAGTGCTATGTGGGCTACTATATTACCCCACATAGAATTAAGCAATACCGATACCTGCTCTTTATTGGCCTCACTCATGTGCTCCAGCACAAATGGCTCTACCGCACTTTTGTAGGTACCTACTTTTACCACCTGCATGTCCACATCCAATTTGCTCAACAACTGCTTGTAAAACATTATTTGCATGCTTAAGCCATGTAAATCAAGCATGCCTTCAGGATGTACACATATTTTATCGGCCACCGAAGCTATATAATATTGACCCTGACTATAATTTTCACCATAGGTATATATGAACTTACCTGACTTTTTAAAATCAGACAAGGCATTACGTATTTCTTCTACGCTGGCCCATGAGGCAGCCAAATTTCCTACTTCTATGGATATACCCTTTATTTTATCATCATTTTTAGCATGTGATATGCTTTCCAATATATTATTCAATGAAAGAACATTCGGCTGATAATTATACATACCCTTAAAAGGATTATCGGCAACTCTTTCACTTAAGCTACCGCTGAGTTCAAGCTTTAATACCGAATTATTTTCTACAGTGGTTACTTCACCGCCTACACCTGCAGCTATGCCGGCTACTACAAATATCATAATTACTACGGCTAACACCTGTAACAATATAAAGCCTAACATGGTGGCAAGCACCATTTTTAAAAAATTTTTCATATTTTTAATTTTATTTGTACTATAATGCTTTTGAGAAAAAAATATAACATCCTTATAGGATTACCTCTTCATTTCACGATAATTACCAATATTAAAATTCAATCGCAGAGTAACTACATGATGACACATGGCTGTCCACGGATACATGGATTCAACAGCTTCTTCTTCTGTCATATCACCCCTTTTTACAGCCGACTTTATTACTCCATCCCAGTTCCAATAGGTTTTAATATTGAACCCGTAAGTAATATTGAACGACACACGGCTTACTTCCTTGGCCTTGGTTTTATACCCGCAAGGGAAAAACAGGCCTATTTCAGGACGTATGTAAAAATTAGCATATTTATCATGCACCAGCGTATAACTGCCATATTGCTCCGACTGGGCTTTGCCCTTAGTGGCAAATGCAAACTGCAAAGCCACTCCATATATGAACGGACTCATATCCAGACTGCCTATATAGCTGCAATGAAATGTACCTATTACATTATGGACGGTGTAGCTGTCCTTAGTACCAAAACCTATTTGATAGGTAACTGACTGCTGCATATAACGATTACCTACGCCGTAATACTGGGTAGCAACATACCCTGCCCCAAAAGTAGGCACTATATCCATTTGGGACGGACGAGCCGACAAATTAACCGCAGCTTGCAATGTAATACCATGACGTATAGTGGCATTACTCTTACCTATGGTGGAAAAATTGTTCTTTTGCTGCTTTCTATTAGTTTGAGCAAAAACACTGGTATTTAACATGCTTACTGCAAACAAGGCACAAAGTGCATAACTGATATATCTTTTCATGCTAACGGAAACGGAATATATATTTTTCATTTTTGTATACTCTGTGATATTGGTGGCAAAATTACAAAAAAAATTGCTATGTTTGCCATTTTACCCCATTTTATTTTTTTATATTTGTATATGTGGCAAAATGATTTTAGCAAACGCATAAAATATTCATTATCATAATGTTACAATTTTATTAATTTTTTATTTTATTTCATTCATGCAAAATTTAGAGCAAAAAACCGAAAAAGCATACTATTCTATAGGAGAAGTTTCTCGCATTTTTGACGTAAATCCGTCGCTTCTTCGCTTTTGGGAAAAAGAATTTTCACAATTAAAGCCCTATAAAAACCCTAAAGGAACCCGCTATTATACCCCAAACGACATTAATGTGATACGCGACATATACTATTTGGTAAAAGAAAAAGGATATACCTTAGAGGGTGCCCGGGAAAAACTGGCAGCTAATCCTCAGGCAGTGAATCGCAATGCGCAAATAAAAGCATCGTTAGAGAATATAAAATCATTTTTACAGGACATAAAAAATCAACTGGACTAAACACATGCTAAGCACCATAATTAATCAGTTACAAAACAAAAACATACTGCTTTTAGGATATGGCCGTGAAGGTCAATCCAGTTATCACTTTATACGCAAGCATATACCTCAGGCCCACATAGGCATAGCAGACCAAAACACCCAAATACACACCTTGCTACAGGCCGATGATAATATAAGCCTGCACTTAGGGGATAATTATTTAGATGCCATTTCGTTATATGACATAGTACTCCAATCACCGGGTATAAGTCTTAAGCACCTGCTAAACGACATAGATATAAGTAAAATAAGTTCCCAAACCGACCTTTTTCTGCAGGCATTTCATGCCCGGTGTATAGGTGTTACCGGTACCAAAGGCAAAAGCACCACTTCCGGCCTTATATACCATTTACTACACCAATGCAATGACAACGTGGTATTTGGTGGCAATATAGGCTTGCCCCTGTTTGAACTGACCGACAAAATAGACCCTCACACCCGCATAGTATTGGAATTATCGTCCCACCAGTTGGAATTCATACATAGAGGGCCACATATTGGGCTGTTGCTCAATTTATACGAAGAGCACTTGGACCATTACAATTCTTATGAAGACTACCAAAAGGCCAAATACAACATAGCCTTAAAACAGGGCAAAGAGGACTATTTTATATACAGCCTGCACGATGCCCGCATACAGGATCGCATAGCCGGGCAGGCTTATACTTCACATGGCATGCCTTTTGCTCATGGCTATGATAATAAAGCCATGAGCTACTATGCTCAGGGGCAGTTCTACCTGCGTACACTTCAAGGCACACAGACTATAGCCGCCGTGACGGATAACTTTCCGCTTAAAGGAGAGCACAACTATACCAATGTATCAGCGGCTTTGGCCGCTATTAGCTGCCTGCAGGACACCAATTGGGCACTCATAGCATCGGCGTTGCAGAGTTTTACTCCCTTAAGCCACCGGTTAGAGCCTGCAGGCACCTATCATGACATCATATTCTACAATGACAGCATATCCACTATACCACAAGCAACCATAGCTGCCGTGGAAGCACTACAAAATGTGGACACCATCATACTTGGCGGCATGGATCGCGGCATAGACTACACCCCCCTGGCCGAATACATGGCAAAAGCAAAGGTTCGTAATTTTATTTTTACCGGCATAGCCGGCAAAAGAATGATGACACTATTTGAGCAAAAACATATTCCTAACCTGCACTTTTGCTCCACCTATGATGAAATAGTACCCTTGGCCATAAGCATTACCCGCAAGGGAAGCATATGCCTGCTCTCACCCGCTGCCTCCAGTTATGACAGCTTCAAAAACTTTGAACACCGCGGCAACTATTTTAAGGAACTGATAAAAAAATAATATTAGAAGAATGCCCTTAATTCCACGCCGGCCACATGCTTCATTTTTTCCGTTTCACTTATACGGCCCTGATAGGTAACATTAAGTTGCATATTCTGCCATAAGGTAAACTGCAATCCCGCATCCAGCACCATATTATGTCCGGGCTGCAAAGCCTCCAGCATTTCATAGCCTACCGAACTATTGGCATTGCCACGAAACAGTATGCTGTAATACATGCCTTTTACATATACATTACCCCGCTGCAATATGCGATAACTCACCTCCATGCCCGCATTATGTAGCACAGCATGCTCCTCTCCTCTGCTATTTGCCTTTTGGGTATAGGCATAGTTAATACTCAATTTCAAATGCGTACGATACTGAAATATAAGTGATGTGTTCACGGTATTATAGTCTATTTTATAGTTTTTACCCATATATTCGCTTTCTCTTATATTCCACCCGTTTTCATAGTTGGCATTTAAGGTAAACATCTGCTTTATATTCACCCTGCCTGCCACCACACAGGAATACACATCCGAGGCTTCAAATCCGTTTACGGTCAGGTTTTTGGTTTGTGCGCTGTTATACACCACATCTATACCCCATATCTGACTTATTTGATTAAATGAAAATACATTTCTGAACATGCCGGAGGCTGTAACCAGGCTGGTGTCATTGTGCTTTACATAAAAAGGATTCAACATGCCGCTTACACCGGCCAAAGTGTTCTTATATAGCGACCTGTACGTAGTAGTATTGGCAAAACGGGCCATAAATTTTTTCCAGCCGCTTTGGTTACGCCACACGGCCGAAGGCCGCAAAATAACACTTGCCGAAAACTGATTATTATAGGTCTTTACATAGCTATCTGATACTCGCCACAGTCGTATATAATCTGCCTCATCCTTATACTTGGCCACCTCAAATTCATCCAATTCCTCCACATTGTTGCCATTATAGTCTATCCACTTATACACGCCCTGGCCGGCGGCCACCTTCAGGTAGGAATACTCATTCTTTTGCTCCATGCCACTGCCCACCTCATAAAACAAGCCCAGCTGTATAGCACCCCTACACCAGCGGCCCTGATAGTCTATATTGGCCAACAGGGTATTTTCACCTGTACTGTCGCTGCTCTTAAAATACCTGTATGAACCTACCATTTTCAGCTGCTGTCCCTTTATTTGTAACACATCCGCATGTGCTTTTACCTGATGACCTATAGCATTGGTAACCAAAGCAGCACGTTTTTCTCCGGCCTCTATACGATTAATATAATCCACTCCAAACCCCACCTTACGGAGACTGTCACCATTGTGAACATAGCAGGTAAGTTCATTGGAAGCAGAGCTCACGTCCATTAATACATTCTGCAAGGTTTTATATTGCTTTATCTCCATTTTGTTTCTCACACCCACATTCACCACTTTCATTTTTTTTTCCAATAGTTCTATGTGCTTTAAATAGCTGCTGTTAAATGTTTCCTGCCTGCTATTCATCAACGAAGCCTGCACATTGAATGTAAAACCTTGCCATACAAATTGTGACCACAACTCGTTTCTGATAGCCTTATACTGTTTTTCGGGAATGAAATAAGCATTGGAAGCTATGCCTGCATGGCCTGTGCTATGCACAAAATCGAGCATGGCTTCCGCATAATGGTCGGCACGGTTATACATGCTATCTGCCAAATTATAATTCCGCTTAAATTCCAAATCTCTATAGTCCTCTATATAGGCAAAGGTACTGTTACGGAATTCATAGTTGGCATGGGCTAACATGGTCCATGTCGGATTTTTACGTCCCAAGGGTGTTTTATTATCTATTTTCACCTGCACGGCACCGCCTATATTATCTTTATCATCTGCTTTTGAAAAGGTATTTTTGTCGTTATTCGACAAGGCCATGTTAACATGCACACCGGTAGTAGGATGTACCTGATAATCTACCCCTAAGGTGTACATTTGCTCCCTTTGGGGAGCCGATAACATTTGTATAGGTGCATAGTTTCCCTGTGGCACGCCGCCCTGAGGCGCCACCCACACGTATACCCTGCCATTTACCACACCATCCTGCAATATATAGTCACCATTATTGGCCCCCACCATGGTAAACCCCAATCGGTACACATTGCTGTCACCTTCGGGTTCATACACATATACACTATCATACTGCATGCCGTTTACAATGGTATCTTTGCGTGTGTATAACACCTCACGGGTACCGGCTTCCGCACGGGTTACATTCATTATATATGCCTTACCGGTAGCATCGCCTATGGTAGAGAGCTTCCGTTTATATTCATCGGTTAATTCTAAGGTGTTTGTTTGGTTTTTATGATCCTGATTATTATAAAAATTGAACGATACCTTCCATTTGTCATACGCCACAAAGGTATTCAAATGCACGGTAGAACGCAAATAATCCTGATTTACATACTCATATTCGACTACTATACGCTTATTATGCGTTATAGGCTGACGGGCGGTAAAGGTAATTTCACCACTGTTATAGTCTATTACATAATCATTATCCTCACCACGGGTGAGCAAATGTTCGTCTATATACACCCGTTCACTTCCTGAAAGTATGGTAATGTAGAGCTCATTGTTTTTGCCTTGCAATTTATAAGGGCCCTGGTTGCCTTCTATTGCTGCTATTTGTTGCTTTACGTAAGTACCTTTGGCCACCGCCCCGCTAAAATCCACCCCGTAATTTACATTTTTACCTTTTTTATTCACACTCGTAAAACGGGTGTCAGCCATTATGCCCTGTCCTTTTTTGGAAAATTTCATAAAATAGTTGTCATGCACCGTTTTTTCTATATCTCCGGCTATAAGAGTAGCTGTATTCTTATATTTCAGTTGTATGAACACCTTATCAAACTCCTGTAACTGAGCCGTATTGCCTTCCGGCTGTATGGGTATGTTTTCATCGGTAATATTGGCCAAAATTTCCACATCTTCACTCAATTTTCCTGACAATTGCAAATTCAAATTGGAATTGACTATCATATCCTGGGTATTGCCCAAAGATATACCTCTGGACAAGCTGCCGGAGCTGTTGAGCATGGCATCGGAAAATACATCACTAAAGCTACCCGAAGTACGCACTTCCTTGGCAAAAGAAGGCTGTACTCCATATATATCCTTCTCTATGGACTGCAGCGACTGACGCCGGACCTCGCTGCCATACATATAAGGATAAGTTCGGTACACCATGGTAAGCGTTCGACCTTTTATGGCCGGATTACGTACTATTAACAAGGCCCGCAAATAGTCTATTGTATATTCATAAGGCTGAATATCATCTATTTGTACACTCCCCCACACTAAAGAGCATGTATCTATAATATTTGTATCATTTTCTATAACAACGAGTTTTACCCTTTTGGCGGTACTATTCTGACACAGGGCCGCAGATGCAATACCTACAAAGCATAATAGCCACAATACACGTTTAATATACAATATATTATAATTATTTTAAGGTTAAAACTATACATAAGCATTGCATACGCACTGCTATAAATTACGGGTTTTCTTTATTTCATTATAAGCTTCGGTTATTTCACTGAAGCGTTTTTCAGCCTCTTTACGGGCGGTTTCGCCCAAATGCTGCACCTTGTCGGGATGATTGGCCACGGCCAAACTTCTATAGGCCTTTTTTATCACCTCATCGCTATCGGTGCTTTTTACGCCCAACACGGCGTAAGCCTTATCCAGCTTGGATTCACCGGCGGCATAGCCACTATTGTGAGTGCCGCTATATTGGTACTGATTTTTTTGGGCATATTCAAAGGTAGCCCGCATATATATAAAGTCATGCTGACGTATTTGCAACAAAGAGGCAATATGCGTTATATATGACATTTCATCATGATTAATGGCACCATCCACATAAGCCAGTTGGAACAAAAAACGCAATATCTGCATTTTTTCGGTGTAATTAACGGAGCTGTTAAGCACAATACAGGCATCTTCGGCATTAATATCAGACTCCCTTATGGTTTGCAAATAGTCTATGGCATCGGAAGCTACTTCCGCCCCGAAATTCTGCAGGATAAAATCA
The DNA here is from genome assembly GCA_045598105.1 of Bacteroidales bacterium. GTDB lineage: Bacteria > Bacteroidota > Bacteroidia > Bacteroidales > WCHB1-69 > UBA1205. Next base: position 8,875 of record JAZLLK010000039.1, on the reverse strand, counting down.
CGGAACAAATACAACTCCGAGCGCATCATTCTGCTATCGGCACGCATTACCAATGCCGAAAGCTGCACTATAGCCTGTAGCATTTCAAGGCTCATTTTATGCGGAGCCGAATATCTTCGTTCTCCGGTATATGTATGCGTGGTATACTCTTTTTTGCCCGGATGTATAAAACCGGCCAAAAACATACCCAACAAAGCGCCCAACCAACTTTGGGTAAGTATATAACCTAATGCCCCCAAGGCCAATACCAAAAAACAACCGCCCATACTTTTTATATATTAATATTAGTTCCTGCCAAAGTATATTTATTAAATGCCTTACGCGTAATAGATATAGCCAATGTGAGCACCGTAATTCTTCCTATGTACATAAGTACTATAAGGGTAAACTTACCCGCTGTTGACAAATAAGGCGTAATACCCATTGAAGAACCCACTGTGCCACAAGCTGATATTACCTCATACACTATTTTTAAAAACGGGAACTGAGGATCAGACACCGACAAGGATAATATACCCATTAATATGAGTATTATGGTTACCTGCAGCACCACAAACGATTTATTTACTATATCAAACGACACTGCCCTGTTACCTATGGTAACCTGTCTGCGATTGGTAACCGTGGACCACACCGACTTGAGTAGCACATAAAAAGTAGATAACTTAATACCGCCACCTGTGGAACCCGAAGAAGTACCTATAATCATAAGCACCATCATTACCACTATGGTGGAAGTATTCAAAAACGATATATCTACCGTGCTAAACCCCGACGAACGACAGGACATGGAAGTAAATAATGCCGTATATATTTTATCAACTGCCGAATAGGATTGAATATGATTGTGCTCAAGCAATAAAAATATAATAGCTCCTAATAACAGTAATATTACCGACATACGCATTACCACCCGGGTAGCTATTTGCAACCTGTTCCAATAATGTCGGCGACCTTTCCCTTTAGGAGCGTTTACCAAATCGTGTATGGTAATAAAGCCTATACCGCCTAAAAAAACCATGATGATGGTAAGCGTTTGTATATAATAATTATGCACCAATATTTCATTCTGCATGCCGTTTTCCAATATGCTAAAGCCCGCATTATTAAATGCTGACACCGTGTGAAACAATGAAAAGAACATGTTTCTAAAGGTATTAGAAGAATACATCTCGGTAGCCGATACATATACAAACATGAATATGAACCCTATCAGCTCTATAAGGAAAGTATATAACATAATTTCACGGGTGAGACTGCGTGAATTTTGCATATTGGTATTCAACATTTCCTTTATAATAGACTGGTAACGTAAATTTCCTCCCTTGTAAAAGGACATGAAAAAAGTGGCAAAACATATAATATTCATACCACCCAACTGTATAAGCAATAATAGCACCACCTGCCCTTTAAAGGTTAAATCAGCGGCCACATTAAGGGTGGAAAGTCCTGTAATACAACTGGCGGAGGTGGCCATAAACAAAGCATCTACAAATGATATACCATGCGTAGTCATTTCGGGCAAAAGTAATAATACCGTACCTACTGATATCAGTATTAAAAATGAACTTATCATTAGGCCTGAAGGGCCTAAATGCAGCTTGCCCAATATTTGCCCCAAACTGGACATTTCCATAAGCATAAGTAAGAAGAAATAGCACTGCAATAGCAACATAAGACCACTATTCATGCTCAAATCACTACCCGGCAATACATCCAAAAAGTGTACATGTATGGTCTTACGCAATACTATCCATATAAGCAGCAATAATATCACCAGACCTTCCCCCCAATTACGCCTTAAATAATCCAAGGCATGCTTGTTGAAAAAACACATGCAGAAATATTTCACCACATAAAATACAAGGCTGCACCTTACCACCACATTGCAAAATTGAGCTGACAAGATCGTTTGCTCAAATCCGTAATAATACACTATAACGCACATGGTGAATAATGACACACACGCACCCATACTCCGAAACACTGTTTGCACCGTGTCAATATAATCCCATATACCTAACTTGATATATTCCCTTATGCGCCGAAAAAATTTCATGCTAATTGTTTATCTCCACAAATTTTTCTATATCTCTGCTTTTACCAAAAAGCACCAAAGTATCTCCCTCCTGCACTATGGTTTTGGTATCGGGTACGCCTATTACGTGCTTTTGCTGTACTACCAACCCGCCCTGCTTTTCAGGAAACTCCCTCTTAATGGTAATAAGACTCAACTTGTACTTATCTCTCAAATCTATTTTTTTCAAATCCTCACCACACACATTCTTAGGCGCTATTATTTCCATAATACAGTAGTCATCGGATAAATCCAAATAGGATACCATGCTGGGATTCATGAGCCTGCGTGCCAACGACCTGCCTACCTCATCCTCAGGAGAAAGTATTTCGGCAAGCCCCATTTTCTCTAATATAATACGCTGATTACGGCCCATGGCCCTACACACTACCCTCTTTATACCCAGGTCCATAAGCAGGGCTGCACACAACAAACGCTGCTCAAAATTAGAACCTATAGCTACTATTACTACATCAAAACTGCGAATATCCTGTGACAACAAAGCACGCTTATCGGTAGCATCAAGCGTTACCGCATACGATACCTCATCACTTATTTGGTCTATACGTTCATAATTGGTATCTATAGCCATTACCTCGGCACCATTGCGTGCCAAACTTAATGCTATAGCCCTACCAAAATGTCCTATTCCTATTACGGCGAATTTATCTGCTTTCATTATATATTAATATAAAAAGGCAAAAATAACATTTATTTTTTTCATCTGCCCGCTTTTTACAAAAAAAAATACCTTTTCCCCCTTATTTTTGTCTTTTCTTCACTTTTTTCCATTTCTACTGTTTTTTCAAAACTAAAAATGCTATCTTTGTATTTTTTTATACATAACATATATATACACATGAAAATAGAATTTTTAGGCGCCATAGAAGAAGTAACAGGCAGCAAATGCCTTATCACCACCAATAATACTAAAATACTATTAGACTGCGGCATGTACCAGGGAAAAGGCTTGGAAACCGATAATTTGAATCGCGACTTGGGCTTCAACCCTGAAGAAATAGACATATTACTGCTTTCGCACGCACACATAGACCACTCCGGTCTTATTCCTTATATATGCAAACACGGATTTAAAGGCAAAATATACTGCACCCACGCTACCCGTGATTTATGCTCCATTATGTTACCTGACTCGGGCAATATACAGGAAAGTGATACCATAGACTTTAATAAAAAACGTGACCGTATAGGTTTGCCCCCCATAGATCCCCTTTATACCGCCAGGGAAGCATTTGCCTCACTTAAATACTTTGTAAGTATGCCTACCGATTTGGAAATTACCATTGCCGACGGCGTAAAAGTAATATTTTCCAATACCGGCCACATTTTGGGCGGCTCCGCCATTAGTCTGGTAATTACCGAAAACGGCGAAGAAAAACGCCTATGCTACACCGGCGACATAGGTCGTTATAATAAACACCTTCTGCTGGATCCTTCCGCCTTTCCTCAAGCCGACTACATTATTACCGAAGCCACTTACGGCAATCGTAAACACGAATCGGTGGACATAGCCGAAGAAGAATTGGGCCTGGTAGTACAGGAAACATGCGTTAAAAAACTGGGCAAACTGCTCATACCTTCATTCGCCATAGGCCGCTGCCAGGAAATAATATACTCCCTTAATAACCTGAAAAAAGCCAAACGCCTCCCCGACGTACCCATATTCATAGATAGCCCTTTGGCTGTTTCAGCCACCGATATATTCCGCCTACATACCGAATGCTTTAAAGACGATATATTAGACCTTATTCGTACACAAAAAGATCCTTTCGGATTCGATAACCTGTTCTATGTGCGTACTAAAGAAGATTCCAAAACCCTCAATACCTACAATCGTCCCTGCATTATCATATCCGCATCGGGCATGATGGAGGCAGGCCGTATTAAACACCACCTGGCTAACAATATAGAAAACAGTAAAAACACCATATTGGTAGTAGGATACTGCGCCCCCAAAACCTTGGGAAGAAAAATAGTGGACGGAGAACCCGTGGTGTCCATATACGGTAATAAATACAAAGTAAATGCCGATGTAAGAGAAATAGACGCCCTGTCAGGCCATGGCGACTACGAAGAAATGTACCGATATTTGTGCTGCCAGGATAAAGAAAAAGTAAAAAAAATATTTTTGGTACATGGTGAAACCGAACCTGAAGAATTCTATCGTAACTACCTGATTGAACACGGTTTTCATGATGTATCTATACCCACTTTCCGCCAATGTGTGGAATTATAAACCCAAAAAAAATTCTCCTTCCCGGCAACAAAATTGCCGTTTAACATATCATAACTATAAAGCAAATAGCTATGAACGATACCCAATTGGTAGCAGAATGTATTAAAGGCAATGAACAATGCCGCTCCCTGCTGTATAAACAATACAGCCCGGCACTATACGGCATAGCCCTAAGGTACACCTCCTGCCAAGAAGACGCTCAAGATATTCTGCAGGAAGCATTTATTCTCATTTTCAAAAATTTAGGGCAATACAACAATAAGGGCAAATTACAGGCATGGATGTCACGCATAGTAATTAATCAGGCCCTTAAGCTATATCAGGCTAACCAAAAGAAATTTCCTACCGAAAATTATGAGGATATGCAGGAGCAAATTATAGACGAATCTATTATGGATTCCGACAAATTGTCATATAATATCCTGCTAGAGTTTATTCGTGATTTGCCACAAGGATATCGTATGGTATTCAATATGTGTGAAATAGAAGGATATTCCTATGATGAAGTATCACAAATGCTGCACTGCACTCAGGCAACCTGCCGCTCACAATTGTTCAAGGCTAAAAATGCTTTACGTAAAAAAGTTATGGAATTCACAAAAAAAGAATCTTTGTTATGAAAACATATCAGGATATTGGCGAATTATACCGGGATAAAATGTTGGGGGTCACCCCCACTCCTCCCGATAATATATGGGAAAACATACAGGCAAACACCCGTGTGAAACCTTCTCATTCATGGCACTACATTATAGCTGCTGCCGCAGCTGCAATTATAGCCGTAGGCTTGTGGCTGCTACTTAAGCCCGCCACCGATACACACGCTATAGCATGTCCTGCCACTCCCGCCCATACTACCGCTGCCATAGCCTCAGCTGCCACTACGGGCTGTGAACAGCCTGCTACCACATGTGGCACCGCTAGCACCTCGGCTGCCCACATCAACACCGCCACTGCCTCAGCACCTGTTACCGAGCACACTCCTATTATGGCCTCCAACCATGACAACCATACCACCACTACACCCGCTGCCACCGGTAACAGCTATGTAAGCCCCATTGTTGCCACCACTACCCCCACTAACACCCCACATAAAGAAACAACAATATCCCCGGCCCGGCCTGCATGTCAGGTAACTACCCCCACTACCTTCAGCCATGACACCACCATATACAGCGGTAGCAGCGTATCCCTATACGTACACAATGCGTCCAATATACTATGGAATACAGGCTCCACCTCCAATAGCATTAAGGTAAAACCATCCTATGACGAAGAATATGAAGTGTGGTTTACCAATCACCTCCACCACGATACCAATATTACCATACATATACACTGCGTGGAGCCAATAGAACTATATGTTCCTAACGCCTTTACCCCCAATGGCGACGGCCTTAACGACCTGTTTGAAATAAAAGCTTCACAAGAACCCACCTATTATACCATAGATATTACCAATGCAACACACCAAAAAATATTCAGCAGCAATAGTATGCACCTACAATGGGACGGTACCTTCCGCGGCCAAAATATGCCTCATGGCGTATACTACTACACCATATGCTATAAAGACTTGCTGAATAAAACCCACACCCTAAAAGGAGACATACTGCTAATAAGACAATAACAACATGATAAACCGACATATAGCACCTACAGCACACCCGTTCCCTCCACTGCCACATACCCCCTTAAACACATTTACCCTTCCCAATAATATAGCATGCTATAGCATCGCTAATACACATATCAACTTGATACGTATGGATATACGTATACAAGCCGGCTCCTACTATCAGCATCGCACCTCGGTGGCTCGGGCCTGCGGCAAACTGCTCACCGAAGGTACTCAACTCCATTCCGCTGAGGAAATAGCCGAAATACTGGACTATGCAGGCTGCTATTTTGAAACCACCAACGGCCGTGATTTTAATACACTCTCCTTCTATTTTCCGCACAACTCCGCCTCTACCCTATTCCGCCTGACACAGGAAATACTCACACAAGCCACTTTTGAAGAAGATAAAATAAACCTGTTTAAACAAAAAATTAAAAACAGCCTGGCCATCAACTTGGAAAAAACTTCCTATGTGGGACATACCCAACTGGCAAAACACATATTTGGAGATCATCACCCCTATGGCATGTCGGCTACCATGGAAAACATAGATGATTTTAACAGGAATGATATACTTGATTTCTACCATACCTACTACCATGCAAACAATATACGTATATTTCTGGCCGGCTACATTACCCCTGATATCATAGCCGAACTGCACCATACCATGGGGCAAATACCTCAAGGTACCCCTGCTAACACCACCTACCCTGCTCCTATAGAACACACATGCAATCAAGTACATATAGCCAAACAGAAATCAGTACAATCCAGCATATTCATAGGTAAACAATTTCCTACCCCCAGACACAACCAATGGAACAAATATGAAATAGTAAACACGCTGCTTGGCGGATATTTCAGCTCCCGCCTTATGACCAATATACGAGAAGATAAAGGATTGGCCTACGGTATATACTCCCGCATGAACCCCTTTTTACATGACGGCATGTTCTACATTCATGCTGATGTAAATAAACAACAAGCCCCCATGGCCGTAAAAGAAATATACCACGAAATGGACATGCTTACTCAAAAACCGGTGAGCAAACACGAACTGCTTACACTCAAAAATTTTATGTATGGCCAGCTACTTAGAAACTTCGACGGCGTGTTCTCACAAATAGACCGTGTACTGGATATCAACGATTACCAACTGCCTTTCAGCGTATGGCAACAAAAAACAGAAACAATTAAGTCTATACAGGCCTCTGATATACGCTCTCTGGCTCAAGAAATGTTGAGCGGTCCTTACGTAGAAATAGTAGTAGGTTAATACAGAATATTATATAATAAAAATAGCATGTTATTAGCATAAATATGCTATTTTTGTATTGTCTTTTTATATTATCTGTCACCCAATATCCACTTGGATATACCCATCATTACATCTTCAGCTATGGTTTCACTTATATAACCATATTCATAAGGCATACCCGTATTACATGTTTGAAACATATGATTGCGGTCTATATATACTATTACCCTCATTTTCTGTCCCAATTTATCCCTTTTTTCCTGTGGCAGATACTCATACATCATATTGGCATTCTTCTCCGCCAATACCTGTACATCCTTATCACCCACCATATACAATACATCACAACGCATTTTGGTTACGTAATCCTTAGGATCTATATTTATAAAATCCAAGGTCCACTTGTTTAACTGAGGATATACCTCCTTCCATGCACTAAAATCAGCCCACACCTTCCATTCTGCTTTGGCAGTATCTAGCTGATGCTTATATTGTTCCACATCAGCATCTATGTGCTGCATTATATTTTTTCCGTATTTTTGTAGAGCATGCACCAGCCAGCGTTGCTTGGCCGTGTAGGCTTCCACCATGTCGGAATCGGCATTTGATTCCACCAGCAACTTATTCACCTGGTCTATCAATAGCTCTCCACACTGCTGCACCGGCGCTGCCATGAGCACCACAAAATCAGGATTGGCCTGCCTGTCGGCAGCCAACATTTCTGCTATAAGTCCGCCTTCACTATGCCCTACTACGCCCACCGGCACCTGCCTGAACCGCTTGTCCTTTTTCATTTGTAAAAGCACACGCTTGGCATCTTCAGCAAAATCATAAGTGGTTGCCTGCGTATAGTTCCCTTTTGACGCCCCTACACCCCGCTTGTCATAGCGAACTACCGCTATGCCGCTTTTAGTAAGCCTATCGGCCAAAACCTTAAAAAACTCATGACCCATCACCACCTCATTCCTGGTATTTGGTCCTGAACCGGCCACCAATACCACGGCAGCCTTGTACTGACCTATAGGCATGGTGAGTGTTCCGTTTAATTCAGGACTGACTTTGCTCTCCTTCACCACATAGTCCTCCTCTATATAACCATAAGGTGGCATAGGCGTTTGCGGACGCTCTATCTTAGGCAAACTATCAATTCGGTGCATGCATACATTATATTGGCCTCCCTGCCCCAATACACCTGTCAACACATCATTAACAGAGTCATACTGCAAGTAAAATAAAGCATTTATAGACGTAAAAACACACTTTATACTATCTCCATTTACCCTTACCTTAGAAGCCGGCAAAGCCTTTGAGCCCGTTTGGTCTATGCTATACATACGTGCGTTATACAGACCCTCATGCTTCTCCACCTGCAACACCAGCCTCAAATGAGTAAACGATACTTTTAAGGTATCTATCCAATATCCCTGCATACCTTGTGCCTCTACTATATAAGGCATGCTAATGAGGATACATAGGCTTATTATTCTTATCGCTTTCTTCATATATTCTTATTTATTTTGCCACATTCAAGTCTCAAATGCAACTTTTGTTAAACAATTATTTTTCGCAAAGGTAATAAAAAAATATTCATATGGGGTTAAAAATCCTAATTTTTTTCTTGGTCGGTTGTTTAATTTCTCTTGAATCATCTCAATATAT
>JAZLLK010000038.1:0-52037 GCA_045598105.1 Bacteroidales bacterium | reverse complement strand
GCCGGTTCGGCTATGCTTTGCTGCTCTTTTATAGCTTCCATGGCTACCATTGCCTTAAATTTTGCACTAAATTTTCTTCTCTCTGTCATCTTTTATTATTCTTGGTTTTATCAAAGCAAAAGTACTCTTTTTTTCCTTATACTATTGGTCTGAATTTTGGGGTACATTATACACACAAAAAAAAGCTATACCTTACGGTATAGCTTTTGTACCTGTATATAGCAGTAATACTATTTACCTGCAGCCTGATTAGCGGTAATAGCTACCACATTTACTATATCTTCTACCGAGCAGCCGCGTGATAAATCGTTAATAGGAGCGGCCATACCCTGCATAATAGGGCCTACGGCTTCGGCACCGGCCAAACGTTGAACCAGCTTATAAGCTATATTACCTACTTCCAATGAAGGGAACACCAATACATTGGCTTTACCGGCCACAGGGCTTCCGGGAGCCTTGGAGGCACCCACCTTAGCTACTATGGCAGCATCGGCCTGTAATTCACCATCTATTACCAGGTTAGGATCCATTTCCTTAGCTATGCGGGTAGCATTTACCACTTTATCTACCAATTCATGCTTAGCACTGCCCTTGGTAGAAAAACTCAACATGGCTACTCTGGGGTCTATACCGGCTATGTTTTTAGCTGTTTGAGCTGTAACTACAGCTATTTGAGCCAATTTATTTTCATCGGTATTAGGATCGGCAGCACAATCGGCAAAAACCATTATACCATTGTCACCCCATTGTTTATCCTTGAACACCATAATAAAAGCACCAGACACCACACTTACGCCGGGCAGAGTTTTTACTATTTGGAAAGCGGGACGCAATACGTCACCGGTAGCATTTTGGGCACCGGCTACTTCACCATCGGCTTCTTTATTCTTTATTAACAGGGTAGCCAAATACAAAGGATCTTTTACCAATGGAATGGCCTGCTCCATAGTCATACCTTTGCTTTTACGTATTTCACAAAGCATTTCGGCATAAAACTGTTCTTTGGGGTTATTGTTAGGATCCACTATTTGAGCTTCGGCTATGTGGGTTAATCCCCATTCTTTTGCTTTAGCTTCTATATTGGCCTTATTGCCTAAAAGAATAATACGGGCTATTTTTTCATTTAAAATGATATCGGCAGCCCTAAGGGTACGCTCTTCTTCTCCTTCTGCCAATACTATGCACTTATTGGCTTTAATGGCGTTTTGTTTTATTTGTTGTAATAAATCCATATTAATGAATGTTTTATATTTATTATTAATTATTTATATTTCTTATTCACTTACATAACGTAACCGCATAAGTAAATGCAAAGGTAACATTTTTTTTATTGCGGTATATCCCAAAAAAACAATTCGTTTGCAAAAAAAGTAAGTCGGCACATTCACGGCTGTTTTTATGTCATGGCACAAACATATACCACGCAACAAACTACACCTTACAAAAAAAACGGAAACAAACCGCCGGTTTATTTCCGTTATACCATACTGTTTAGGCTTGAGCTATTCAGACTCACAAGTTAAAGCCAAACGCATGCCTATTAAATAGTTTTTATATTCCGGTAGATTTTTTTCTCTATAGGTCACCCTACAGGTTTCGGCGGCATACCCCCAATTACCGCCTCTAATCACATTGTACGAACCCCCGGAGGCACCGGTAGGATTGGTTTGATGCCCGCTACTATAGCTGCCATATTTGTCATTACACCATTCCGCTACGTTACCGCTCATGTCATACAAACCTAATTCGTTCACCTGCTTGCCGGCCACGGGATGTGTGGTGTTACATGAATTATCCAGGTACCAGCCCACCTTATCCATGTCGTTACCACCGGCATATTTATTATTATGATGTTTTCCGGCGGCATACTCCCATTCGGCCTCGGTAGGCAGGCGAAAAGTTTTACCTCGCAATTCTTTGACTAATATTTGATTCAACTTACTTATAAACACCTGACAATCATTCCAACTCACCTGCTCCACAGGCATGTTTTCTCCTACAAAATTGGCAGGATTTTCACCCGTTACAGCCTTCCACAATTCCTGTGTAACCTCGGTTTCACCTAAAATATAATCGCTTAATGTAACATCATGCATTGGCGAAGCTATACCGCCATAGTCCGACTTGTTAGCGCCCATTATAAATGAACCGCCTTTTATTTTTATCATATTAAATTTCACACCATTTACTGTAAATTTAAGCACCCCGTCCGAAACAGGACCGGTAGTATCACCGCTACCGCCCGTCTCTACTACCATTACATGACACACATCCTTATACCCTGCAGCCGCAGCCTCCACATCACATTCACCTATACCTATGGCTGTTACGCTACCGGTAGCACTCACTATAGCCACCGTTTCATTGGTACTGGTCCATGTAACCTTCTGTGAGGCAGATGCAGGCTTCACCTTGGCCGTTACTGTATATACATCTCCTATACCCATGGTAATGCATTCCGGACTCACTATCACCTCTTCCACTTCATGCTTACAGCCTGCACATATTATAACGGTAAGCAACATACTTATTAAAACAAATTTTTTCATACTCAATATTTTTATATATTATATTTATGTATTATTTCAACGTAAAAACTATAGGCAAAACAACATAATGGCGTACTTTTACCCCTCTATGTTCAGCCGGTATCCACTGTGGCATAGTGTTTACTACCCGCACTGCCTCCTTATCCAAATATTCATTCACGCTTTTCATCACCTTTACATGGGTAATATTGCCGCTTTTTTCCACTACAAATTGCACCCTTACCGTGCCCTCTGCCGCCGACTCTATAGCTGCCTGCGGATATTGCGTATTCTGTACTACATACGTATGCATAGCCTCCATTCCTCCCGGAAACTGCGGGGCCTGCTCACATACCGTATATATTTCTTCATCTATAGATGATCCTTCCACCGCTACATTTTGTGCTTGGGCAACAAGTACAAAACACAACACACATAGTATAATGCTTATTTTTTTCATATATTATTTTTTATTAGACCTAACTTTACTTTTTCAAAATACAAAAATACTATTTTTTTTACAAACGCAATTTTTTAGTACATATTTTTTATTACCAATGGCTTGAAATAATACAAATATACTATTTGCTATTCCACTGCTTATATAATACCACACGTAAACAAACTTCTCATTATCATAATTATCAACTCCCATCCGGCTACCATTACATACCTTCTACCCTGCACCCTATCATATTAAATAGTACATCATGCACCATAAAGGTTAGCATTTGCAAGTGCATGTCGCACTCCGCACAAAACACGACGTTCGCTTCTGCCTCTTTTCATCACTACGGCCATTGCATGATATGCCTTTAGCCACAAATACCTGCAACACTTAGCTATATCGGCTATCTCCTGTTTACAAAATAAGCAATTCATCATTCTTTATTCATAATTCTTTTCATATCTGACTCATAAAACTATTCCTGCACCTTTACCACATATTGTACAGTAGAACGGTTTTTTTGTTCTAATAGCACCTTGCGGTTACGGGTTATGGCAAGTATGCTGTCATTATCATAATGCCTTATGGTATATAGTTCTATATCGGTATTGTATTTTACATAGAACTCCGTTTGCAATTCTTCTATAAGACTGCTTATCGACTGCCTGTTATCCACACAAATGGAAAAACTGATGGCCGAATTTTGCATCAAATTCATTTTTACACCAAAATGCGCCACCAAGGCAAATATGGTGGACAAATTTTCTTCGGCTATAAACGAAAAATCCTTGGGCATAATGGATATAAGCACCTGATTTTTTTTACATATATAACAGGGTACCTGCGTTACCTTCTTAAAATGACCTATCACACTCCCCTCGGCCTGCGGATGTACAAATGACTTCACATACAATGGTATATTCTTATTTTGCAAGGGTTTCAGAGTTTTGGGATGTATAATGCTGGCACCATAATAGGCCAACTCTATGGCCTCCTGATACGATATTTGATCCAGCTTTACCGTATTATCAAACTGCTTAGGATCTGCATTTAATAATCCGTCCACATCCTTCCATATAGTTACACTTTCAGCACCCGTAGAATAGGCAAATACGGCAGCACTAAAATCTGAGCCTTCCCTGCCCAATGTGGTGGTAAGCCCCTCTGATGTACCACCTATAAATCCCTGTGTTACCACTATTGCAGGTTCTCCTTCCGCATATAGAGACATTATTTTACGCTGTATTTTACTTTGCGTACGCTCCCAGTCTATTATACCTTCTCTATAAGTATTATTGGTACGTATAAGCCGGCGAGCATCCTGCCACATGGCGTGTAATCCCGTTTGCTGCAAGTACGCAGCTACTATGGTAGTAGACATTAATTCACCGTATGACACTATTTGATCATATTCATAATCATAATTTTCACTGGAAGGTTCCTCTATATATTCTATCAAATCAGAATACAAATTGTTAAAATCAGTGTAAATTTTATTACTTCTATTATTAAATAATTCATTTATAATACTTTCATGATTATTTTTCAGTTGTACAAGTACTTCTCGCACAGCGTCCTCCTGCATTGTAAAATAGGCATCTACCAGCTTTTCAAGCAAATTAGTAGTTTTACCCATGGCCGATACCACTACCAGCAAGGGTTCTCCGGTATGCATATTCAATATACGGACTACATTTTTTACACTTTCGGCATCCTTTACCGATGCACCTCCAAATTTAAATACTTTCATTATCGTATAAGCGTTACATTGCCTTTGTGTATGTATTCTACACCACCCAAACAGGTTGCGTACAAGTAATACACATACACTCCGGGTTCACAATCTTTGTTTTTATATGTGCCGTTCCACCCTTGGGTAACGGTATTGGTTTCAAACAACTTTTCTCCCCAACGATCGTACACGGCAAATTCTATGCTTTCTAGCAATTCACCCCGTACATATAGCACATCATTTACACCGTCTCCGTTAGGACTAAAGGCGTTGGGGACAAATACAAACGGTTCCTCACACAGCACATCGTTTATTACCAGTGTTACGGTATCGGTTTTTACACAGCCATACACATCACTTACTATCAGCGTATAGGTGGTAGTTTCTGCCGGTGAAGCTTTCACGTCTTTACCTGTAGACACCGGTAATCCATAAGCCGGCGTCCATGCGTAGCTGAACCCTGCACCCATATCATCGGCATGCAGCATGGTACTTTGCCCGCGGTATATTTCATTGGTATCGGCCCACGCATGTGCTACCTGCGTAAATGAAGAACTGTCTAATACGGTTACACTCATGCTCACCTTACAATTATTATTATCATACACCTCCACACTATAAGTGCCACGGCAGAGTTTTTCGGCCTTTTGAGTGGTGTCTCCGTTGGTCCACACATACCGGTAAGGCGGACACCCGCCTTGAGGCACAACCTCAGCCTCGCCTATACACACCTCCTCACAAGGCACCTTGGTAGCATTCACCTCGGCAGTAAGCGTATCATAATCACTCACCGTAAACAATGTATCATAGCTGCATCCGTGGGCATCGGTTACATTAAGCACATAGTTGCCCGAATACAAATTATCATATACCGAATCACCGACCACATTATTCCACCGGTAAATATAGGGTGCCGTACCGCCTTGCATGTGCACCATAATGCCGGCATCATTCTTACCCGAACATGAAGGCCTGTTCACCACACTACTCTGTAAAATCAGCAACTCCGGATTGGGCATATTCACTACTATATGTCGCATGCATTGATGTGCATCTTTTACCATAATATCATAATTACCTGCACACAAATTGTCCGCCTTATCGGTATATCCGCCGGTTACATTCCACTCATACTCACACGGCTCCACCGCTCCGCTTACAGTTAACTGTATACTGCCATTGCAGTCGTTATAACATTGTGGCATCACAGCCTCATATTGCACACTCATACCTGAGGTATCTTTTACAGTAAACAAAATAGTATCAGCACAATGGTGCGCATCTTCTACCTGCAACACGTATTCACCGGGGCACAAATGCGACATGTGTAATGAGGTATCTCCTGTATTCCATAGCAAAGAATAGGGCATAGTACCTCCGCTTATATTCACACTTGCTTTTCCTTTACACTCCGCATCACAATATATTACCGATAAGGTATCATACAGGCTCACCTGTAAAATATCGGGCTGTAACAATTGTATTACCGTATCGGTACAGCACCCCGTTCCCTCACACACATGTACTTCATATATACCTTCGGATAAATGCGTAAGACTATCGGTATTATAGGATGTGTGCTTCCATGTGTAAGTATAAGGAAACTTACCACCGGCTGCATGCAATACTATGGCTCCGGAACTATCCCCGTTACACCATATGGGCTCTACCTCGGCATTAAGCTGCACCTGACCCACCTCTATATATATAGTATCATGCACCTTACATCCATATTCATTCACCACCTCCACCATTAACATTACAGATGTATCGGCTATCATCCATGCATGCATACTGTCAGCATTTATTATACCTTGGTCAACACTCCAATAAGTTGAATATACCGAACTATTACGCTCCATACCTATATTAACATCAGCGTGAATAGTATCCCCTTTGCATAATGATGGCACCG
The DNA here is from genome assembly GCA_045598105.1 of Bacteroidales bacterium. Taxonomy (GTDB): domain Bacteria; phylum Bacteroidota; class Bacteroidia; order Bacteroidales; family WCHB1-69; genus UBA1205. Next base: position 45,414 of record JAZLLK010000038.1, on the reverse strand, counting down.
AATCTATAGATGCATTATATAACGACACCTTCACCTTAAAGGTATCCAACGCTTCACAAGCTCCATTACTTCTATACAGGTAAAATGTTCGGGCACTCCTGGTTTGGAATGTAAATTCAGGTTCGTATATGGAGTTGTTCAATGTATCAGTAAGCAATGGAGTAGATGACCATACAAAACAATTGGCACCCGTAGTATCCGCCACATAAGTAAATGACTGCCCGTAGCAGGCATAATCCGTTTGTACACAGGCTCCGGGTATAGACGATAGTTTTACATTCTGTTCCAGTGTATCAGTACAATATCCGTTGGATATATACAAATAATAAGTACAATCCACCGTATCGGTAAAATAAGGATTCGACACATCGGCACTGCTTAATCCTGTAGCAGGATACCATGCATAGGTCAAATTAGTATCAGCATACGGGCTCACGCCTATTTGCACCATATCACCCTTACAGGTATATATAGTAGGCAAAGTATCCAGCCTGTTAGCCAACACTAAAATCTCTTTTTCCAAAGTATCGGCCACATTACAGCTGCCTGTATCACTCACTATCAGCTGCACCTGATACAATCCAGACTCGTTATACACATGCATAGGCGAAACATCTGTAGAACTTCCTCCGTCGCCAAAATTCCACTCATATAAGGTACTACTACTATCTCTTAACTGCGATCTGTTGTCTATTACTGCCGTAAAAGGCGCACACACTATTGCCGGAATATCAAAATCGGCTATCACGCCTGCCATAGGAAAGGCTATTTTTACTACGGCCATGTTACAATTAGAACTGTTATTGGTAGGACCTATTACTCCCGGTGTTACCGGAAAATTATTACAGCCGGCACATCCTGCACACACAGCCTGATATATTACGCCTTTACGGTCAAAACGACTGGTGCCGCCATCCACATGTTCTCCGGCTATAGTGCAGTTACCCCCATAATACGATGCAAATACCAAGTCGGAAGCGTCCTTATCTATAGTGATAAAATAAAAATCACCCGAACCCATATCCGGCACCACCTTAAAGGCATCATTGGTAATAGGCAAACCTGCTAACGGTTGCTGCATATTAGTAGTTCCTCCCCATCCTGATATGTGTATTCGCCCACATACATCTACCATCATCGCCGTGGGCACTAACTCGTAACCCAAATTAGCATCACCAAACGATGTGGACCACAACATCTTTGCCAAATCATTGTCAAATTTTGTCAAAAACTGCCCCGTACCTCCTGACCACTTTACATTATATGTCCATGACGACGCCGAATCAGTAGTTTGCCCCACCACATACACATTTTCCTGCTCATCCAACTTTACCAAAAAAGTCTGGTCTGTATAACGTGTACCCACGTAGGTAGAACGCATCAGCTGCGTACCATTAGTAGATATTTTGGATATAAAACCATCCTCATACCCGGGAGCTGTAGTAATATAAGCATTTTGCGTAACAGGAAAATCTCCTGATTTAGTACCGCCACATATATACATATTACCCTGTGCATCCAATTCCATATTATACACGGCATCTATATTGCTGCCTCCTATATATGAGGCAAATATCAGTTTTTTTAAATCATAGCTGAATTTTGCCACAAATCCGTCCTGCACCCCTTTATACACCGACTGTATGGCATTGGCCGTTATAGGCATATCAGCCGACGCCGTAGATGACGCTACATACACATTGCCCGATACATCTATTTGCAAATCACCACGTATTTCATCAGCATAATTCTTGGCCATCATTAAATTCAAGCCGTCATTACCGCTACCGCCAAAATACGTGGAACTCAGCAACTGCGTTCCCGAAGCATTAAAACGGGATATGCTCACGTCACTTCCGTTACCATAATAATTAATACTGGTAACCCTACAGGCGGCTCCTCCTCGGAAACTGCCCTGATAACAGCCCTGCGTAACCGGAAAATCTGCCGATGACGTGGACATTAATACATATAACTCATCATTATTATTCACATACAAGCTATGAGGTACATCTGTGCCTGTACCCCCTATATACGTAGAATACAGGCGGGTATGTCCGTCCGGACTAAATTTGGTAATACCCACATCACAGGAACCGCCTTTAAACACACCCTGATATGCACCTACGGTAGTAGGATACCCCACCCCATATACCGTACCTCCTCCATACACATTACCATAACGATCGTACGTAGCCGTATAACCGAAATTATCAGCTGTAGACGATGAATAGGAGGCAAATACTATGGTAGGATCTATTATTAACACTCTGCTGTAATCATACTTTCCTATTACAAACGATATTTCGTTTCCCTCTACCTTAAAAGCACAAGCTACGGGCACCTGCTCACCGGCATCATTCCACTGATAAGCATACGGCTTATTTTCTATCACCATAAATTTACCTATACGCAAGTATAAATTGCCTTCTTTTACACTCAATTTTTCAGCACCCTCACATAAAAATTTCACCTGCTCCACTTGTGCTCCGGGCTGCACCTCCACATCATACTTATAGGTGCCATATCGCTCATAATACTTTATATTAATACCATCATATACATGCTCATACTTTATAGAACTGTATTTTCGCACATGACTGCTCCACCTGCCGGCATCATTACCTATATAATAGTTATAATACTCACTATCTTCCCCCTCCGGTACTATATGCACATGCTCATTTGCATGCAAAAAATGCATTTTATAAGCATAATGCCATGCCAATGTATCCAATATTACATCACTTTTACCGGACTTAATAGCAGCTATTTTTTCTAAATATTCACTTTCTACAAATGCATAGGTTACCATATTCCGCTCAAAAAACAAGGCACCCTCTTTCAATTCCGACTTATATAGTATATTACCTGCCCATTGGCCCTTATTTTCTACAAATGATATATGCTGATGGTAATTTTCGGCATGTAATACTATACTTAGCACTACCATACATAGCACTAAACACCACTTTTTACCGCTCCATATCATATTACACATAACGTATATACTTTAAAATGCAAATATACTCTTTTTTTTAATAACTTATGTCCACATACACCGGTAAATGATCAGAAAATCCTCCATTATATTTCATACCTACATAAGTTCTATACGGCTTATACCCCATATTGGTCTCATCCTTCTCTAACATAAAGTCCTTAGAATATATATATCCCTGACGCTCTATTATATAACCGGATTCCGCCTCATAAAATGCTCTGTTTACAACCAAATGGTCCAATATTCCCCACCAACCCTGATATTTATGCGTTCCCACATTGTTTTGATTAAAATACGGATAAAGCAAATGTATATAATCGTCATTTTGGGCATATTGCGGTGAACGTGCCCTCAGCACCTCACTCACACTCTCATTATCAGGATAATCGTTAAAATCGCCACAACATATCACCTTTGCTGCCTCATTAGCCGCTATTATGGCATCTACATGTTCTCGCAGTACCTGTGCCGTGTAATTTCGCTTGAGCACAGTTTGGGCATAGCCACCATATCGGGAAGGCCAATGACACACAAATATATGCAACGTATCGGCCACACCTGGCACCAATCCTTTTACATATAGAATATTACGCGTCGTAGATACGCTATCACCCGGATACACTATGTGTATAGTATCCTCATATATCACCCTAAACCTATCTTTCCTATACAGCAAAGCCACATCTATTCCTCTGGCATCAGGGGAATCATAATGCACCACCCCGTACTGATAGGCATGCAAAGGCGTAAAGCGAACTAAATCATTAAGCACACGTCTGTTTTCAACCTCACACATGCCTACTATATCCGGGGCACCCCACTCGCCCATGGCTATAAGCACTTTGGCTATGTTGTTCTGCTTTTGCTTATACTTATAGTACGTCCAATGATGCATGCCCTCAGGAGTATAAGTGTCATCATTAGTAATACTGTCGTTTTCACAATCAAACATATTTTCCATGTTGTAAAAACAAAAACGCAGGCTATTCTTCCTTGCCCCGCCCGAAATAGTTTGTAAATGTGCTACACTTACATAGCACAATAATGCTATAAATAATATGTTTCGTTTCATAGTGCAAAGATATTTATTTTTTTTTACATACAAGCCTGTCTACAATAAAAAAAAGAGAAATTGTTATCACAATTTCTCTTTAGTTTAGGATATAAAAACAACGTTATTATTCGGCTTTAACTTCTTCAGCGGGAGTTGCAACTTCTGCTACAGGCTCAGCTGCGGTTTCTGCAACTTCTGATTTTTTCTTGCTGCTTCTACGGGTAGCCTTAGCGGCTTTCTTCCTGCTACCTTTATTTTGGCTATAGCCTTCATTAAAGTCTACTAATTCCATCATACACATTTCAGCAGCATCACCTATACGGAAACCTGTATGCAATATACGGGTATAACCGCCGGGACGATTAGCTACTTTTTGTGATACTTCTCTAAATAATTCTGTTACGGCTTCCTTGTTTTGTAAATAACTGAACACAACTCTGCGAGAATGAGTAGTATCTTCTTTTGATTTGGTAATAAGAGGTTCAATATATTTACGTAAGGCTTTAGCCTTAGCTACTGTCGTATTTATTCTTTTGTTAAGAATCAGCGAAGCAGCCATGTTCGACATCATTGCTTTACGATGTGCACTTGTTCTTCCTAAATGATTTACTTTTTTTCCGTGTCTCATATTCTTCTACTTTTCTAAATCCAATTTATACTTTGAAATATTCATACCGAAATCTAAACCTTTAGACTTCACTAATTCTTCCAATTCATTTAAGGATTTTTTACCAAAATTTCTAAATTTCAACAAATCAGTCTTTTGGAAAGCCACCAATTCACCAAGTGTTTCTACCTCAGCAGCTTTCAAGCAATTCAATGCTCTTACTGACAAATCCATTTCCACTAATCTTGATTTGAGCAATTGACGAATGTGCAACGATGCCTCATCAAATTCGTTTGACAATGATACTTCGTCGGTTGAAACGGCGATTTTTTCATCTGAGAACAATACGAAATGCTGAATTAACACACTTGCAGCTTTTTTCAATGCATCCTTGGGATGTACGGTTCCGTCGGTGGTTATTTCAAATACTAACTTATCAAAGTCGGTTTTTTGTTCCACACGGTAACTTTCTACTCGGTACATCACGTTTTTAATAGGTGAGTGTGATGAATCTATTACTATCACTCCCGGACCTTCATGGAGCAATCTGTTTTCTTCAATTGTTACATATCCGCGACCTTTGTCTATAGTAAACTCTATGTTTAGAGTAACACTGGGCTCCATAGAACAAATGTGCAAATCGGTATTCAGGACTTGGAAATTATTTAAAAATTTGTTAATATCCCCTGCCTTGAATTCATCTTGACCACTAATAGTAACACGTACTTTTTCATTCATTTGATCATCTATCTTGCTTTTCAAACGAATTTGTTTTACGTTCAATACTATATCGGTAACGTCTTCTATAACGCCCGGTATGGTCGCAAATTCATGAGCAACGCCATCTATTTTTATTGAAGTAATTGCAAAACCCTCTAAAGATGAAAGCAAAACCCTTCTCAGAGCATTTCCTATTGTCATTCCATATCCTGGTTGGAGAGGACGAAATTCAAAAACGCCAAAAGAATCTGTTGATTCTACCATTAGCACTTTATCCGGTTTTTGAAAGGGTATTGTAACCATTACTTTTTAATTTTAAATTGTTAACTTTATAAACTATTATTTAGAGTACAACTCAACTATCAATTGTTCTTTGATATTTTCAGGAATTGCTTCTCTTTCGGGATATTGCATAAATTTTCCGGACATGGTGTTAGCATCCCACTCTAACCATGCATATGCACTTGCATTGTGACGACTCAAAGAGTCAACTATCACTTCACATGATTTTGAACGTTCTCTTACGCCTACTATATCACCGGGACGTAATGAATACGAAGGAACGTTAACCACTGCTCCATTTACCAATATGTGACGGTGTGACACCAATTGACGTGCAGCTGCACGTGTAGGTGCTATGCCCATACGATATACCACATTGTCCAAACGAGCTTCTATTAATTGCAACAACACCTCACCGGTGATACCCTTCTTAGAAGAAGCTCTGTGAAATATGTTCTTAAATTGACGTTCCAAAATACCATAGGTATATTTTGCTTTCTGCTTTTCCTGCAACTGCATACCATATTCTGATAATTTACCTGAACGCTTGTTATGAGATTGACCCTGTTCCATTGATCTCTCAAAATATTTGTCCGAACCGTAAATAGGGTCTTTAAATTTCTTTGCTATTTTGGTTTTTGGTCCTATATATCTTGCCATAATTTCTTATTCTTTTTCGTTTTAACAAAAATATCCTTACACTCTTCTTCTTTTGGGAGGTCTGCATCCATTATGCGGAAGTGGTGTAATATCCACTATTTCTGTAACTTCTATTCCAGCAGCATTAATGGTGCGTATTGCAGATTCACGTCCGCCACCAGGACCCTTTACAAAAACTTTTACTCTGCGAAGACCTAAATCAAAAGCAACTTTTGATGCGTCTTGTGCTGCCATTTGAGCTGCATACGGAGTGTTCTTTTTAGAACCTCTAAAACCCATTTTACCGGCAGATGACCAGGATATTGCTTGTCCTGTAGAATTGGTCAATGTAACTATTACATTATTGAAAGATGCCTGAATATAAGCTCTTCCAACCGCGTCCACTTTTACTACTCTTTTTTTAGTAACTTTTGTCGATTTTGCCATAAATCTCTAAATTTTTAATTTGTTAACTATTTCGTTGCTTTTTTCTTGTTGGCAACAACTTTTTTACGCCCTTTACGTGTACGCGCATTGTTTTTCGTAGATTGACCACGAAGAGGTAATCCAATACGATGACGGATTCCGCGATAACAGCCTATGTCCATTAATCGTTTAATATTCATCTGAACTTCAGAACGAAGGGCACCTTCTATCTTCATTTCAGAAATAATACCACGGATGGCACTCAACTCATCATCATTCCAATCTTGTACTTTCTTGTCAAGAGATACATTGGCTTCTGTTAATATCTTCGCAGATGTTGAACGACCAATGCCGTAAATGTAAGTTAAACCAATTACTCCTCTTTTGTTGTTTGGTAAATCAATACCAGCAATTCTTGCCATATAATCTTACTCCTTTTACGTTATTTTATCTATTTATTATCCTTGTCTTTGTTTGAATTTAGGATTCTTCTTGTTTATTACGTAAACAACTCCTTTACGACGAACCACTTTACATTCGTCTGACCTTTTTTTAACTGATGTTTTTACTTTCATTTGTATCGCTAATTTTTATACCTAAATATAATTCTTGCTTTTGTTAAATCATAAATTGACATTTCCATTTTCACCTTGTCACCGGGTAATATCTTAATGTAATGCATCCTCATTTTCCCCGACACATGTGCCGTAACGATATGCCCATTCTCGAGTTCAACTCTAAACATTGCGTTTCCCAACGATTCTTTTACTATACCGTCTTGCTCTATAGCTTCCTGTTTAGCCATCTATTTTATGTTATTTATTACGTCTTCTACATATTGATAGGTGGACAATACTTCCGTACCATTATCTCTTATGGCTACCATGTGCTCATAGTGTGCCGAAGGCAAACCATCCGCTGTACGCGTTGTCCATCCGTCTCTATCTATTTTGATATTCTTTACACCCAAATTTATCATGGGCTCTATGCAGAATACCATACCTTTCTTTATTTTGGCGCCACTCCCTTTTACTCCATAATTGGGAACCTCAGGCCCTTCATGCAAATTTCTGCCTACTCCGTGACCTATCATTTCCCTCACTACCGAGTACCCATACCTTTCAACATACGACTGTATGGCTTGGCTTACATCACCTATGCGATTGCCGGCTACCGCCAGCTCTATGCCTAAATATAATGACTCCTTGGTGCGATTACACAAATTCCTTATTTCTTCCGCCACATTGCCTACACAAAATGTATAAGCATAGTCCGCATGAAAACCATTCTTCTTGGCACCGCAATCCACTGACACTATATCACCATCACGTAACTCGTACTCTCCGGGTATACCGTGAACTATTACATCATTCACTGAGATACATAACGTAGCGGGAAAACCGTTATAATTTTTAAAGCTGGGTATAGCTCCGTTATCCCTAATAAAAGTCTCGGCTACGCTATCTAATGTTTTACAACGTACCCCCGGCTTTATCAGCTTGGCTACCTCACCTAAAGTCCTTCCTACTATGGAAGCACTTTCTTTCATTATATCTATTTCCCGCTCTGTTTTTAAATGTATCATTTTTATTGTATGGGAAGTGCAGAACGTCCTTTTATACGACCCGATTTTGTCAAGCCGTCATAATGTCTCATTAATAAATGACTCTCTATTTGTTGCAATGTGTCTAATACCACACCAACCATAATCAATAGTGAGGTACCGCCAAAGAATTGTGCAAACTGAGAGTTAATCCCTAATAAACGTGCAAAAGCAGGCATTATTGCCACTATACCCAAAAATATTGAACCCGGTAATGTTATTTTTGAAATAATATTATCTATAAATTCAATAGTTTTTTTACCGGGCTTAACACCGGGAATAAATCCGCCATTCTTCTTCATATCTTCTGCTATTTGATTAGGATTAAAAGTAATAGCAGTATAGAAGTAGGTGAACAATATGATTAATACAAAGAATACAAAGTTATACCAAAAACCATTATAATTGGTCAAAGCCGAAGCAAAAGCACTCATAGACTCTGCATTAGTGGCAAATCCCATAATAGTTAAAGGCAAAAACATGATTGCCTGCGCAAATATTATAGGCATAACTCCGGCTGCATTCACCTTTAAAGGTAAATATTGTCTTTGTCCGCCATATTGTCTGTTTCCTACTATTCGTTTTGCATATTGTACGGGAACTTTTCGGGTTCCTTGCACTAATAATATTGTTACCAATATAACCAATACCAATAATAGTATCTCTATTAAGAATACAACTAAACCGCCATTGGTTTCAGCTACCCTTGATACAAACTCTGCTGATAATGCAAAAGGTAAACGGGCTATAATACCTACCATAATGATTAAGGATATACCATTACCTATACCTTTTTCGGTAATACGCTCACCTAACCACATAATAAATAATGTACTGGCTACTAATACTATTAATGATGTAAAGATAAATCCAAACGGCAACTGACCTGTAATTACATTACCATTGATAGTGTGGAACACACCTGAATGAGTACCTACCGTACTTACCATATTGGCCAAATAAGCAGGTGCCTGTAATGCAGTTACTACTATGGTCAATAAACGGGTCATTTGGGTTATCTTCTTTCTGCCACTTTCACCTTCACGTTGCAAACGTTGGAAATAAGGTACTACCAAAGTTAATAATTGTACAACAATGGAAGCTGAAATGTAAGGCATAATACCCAATGCAAAAATAGAAGCATTTGAGAAAGCACCACCGGAGAACATATCCAATAAGCCAAGTAAACCTTCACGAGAGTTGGAGGTGAACGATGTATTTGACAAGGCTTGTACATCTATGCCCGGCAAGGCTATGTATGAACCTACACGGTAAATCAATATAATGCCTAAAGTATATAGAATTCGCTTACGAAGCTCTTCTATACTATAAATGTTCTTTAATGTGGTTATAAATCTTCTCATCTTATAATTCTGTTGCTACGCCACCTTGGGCTTCAATTAATTGTTTGGCTTTTGCAGAAAAAGCGTTTGCCTTAACTTCTACTTTAGTTGTTAGTTCACCTTTACCTAAAATTTTTACTAAATCTTTTTTGCCTATCAAACCATTAGCTCTTAACACTTCGCTATCTATTATAGATATACCTTTGTCAGCTAAACGTTGTAAAGTGGACACATTGATGCCGGTGTATTCAACTCTGCTGATATTCTTAAAACCAAATTTAGGAACTCTTCTATATAAAGGCATTTGACCGCCTTCAAAACCTTTCTTTTGGGAATATCCTGAACGGGATTTTGCACCATTGCTACCTCTTGTAGAAGTACCGCCTTTACCAGATCCTTGACCTCTTCCTATTCTTTTCTCTGCTTTGGTTGATCCTGCAGCAGGTTTTAAATTACTTAAATTCATCTCTTTACTCCTTTTTTGGTTTTAATTAAATTTCTTCTACCTTTAACAAATGTTTTACAGTTTCAATCATTCCCAATACTTGAGGAGTAGCCACTACTTCTACAGGACGATTCACTTTTTGAATACCAAGCGCCTTAATGGTTCTTTTTTGCACTTGGGGTCTATCTATTTGACTTTTTATTTGTGTTATTCTTAACTTCTTGTCCATTTCTAATTCTTTTTAGCAATTTGCGACTAACCGTTGAATACTGTATTTAAATCCACGCCTCTTAATTGAGCCACTTTATAAGGATCTTTCATCTTTGCCAATGCTTCAAATGTAGCTTTTACCACACTATGGGGATTGGATGAACCTTTTGACTTAGCCAACACGTTCTTTACACCCACACTTTCCAATACGGCACGCATAGCACCACCGGCTATAACACCTGTACCGGGAGCTGCAGGTTTCAAAAATACTACTGATCCACTATAACGTGATTCCTGTGCATGTGGAATAGTGCCCTTCAATATAGGAACTCTTATCAGATTTTTCTTTGCATCTTCTGTTCCTTTTTGAATAGCAGCTGTTACTTCCTTAGCTTTTCCTAAGCCGTAACCTACTACTCCGTCTTCATTACCTATAACTACTATGGCCGAAAAACTAAATGTTCTACCACCCTTAGTTACTTTTGTCACACGACCTACGTGAACTAATCTTTCTTTAAACTCGATTTCGTTCGTTTTTATTCTTCTATTATCTGACATAACTCACATTTAGAATTTTAAACCACCTTCTCTAGCTGCATCAGCCAAAGATTTTACTCTACCATGGTATAAATAACCATTTCTATCAAATACAACAGTACTTATACCTGCTGCCAATGCACGACTTGCCAATTCCTGACCTACCATTTTAGCCTGTTCGGTTTTGGTCACCTTTTGATCTATACTTATTGATGAAGCAGAAACCAAAGTTGTTCCAAGGTCATCATTGATTACTTGTGCGTATATTTGTGCATTACTTCTAAACACAGACAATCTAGGACGTTCAGCTGTTCCTTTTAAATCTCTTCTAATTCTATGTTTAATTCTTAATCTTCTAAACTCTTTACGATTTTTTGTTCCCATCCTGTTTGGATTTTAAATTTTTAACAAATTAATCTTATTTTTCAGCTGACTTACCAGCTTTTCTACGAACAACTTCACCTTGGAAACGAATACCTTTTCCTTTGTAAGGCTCAGGCTTACGATAAGATCTTATCTTATTGGCAACCTGTCCTAATAACTGCTTATCAGCACAAGTTAATTTAATAAGAGGATCCTTACCTTTTTCGGTAACGGTTTCTACTGCTATTTCTTTAGGAAATTCAAATATAATGTTATGTGAATATCCTAATGATAATTCCAACAATTGCCCGTTGGCCTGTGCCTTATAACCGGTACCTACTAACTGCTGCACTACGGTAAAGCCTTCTGATACACCTTTCACCATATTGGCTAACAATGCCCTATACAAACCATGCATTGCTCTGTGACGCTTTTGTTCGGTGTGACGTTCTACATGCAAAACTCCATCTTCTACATTCAAAGTAATACAAGGATCTACATATTGTGTCAATTCACCTTTTTGACCTTTTACTGTTACCATGTGTGTCTTTTCATCTACATTGATGCTAACACCATTGGGTAATGATATGGGTAATTTTCCTATTCTTGACATATTGTAACCTCCTTTATTAACTAATGTAACATATAACTTCTCCACCTACGCCCAAACTACGAGCTTCCTTGTCTGTCATTAAACCGCGAGAAGTGGATATTATTGCAATTCCTAATCCGTTCAATACGCGAGGTAATTCTGCTGCACCTACATATTTACGTAAACCAGGACGGCTAACGCGTTTTAACTCAGTAATAGCACATTGCTTTGATACAGGATGATACTTCAATGCTATTTTGATAGAACCATGTGCACCTTCTTCAAATTTATAATTTAATATGTATCCTTTATCAAACAATATTTTTGTTATTTCTCTTTTCATACTTGACGTGGGTATTTCTACCACTCTATGTTTTGCCATCACGGCATTACGTATTCTGGTCAAATAATCTGCTATCGGATCTGTATTCATTTTTCTCTATTTTTCTTATTTTACCAACTTGCTTTTTTTACTCCTGGAATTAAACCTTTAGAAGCCATTTCCCTGAAATTAATACGAGAAATACCAAATGTTCTCATATAGCCTTTAGGACGCCCTGTTAATTTGCAACGATTGTGCAAACGAATAGGGTTTGAATTTAATGGCAATTGTTGTAAACCAATCCAATCACCGGCTTCTTTTAACTCAGCTCTCTTTTGTGCATATTTTGCAACTAACTTAGCTCTCTTAATTTCGCGAGCTTTCATTGATTCTTTTGCCATATCTTATTTCTTTTGATTTTTAAACGGGAAACCAAATTCTTTTAACAATGCCATGCACTCTTCATCATTGCGTGCAGTGGTTACAAAGGTAATGTCCATACCATTGATTTTTGTAATTTTATCAATGTCTATTTCAGGGAATATAATTTGCTCTGTTACTCCCATGGAATAATTTCCTCTTCCATCAAAACCTTTGTCGCTAATACCTCTAAAATCACGTATACGAGGTATGGATACGGCAATCAATCTATCCAAGAATTCATACATTCTATCTCCACGTAATGTTACGCGTACTCCTATAGGGTTACCTTTTCTCAATTTGAAATTGGAGATATCTTTTCTTGATTTGGTTGCTACTGCTTTTTGACCTGCTATTTTAGTCATTTCGGCTATACCATTATCTATCAGCTTTTTATCTGCAGTAGCTGCGCCTATACCCTGATTCAAACATATTTTGGTTATCTTGGGTATACGCATTGGTGTTGAAAAATTAAACTGCTTTTGCAAAGCAGGCATAACTTCTTTTACGTACTTTTCTCTTAATCTCGGTGTGTAACCCATTACTTAATCTCCTCTCCAGATTTTTTTGAATACCTTACTAACTTGCCATCTTCTGATACACGTCTGCCTACCCTGGTAGCATTACCTTTGGCATCTACTAACATAAGGTTAGAAATGTGTACCGAGGCTTCTTTCTTTACGATTCCACCTTGCGGGGTCTTTGCGGAAGGTTTGGTTGCCTTTGATACTAAATTTACACCTTCTACAAACGCTCTATAATTTTTAACATCAACTTTGAGCACCTTACCGGTCTGTCCTTTATCATCTCCTGATAAAACTTTTACCGTGTCCCCTTTTTTAATTTTTAATTTCGGTTGCATGTTTTATTTAATTTTTTTCTTTTTTACCATTAAAGCACTTCGGGTGCCAATGAAACTATTTTCATATATTGTTTTTCTCTGAGCTCACGTGCCACAGGGCCAAATATACGTGTACCGCGTAATTCATCATTAGCAGTCAACAATACTACTGCATTGTCATCAAAACGTATGTACGATCCATCGGCTCTGCGAACCTCTTTGGTTGTTCTTACTACAACGGCCTTGCTTACTGTACCTTTCTTAATGTTTCCGGAAGGTATAGCATCCTTTACCGCTACAACAACCTTATCTCCTACTGTTGCATAACGCTTTTTGGTTCCTCCCAATACACGTATACACAACACTTCTTTTGCGCCGCTATTATCGGCTACGCTCAATCTTGATTCCTGTTGTATCATCTTACTTAGCCTTTTCTATTATTTCTACTAATCTCCAGCACTTGTTTTTACTTAAAGGTCTGGTTTCCATTATTCTTACAACATCACCTACGCCACATTCATTATTTTCATCATGTGCCATAAAATGAGATGTTCTTTTCAAGAATTTACCATATTTGGGGTGACGGAACTTACGTTCTACTTTCACAACAATAGATTTTTCCATTTTGTTGCTGATTACGACACCTTCTCTTTGTTTTCTAAAATTTCTATCCATATCAAGAATTTATCTCTTTATTTTACAGATTTAACTTCAGCAAGCTCTCTTGCACGTATTTCAGTCTTCAATCTAGCTATCGTTTTACGATACTCTTTTATCCTATTGGGATTTTCTATTGGAGAAACTGCATGATGCAACTTTAGCTTTGCTAATTGTTTAACTTCTTCTTCCAATCTTTCACTCAATTCCTTAGTGGTGAGTTCTGCTATTACTGATTGTTTCATCACTTATAATTATAATGTTTCTTCTGAATAATCTCTTCTAACTACAAATTTAGTCAAAATGGGCAATTTTTGTGCACCTAATCTCATTGCCTCCTTGGCTACGTCCATAGGAACTCCATCGGCTTCAAAAAGAATTCTTCCCGGAAATACTCTTGCTACAAAGTACTCAGGACTACCTTTACCTTTACCCATACGTACATCCAACGGCTTGCGAGTAATAGGCTTATCAGGAAATATTCTAATCCATAATTGACCTTCACGTTTCATATAACGTGTAATAGCTTGACGAGCTGCCTCTATTTGACGTCCTGTCATCAAACATCCTTCTGTTGCTTTAAGAGCAAATGAACCAAACGCAATTTCAGATCCACGTTTAGCGTTACCTTTCATTTTGCCCTTCTGAGGCCTTCTATATTTTGTCTTTTTTGGCTGTAACATCGCTTATCTTAATTTTTCTTTCAATTACTACTTATTATTTCTTCTTCTTTCACCGCTGCGTTCCCCTCTTTCTCTTGAGAATCCGCCTCTCTCTTTTCTGGGCATTCCTTTACCCTTACCGGCTACTTCTGTGTTTGCTTGGAATAAATCACGCTTCCCATACACTAAACCTCTGCAAATCCATACCTTCACACCTATTCTGCCATAAGTGGTGTGAGCTTCAGAATGTGCATAGTCTATGTCTGCACGCAAGGTGTGAAGAGGTGTTCTTCCTTCTTTGTAGTGTTCGGTACGTGCCATTTCAGCACCACCTATACGTCCGGAAATAGAAACCTTTATTCCTTCTGCACCAGCTCTCATGGTTGACATAATGGCTGTTTTTATCGCTCTGCGATAAAACATACGACCTTCTATTTGACCGGCTATGGTTTGTGCAACCAATACAGCGTCTAATTCCGGACGTTTTACCTCTGAAATGTTGATTTGAACATCCTTATTGGTGATCTTCTTCAACTCTTCTTTCAACTTGTCAACTTCAGCACCCATCTTGCCTATTATTAAACCCGGACGTGCTGTGTTAATAGTAACTGTCACCAGTTTCAAAGTTCTTTCTATATATATTTTTGCTATACCGGCTTTATACAAACGAGCATTAAGATACTTTCTTATTTTGTCGTCTTCAACCAATTTTTGACCGAAATCGTCTCCACCGTACCAATTTGAATCCCAACCTCTTACGATTCCTAAACGTATTCCTATCGGATTAACTTTTTGTCCCATTATTCTTCTGTTTGATTTACGTTTTCTACTCTACTATCTAACACCATAGTGATATGATTTGAACGTTTTCTGATTCTGTAACCTCTACCTTGAGGCGCAGTTCTCAATCTTTTCAACATTGTACCACCATCTACAAAAATCTCTTTGATATACAAATTGCTATCTTCCACTCTGGCATTCTCATTCTTAGCCTGCCAATTGGCTATTGCAGACAATAACAATTTGCGAAGTTTTTCTGATGATTCTTTCTTACTGTATTTTAATACATTCAAAGCATAATCCACATTTTTTCCTCTTACTAAATCAGCCATCAATCTGGTTTTACGAGGAGATGTGTTATTATCAACCAAACGTGCTACGCACTTTGTGCGATTTGATTCTTTTCTAGCTTCTGCAGCTAATCTCTTTCTTGCACCCATCTTTTCTTAATAATTTCTCTTATTTTTTTCCTTTATCTTTACTACCGGCATGTCCGCGGAAAATACGCGTGGGAGCGAATTCTCCTAATTTATGCCCTACCATGTTTTCCGTTACATATACCGGAATGAATTTATTACCATTGTGTACAGCTATCGTTTGTCCTACAAAATCAGGAGATATCATAGATGAACGACTCCATGTTTTGATGGTAACTTTTTTACCGGATTCCTGTGCTTCAATAACTCTTTGTTCAAGCTTATAGTGAATGTACGGACCTTTTCTTAATGATCTACTCATTGCTAACTATTTATTGGTTATTTTTTTCTTCTTTCTATTATAAATTGATTAGAAACTTTCTTAGGTTTACGAGTCTTATAACCCTTTGCAATTAAACCTTTACGTGAACGCGGGTGTCCACCGGAAGCTCTACCTTCACCACCACCCATCGGATGATCAACAGGATTCATCACAACGCCACGAACTCTGGGACGACGCCCCATCCATCTGCTTCTACCTGCTTTACCTGAAACCTGAAGGTTATGATCAATATTTGATACCATACCTATGCTGGCTTTACATGTACATAATATCTTTCTGGTTTCTCCTGAAGGCAACTTAATAATAGCATAACGGTCTTCTCTTGACATCAATTGAGCATACGAACCTGCACTACGTGCTATTTTAGCACCACAACCGGGACGCATTTCAACATTGTGAATAACTGTGCCAAGGGGAACTTCTGCCAAAAACAAAGTGTTTCCTAAATCAGGACTTACACCTTTTCCTGACATTACAACTTGTCCCACTTGTAATCCGTGAGGAGCTATAATATAACGCTTTTCACCATCTGCATAAAACAATAATGCTATACGTGCCGAACGATTCGGATCGTATTCTATGGTTTTTACTGTGGCGGGTATACCATCTTTTTCTCTCAAAAAGTCAATGATTCGGTATTGCTTTTTATGACCACCACCTATATAACGCATGGTCATTCTACCTTCATTGTTTCTACCGCCTGTACGCTTCTTTGATAACAACAAACTCTTCTCGGGGGTTGAAGTTGTTATCTCTTCAAAATTACTAACTAATTTAAATCTTTGACCGGGTGTTACCGGTTTAAATTTCTTTAATCCCATCTTTATTACTTAAAACTCTTAAATACCACTATAAAAGTCGATTCTGTCATCGCCTTTTAATTGTACTACTGCTTTCTTAAAACTACTCTTTTGGCCTCTAATCAATCCGGATTTTGTATAACGGGAGGCATCTTTTCCTCTTTGTATCAAAGTAGAAACACTCTCTACTTTGACTCCGTACATATCTTCTACGGCTTTCTTTATTTGCAACTTGTCGGCCCTGCGATCAACGACAAAACCATAGCGATTGAACTTCTCGCTAATGGCCATCATTTTCTCTGTTACTATAGGCTTAATTATTACGTTCATCTCTCTCTGTTTTACGCGTTAACTTTAAAAAATTCGTCAAATTTGGAAACACTGGGCTCTAAAAGCACAACTTTTTGAGCATTCAAAATTTGATAAGTATTTAAATTTGAAACAGTTGCAATACTTACCTTCTCCAAATTACGAGAAGACAAATATACATTTTTATTCAATTCATTTACAACTATCAAAGTTTTTTTATCAAAAAGATTGGTGTCTTTTAATATTTTAACCATATCTTTTGTTTTAGGTGCTTCTAAATCAAATTGTTCCAAAACAGTAATATTGGATTCGCCAGCCTTCACCGATAACGCGGATATTCTTGCCAATCTCTTTACTTTCTTGTTCAATTTAAAACCGTAATCTCTAGGATGAGGTCCAAATACTCTGGCTCCACCGGGAAACAAAGGAGATTTTATATTACCTATTCTGGCTCCACCACCACCTTTTTGCTTTCTAAGCTTACGGGTAGACCCTGATACCACTGATTTCTCTTTACTGCTATGCGTTCCCTGACGTTGGTTAGCTAAATATTGTTTTACATCCAACCATATAGCATGATTATTGGGCTCTACACCAAATATGCTATCACTCAACGATACTGTTCTGCCAGTTTCGCTACCATCTATTTTATATACTTTTAGCTCCATCTTTCTATTTTTAAATATGATCCATTATAACCAGGAACTGAGCCCTTTACTACTAACAAATTCTTTTCCGGGAAAATTTTCACTATCTGCAAATTTAACATTTTAACCTTTGCACCACCGGTTCTTCCGGCCATTCTCATTCCCGGTAATACTCTTGAAGGATACGAAGATGCACCCATTGAACCGGGAGCTCTTAATCTGTTATGCTGACCGTGTGTAGCATCACCTACACCACCAAAACCATGACGCTTAACAACACCTTGGAAACCCTTTCCTTTGCTTACGCCTGATACATCAACAAATTCTCCTTCTTCAAACACTGTTACTGTCAAAACCTCACCATGCTGCTTTTTATGACCTGCTTCAAAACGGGTAAACTCCTTCACTACTCGCTTAGGAGTGGTGTTGGCCTTTGCAAAGTGACCTTTCATTGCATTAGAAGTGTTCTTCTCCTTTTTGTCATCGAACGCCAACTGAATAGCGTCATAACCATCTTTTTCTACAGATTTTACTTGTGTTACTACACAAGGACCAGCCTCTATTACTGTGCATGGAATATTCTTTCCGGCGGCATCAAAGATGCTAGTCATTCCAATTTTCTTTCCTATTAAACCTGACATCTTTTTGTTTTTTAACTTTTTTTAAACTAATTGCTCACGCAACTTCTCTCTCTTGTGTACGACCGTGTGTAAACTCAGACTTTAATTTCAACTTCAACACCGCTCGGTAATTCGAGTTTCATCAACGCTTCAATTGTTTTTGCAGTGGTGCCATATATATCCAATATCCTCTTATATGAAGATAATTCAAACTGCTCTCTGGACTTCTTGTTTACAAATGTAGAACGATTTACAGTAAAAATTTTCTTCTGCGTGGGAAGTGGAATAGGACCTACCACAACAACTTTGTCATCTTTAACGGTGTTAACCGTTTTCACGATTTTCTCAGCTGATTTATCAACCAAGTTGTGATCGTACGATTTCAGTTTTATTCTTACTCTTTGACTCACTGTTAATATAATTTATTATTTTACTAAAACAATTTCCATTTAGAAACTATCTCGTCAGCTATGCTGCGAGGAACCTCAGCATAATGCGAAAACTGCATGCTCACATTGCCTCGGCCTGATGTTAAAGAACGCAAATTAGTAATATATCCGAACATTTCAGCCAACGGTACCATAACCTTAATATGCTGTATACCTATTTTGGCCTCCACTCCCATTACTATGGCCCTTCTTCTATTTAAATCACCTGTTACATTACCCAAATACTCATCCGGAACTACTACCTCCGCACTCATTATGGGCTCTAATAAAATAGGCGACGCCTTCTTGGCTGCATCTCTCAACCCCTTATGCGCACATACCTCAAATGCATACGCATCGGAATCTACCGTGTGATAGGAACCGTCTATAAGCCTAACCTTGGCACTCACCATAGGATACCCCATTAACGGACCATTACTCAAGGCTTTTTCCATCCCTTTCTCTATGCAAGGAATAAACTCCTTGGGTATATCACCACCTTTTATTTCATTTATAAATTGCAAACCCTTCACATTTTCATCAGCCGGCGATATTTCAAATTCTATATCAGCATACTGACCTTTGCCTCCTGTTTGCTTTTTTAGCGTTTCCCTGTGATGTACCGTTCCGGTAATGGCTTCACGATACGATACCACAGGACTTCCTGAATTACATTCTACGCCAAATTCACGACGTATCCTATCTAATAATATATCTAAATGTAATTCACCCATACCGCTTATAATGGTTTGCCCCGTTTCCTCACTGATCTGCACCTTAAAAGTAGGATCTTCTTCGGCCAACTTCTGCAAACTTAACGACAACTTGTCCAAATCCTTTTGCGTTTTGGGCTCCACGGCTATACTTATTACCGGCTCGGGAAATTCTATATTTTCTAATACTATAGGATGCTTTTCATCACATATGGTATTGCCAGTACGCATTTCCTTCATGCCTATAAGCACACCTATATTACCCGCAGATATTTCATCCAAAGGCTTTTGCTTATTGGCGTGCATCTCAAATATACGGGAAATACGTTCTTTCTTACCTGTTGACGCATTCAACACATACGAACCGGCACTGATAGAACCTGAATATACTCTAAAAAATGCCAACTTCCCTACAAAAGGATCTATGGCAATTTTAAATATCAAACCGGTAAAAGGCTCTTCCTTGGAAGGCTTACGCAATTCTTCTTTGTCTGTATCAGGATTAACCCCCTGTATTGACTCCTTGTCAATAGGACTGGGCAGATACATGGTAATAGCATCCAACAAACGCTGAACACCCTTATTACGGAATGACGAACCACACAACACCGGAGTAATCTTCATACTAATAGTTGCATTACGAATTGCATCTACTATGTCTTCTTCGGTAATGCTATTAGGATCCTCCATGTATTTTTCCAACAAATCTTCACGCTCCTCAGCCACACCCTCTATAAGCTTTAAACGATAAACTTCAGCATCGGCCGCAACCTCTGCCGGTATGGGTATTTCACGTATAATGGTGCCATTTGACTCCTCATCCCACTCGTAAGCTTTTCCGTTAACCAAATCAACTATACCTCTAAAATTCTCCTCTGACCCAATGGGTATTTGTAAAGGTATGGGATTTGCCCCTAATTTGGTGGATATCTGATTCACTACTTCAAAAAAATCTGCACCCATACGGTCCATCTTATTTACGTAGCTTATTCTGGGTACCTTGTACTTGTCTGCCTGCCTCCACACTGTTTCCGATTGAGGCTCAACACCTCCCACCGCACAAAACAATGCTACGGCACCATCCAATACCCTAAGTGATCGTTCCACCTCTACCGTGAAATCTACGTGCCCCGGAGTATCTATTATGTTGATTTTATATTGCGTGTTATCTCTATTCCAAAAAACAGTAGTAGCAGCTGAAGTGATAGTAATACCTCGCTCCTGCTCTTGCTCCATGTAATCCATTGTGGCGGCACCATCATGCACTTCACCTAACTTGTAATTCTTACCGGTGTAGTACAATATACGCTCCGTCGTAGTGGTCTTACCGGCGTCAATATGAGCCATAATACCGATGTTACGTATCAATTCTAAGTTTTCCATTATTTCTCGCTGCTATTATTGCTACCCTTTTAGAAACGGAAATGAGAGAATGCCTTGTTGGCTTCTGCCATTCTGTGAATATCTTCTTTACGCTTAAATGCTGCACCCTCTTCTTTGTATGCTGCCATGATTTCTGCGGCCAATTTCTGACTCATGGATTTTTCATGACGCTTACGCGAAAAGTTAATTAAGTTCTTCATACCCACTGACTGCTTACGTTCAGGACGTATTTCAGAAGGTATTTGGAATGTAGCACCACCTATTCTTCTACTACGCACCTCCACTGAAGGAGTTACATTGGCTAATGCTTTTCTCCAAACTTCCAAACCATCTTCGCTGGTTTTTTCTGCAACTACATCTATTGCATCATAAAATATTTTAAATGCAGTATTTTTCTTACCACCTAACATGATGTTATTCACAAATTTTGTTACCTGCACATCATTGAATTTAGGATCCGGTAATATAATTCTCTTTTTTGGTCTTGCTTTTCTCATGCTCTTTATTATCTAAGAACTATTATTAAACTATGCTTTTGCTTTAGGACGTTTTGCACCGTATTTTGAACGTCTCTGTCTTCTACCTTCTACTCCCGATGTATCTAATGCACCACGAATAATGTGATATCTTACACCCGGAAGGTCCTTTACCCTGCCACCTCTAATCATCACGATAGAGTGCTCTTGCAAATTGTGACCTTCGCCCGGAATATAGGCGTTAACTTCCTTTTGATTGGTAAGTCTTACTCTTGCTACTTTACGCATGGCAGAGTTAGGCTTTTTAGGTGTAGTGGTGTAAACCCTTACACATACACCTCTACGCTGTGGACATGAATCCAAAGCCGGAGATTTACTCTTGCTCTTTAATTGTGTTCTTCCTTTTCTTACTAATTGTTGTATTGTAGGCATATCTTACAATAATTTAACCTTATTTTTATTATCTTTTTACCCGCAAGGGTACTATTTCAAAACTGCAAATGTACAATTTTTTTTTCTTATTTTCACTATATTTCAAGAAATTAATAAAAAAAATATGTCCACTACCCTTAAAAACCTTAAAAATCACCCTAAAAGCAATCTGCAAACAACGTAAATTATTAATATTTACATATTTACAAAAACGTACAAACACACATCGCCACATCAACTTTTTTCTATTTGGTGGGCTAAAAGAGCAAAAAACGAACTTTTTTTCAACAATTCAAAGTTGATGTTTTGTTTTTTTCACATTTTATTAGGTAAATTTTGCACCAAAATGAGCTCAGAACCGGATTTTTTTCACAAAAAAAAGGAGTGTGTCCACACTCCCCTTTTTTTTGCATTACAAACCATTATTAGTCAATGCCTAATATATGGTTGTATTTTCTTAAAGATTCTAACAAATTCACTTTCACATGAATGAAGTCATCTACTCCGGCTTTGGTTAAAGTATCTATTTGATCTACAGGATTACCTGCCACTATACATTGCACTCCCGGAAGTATCTGCTTAACCTGCGCTGTGATATCAGCAGCATAATCTGCATACTCTTCATCCGAACTGCATATTGCCACTATTTGAGGCTTAGCATTTTGCACATCCTTAATACCATCAGCTACCCGGGCATAACCTGCTGTTTCTATTATTTCATATCCGGCACAGCCAAAGAAATTAGTAATGAAACCTGCTCTTGCCTGACGCATAGCTATGTTTCCTACCTTAAAGAGGAATACCTTAGGACGACCGTTACCTTGAGCCCATTTTTCGGTAGCTAAACGCAACTCCTCAAAAGGAATGGCTCCACGATAAGGTTTCAAACTTAAGTCACAAGTACATTTGCACGACTTTTCTACCTTGTCAAGCATAGTCTCCTTTATATTAGGATACTGATTAGTACCTAATATAACCATTCTACGGGTAGCTATATCTGAATTACGCTTGTCACAACTGGCTTCCACTGCCGACTTTAATGAACCATTCATAGTATAGGCTATCATACCGCCGGCCTGCTCCACCTCATTAAATAAATTCCAAGCCTGCTCAGCTATAGAGTCAGTTAAGTTTTCAATATAATATGAACCTGCTGCAGGATCTACCACCCTGTTAAAATACGACTCCTCCTTGAGCATTACCTGCGTGTTGCGTGCTATTCTATAGGAGAACTCATCTGCAGGCTTATATGCCATGTCAAACGGTGTTAATGCTATGCTGTCAGCTCCGCCCAATGCAGCTGACATTCCCTCGGTGGTAACACGCAACATGTTTATATATGGATCATACATGGTTTTATTCCATGTGGATGAATGAGACAATATGCTCATTTTAACTTCGGCCTTTACCGGATTATAAGCCTTAGCTATAGTAGCCCATAACATTCTGGCTGAACGCAATTTAGCTATTTCCATAAAATAATTGGAACTTATAGACAATTCAAAACCTATTTTGGGCAATATTTCATCTATTCCTATCCCCTGCTCTGTCATAATATATATATATGTATTAGCTGAAGATAACACATAGGCCAACTCCTGTACTATAGTAGCACCGGCATTATTGAGCACCATGCCGTTTATTGTAATGTATTGGAATGCATCAAAATCCTTCATCAATTTGTGCAACTCCACCACCTGATGCATGTCAGCCTGCTCCGATGCATAGAATTTGCCGTGCTTTTGCATGTATGCCAATGCATCAAAATGGAAACACCCGCATACCTTTGATTTATCTATATTATTAGCAGCTACATAGCCCGACAGCATTTGTGCCAAGGTTACATAATTTTTAGCATTGCGAAAACGCACGCCACATACCGTAATATCTATATTGTTTAATAAAATATTAAAATCAGCTTCCGTGGCTATATCCTTACAGTTAAAACTTACCACATTAGCGCCCTTCATTAAAGCATCCAAAGCTATGGCATTAGCCTTTTGTGGCTCAGTTTCCTCTATTTCCTGCACTATGCTCCACTCATTGTTTTTACGGCTATTACCACGAGTATAAGGATATTCTGCCGGATTACTACCTGACAAATACGCTAATGATTCTATATCTTCCTTTCTATAATACGGCTTTACGGAAAAACCTTCCATAGTCTTCCATACCAATTTTTTATTATAATCGGCACCCTTTAAATCTTTATTAATAACATCCTCCCACTCCTGCGTACTTATGGGACTAAACTCTGAAAATAACTTTTCTTTATTATCGCTCATATCTATATTTTTATCGATATTAGTATCTATTATTAGAATTTGCAAAGATAGCATTTTTTTTCAAGTATATAAGGCCTATATACCATTCTATTTTTTCGCCATAAACATTCGCACCTGAAAATCATTATTTTACAATATTATTCTATACAATATTTCTACACCTTCGACAAAAAAATATTCCTACATTTTATCATATAACTTATCACAAAATGCTATCTTTGCAAAAAAAGCACTTGCCATGAAACAAATACCGCTGGCCGAGCGAATGCGACCTCAAACATTATCAGAATACGTAGGACAACAACACCTTATAGGTAAAGGAGCCGTACTTAGAAACTCCATAGAACAGGGAAAAATACCCTCTATTATATTTTGGGGGCCACCGGGAGTGGGCAAAACCACCTTATCCTATTTAATAGCCAAAAGTTTGGATTGTGATTTTTTCAAACTTAGCGCCATTAATTCTGGCGTTAAAGATGTACGTGATGTAATTGAAAAAGCAAAAAACTCTCCTCGTACAGCTATACTGTTTATTGACGAAATTCACCGATTCAATAAATCACAACAGGATTCCCTGCTGGGTGCTGTAGAAGAAGGTGTGCTCACCCTTATAGGTGCCACTACAGAAAACCCTTCATTTGAAGTAATCACTCCTTTATTATCACGATGTCAGGTATATGTATTGGAAAATTTAAACAAAGAAGACCTTGAAACCATACTCCTACATGCACAACTTACCCTACAAGCCGACTATCAACAAAATATTCAAATAAAAGAATCAGCCTCTCTACTTAGAATATCAGGAGGCGACGCTCGCAAACTGCTCAATGCCTTTGAATTGTCATGCCAGTGGCTGGCAAATCGTCAACAGGAACTTATTATTACCAATAAAATAACAGAAACCGTTATTCAACATAACTTAAGCATATATGACAAAAATGGCGAAAACCATTATGACATTATATCTGCTTTTATTAAATCCATGCGAGGTAGCGACCCTAATGGAGCCGTGTATTGGCTGGCTCGCATGATAGACGGAGGTGAAGACCCCCTGTTTATAGCCCGACGCATGGTAATACTAGCATCGGAAGACATAGGTAACGCCAACCCTAACGCACTGCTTTTGGCTCAAACATGCTTTGATACCATTAAAAACATAGGCATGCCCGAAGGCAGAATTCCCCTGTCACAAACAGCTATTTATTTAGCCTGCTCGCCTAAAAGCAATGCTTCCTACCTGGCCATAGACACTGCATTGGCTATGGTAAAACAACATAGAGACCTTCCCGTACCCCTACACCTGCGTAATGCACCTACCAAATTAATGCAAGAACTGAATTATGGAAAAGATTACCAATACGCACACAACTACGCCGGTAACTTTGTAAAACAGGAATTTTTACCGGATACCATTAAAGGCAAATGCATATACAATCCCGGTGATAATCCCCGCGAAAACGAAATGCGTAAACGACTAAAATACTTGTGGGAAGATAAATATCAATACTAAAATAATGTATATTTATAAAAAAAAGAGGCAATCGTATAAACAATTACCTCTTTTTTTATATTTCGCCTTATTATAAAGGAAGATTGTCATGCTTTTTAGCAGGATTTTCCAAACGTTTGGTTTGTATAGCCTGTAAAGCCTTAATTACACGATAACGGGTATTTCTGGGTTCTATTACGTCATCTATGTAACCATAGCGGGCTGCATTGTAAGGATTGCAGAATAATTTGTTATACTCATCCTTCTTAGCCAAGGTAGCTTCCATCTGTTTTTGAGGATCTTCTTCTGCTTTTATTTCTTTAGCATACAATACCTCTACAGCACCATCTGCCCCCATTACAGCTATTTCTGCAGTAGGCCATGCATAGTTAACATCATTGCGTAATTGCTTGCATCCCATCACTATGTGTGAACCACCGTATGACTTACGCAAGGTAACTGTTACTTTAGGTATGGTAGACTCACCATAAGCGTATAATAATTTAGCACCATGGGTAATTACACCACCATACTCCTGCGCGGTACCGGGCAGGAATCCGGGAACATCTACCAAGGTAACAATAGGAATATTAAAAGCATCACAAAAACGCACAAAACGTGCACCCTTACGTGAAGCATTTATATCCAATACACCGGCCATGTGTGAAGGCTGATTGGCTACTATACCTACTGACATACCTCCCATACGGGCAAATCCTGTAATAATGTTTTTAGCATACATAGGAGCTATTTCCAAAAAATCACCATTATCGGTAATGGAGCTTATAACTTGCTTCATGTCATAAGGTTTGTTAGGATTGGCAGGTATAATTTCGTTTAAGAAATCTTCTACTCTTTCTATAGGATCGGTACACTCTACCTCAGGAGCAGTTTCCATATTATTAGAAGGCAAATAGCTTAACAATTGACGTATCATAGCCAATCCTTCTTCCTCATTTTCCACTACCAACTGTGCCACGCCTGATTTAGAACCATGAACGCTGGCACCACCTAACTCCTCGGTAGTCACATTTTCACCTAACACGGTCTTTACTACCTTAGGTCCGGTAAGAAACATGTAACTGGTATTTTTTACCATCATTACAAAGTCGGTAAGAGCAGGTGAATATACAGCTCCACCGGCACAAGGTCCGAATATGGCAGATATTTGAGGTACTACGCCTGAAGCCAATATATTACGTTCAAATATTTCGGAATAACCGGCCAAACTGTTTACACCTTCCTGAATACGGGCACCACCCGAGTCATTAATTCCTATTACAGGTGCACCCATTTTCATGGCTAAATCCTGCACTTTACATATTTTTGCTGCATGCATTTCTGACAATGAGCCACCGGAAATGGTGAAATCCTGTGCAAATACATAGACTAAACGACCATCTATGGTACCATATCCTGTAACTACACCATCGGTTAAGGGATGATCCTTATCCATACCGAAATTAGTACAACGATGCGTTACAAACATGTCCAATTCCTCAAAACTTCCCTCGTCTAACAACATGTTGATACGCTCACGAGCAGTCATTTTACCCTGTGAATGTTGCTTTTCTATACGTTTTTCTCCACCTCCGAGTCTTGCTTTTGCTCTCAGTTCAAGCAATTCTCTTACTTTATCTTGCATTGCCATATTACTATATGTTTAATTTCAAATCTATTACTTTATCTGTCTATTCCTATTTATCTTTAGGTTTTTCACACAATTCGGTAAGCACTCCACCTGTGGACTTGGGATGCAAAAATGCTATTTGCAAACCTTCAGCACCCTTGCGGGGAGCCTTGTCTATTAATCGAACACCCTTTTCGGCAGTTTCGTTTAATACATCGGCTAAACCTTCCACGGCAAATGCCATGTGATGCAGACCTTCACCTCTTTTTTCTATAAAAGCGGCTATGGTGCTATCTTCACTCATAGGCTCTAATAATTCCAATTTGGTTTGACCTATCATAAAAAAGGCCGTTCTTACTTTTTGGTCTGCCACTTCCTCTATAGAATAGCATTTTAAACCCAATATATTTTCATAATAAGGAATAGCTTCGTCTAAACTTTTTACTGCTATGCCTATGTGTTCTATATGTGTAGGTTTCATATTTCTATCTTTTTTTTCTGTTATACATTTTATATATTAATACTAACCAAGAAATCCTAATAACATACCTGCAGCTACCGCACTGCCTATTACACCGGCTACGTTAGGTGCCATGGCGTGCATAAGCAAATAATTGGTTTTATCATAATGCAAACCACATTCCTGCGACACACGAGCTGCATCAGGCACTGCCGATACTCCGGCATTACCTATTAAAGGATTAATCTTATTACCTTCTTTAAGGAATAAATTCCAGAATTTAACAAACAATACACCGGTCATGGTGGCTATTACAAATGAAGCTGCACCTAATCCGAATATTAATATCGATTTGGATGTAAGGAAAGTAGTAGCCTGAGTGGATGCTCCCACGGTAAGACCTAATAATATTGTAACTATATCCATTAATGAATTAGCTGCCGTATTGGCCAATCTACGGGTTACACCACTTTCTTTTAATATATTGCCAAAGAACAACATACCTAACAACGGAAGACCAGAAGGCACCAAAAAGGTAGTTAACAACAAACCTACTATAGGAAATATTATTTTTTCGGTTTGAGTACAGGTTCTGGCCGGTTTCATTCTTATCCTGCGCTCTTTATCGGTAGTGAATAATTTCATAATGGGCTGCTGTATTACAGGTACCAATGCCATATATGAATAAGCCGATACGGCTATTGCGCCCATTAAATCAGGAGCCAACTTGGAAGACAGGAATATAGCGGTAGGACCATCAGCACCACCTATAATACCTATGGCACCGGCCTCTGCAGGAGTAAATCCTAATGCAGTAGCAGCTATATATGCTCCAAATATACCAAACTGAGCAGCAGCACCAATTAATACCAACTTAGGATTGGATATTAAGGACGAAAAATCGGTCATGGCACCTATTCCCAAAAATATTAACGGGGGATAAAAACCTTTTACCACACCTAAATATAAATAACTCAATACCGAGCCGTCTTCATATATGCCTATTTGAAAACCGGGAGTGAAAGGAATATTACCTATTAATATACCAAAGCCTATAGGAACCAACAACATAGGTTCCCACTTTTTGGCTATTCCCAAATACAGGAACACCAAACCTACCAATATCATAATAATATGACCGGTAGTAGCATTCGCAAAACCCGTATAGGACAGGAATTGCTGAATATTTTCCGAAATTGTTGATAAAAAATTCATTATACTGTTACTATCCTATTAATATTAAAACATCACCTTCCTGTACGCTGTCGCCTTTGCTTACCTTAATGGCTTTTACCACACCATCCTTATCAGCTTCTATGGAATTTTCCATTTTCATGGCCTCCAGCATTAATACTTTTTGACCGGCCTTAATAGTATCACCTACATTTACATATATTTCCAATACTACTCCCGGAAGCGGGGTTTTTAACGGCTTACCGTCACCGGCTGCTACCGGAGCCGCAGCAGGTGCTGAAGCTGCTGCAGCAGGTGTTGCGGCAGCTACAGCAGGTGTTGCGGCAGCTACAGGACGAGGACGTACCACCGGTGCAGGTGCTACCATAGGCATATCTTCTAATTCCACCTTGTGTGAATTACCGTTTACTACTACGTTAACTACATTTTCTTCAGGGTCTTCAACGGTTACATTATAGTCCGTTCCGTTAATTTTGAATTTATATTCTTTCATTACTTATATCTTTTCTTATTTTTGTATGGGTGATTTTCTAAACATCATAGACTTGCTTTCCCATGCGGAATGCTCATTCAATCCGCGACGGAGATAGAATCCCGTAGACTCTACTTCATGCATGTCATTAAAATACATATGTAGTGCCATGGCTATGGCAGCCACTTCATCTTCATTACCTGCCGCTGCAACTGATACAGGCTCTGAAGCTTTCACCTCCTGCACCGACTCTTTTACCGATGCCTTTTCCTGCTTTGCACTCTGCTTTTTGAAATATTTGGCTGTACCTTTAAATACTAACGAAACAAGGAACAATATAAGAAATACCACCGCCATACAGGTAACGGTGATAATAACACCATGAGGGTCCTTCTTTCCGTATGCATCCGAACGGCTTTCTCCTGACAAAATTTCATTTAATGCCTTAGGCGTAGGAGCATCTAAATACATCCATTCACCACTTCGCTCTGTTTCTAACTTACCAAACGATATATCTGCCTTCTGCTCTAACAAACAGTATGATACGCTATCAATTAACTCTTTACCGCTTTGATCATATATGGCCAAATAGGACATGCCGTTATGTAAACAATCCGTATCGGACAATGTAAAACTTACATGAAATGCACTTCTGGTGGACTCGCCATAAGCATAGAACAATAAATGTGCTCCCGGAGCCAGTACAGTAGCAGGATCCGTTTTAGGTATACGATACTTTCTGTTATTATTAATGTCATTGGTAATAAACCAACCACCTATGTTGATGGTTTTTGAACCGGTATTATACACCTCAAACCATCCGCTTCTTACTCCATAGTTGTCTACACAACTATTTTCATTGTACACCAACACCTCATTAATACGCACATCCTTCATGCTTTGAGCATGCAACATGTAACTGCCAAACAGCACCATCAATAAGGTTAAACCTACTTTTTTCTTTCTCATTTTATACTTTATATGCTTAATATTCAGTTGTTTAAAAATATTCTGCCTAATTTATTTTAAGACTGCAAAGATAAGTTTTTTTTTTCACATAAGCAAACTAAATACCTTTTTTTTTCATAATAAATAAACAATTCTATCATTATCAGTTGTATACACTATGCTCTTTAATTTTTTCAACAAAAAAAACAGTATTTTTTTTCTCATATCACAAAAAATGTTATTTTTGCATTTGTAAAATTTAACATTTAATTAATATGGGAGTAATATTACTAATATTCATTATAGGCTACCTCATCATAGCCTTAGAGCATCCGCTAAAAATAAACAAAACCGCAACAGCCCTGCTGCTATGCGTAGTTCTATGGACAGTATACGCCTTATCCTGCTCCGTGTTTGGCCATGACCATGGCCTGGCATGTGGTGAAGAATGGAGAAGTGTATTGGCGAATAACCTTACCGTACATTTAGGCTCTACTGCCGAAATAGTATTCTTCCTTTTGGGGGCCATGACCATAGTTACCCTTATAGATGAATATCAGGGATTTTGTATTATTACCGACCACATTACTACCCATAATAAAAGAAAATTGCTATGGATACTAAGCATTATCACCTTTTTCCTATCTGCCTTATTAGATAATATGACCACGGCCATAGTAATGTGTGCCTTGCTCCGCAAGCTCATAGCCGATAAAAAAGAACGCTGGCTATATGCCGGTATGATAATATTGGCCGCCAATGCCGGCGGCGCATGGTCGCCCATAGGTGACGTTACCACTATTATGCTATGGATAGGCGGGCAGGTTACCACTATTAATATTATGGTAAAAACATTCTTAGCCAGCTTTATATGCATGATAGTACCGGTAATTATACTCAGCCGCAGCCTTAAAGGCGACATAAAACGTCCGCCTGTAACCGAAGAAGGTATAGCTATTAATAAACGCTACCGCACTATAATATTCACATTGGGTATACTTGCATTAATATTTGTACCTATATTCAAAAGTATCACTCACCTGCCTCCTTATTTAGGCATGCTTTTGGGTGTATCGGTATTATGGGTTACCACCGAAATTATCAGCCGTAAAAATGAAAAATCCGGCTTTAAGTTGCCTACCGCTGCTTCTACACTGGAACATATCGATACCCCCAGCATACTGTTCTTCTTAGGCATACTCATGGCTGTGGCATGCTTGGAAACATGCGGTGCCCTAGGCAAATTATCACAAGGACTCAACGATACCTTTATGGGTATGCACATTAAAAACGAACCCGTAGGATTCTTTGTAATAGACCTTATCATAGGTGTTATTTCCTCCATTATAGATAACGTTCCCCTTGTAGCAGGCACCATGGGTATGTACCCCATAGGCGTAGAAGATACCCTGTTCATGCCTAACCACCCGTTTTGGGAATTTTTGGCCTACTGCGCCGGTACCGGAGGCAGCCTGCTCATTATAGGTTCAGCTGCCGGTGTAGCTGTTATGGGTATGGAAAAAATAGACTTTATATGGTACCTCAAAAAAATAACATGGCTGGCACTTGTCGGCTACATAGCAGGTGCCGTAGTTTACATTATTACCGACATCACCTTATTTGAAAAAATTGAATGGCTTAGAAATTTGGTTTAAAATACAATAACACATCCCTATACATAAAAAGCAGTTATCACAACTGCTTTTTTTATGTCCTCCTGTACAAAATATAACCGAGAGAAAAGTTCCTCTCTATGCCTATACCTGTAAACAGAAAAAAAATTAGTCCGCCATAATAAAAAAAACGCAATCTGAAATACAAATACTAATATAATAACACAAAAAAAAGAAAAAAAAATGCTATCTTTGCAAGTTAATATTTGAATAAAATGGACAAAATAGAAAAAACAAATTTCATAAATGACAATACTGATATAGAGGAAGATATCAATATATCCTCGGACCATAGCTACGAGGCAGACCGCATTGCTGCCAATGTTTTTTTATCTCGAGGCCTATCAGATAAGCCCTCCACAGATGAAAATAACAAAGGCTTATATTGCTACGAATGTAGCAAACTGGCTACGTACAATTGGTTAAGTGATGTAGATAACACTCCCTGTGCCCCCCGCTTTCCCATTGCAGAAGTTCAATTTAAAAATAGCCATAAAGATTTCTTTTTACTTCCTAATGATGACCCGTTTGAAATAGGCGACATTGTAGTTACCGAATCAGCCTCCGGTCATGACATAGGCATTATATCTCTTATGGGAGACGCAGTAAAACTGCAAATGAAAAGCAAAAATGCCAAGGATGTAACCAAAAAGATATATAGAAGAGCTAAAAGCAGTGATATAGAAAAATGGATTTCTGTAGTAGAAAAAGAATATGACACCATGATGAAATCCCGATATACCGCATGGGATGTGAATCTGGATATGAAAATAAACGATGTGGAATTCCAAGGTGACGGCTCTAAAGCTATATTCTACTACTCCTCCGATGAAAGGGTGGATTTTAGAGAACTGATAAAAATATTGGCCGAAAAATTCCGTATTAGAATAGAAATGCGGCAAATAGGCGTACGCCAGGAAGCCGCCCGCTTGGGAGGGCTAGGCTGCTGCGGAAGAGAAATATGCTGTGCCTCATGGCTCAATAATTTTCAAACCGTATCCACCAGCGCCGCCCGCACACAACAACTTTCACTCAATCCTCAAAAGTTGGCCGGCCAATGTGGTAAACTTAAATGCTGCCTCAACTTTGAGAATGAAGCCTATCAGGAAGAATTAAAACATTTTCCCGATATTCATACCATACTCAAAACCGACAAAGGCGAAGCCTACTGCCACAAAATAGACATATTTAAAAAACTGATGTGGTACACCTATAGACATGATCCCGCTCACATGCTCTATGCCATTCCTACCGACAAGGTAAAAGAAATAATGAACCTGAACACCAATAACCAAAATGCAACACAATTGGAAGACTACGCCGAAATTAATCAAGGCAAAAGTGAAGAAACCTATTTTAATACCGATGACTTTAAACTCATTAATGACTAATATGATAAACCTTAAAAAAGCAATAGCTCTTATCGGCATTATTGTATGCTGTACTGCCTGCCACCAAAAGGTGGACTATTTAGTACAACTGAATGAAAACATACCCGACATGCAATGGCTATATAACCAACCGGCCTCCTTTTCATTCAGCATTGCCGATACCTCCCACCCTTATACATTGGGATTTTGCATACGTTACAATAACAACTACCCCGATGCCAATATCTACCTGTTTGTTCATACCTGCTTTCCTAATGGTAACCAATCATGTGATACCGTATCTATAGACCTGTTTCAACCCGACGGCACCCCTACCGGCATAGGTAAACATGTGCAGGAACTGAACGTAAATATAAGTAAAATTAACTTTCCGCAAGCCGGCAACTACCGCATGGAAATAGAACAGGCCACCCGACATGACACCATAGAGGGCATAGCCTCTATGGGCATATACCTTATCAACGAACCTACTTTATTCCAATATGGCACAAAAGAAGAAAACAACTAACAATAAACAAAAAAACACCATTATACTCATGTGGAAATGCTTCGGCATTTTCTGGTTGGTACTAATACTGTTTTTCATCCTTATATCGCTGGGCTGGCTGGGATTTATGCCCTCATTTGAAGAATTGGAAAACCCCAAAACCAATTTGGCTACCGAAATCATATCGGAAGACGGCTACGTACTGGGCACCTACTACGTGGAAAACCGCTCCAATATACACTATTCCGACCTGCCGGAACACTTGGTGAACGCCCTTATAGCTACTGAAGATGTCCGCTTTTATAACCACTCGGGAATAGACCTTAAAGCCCTATTTAGAGTAGCCAGCGGCATACTCACCGGCGGAAATAAAGGCGGAGGTAGCACCATTACCCAACAATTAGCCAAAAACCTGTTTCCCAGAGAAAGCGACAGAAATATATTGGAAATATCATTCGCCAAATTCAAAGAATGGGTAGTAGCCGTAAAATTGGAACGAGCCTATTCCAAAGAAGAAATTATAGCCATGTACCTTAACACCGTGGACTTTGGCAACCTGTCACATGGTATTCAAACAGCTGCCAAAACCTACTACAACGTACGCCCTAATGAACTCTCCGTAGATGAATGCGCCGTACTGATAGGCATGCTGAAAGCACCTACTAAATATAATCCCCGCCGTAACCCGGAAAATGCCCTCAACCGTAGGAATACCGTACTGGCACAAATGAACAAATACGGATATCTCACCGATGAAGAATTGGAAACATACAAGCAAAAACCTATCAACATGAGCCGCTTTACCCTACAAGACCATAAAATGGGTATAGCCACATACTTTAGAGAATTCCTCCGCATGGAACTGGACCAATGGGCCAAAGAAAACCCTAAACCCGACGGCTCCACATGGAATATATATAAAGACGGCCTGAAAATATACACCACCATCAACTACAAAATGCAACAATACGCCGAAGAAGCCGTAGAAGAATGGGTGTGCCAGGAACTTCAAAACAATTTTTTTAGAGAATGCAAAAATAATAAAAACGCTCCGTTTGTAAATATTTCCGCCGAACAAACCGAAACTATTATGAACAGAGCCATGAAAAATTCTGACCGCTACCGTACACTCAAAAAAGAAGGCCTAAGCGACAAAGCTATAAAAGCTGACTTTGAAAAACCTACCCACATGTGGGTGCATAGCATACACGGTGATATAGATACCATTATGTCACCTATGGACTCCATACGATACATGAAATCATTCCTCAATTGCGGATTCATGGCCATGGACCCCCATACCGGTTACGTAAAAGCTTATGTGGGCGGTACCGACTACCGCTATTTTCAATATGACCACGTAACCAAAGCCCAACGACAGGTAGGCTCTACCTTTAAACCATTTGTATATACCATAGCCATGCAGGAAGGTGAATACTTCCCCTGCTCCATGGTTCCTAACCTGCCCGTTACCATAGAAACACCCGGTAGCGAACCATGGACACCCAGAAACTCCAGCAAATATAAAGTAGGACAAATGATTACCCTGAGCGAAGCCTTGGCTCAATCACTTAACAACGTATCGGCCTACCTAATGAAACGCTACGGGCCGGCTGCCGTAATACAAATGGTACGCAAAATGGGTATGACCAGCGACATGCCGGAAGTACCAGCTATTTGCCTGGGTGCCTGCGAACTTACCCTTTACGAAATGGTAGGCGCCATTAACACCTTCAATAATAAAGGCGTATATGTAAAGCCAACCTTCATTACCAAAATATGCAATAGCAAAGGTAACGTCTTGGCTACCTTCACCACTACCCAAAATGAAGTAATGGACGAATTGTCAGCCTATAAAACCGTACGCCTTATGCAAGGCGTGGTAAATTCAGGTACCGCTGTCCGACTCAATTACCGATACAAATTGAATATGCCTATGGCCGGCAAAACCGGTACCACCGACAATAACTCCGACGGATGGTTCATGGGCTATACCCCATATCTCACCGCCGGCGCATGGGTGGGATGCGAAGACCGCTCCGCTCACTTTAGAGCTACATCCGAAGGTCAAGGCGCTAACTCCGCATTACCTATATGGGCCATATTTATGGCCAAATGCTATGCTGACCCTTCACTGGGACTGGAAAAAACCGACTTTGAACAACCTGCCGCCTTGGAGTTGGACCCGGGACTTTTCAATTGTAAAGAATTTAACGCAGAAATAAAAAACACAAAACAAACATTCGACTTTGAATAATGATAAACCAAACAGAACTACTATATACTATCGCTTTAGGAAACATACCCGAAATAGGCTGCATTACAGTACGCAAACTTATTTCCACCATGGGCAATGCCCAAAATGTACTACTCGCTGACAAAAAGCACCTGATTGCACATGAGCACCTGCAACCTGCCATGGCCGATAACATTATAAACAACAAAACATTGGCTATACAACAGGCTGAAGAAGAATTACTATGGATACTAAAAAACAATATATCCATACTTCACATAGAAGACAATAACTACCCCTCCCGCCTTAAACAATGCATAGATGCCCCCCCCCTGTTATTTGCCAGAGGTTCCTTCAATGCCAATACATCTCATTGCATTTCTATCGTAGGTACCCGACACTGCACCTCCTACGGCGTAAGCATAACCAAAGAAATAGTAAAAGATTTGGCCCCCTATAACCCGCTTATCATTAGCGGACTGGCACTGGGCATAGACACAGCCGCTCACCAAGCAGCCTTAGACAACGGACTATGTACTATAGGAATTTTAGGCCATGGCCTCAAATTCTTATACCCCTCCGCCAACGTTAACCTTGCTAAACAAATGATAGAAAATGGTGGCGTGTTCACCGAATTTACCAGCAATACAAGCGGCGAAGCCTTTAACTTTCCCCGTCGTAACCGCATTATTGCCGGCATGAGCGATGCCGTAATAGTAATAGAAGCTAAAGCCCGAGGAGGTGCCCTTATTACCGCTAACTTGGGTTTTTCCTACGACAGAGACGTTTTTGCCCTGCCGGGCAAAGCCACTGATATTACATCCGCAGGATGTAATAACCTGATAAAACAAAATAAAGCCGCCCTATTCACCTGCGGACACGATATAGCCGTAATGATGAATTGGACCAGCAAACGACACCCGTATAAAAAACAGGAAAATACACAACTGCTCATTAGCTTTGACGAAAACGAAAAAAAAATAATTCAAGCCCTACAAGAAAAAGAAGGACTCTGCATAGACGATTTGGCTATTGCTACACAGTTGGATAACCTCACATTATCTAACACACTGCTATCCCTGGAACTCAAAGGCAACATAGAATGCGTGCCCGGAAAAAAATACTATCTGCACTTAACTTAAATACTGTTATATGACAAACAAAATATTACAAAACATAAAACTTCAGGCCGAACAACTGCTCATTACCACCTTCTCCGTTATTTTGGCAGCATGGCTGCTCAAAAACGGCATACATATTGGCGACCCCAAACTTTCTACCGGTTTCATCATTGCTCTTACCTTTATACTGGTAAACATGTTTATTCGCCCCCTATTAATACTGCTCACCATTCCTATATCCATAGCCAGCTATGGCCTTTTTATATTATTTATCAATGCATTCGTTATAGAATTAGTAGATTTTACCATAGACAAATTTACAGTAGATAATTTCGGATGGGCTATGCTCTTCAGCATAATAGTATCACTTACCACCTCTATACTAAGCGGTATACAACACATGAAAATAACTACTGCCACAAAAAATAAATCTGATGACGATTTTACCAACTACGAAGAAATAGACTAATATTTACTCTCATCACCGGCCTGCGTATAGGCTTTCTCTTGCTTTATACTACATGCTACTATTATAGCCATAGCCCCAAATACAGGTACAGCTAACTTCTCCGTATCCAAAAAATTATTGAGTATTCCATGAAAAAAATAGGTAGTGAGCGACAACGTGGCCATGAGCGAATATATACGTATACTATTGTCATGCGATCTACTGCACACTACTATACCCCTGCTTATTACAGTAAACACCAATACCAATACTACTACCATTCCCACTAGTCCCATTTCGGACAAAGGGCCTAAATACTCACTATGCGCATTACCTCCGTCCCCGGCATTGGTAGATATAATGGTGCGATAATTGGGATTTTGATAAGGGGCATAGTTGAACTGATACGTGCCCGGACCAAAACCAAATATCGGCTTATGCCTAAACATATCTATAGCTGCCGACCACCTGTTAAATCGCTCCACATTTGATGCATCTGTAGTAATATTACTTACCGACTGCACATGCTCGGCAAAATTACCTGTGGACGATTCGGTACTGTTATGCGACATGTGCCGCACTATTTCATGCTGAAATCCTATAACTAACGCCACTGCAGTTACTATTACCGTTACTATGGTACGCAATCGTATCCTTAGCAACATTACCACTGCCAACACCAAAGCCAATATTACACTTAACCATGCAGCTCGTGAAAACGATAAATACAAACCCGTTAATATAGGTATCAATAATACCACCGACAAACATTTTTTCCATTTTGACAAACCATTTATCCATGGAATTAATGCCAATATAGGCACATAAAAAGCCAATATTGCCCCATAGGCCGTGTGATCATTATAGTACGGGCTCATTACCCAATACGCCACCTTACGCACATCTCCTAAAGTAATATGCTTATAGGTAGTAATAAGCACCACCACTGCTAAAGCCACACCATAACATAGTAATGCCGTGGACGCCTTGTGTATGTCCTTCTTCAATAATACTAAAAAGAAAAAATATGCTACCGCTACAAACCATAATTTTGCCGCAAAAAACTTAAACGACACTAATGGCATTGTGGAAGTAATAGATGTGAGAAATATCCAAAACAAATAGAAATACAATATCCTACTTATCCTATTAACTTTGCAATCAATAGGATAATTACGATACATAATTAAATTACACAAAAACAATGCCATAAGTGCTACCAGCATTAATTCACCGGGTATGGAAAAGCTGAATGCTGTTTTAGGCAATAACTCCCGCAATTCTACCGAAAACGGAATAACTAACCATATTAAATAAAAAAACAATTCGGTGTGAAAACACAATACATATAACGCTAACAAGCCAAATACAGCATACGGTATTATAAAATATTCATGCTTAATGGACACTGCACACACTACTATAAAACATAGGCATACCACCCATGCCATAGTAGCATACTTATGCCCGCATATCCACTGCTTCCATTGTGACAACATGCCAATACAAAACTTATTCCGTTTTATTTTGCTGCTTTATTTCCATATAAGCAGCCTGCAATGAACTTTGGCATAATATAAAAAAGAAAGCCAAAACTAATGCACATATAGTACTTACCACCACTATCATCGCCTTTTTTGGATAGTATTTTTTATCTGCAGCCACAGCCCTTTCTACTACAAACTTCTGACTCATGGCATACTGCGCATCTACTCTCATCTCTTGCAATTTTGCCTGCATGCCCTGCTGCATTTCACGCAAATTCATTACATGATCACGTATAGACACATATTGCGGACCCCACTGCTCCAATATTGCGAGCTGATTTTGTAAACGAGCGGCAGCAGCACCATTACCCGATGCCACCTCTTTTACATACTGCTGATACAAACGCTCCGACTGGGTTTCATAATCATATACACCATGTGCCATTATTTTACTCAACGAATCAGATAAAATATCTACTAACGTATTCAAACTATCCATTTCCCGCTCCACTATAACATATGCCACCGATGTACGCTGCTGTATTATTTCACGCTTGAGCGTATCATAATAATCAGCTATTTCATTGGCTATATCTGCAGCCATTTGCGGATTCTTATCTACCACATTTATTTGCACACCCATGTAATTAGTACGACTAAAGGTAATATCCGACTCCAAATTCTTATATAATTTGGTCTTCCAATACTTCTTAGTGGTGTCTAAATCATAATGCTTTACCAAATCAAAAGTTTGAATCAAATGATCCTTCACCTTTCTTGAATTTAATATTTGCAACATTTGGTCTATTTTCATATCATCACCAAATTGAGTGGCATCCAAAAATTCATTATAGTTACCATCTACCATAACCATTTGTGATACAGCGTTGCTGGAAGTAGGCAACAACACTACCGATGACTTAAATTT
Source organism: Bacteroidales bacterium (assembly GCA_045598105.1). Classification (GTDB taxonomy): domain Bacteria; phylum Bacteroidota; class Bacteroidia; order Bacteroidales; family WCHB1-69; genus UBA1205. The sequence continues at coordinate 5,091 of JAZLLK010000038.1, read as the reverse complement.
AGGCGTTATCATTAATGATACCACCAATGATAGTACAGCAGCTGTAGCTCCTACTACTATCAATAATGTTTTCCATTTTACTATTAAGGCCAACAAACCTATATTCTCTGTCGTGTTTTTTGACTGCATATATCTGTTTATTTAATTTCTGTGTGATACTTTTTCTATAGCCATAGCTATAAAAATGCAAAGATATCATTTTTTTGCTTTCTATATTATACACTTATATGGCTAATACATATCACTTTCACTATTGTCTTTATGCACTATGGTATGCACATAAGGCAATATTGTTAGTATTTTAAGCCCCCACCCCTGCTCAAAGTGCATGCTACACAAATAAGCAGCAGCCTTTTGTGCCGTAATAGTGTTTTTAACATAAAGTAACACAAAATCCTTTAAATCCTGATAAACATCTGCCATATACTCACTTAATGATGCAGACTGAACCTCCCCTACATAGGAATTATAATATTCATAATAATCTATTTCTTCCAGCTTACGCTTGGTAGCCAAATACAATAACTCATAGTCTTCTTCTGTTACATACTGCTCACATGCCGACGTATCCTCTATTTCATCCATACTTAATAATCCGCCTTTTATATATAACAATGGCATAATCTTTAGCATATAATCCAGTATTTGTGACACTTCAAATTCTTCTATATGCTCCATAAATGTACAAAACTGGGTAGCCGCCACATATATATCCACAGCTATTTTTTCACCCATGGTTTCGGTTTCTTCTCTTTCCATATTATTGCAAACCCTTTATTTTTGATACTGCTGACTGATATGCTTTTAAATAAAAAGGCTCAAAATAAGCCACATCCACTATTCTATTATTCTTATAATGCTCATAAGCTATACCCGACATGTACGCTGCCGAACACCTTGCCTGTGAAAATACGGCATGCTTATTGGACTCATACACAGGCCTTACTTTTTCTACGGCATTACCACAAAATACTATAGTATGCTCTGCCAATATATGCTCAAAACTATGCTCATCCACTATTACATTATTTATTGGCAACATTTCGTGCAAATGAACATCATATATGGCACAATACACTTCCATTCTTCTGGCATCTATCATAGGACAATACAACTTATCAACCCCATCATACTGCTGCATAGCCCCTTTGGCTATAGCAGCTAACGTAGATACCGCTATCATAGGCAACTGCCACGCATAGCACAACCCCTTTACTGTGGAAGTACCTATACGCAAACCTGTGTACGAACCCGGACCTTCGCTTACCGCTACCGCCGACAATTCGCTTTTGTCTATTCCCACCTGCCCCATTATATCATTAATGTATGGTAATAATATTTGTGAATGAGCGTTTTCACCACTCAATTCCTTACAGGCTACGGTGACACCATTCCTGCTTACCGCTACCGAACATACTTCGGTGGCTGTATCTACACTTAGTATATATACACTCTCCATCTTATATACATCAGCCTTTATTCTCTTTTTTTTACAAAAAAAGAAGAAAAAACTACCGCACGCTCATGCTGGCAATTTTATTCTTCTTTTTTACTTTGACAATACTATTTGTCACTATTTAGGAGCACATTTTTCAGCCAATACCAAAACCTTATTAGCCAATACTTCTACCACACCTCCATCTAAATTAAAATGTGTGGTAGTAGCCCCATTTTCTATTTTTACATTTCCTTTTCCTAAAAACGTAATCATAGGTGCATGGTTATTCAACACTTCAAACAAACCATCATATCCCGGTAATTGTATTAATGTTGCTTCACCTTCAAACACAGATGCTTCCGGTGTTACTATTTCAACTTTCATATCTGTATATTTGAATAATTCGTTACTATTTAGCTTCTGCAAGCATCTTTTTACCCTTTTCTATAGCCTCTTCTATAGTACCTACCAAGTTGAATGCTGCTTCAGGATATTGGTCAACTTCTCCATCCAGTATCATATTGAAACCCTTGATAGTTTCTTCTATAGGTACAAATACACCCTTCAAACCGGTAAACTGCTCTGCCACATGGAAAGGCTGTGATAAGAAACGCTGAACCCTACGTGCTCTGGCTACAGTAAGCTTATCTTCTTCCGATAACTCATCCATACCCAAAATAGCTATAATATCTTGCAACTCATTATAACGTTGCAATGTTTCTTTCACTCTTTGTGCTGTTTTATAATGCTCCTCACCTACTATGTCAGGTGTAAGTATTCTGGAAGTAGAATCCAAAGGATCCACTGCAGGATATATACCCAATGATGCAATTTTACGACTCAATACCGTAGTTGCATCCAAGTGGGAGAATGTAGTTGCAGGTGCAGGGTCGGTTAAGTCATCTGCAGGTACATAAATAGCTTGTACTGAAGTAATAGAACCTCTCTTAGTAGAGGTAATACGTTCCTGCATTATACCCATTTCAGTAGCCAACGTAGGCTGATAACCCACTGCTGAAGGCATACGACCTAACAATGCCGAAACCTCAGAACCGGCCTGCGTAAAACGGAATATGTTATCCACAAAGAACAATATATCTCTACCACCGGTTTCTTCATCACCATCACGATAGTGCTCTGCTACTGTTAAACCTGACAAAGCTACTCTGGCACGTGCTCCGGGAGGTTCGTTCATTTGACCAAAAACCATGGTACACTGCGATTCCTTCAATTCGTCCTTGTTCACTTTTGACAAATCCCAACCGCCTTCCTCCATGCTCTTCTTGAACTCATCACCATACTTAATAACGCCTGATTCTATCATTTCACGAAGCAAGTCATTACCTTCACGGGTACGCTCTCCTACTCCGGCAAATACTGACATACCGGAATACTTTTTGGCTATGTTATTGATCATTTCCATAATCAATACGGTTTTACCAACTCCGGCACCACCGAATAAACCGATTTTACCACCTTTTACATAGGGCTCTATTAAGTCAATAACCTTAATACCGGTAAAAAGGATTTCCGTACTGGTGGACAACTCTTCAAAGGTAGGAGGAGTACGATGTATACTCTTTCTATTTGCAGTTTCTACCTTATCCATACCATCAATAGTTTCCCCTATTACATTGAGTAATCGGCCGTTAATATTGGCTGCGGGAACACTGATAGTTTGTCCTGTCCATATAGCTTCCATACCTCTATAAAGACCATCTGTGGAATCCATGGCAATACATCTTACTGTATTCTCACCTATGTCCTGCTGACATTCAAATACAATAACATCGCCATTTTCTTTACGTACTTCTAACGCATCATAAATCTTAGGAAGGTTGTCTTGGCTGTCAAATGTTACGTCAACAACGGCTCCGATTATCTGCGATATCTTTCCTTTGACCTCTTTTTGCATATCTATAATGTTGTGTATTAAATACTTATAATTTCTTTGTAAAAATACAAAATATTTCACAAAATAACTAAAATTATGAATACGACAGCCAATTTTCAGCGTTTTTTTTTCATTATTTTTTTACATTTTTTGTTACTTACTATAAACAAACAAGTTACAAAACAAGAAAAAGCATCTTTCCATGATTTTTCTCATTTTTTCACTTTCATATCATGCAAAAACAGACCTACTTTTTTTTAAAATAAAAAAAATGCTACCTTTGCACATTATGAATACCATCAATACGCAAAATAGTTTTACAGGAAAAGTAATACATGGCATGGAAATAGGTCGAACTTTGGGATTCCCCACTGCCAACATATTATCCCATAACGTTGCTGCCGACTTACGCGGCGTATACGTGGCAAGCATTATACTGCCATCATTCTCCTCTATATATTATGGCATAATGAATATAGGTACCCGCCCCAGTTTGGGGCTCCATACTATAAGCATAGAGGTACACATACTGAACTTTAATGATGATATATACAACCACATAATAACTATTACACCTCTACACAAACTCCGAAACGAACAAAAATTCAACACTTTGGAGGAACTTAAACAACAAATTTCCTTAGACAAACTCCAAGCTTTGCAATATATTGCTTCCTTAGAATAACTACACCGATCTTATTACATTACATATAATATTAATATATATACTCATGAACCACATAACAGGCATTATCACCACCCTTAACGAAGAACACAATATAGTGGAATGTATACGTTCACTCCAACTTATATGCAATGAAATTATTGTGGTAGACTCCATTAGTCAGGATAATACCGTGAAATTAGCCCTACAGGAAGGAGCCATAGTAATACAACAAAAATATTTAGGTGACGGCATCCAAAAAAATTTTGCTCTTAACCATGCCTCCAATGACTGGATATTCAGCCTGGACGCGGACGAACGCATTACACCTGAATTGGCCGAAACCATTAACTCCCTAAACCTAAATACCCCTTATGACTCCTTTGCCGTAAGGCGAAGAAATCACATAGGTAGCCGCTGGATTAAACAATGCCGCTGGTACCCCGATTACTGTATACGATTATACAACAAAAACCGTACCCGTTTCTGCCCGTCCAAACAACATGCCTACGTAGAAGGCAAAAAAGTATGTTACCTCAAAAACGATATTCTACACTATTCTTTCAAAAATATAGGAGAACTTTTTGGCAAAGCCGAAAGAAACTATAGCACCCGCAGTGCAAAAATTATGTACCTGCAAGGCAAAAAAATATCATCGTGTGCCCCCTTTGTACACTATCTGTCGGCATTTTTCACCAAATACATACTACACAAAGGATTTATGGGCGGCATTGACGGCTTAAGTATATCTGTAAGCGTAGCCTGTACCACTTATCAAAAATATGCAAAACTACTGGAATACCAGCGTGATCCTCAAGTACGTAACACTGAAGATTTCAACAATGTGTGGTAACGCTCACCTATTATAGCATAAGGGGCACTCTTATAGAGTGCCCCTTATGTTGTATGCTATATGCTCCGGCTCACCTCAGCACACTCACATGACCTATATACTCATATTCCTGACCGGTATAGTCTCGTACGACGATTCTATATGAATACACGGTGTTAGGTGCTACATATTTATCATCTACCATGCCATCCCATTTTTCGGTAGGATCTTCTGACATAAATATTCTTTGTCCCCAGCGGTCA
>JAZLLK010000037.1:0-101759 GCA_045598105.1 Bacteroidales bacterium | reverse complement strand
TTGCTTTTTTACATGATGACAAGAGCGAAAAGAGATGGTATATTTGCGTTTTAAGCCTGTAAAAACAAGGCTGAACGGGATGCTTATATGCCCCCATATTCGTTGAAAAACTCGTGTTATATGCTCTTTAATTGCAATATTTATCATGTATATATTTTTCAATGTGCAAATATACAAAAAAAAATAATATAAACGGATTATTTATATATTTTTTTATATAACACTATGCTAATATTATTTTTATGGTTAAAATGGAATAGGGTGTGGGAGTAAACCTTAAATTTGCTATATTTAAAATGATATAAAAAAAAAGAGCATTCTATAAAAAATGCTCTTTTTTAGGAAATACCGAATAACTGTTATTTGTTTACTTGGAATTTTTTGTTACCGGTTTTGAAGAAATCGGCTATTTGGTTAGCAGCAGCTATACCGGCATTGATATTAGCTTCTTCTGTTTGGGCACCCATTTTTTTAGGGGTGGCAAAATAGCGACCTTCAAATGCTTTAAATTCAGCATCGGCATCAGGCATAATGTCTGATATGTATTTCAAATCGGTACGTTCGTTCATTAATTTGAGCAAACCGGCTTCGTCAATAACTTCTTTACGGGCAGTATTGATGAGAATGCCGCCTTTTTTCATTTTGCCTACTACGTCATAGTTAATACTTTGTTTAGTTTCTGCAGTAGCAGGAATGTGTAAAGATACTATGTCACAGGTTTCAAATAGAGCATCTCTTGAATCTACGGCGTGAACGCCGGCAGCTTCAATGGCATCTTTAGGACAGAATGCGTCAAAAGCATATACATCCATACCGAATCCTTTAGCTATACGAGCCACATTGCGGCCTACGTTACCAAAAGCCAAAAGACCTAATTTTTTACCCATTAATTCCGAACCTGACTTACCGTTATAGAAGTTACGAACACCATACACCAGCATACCCATAACCAATTCGGCAACAGCGTTAGAGTTTTGACCGGGAGTATTCATAGCTACTATGCCTTTAGCGGTACAGGCTTCCAAATCTAAATTATCGTAACCGGCACCGGCGCGAACTACTATTTTTAAGTTTTTAGCGTGGTCAATTACTTCTTTGGTAACTTTATCAGAACGAACTATCATGGCGTCTACGTCAGTAACGGCTGCGTATAATTCGTTTACATCGGTATATTTTTCTAAAAGAACCAATTCATAACCATTGGCTTCTACCACATTGCGTATGCCATCTACAGCTACTTTAGCAAAAGGTTTTTCTGTTGCAATTAAAACTTTCATTTCAATTCTTTTTTTTAATGTTATTATTTGTTGGCTTTTTCAAAATCCTGCATACATTGTACGAGAGCTTCTACAGCTTCTATGGTGCAGGCATTGTATAATGAAGCGCGGAAACCGCCTACCGAACGGTGACCTTTAATACCCACCATACCTCGTTCTTTAGCAAATGCCATGAAAGCGTCTTGTTTATCTTCATAACCGGGAGCCATTACCCAGCAGTGGTTCATGATAGAACGGTCTTCTTTAGCGGCAGTACCTACAAACATGCAGTTACGGTCAATTTCTTCATATAATAAGGAAGATTTTTTCAGGTTAATTTTGTTCATGGCTTCTACACCGCCTATGGTGTCTTTAACCCATTTTAATGTTTCGTGCATTACGAATATAGGCAGTACGGGAGGAGTATTGAACATAGATATGTTTTTAGCTTCTTCTACTGCGTGAGTGCGGTAGTCCACCATAGTAGGCAGGGGGTTCATATATTGACGATCGGTAATTTTACCAAGTATGTCTTTACGTACTATAACAAAAGTAACGCCGGCAGGACCTACGTTCTTTTGAGCACCACCGTATATGAGGCCATATTTTTTAACGTCAACAGGACGGCTCATAATATCAGAACTCATATCAGCTACCAGCATAACGTTATTGATTTCGTTAGCGGCAAAGTCTTTACGGATTTCAGTACCATATATGGTGTTATTAGTAGTGATGTGGAAGTAATCGGCGTCAGCAGGAACAACCCAACCTTTAGGTATGTAACTGTAAGTTTTATCTTCTGATGAAGCAATGATATCTACAGTACCAAAGTTTTTAGCTTCTTTAGCGGCTTTTTTGGCCCATACACCTGTTTGCAGGTAGGCAGCTTTTTTATTCAATAAGTTAGCAGGAACAGTCATGAATTGGGTGCTGGCACCACCACCAAGGAACAATACTTCATATTCTGCAGGAATATTTAATAATTCACGCCATAATTGACGGGTTTCTTCCATGGTGCGTTCCCAACCGGGAGTACGGTGAGATATTTCCATTAAACCTATACCGGTGTTATCAAAATCACGGATAGCAGCTATGGTAGATTCAACTGCTTCTTTCGGTAATACGCAGGGACCTGCGTTAAAATTATAAGCTGTTTTCATTTCTTATTATTTTTATTTATATTTAATTTATTTAAATGCTTTAATAATTCTGCAAAGTTAGACTATTTTTTGATAAAAAGCAATGCTTTTGCAAAATTTTATTGGTCTAATAGTCAGTTACATGTGTAAAATGCCATAAAAAACCGAAAAAAGATGCCTAAAATAGGGCATAAAAAGTAAGAAAAAACAAATTGCCAATAATTTTTTTTTACTTTAATTATGGGTAATAACAAATACGGTACGACGGTTTTTGGCTCTTCCGTCTTCAGTTTTGTTATCGGCTATGGGTTTTTTGTCGGCGTAGCCTTTGTAGGTGAGTCGGTCCGGTTGTATGTAATTTTGAACCAAATAGTTATATACAGAGTGTGCTCTGTTATTGGATAATGTTAAATTATCTTCATATTTACCTATGTTATCGGTGTGACCTTGTATTTCTATTCTAATATTAGGGTTATCATTCAAAAAGTCAATGAGTACGTCCAGTACCACCTTAGAGGCTTCGGTGAGTTCGGAGGAATTGGTAGTGTAGTATATATCATTTATTTTGTATGATTTACCTTGTTCTATTTCCTGCATATGAAAGTCCATACCATGGTATTCCACGCTGCCGTTTTGGGCTATGGAGTCGGCGGATATGTAGCGGGCTTCATAGGCATAATTTTCCTGTTTAATGGTGAGCAGGTAATCGTCTTTTACATTATTGACTATGGCGGCGTATTTACCGGTTTGGTTATCTACCTTAATGCTGGTAATTTGCTTGGACGATATGTTTTTAAGTTCTACTTTAGCAGGTGCGGCGTCTTCATTGGTGTTCATGTTTTCTATTACGCCTTTAATAAGTATTACCTTTTCGGGGCGGGCTTCTTCGTACAGGTCAAATTGGCATATATCAAAGTTGCCGCTTATGGCATTGCTGGCAAAGTAGGCTTTATTACCCATGGTGTTGACAAAGAATCCCACTTCATCGGCTTCGGAGTTAATGGGGTAGCCCATATTCACTGGTTTTTGCCATACGCCCTTATCTGACAGGCGGGAATAGTACACGTCGTAGCCTCCCAACCCGGTAAAGCCATTGGAGGAGAAGTATAGCGTGCGTCCGTCGGCATGTATAAAGGGTGATTTTTCATTACCTTCGCTATTGATAACATTGCCGGCATTTACGGCTTTTTGCCAATTTCCATTGGCATCACGCAAGGAATAATATATATCTATATCGCCGTCACCATGGCCGCCGGGGCGGTTGCTGGCAAAAAACAGTACTTTTCCGTCGGGACTTACACTGGCTTGGGCTTCCCATGAGTCCTCACGATTAATGTTTTTACCCATGTTTTTAATAGGTGTCCATTCGCCGTCAATGTATTCGGTGTAGAAAAGGTCACAATTATAGTAGGTTTCACCGGCGGTGCCTGCCACGGGTATATTGGCGCAGCGGGTAAACACCATATAGCTGTTATCCAGTGTAATAGTGGGGCTTCCTTCGTTTTCGGTACGGTTAAAAGGGGCAGGGAGGGCTTCGCCTACGGTAAAGTCTCCATTGCTCATACGGATACTATGGGTAAATATTTCCTTAATATTGGTGATTTTTTGTCCGTATTGCTCTTTGTTAATTATTTTTCTACGGGTAAAGTACATATTTTCCTCATCGGGTGATATGCGTCCCAAATATTCATCATCGGAGGTGGACATGCCCGGAACGGGCTTAGGATCATAGGGAACAGGATTGCCGTACAATTTGGCATATTCAGCCGAATAGGTAAGAAACAAATCGGCTTCTTCATGTTGGCGGGGATTAATGCGGTCAGGGTCTTCTACAAAGTATTGCAGATATTCCACCGCCTTATTGTATTGGCCTATACTATAATTCAGTTTGCCTAAATGCAGATAGGCGTCCATTTTATAGTCCGGACAGCAGGCTATTACTTTTTCAAAATATTGTATGGCCGATTGGTATAAATTATCAGGCTTATCTTCACTTCGTTCCAATTGGCGTATGGCCTGCATACCCAAGCGGTAGTAGGGCTCGGCCCAGTCGTCCTGCTCGGCTATACATTGCTTATATAGAGCGGTAGCCTTGCTGTTTTCACCTTTATTTTGGGCAGCTTTAGCCTGAGCACATAGTTTTATGGCCTTTTTGCTCAATTCTATGTCACAGGGATAGTCTTTTTGAGCCTGAGCCATACCTCCCATTATAAGGAGTATTGCTAACAGACTTATGTTCGCTTTATTATTCATAATATACATGGTAAATAAATGATAATCGGTTAATTATATACCCTAAGGTGGATGTCGTCTACCATTACGGCATTATAGCTTCTAAGCGGCTGTGTGGCCATACCGTCCATGGGGTAGCCGTTGAGTATGTTAAAGGTGGAGCCGCAGTCATAGTCTATAAGCGTAATATTATCGGTACTATCCACTTCTACGTATGAGCCATAACGCCAGTCATAAGGGCAAGCCCTGTCATAAGCGTAGAAGGTGGTAAGGTCCAACCTGTACACCACTATGCCTTTAATACCACCGCTAAAATATTCATAATTACCTACATGCACTAAGTTATTAGCGTATATGCTTACTGTAAAATCCACAGGCGTGTAGGGTACGGGATCCTCCTGCGTGTCACAGGTGATAAGTATGCTACCTATGAGCATACACATGCATACAATGCCACATTTATATATATATTTCTTCATGCTACAAAGGTAGCATTTTTTTATCATTTATATAAGGTTACGTGCAAAGAATTTATTCATGCTTAAGTGTGATAAAGAGGTGGGGATAAAAAAAAAGAGAAAACCTTATGGTTTTCTCTTTTTTTTTAATAGCAATGTGTTACCCGATTATTCTTTTACGAATTTGGAAGTAACGGTACCGACATTGGTACGTACATTTACTATGTACATGCCGTCAGACAAATTGCTTATGTTTACTTGTGCTGATTGGCTGCTCATTACTTTTTGGCCTAACATATTGTATATGTCTACATTTTCCACCTCATTTGCGGAAGCTATGTTTAGTATGTTTTGAGCAGGATTAGGATATATGCTTACTTTACCTGCAGCAACAGCTTCATTGATAGCGGAAGCTTTGCCTGCTTTTCCTGATTGAAGCACTTCTTTGGTGGTGTAATTTTGAATCCAATATACCAGGTAGATGTGATTATAGTCTTCTACGGAGTTTTCTTTGGTGAGATCTATAGGATTTTGAGCGTCAGCCGGTAAACGATATGACCCTTTGAATTCATATTCAAAATCCAAATTAAGCTGTTCGCCTTCGTTCAAGGTAACTTTTTGACCGGTAGTGCTGGTCATGAATTTCTTCATTACATGGTGGAATACGGTGTCAAAATTATAATAAAAAGTAGCTGCACCGTAGTAATTTAAGTATTCGTCAGCTATATTTTTGGTGGTTTTGCTCTCTACAAGGGCTACAAACAAACGGTTATCACCTGTATAGGATTTAAGAGGATCAATGGTAACGGTGGCGTTAAATTTTTTATTTCCGTCATAGGTGAGAGAGGCATTAAGGTCCACAAATGCGGGCTTAGCAGCTTCAGTAGCGAGCAGATTGGCAGTATAGTTGCTCGAATTGCCATTCCAGTAGTTACCATCGGAAAACATTTGAGGTACACTTGATACATTATAATAGCTTCTACGTGTATAGCATTCGGAGGTATAGTAGGGGTCACCATTACCCGGCCAGTTTACCTGATATTTAATACATGTCCAGTGTTCATTGGCATCCAGTACTTTTTTCAAATTAGCGTTACCTGATTTACAGGGAGAGCAGGTAGCTGATGAAAAAGCTTCATGTAATACGTTACGTTGTACGGCATTGCTGAAGGTTTCAAATGTGAAAGTCAAAGTATCGGAATTAATACCGGTATCATTAATATCAGATAACCATATATTCATATTGTATTTGGTGTCATTTTGTGTAGGAGTGAAGGTGGTAGCGTGAGTGAGAGTAAAACCATTATAATAGTCCATATAGTTTTTACCCGATTGGGTATCGGAGTACACCTGTCCATCAACTTCATAGTTGAAAATATATGATTTTAATGCATTTTTACCTGTATTTACAAATTGGGCATATATGGTTTTGGGGGTATTTACCTTGTGGAATAATTCCATATTGGTACCTGCTACATGTATGCCTTCATCAGATAATGCATTTACGGTAGCAAAATCATAACCTATGTGATATTTAGCCATATAAGTAACACCTAAAGTGGTGGTACCTGCGGAGTATATATTCGGCTGAATATATATGCCATAAGCGTAATAGTCTTTCCATGCGGATTTATCATCAGCTATATTGTGTATGGGAGCGTTAATTTTTTTGGTGGCAGGGTCTATACGTACTATATTTTGCGGATAGCGTTCCAGCAGGTAAAGATAGCCGTTGGTATTATCCATGGTTGCACTCCAAAATCCTTCATCACATGTGTATCCTAATTCACTCATAGTAATGGTTTTTAATGTGGTACCTGAAAGTGATACCAGATTAATGCTGTTAGAGGATATACCGGTGTAGAAACCTCCGTTGCCGTTATCGGCATGGGCATCATAAGCTATATAGCCTGCATGTATAGAAGAGGAAAGGGTAATAGTGGAGGCAACTGATTTCATATCGGCAGCTAATTTGTATATTTTATTGTCACCATTGGCAAGGTACATATTGGTGCCATCATAAGCCAGGCCTACACAATAAGCATTGGTATAACTGCTGGCGGAAATACCCGAAACAGTAAACGAGTCTATGGCTACATTGTTTACTACTTTGTATAATTTAGCGGCCACGGCGCTACCCATAAATATGGTATCATTAACGGTTGCAGCGCCTATAGGGCTGGTCATTTTACCTGTCATGGTAGTGGAAAACTGTATATCCCAATCACCATTGGCTTTGTGTGTTTTCACCGGATGATTATCCCCCGGAACTTTTTCTCCCACTATGGGTTGTGCCATGCCGAGGCTTAGTATACCCACCAAGGCAAGGCTGAAAAAAATTGAACGTTTCATGTTAACTGAATTTGATTAATATTATGTTATTTATATTTTTTGCGTATGTTATAAACCAATATGCAAAAATACTTTTTTTTTATATATAAACATTTATTACTCTTATTTTTTTATAGCCAAGGCACATGTTTTTCTTATTTTACGGTGCACACCGGCGGTATTCCAATAGGAAGCTACTACTATATAGTTACCTATTCCGGCTTTAATGCCGTTTTCTATGCAGCCGTCCCATGTATAGAATCCGGCAGTACCTACGGGTTCATTGTTTACCAGGGTGCGTAGCAGTATGCCGTTTTCATTATATATATATAGGCTAAGCCTATAGCCGGGTTGGTCAAAGGCGTAATGTATGTGCAGTATATCGTGATAGCCGTCGTTATCGGGTGAAAATAAGGCAGGTTCCAGTGTGATTACATCGTCCTGTATAGTATTGGGTGAGCTAAATGCCGAGTTTTTGTATCCCGGTGTGGCATAGCCTGTGCTTGCGGCTGCGGAGTGCCAATTGGAAGCTTGGCAGGTAGGAGCGTAGGGGCTTATACGTTCCAAACTCACCCCTTTTACATTGGTAAGCATGGAATAATGCATAGCGGCATCATATATGAATTCATCTGTTATTTTATTGTTACTCAGTAGTACTACATCTCCCTGCTCATTGGCGTAGGCGGGAAAATCCTTCATTTGTATAAAGTATTCTTTATGAGGACAGTAGTATACTTCCTGTACTTTACTGCTATTGGTAGAGAGCAGAGCGTAGGTATGGGCCGGCAGGTATTGGGCTATAGAGGTAAGGTTGTGTATGGAAGTAAGGTCGCCCTGCTTATTGCGGGTAGCCAGTTGTAAATGATGCATATTAATAGCGTGATTGGTGGTATTATATATTTCCACAAAGTCCACGCCGTTATCGGTCGGATTAAACAGTATTTCATTTATTATTACGTCATTGCTATCAGCATCGTAGGCTCTGGTAAAGGGGCAAAAACAAGGCATGATAAAGTTATTGCCCACACAGTCGGTGAGGGTATCACTAATAAAAAGGGTGTATTCCATATTGTAATCAAGTGAAGGATAAGTAGTAAGAATTATATATTGAGGAATATCTTCTTCATAGTTTACCTGTGTTATATGCCCTGCGGGCAAAAGGGTGTAGTTCGCCGGTAAGTTCAGGCCGTCATGCCATATTTTTTCGGAAAAATATACGGCTATGGTGGTATCGGTAAGTACGGCTATGTGGTGAATGTAAGGTGATATGGTGTCGGTATTGGTATAGCTTACGCTGTTAGCACTACCAGGGGTGCCGCCATGGGCATGGGCAGATGGTACCCAGTTATTTTCTTCGCCGCAGGGATGTCGGTAATCGGCCATTTCTAAGGCTATGCCTCCATGGTTATGCATAATATCACGGTACCATTCTTCGGTGTAGCCTATGGCGTGTATGAGGAGAAGTGAAGAGTCGTATAAGCTAATATTCATTCCCTTATCGGTTATTTGCAGTCCTGATACCGGTATTACACGATTATATTGCTGCCACCATGAGGCCGTATTGGCGGCGGTAATAATGGCGTATGAAAAAGCGGGAATGATGGTATCGGGAAGTAGTTTGACGTTGTTGCCAATTTTTAAAGTCCAATTTTTTAGCGACATAGCATAGGGGCGGGTATTGAATAGTTCTATGTATTCCGTTTCGGGCAGTCCCAATGAAGGCGATGGTGAGGGCATAATTTCATGTAGCAGTATATCAAAGGCATGTGGCCGGCAATAAAACAAATTAATGACGGTATCGGGCATGCTGTTGCCGGCAGGGTCATGTACATTATATATATATAATGTATAGTTGGTATTATATTGAAGGCATGTGGGCAAGTGTAGGTAGCAATCGGTGGCTTGAGGATTAAAATGTAACATATCCGGTTGTATATGTGATAAGTAAAAATTGTTTATGTCTATCATATCGGTATCCACAGCTTCGCTAAAATGCAGTGTTATAATGCTATCCTGAGGTTCGGATTCATAAGAAGTAAGGCAGGGAGGCAGGGTATCTTTGCGTAGCGGACCGTGGTATATGTCATCGAATATAAATTTGGTGCTATTTGACAGCGTAAAGGTGCATAGCATGCCTATGTAATAGTGAGAAAGGAATTTAAAGTCGGTAATGGTACATTCATGTTGCCAGTTTGCCCTATCGGCGGGTGCGGTGTATATGCTGAGGGTATCAAATGAGGCTGATGTAACTACGCGTATACGTATATCAAAGGCTGATGCTACCGCACTCTCCGTACCTGAGGCCAGCATGGTGTGAGTATGATGATGCTGGTAGTATAGTTTTATGGCGTCGTTACTACCGTTTTCTCCTATGAGCAAATAGTAGCCGCTTAAGGCAGTATCGGTGAGCATGTCGGTATCGGCTTGCAGGTATAGGCGGCAATAATTATTGGCTGAAGGGGCAAAACTCATTTTTACTTCCATTTCCCATTCCATGGGTGCATTATAGCCAAAGGGATAAGGGGTGGAAATGTAGCAGGTGCCGGCTTTATCGGCTTGCAGTTGCAGTTGGTTATTACTATTTACGATAAAACTTAGGGTATCACCTTCCCAATGCACGGGTCCTGTGCCCCATGGTGATGAAAAACTGTCATAAATTTGTGCCTGCAGTACATGCATAGTGCATATATATAGCACAAGCAATGCGGAATATGTTTTTTTAAAGTTCATAATGATTTAAAGTTTGTAAGTATTTATAATATGTGAATAGTACCCATGTAGGAGTAATATACAAATGCAAAGGTATATTTTTTTTTGTTATTAACAATGAATGTATTGGCATTTTTTTTGTGATAGTATAAAATAAATACGGGTTTTATTTTTTTTTGTCTTTTTTTTGACAGTATATGTCAAAAATATTTTATATATCATTGAATTACAACATTCTACAATTTATCACAGGCAATGGAAAACAGTTGTAATAATGGTAAAAACGGGTTGTGTTGAAAAAAAAGTTGCAGTAAAACGGGTATAGCGAGTTCTAAAAAATGTTACCTTTGCATATGTAAAAATTAGAAATAGCATATATATGATGAATAAATGGACAAGTTATATAGCAGTGGCAGGTATAGCCTGTATGATGGCAGCTTGCAGTAATGTAAATTCACAATCAACCATGCAGGAAGATGCTGTAGAAGCTGATAGTGCGGAATTCCAAGAGGCTGTAGTGGTAAATGAAGGCGAAGAGCATATACCTGTTCACATTAACTCTGAAGAAGAGTTTGAGCGGTTGGTAGCGGGCCGTGATGCTATACACAAGTGGAAATATAATGGTAGCAGGCCTTGTGTGGTAGATTTTTATGCCACATGGTGCAAGCCATGTGCTGCTATGTCGCCCATATATGAGGCCTTGGCTAAGGAGTATGGTGATAGAATTAATTTTTACAAGGCAAATGTAGATGTATTAAGGGAGTTGAGTATACATTGGGGTATTACCGGTATACCTACTTTTATATTTTGCAACAGAAAGGGGTATCATGTTTCCACAGGGTATCAGGAGGCAGCGCAGTTGCAGGCGGAATTAGATAAAATATTAAAATAGTATGAGTGAAATAATATATCATACGGCCACGGTTACGCAGGTGGAGGAGGGCGAGGTGCATGTACTTATATCGCGTAGTGAAGCCTGTGCAGCCTGTGTAAATAAATCTGCCTGTGCCGTAAAAGAGGGCAAGCCTATGATATATGTAATATTAGTGGCACAGGCTACGCAATACCATGTAGGAGAGCAGGTGAGAGTAGGCATGAAAGGGAGCGTGGGTTTAAGGGCGGTATTTTATGCTTATGTATTACCATTAGTACTCATGTTCATAGCCTTTTGCGTAAGCCTATGTGTGGTACACAGTGAGTTATGTCAGGCACTCATAGCGTTAGGGGTATTGGCTGTATATTATGTCGTATTGTCATTATTCAGGAAAAATTTTCAATCCCGATTCAATTATAGTATAGATAAATTATAATATACGCAGTATTAATATGGTGTGTGTATGGGCGGTAACCGCATAGCGGTTATCGCTGCGATAGCCTATTATCCACAATATGTCATTATTGGCATGGAGTAGCAGTCGGGCTTGATGTTTTTGGCTGTTATTCAGTTTAATATTGGTAAAAAAGTCGCTTATTTTCTTTTTTCCTTTTCCGTGTATGGGGTAAAAGTAATCACCCTGTTGCCATGAGCGTATGGCGAGGGGAAATTGTATTTGATCGTAATCAAAATAAGCTGTATTTTTATTGTTTTCGAATGTAAAATCGGGTGTATGGGGAACCAATTCCGCTTGTATGCCCATGGCCTGTAAAGCCGATATGTCAGTTATGGGAGTGGTGATATAATTGGGTGATAGTAAAGTGGATAATGGTTGAATAAGGAGTTGTGTGCGTGTTTTGGTAAGGATAAATGTTGTAGAGGCGAAAGTCTTTTCTTCGTTCAGTGGTAAAGAGCGGGTAATATTTTCGGCCTGGCTATAATTAAAGCCATAGGAGCGTATGCATTCGTACACGTAGGTAGTGGTGGGGTGTAGTGAGGTAAGGTCGGCTATAGGGATAATGTAATTGTCGCCCTGTTGGTGTATGATGCGTTGTTTTATGCTGTTAATATGTTGGTTATATATAAGTTCCTGTTCATGTAATATACGGGTGGTGGCGTTCAGGTTAGGTTTAAAGTCGGGTCGGAGTTGTTCAAACAGGGGTATAATATGCAGGCGGATGAAGTTTCGTTGTACATCGTCTTCGTTATTGGTATAGTCTTCCATATAGTTAAGATGGTGTGTATGTGCATATTGGAGTATATCTTTTTTGGTACAAAACAGCATGGGGCGAATAATGTAGCCGGATTGGGGCAGTATACCGTGCAGGCCGCTAATGCCTGTTTTGCGTATGGCATTTAGGAAGAAGGTTTCCAGGGAGTCGTCCATGTGGTGGGCGGTAGCCAGGCAGGTGTAATGATATTGATGTATAAGTAGGTCAAACCATTCGTATCGCAGTTGGCGTGCGCCCATTTCTATAGAAATATTATGTTGTTGGCAATACTCGGTGGTATTAAATCTTATATTATGTATAGGTATATGGTGTGTGTGTGCATATTGCAGTACAAATTCTTCATCACGTAAGGCGTCATTGCCTCTTAGTTGAAAATTACAATGGGCTATGGCTATGGGGTAGTTCAGTTGTTCAAACAGGTGTAGCATTACCATAGAATCGGCGCCACCGCTTATGGCCAAAAGCACATGAGACTGAGGTGTGAGCAAATGACGGGTGTGTATATATGTTTCAAACTGTTGTTTCATATTGCAAAAATACCATTTTTTTTTACAGGCTTGCGGTATAATATATTAACAATATCATGAAAAGTGAAAATGAGCCGTGCCCAAATAGTTTTTGTTAATAGTTTATATAGCAAAATGTGTATTTAGCTTATTTACAGTACTATGATAATAATCAACTTAAACATTATACATTTTTATTTTTAAAAATATGGTGTAAAAATATTTTTTTCTAAACTTTTTTTTACCTATCTTTGCAGTTTGAAAGTGAAGGCAAAAAGAGAATGCTAAATATTTGAAAAATAGTGGGGTATTATTTTTGTTTTTTACTATAGTGAATAAAACGCAAAAAATGGAATATAATGGCTAACGATTTTGTTCGTGATTGTACATCGGTATGGAATGAGTGCTTAAGCATCATAAGGGATAATATAGAAGAGAACAGTTTTAACACATGGTTTCTTCCCATTAAGGCTATTAATTTGGTAAATAATGTCCTTACGATACAAACACCCAGTTTATACTATTACGAATGGATAGAAGGTAACTATTGGCAAATACTTAAAAGTGCCATACGCAGGGTATTAGGTCCTGAAGGCAAGGTAGAGTATCAAATATTGGTTACCAATGATAACACCATGGTGTTACCCACATCAGGTGTAGGTAATTTGGAGTCGCAGAGCCGCAATATTAACATCAGCATAGATGAGAACACGTCGCAAAAGGAGATACCTAATCCTTTTGTGTTACCGGGTTTAAAGAAGATGAACATACAGTCCCAATTGAATAAGGACTTAAATTTTGACAATTTTATAGAAGGCGAGTGTAACCGATTGGCTCGTGCTGCCGGCTATGCCATAGCCGAGAATCCCGGTAATACGGCATTTAATCCATTGTTTTTATATTCCGGTGTAGGTTTGGGTAAAACGCATTTGGCGCATGCCATAGGGTTGCAGGCTAAAATTAATCGGCCTGATTTAACGGTATTATATGTTGATTCCGATACTTTTATGCAGCAGTATGTGGAGGCGGCACGAGGTAATAATATTAATGACTTTGTTCATTTTTACCAAATGTTAGACATGCTCATTATAGATGACATACAGTTTTTGGCCGGCAAGGAGAAAACGCAGGAAGTATTTTTTCATATATTTAATTATTTTCATCAAAAGCATCGTCAAATTATTATTACTGCAGACAAGTCGCCTGCGGAGATATTAGGTTTTGAGCAAAGATTGTTGTCCCGTTTTAAGTGGGGATTGTCGGCTGATTTGCAGGCTCCGGACAAGGAAACCCGTATGCGTATAATACGCAATAAATTATATAACAGTGGTATAGATAGCATACCGGAGGAGGTTATAGAATATTTATCATGTAGAATAGTTACCAATATAAGGGAAATAGAGGGTGCTATTATATCCATATTGGCGCAGTCGTCGCTGAACAAGAAGAAAATAACAGTGGAGTTGGCTAAGCAGATGATAGATAAATTTGTGCGTAATACGGCGCACGAAATATCTATAGATTACATACAAAAGGTAGTATGTGATTATTTTAATATACCTGTGAGTGAAATGTTTTCCTCATCGCGTAAGCGTGATGTGGTGCAGGTGAGGCAGGTATCTATGTTTTTTGCCAAAAAGTACACTGATTTATCGTTGGCCTTAATAGGAACGCAATGTGGTAAAAAGGATCATGCTACGGTATTGCATGCATGTAGAACTATAGATAACTTAAAGGAGACTGATAAAAAATTCAAAGAGCAGTTAGATGCAATAGATAAGGTATTAAGAAATTCTTAATCACATTTTAAGGTTACCCATATATAGGCAACAATTAAATTTGTTGCTTTTTTTGTTTTTTCAGAAGGGATATTTCGTCTCTTAATTGTGCGGCCAGTATAAAATCAAGTTCTTTGGCTGCGTTTTCCATGGCTTTGGTTTTAGCATTTATAAGTTTGTTTATATCATTGGTATTAAGATTAATAGTTGCATCTATTTCAAGTTTTTGTTTAGATTTTTCTTCCCATTCTTTGTTTGCGTTGATTATTTTTTCTTCTATGGCGGTGGTGAACACGGTGGTGGAGCGGTTTCGTTGTACTGTTTTGGGCACTATATGGTGTAATTCATTGTATGCCATTTGTTTTTTACGACGTTTGGCCGTGGTATCCATAGTTGCCTTCATAGATTTGGTTATTTTATCGGCATAGAATATTACGCGGCCGTTAGCGTTACGGGCGGCGCGGCCTGCTGTTTGTGTAAGGGAGCGTTCGGAGCGGAGGAAGCCTTCTTTATCGGCGTCGAGTATGGCTACGAGTGATACTTCAGGAAGGTCAAGGCCTTCACGTAGCAGGTTTACGCCCACCAGTACATCAATGGCACCGTCACGCAGTTGTTGTAATATTTCCACGCGGTCCATGGTATCTATGTCGGAGTGGATGTATTGGGTACGTACGTCCATACGGATGAGGTATTGGCACAGGTCTTCCGCCATTCTTTTGGTGAGGGTGGTAACCAATACACGTTCATTTTGGCTTACTGTTTTGTCTATTTCTTCCAGCAGGTCGTCCACCTGATGGGTACAGGGACGCACTTCTATTACGGGGTCAAGCAGTCCTGTAGGACGTACTACCTGTTCTACTATTATGCCGTTGCTTTGTTCCAGCTCCCAGTTTGCAGGGGTAGCCGATATGTATATGCATTGATGGGTAAGTTGTTCAAATTCATCAAATTTAAGGGGACGGTTATCCAATGCTGATGGCAGGCGGTAGCCATATTCTACCAAATTCATTTTTCGGGAACGGTCGCCTCCATACATGCCGCCTATTTGAGGCACGGTAACGTGGCTTTCGTCTATTACCGTAATGAAATCTTTAGGAAAATAGTCTAGCAGGCAGAAAGGGCGGGTATTAGGTTTGCGGCGGTCAAAATATCGGGAATAGTTTTCTATACCGGAGCAATAGCCCAATTCTTTAATCATTTCCAAATCGTAGGTTACACGTTCTTCAAGCAGTTTGGCTTCCTGATGTTTACCTATTTCGTGAAAGTATTCTGTGCGGTCATGAAGGTCGTATTGAATTTCTTTTACTGCCTGATTAATAATATCCTGAGATGTAACAAATATATTGGCAGGGTATATGGTAACATCGTTAAGTGATTCTACTATGGCATTTTCCGTGGGGGTAATGGCGGATATGGATTCTATATCGTCTCCCCAAAACATAATACGGTAGGCTATTTCCCCGTAGGCGGGATATATATCTAATGTATCACCCTGTACTCGAAATTTACCTCTTTCCAGGCTCATTTCGGTGCGGCTATAGAGGGCAGCTACCAAATTACGCAATAATACATTACGTGATATGGTATCCCCTACATGTAAGTGTTGGGTTCCTTTGGCAAATTCTTCCGGGTTGCCTATACCGTATATACATGATACTGATGATATTACTATTACATCACGGCGTCCTGAGAGTAGGGCGGAGGTGGCGTTGAGCCTCATTTTGTCTATTTCTTCATTAATAGCCAGGTCTTTTTTAATGTAGGTATTGGTGGTAGGGATATAGGCCTCAGGCTGGTAGTAGTCGTAATATGATACAAAGTATTCTACGGCATTTTCGGGAAAAAAGTCTTTAAATTCGGCGTAAAGTTGGGCTGCCAATGTTTTATTATGGCTAAGAATGAGGGCAGGGCGGTTAATTTGGGCCAATACGTTAGCTATGGTGAAAGTTTTTCCCGAGCCGGTAACGCCGAGTAGTGTTTGGTGCATGTCACCCTGTTGCAGACCTTTTACCAGAGCCTTTATAGCTTCGGGCTGGTCGCCTGAAGGGGTAAAGGGGGCATGTAATTTAAAATTCATGATGTATTATTTAGCGTAAATGGTCAGCTGCTCTAACCAGTTTTTCATCACGGGTAATGAACTTTTCGGCCAGGTAGAAAAGCAAAGCCGGTATAATAGACAGCATTGCCCACATAGACATAACCATTTCGTTGCCGTTAATTATGTCCATTTTTTTGTATATCCAATCAGGAAATACCATACTTATGAGTACTATGAGCAGCAAATTTAAGAACATGCCGGCCAGGCACAATTTACATTGGAGAGGACGTTTACGATACAGAAACACGGTAACCAGTGCCAATGCTGCTAATATGCAATCAATTAAACCTATAATATAGTTTTGATGTATTACTTGTGCATCCGGAGTGCAGTCATGGAGTGACCATGCATTATATTCATACAATGCGTAATCGGTGGTGATAGTGCCCAGTGGCAGGAAACAGGCAGCTATAAAGCAGGCGGCTGCCAATACAAGTAACAATGATTGAATTCTTTGTATCATATTTTTAAATGTTGTTAATAAAATGCAAAGGTACTATTTTTATTTGAGCATGAGCTCATATAGGGTATAATAATAAGGGAAAAAAATAAAAAAAACTATTTTTTAAGCGTTTGGTAAGTATAAATCAATTTAAAAGTGGTAATTTTGCAAAAATTGAAAAAGCACAAAAAATATCAGTTATGACATATAAAGAATTAGGTTTAGTAAATTCAAGAGAAATTTTCAAAAAGGCCATGGCAGGCAAGTATGCCATTCCGGCTTTTAATTTTAACAATCTGGAGCAGTTACAAGCCATTATTATGGCTTGTGTGGAAACCAAATCACCTGTTATACTGCAGGTATCAAGCGGTGCCAGAAAGTATGCTAATCAAAATTTATTAAAAAACATGGCTAAAGGTGCTACCGAATATGCGCATGAATTGGGTTGTGATATTCCTATAGTATTACATTTGGATCATGGTGACAGTTTTGAATTGTGTAAATCATGTATAGAAACCGGTTTTTCATCGGTAATGATAGATGGTTCACATTTGAGCTATGAAGAGAACATAGCATTAACCAAAAAGGTGGTGGAATATGCTCATCAGTATGATGTTACCGTAGAGGGTGAATTAGGAGTGCTGGCAGGCATAGAAGATGAGGTAACTGCCGAAAAGCACACCTACACGCGTCCTGAAGAGGTGGAAGATTTTGTAAAGCGTACCGGCGTAGATTCACTGGCCATATCCATAGGCACATCACATGGTGCATTTAAATTCAAGGTTAAGCCCGGTGAAGCTATTCCTCCTTTGCGTTTTGACATATTGGAAGAGGTGGAAAAACGTATTCCCGGTTTCCCCATAGTATTACATGGTTCATCTTCGGTACCGCAGGATATAGTGGCTGAAATAAACCAATATGGCGGTAAAATAGAAAATTCTGCCGGTGTTCCTGAAGAACAGTTGCGTAGAGCTGCTACCTCGGCTGTATGCAAAATTAATATAGATTCCGACGGTCGCTTGGCTATGACGGCTGCCGTAAGAAAAGTATTGGCTGAAAATCCGGGAGAATTTGATCCCCGTAAATATTTAGGACCTGCCCGTGAAAAACTGAAGGAATTATATAAACACAAAATTATCAATGTGTTAGGCAGTGCCAATAGAGTAGAATAGGGGATACCCATTGTGAATATATAAGTCCGAAGGCCGGAACGGCTATTCGGGCTTATTTTTTTTCGCAAGGCATTATAATTGTTATAATGCAGGTGCGGACAAAATAAGGTATGGGAATATACCATAAGGCGTATTCCCATACCTAGACTATGCCATTAACACACAGAAATTTAGAATTTTACCGTTTTAGTTTCTACACAGGACAAATGTACATATTGTACATTATTGTCCTCACAGGAGCATTCGCACACGTAGTCGGTAGGAGCTTCTATGCGGTGTAATACCGCAGATTTTTGACTCATGATGTTGCCCTGATAGGTGTGTTTGGGGTCCGGATTTTCGGTGTCAGTAACTTTGTAATTAACGGATTCATCCTGTGTGTTCACCAGTATGAGTGAACCCTGGCATTTGTCTTTTTGGCAACTGCCACAAGCAGTTACCATGGCCCATGCGGCCATAATAATAATGAACTTTTTCATAAGAATGTTTGTTTATAGTTGCGGATACAAAGATAGTATTTTTTATTATATAAAAGTGATATGCCGCATTTTTTTTTACGAACAGCATATAAAAAAATACAAATACGTGTGTTTTATATAGTTGTAATGGTTTTACTTGAATATCTTACAGTTGCTTACGGGTAAGTACGGAGTATCGCAGGTTGATGCAGACTTAGCGAGTAAAATAACTTTAGAATACACTAAGGCAAGGTTATAGTATGAGGTTAGATTGTTATAATAATTTTGATATACCTAAAGGTAATAGTAATGAAGCAAAAAGTTGTAGGCGTTTATTGCTTACAGAAAAATTATCTATTCATGTAGGTAAAACTTATTATAATAAGTACTTAAATTGTGATATAGCAATATCAAAGCAAAGCGTAAAGCATATTTCTTATATTGCTTGTAGAAGCTATAAAAGTACAATTAACGCATTGAATTTGAAATTAGCAGTTGAAAATTTTAAGCCTTTTTATATTGATAAAAATATTAAAAGTGGATGGCAAAGTAAAAAATTCTATGCTTGTTTTAAGATTATAGGTTATTGTATTATTGCAGGAAAAAGACGTATAGAATTAGTTGTTTTGGATAATAGTAAAATAGGTGAGGATAATGATAACTATTTAGAATTGTATAATATAGTATAAAAAAAACACCCGCACAAAGGACTAAATCCCGAAGCGGATGTACATGCAAAAGTACAATAAAAAACAATACAAAACGAAAAAAATGAAAATTTTTTTTTATAATTGAAAAACATAAACACATGAAGTTAAAGAAACCTATTGCAGATGTAAAAAAACGGGAGCAGACTTTGTCAGAAAAAAGCATTTTCCAATTTAAGACCCGTAAAAGGAAAAGCAACAAGAAAACTAATTGTAGGGTAGAATGGAAAAATATGTAGATACAACAGCTGAGGTATCAAAAGGTGGTCGTGTTTGGTCGTATTGGAGAGACAAAGGTGTTAAAAAACCTTTTGCTTCTACGGTTAATCCGGATAATTTGCTTAATAATAATCCTATCTTAAAAGTTATTAAGCAGTATCATCTAAATGCTATTGAATTTGGCAATTACATGTCTCAAGCGGATGATTGTTACTACATATTGTGCAGATTTTTCAATATGGAATGATATTAAATACCTTTGCGGATTTGCATTAGGTGCATGTATATACGGATACAGGCTTAAGAAAAAGTTTGATAAATTCGTGCAAAAAAAATCCGAAACCATGAAAAATATGCAAAATCCTAATGATTTTTTTTAATATTTCCACTTTGTTACATAATTTATATTATGTAAACTAAGATTTTTAAAAAGTGGTGTGTTTTATTGGTAATAAGGCGTATAATTATTTTTTGTGTGTATAAAAAATATAATATGTCAGTTTTTTTTTGCGTAAGCGAAAAAAACCGATGTTCCGGGCTGCAGGCGGTGAAAAAAAATATGTATACAGCACCTTAAAACATGGAAATATCCCAAAAAAAATGTTACCTTTGCATGTTTATAATAAAAAAATATTCAGTATATGCAATTGAACACATTGACAGCCATATCACCATTAGACGGGCGTTATTTTAAAACGGTAGAATCTCTCACCGAATATTTTTCGGAGTATGCTCTTATTAAAGCCAGAGTAAAGGTTGAAGTTGAGTACTTTATTTCCTTGTGTAAGTTACCTTTACCTCAGTTGGAAAAAGTGGATAAAGCCTATTATTCCCGTTTAAGAAACATAGTAGTTGAGTTTTCCGAAAAGGATGCGTTACGCATTAAGGAAATAGAAAAAACGACTAATCATGATGTAAAGGCCGTAGAATATTTTTTGAAGGAGCGGTTTGATGCTATGGGTATGTCGGAGTATAAGGAATTCATACATTTTGGTCTTACTTCACAGGATATTAACAATACTGCCCTGCCCTATTTGCTCAAGGCTTGTCATGAGGAGGTGTATACACCCATGTATAGCAGGTTATTGGATTTATTAAAGGCTAAGGTAAAAGAATGGCAGCACATATCTATGCTGGCGCACACGCATGGGCAGCCTGCATCGCCCACTAATTTGGGTAAGGAGTTATATGTGTATGTGGAACGTATTGAAAGTCAGTGGGCATTGCTGAAAGATATTCCTTTTTGCGGTAAGTTTGGCGGAGCCACGGGTAATTTTAATGCTCATCATGTGGCGTATCCTGCTATAGATTGGGTAAAATTTGGTGATAAATTCCTTAAAAACAGTCTAAAGCTAAAGCGATTGCACACTACTACCCAAATAGAACATTATGACAATATGGCTGCTTACTTTGATGGTATTAAGCGTATTAACACCATATTATTGGATTTAGACCGTGATATGTGGACATATATATCTATGGAATATTTTCGTCAGCAGGTAAAGGTGGGAGAGGTTGGTTCATCGGCTATGCCTCATAAGGTAAATCCTATTGATTTTGAAAATTCGGAGGGAAATATATGCATAGCCAATGCGTTATTTCAGGGGTTATCGGCCAAGTTGCCGGTGTCACGTATGCAAAGGGATTTAACTGACAGCACGGTAACCCGTAATATAGGGGTACCCATGGCACATTCTATTATAGCCATTAACAGTTTGATACGTGGTATGAATAAGTTGTTACTTAATGAGACGGCAATATACAATGATTTGGAAAGGAATTGGGCTGTAGTGGCTGAAGCTATACAAACCATATTACGCAGGGAGCAGTATCCTCAGCCATATGAAGCTTTAAAGAATTTAACCAGAGGTAAAGCACATATTACCAAAGAGGCAATACATGAATTTATAGATACACTTAATGTGAGCAAAGCTGTAAAGAAAGAATTGAAGGCCATTACTCCGCATAACTATACCGGCATACATCCCGAATTATAAAAGGTGCACATGAAGAATATAAGAAATTTTTGCATTATAGCTCATATAGACCATGGTAAAAGTACCTTGGCAGATCGTTTATTGCAATATACGGGTGCGGTAAATGAGCGTGATTTTCAAAATCAGCTGCTGGATGACATGGATTTGGAGCGTGAAAAAGGCATTACCATTAAGAGTCATGCCATAGAAATGACTTATCATTACAAGGGTGAAGAATACATACTTAATTTAATAGACACTCCGGGGCACGTAGATTTTTCGTATGAGGTAAGTCGTTCCATAGCTGCCTGTGAAGGGGCTTTGCTGGTTGTAGATGCTACGCAGGGTATACAGGCGCAAACCATATCAAATCTTTACCAGGCTATAGATCATAATTTGGATATTATTCCCATACTGAATAAAATGGACATGCCCAGTGCCATGCCCGAGGAGGTAAAAGACCAAATAGTAGATCTTTTAGGCTGTGACCATGATGAAATTTTGGCCGTAAGTGCCAAAACAGGTGAAGGTGTGGATAAGGTATTGGAGGCTATAGTGGAGCGTATACACTGCCCTGAAGGTGACAGCACTGCTCCACTGCAGGCACTTATATTTGACTCTGTATTCAACTCTTTTAGAGGTATATATGCATATTTTCGCATACTTAATGGTGAATTACACACCAATGATTTTGTAAAATTTGTAGCCAGTGGCAAGGAGTATCATGCTGATGAAATAGGAGTGCTGGGGCTTACGCCGCAGCCGCGAAAAGTGCTCAAAGCCGGTGATGTGGGTTATATTATATCCGGCATAAAGAATGCCAAGGAGGTAAGTGTGGGTGATACTATTACCCATGTGGACAGGCCGTGTGAAGAGGCCATATCGGGATTTTCCGAAGTAAAGCCCATGCTTTTTGCAGGTATATATCCTGTAGAGGCAGATGATTATGAGGAATTGAGGGCATCGCTTGAAAAATTGCAGCTCAATGATGCCTCTCTTACTTTTGATCCGGAGTCTTCGGCTGCGTTGGGGTTTGGGTTCCGATGCGGATTCTTGGGTTTGCTGCACATGGAAATAATACAGGAAAGGCTTGACAGGGAATTTGATATGGATGTTATTACCACGGTTCCCAATGTGTCGTATAAGGTAATTACCACCAAGCATGAAACCATGGATGTGCACAATCCGTCGGGTATGCCGCCGGTAAACAATATAGATCATATAGAAGAACCTTTTATATCGGCTCAAATTATTACCAAGTCGGAATTTATAGGGCCTATAATGAAATTGTGTCTGGATAAGCGTGGAACGCTTAAATCGCAGGTATATCTTACCACCAATCGTACCGAGCTCACCTTTGATTTACCTTTAGGGGAAATAGTATTTGACTTTTATGATAAGTTGAAGAGTTGTTCTAAGGGCTATGCTTCATTTGACTATTTTGTAAACGGATATAGGGAAGCCAAGCTGGCCAAATTAGACATATTGCTCAACGGGGAGTCGGTAGATGCCTTATCTACGCTTATACATGTGGACCATGCGTATGAATTTGGTCGTCGTATGTGTGAAAAGCTGAAGGAACTTATACCCCGTCATCAGTTTGACATAGCCATACAAGCCGCCATAGGCGGAAAAATAATAGCCAGGGAAACCATTAAGGCTGTCCGTAAGGATGTTACAGCCAAATGTTACGGTGGTGATATTACCCGTAAACGTAAGCTGCTGGAAAAGCAGAAACGCGGTAAAAAACGTATGCGTCAAATAGGTAATGTAGAGGTTCCGCAGTCGGCATTTTTAGCCGTACTCAAAATAGATTAACGCCATAGTTGATATGCAACAAGCTGATTATTATTATGTAATAATATAGTAGGGTTGAGTTATGCATTAAGGGTATAGGAGCATTTGTTTCTATAGAGTATATGATTACCTGTCAAATAGGTAAAAATGTAAAATAGTGTCTATGAGTGTATTAGTAAAATAAACATGAAAAATAATTCATTTTTATAATATTAAAAAATTGACACTATTTGTCAAAATTTATTTACAATATATTAAAATACAGATATTTATAAATACGCAATTATAGTTGTAGTATGTGGAAAACATGGGACGCTGCAGCTATTTTTTTTATTTATATGTCAAAAACGTATTGGGGCAGTGTTATGTGGACGCGCTCCCCTACTTTTTATGGGCAAAAGCGGGCTTTGGTATGGGAAAAATTATTATCTTTGCATTCTTATGCATGATGGATGTAAGTTATTATAATAATAAGAATAATAGTTAAATAACACAAATTTTAGTCGGTTTATATGTTAGAAAATAAAGGAAAATTTACCAAAGAAGTTGTGATAGCTTATATGTATTTGGTATTGGGCAGTTTTTTATTTGCCGTAGGCGATGTGATGTTTGTAAATCCCTATTTACTGGCACCCGGGGGAACATACGGTTTATCGAACGTGCTGAATACCGTGTGGCCTTGGAAAATAAGTTATTATGCCATATGCATGGATATTCCTCTATTGCTTATAGGTACCTGGATATTGGGGCCCAAGTTCGGATTTAAAACCGTGCTTTCCACCATTTTAATATTTACATTTACATGGGTATTGGAAACATTTTGGGGATATGAGCCTGTAATACATGACGGATTGCTTACCGAGCCGGTAAAGAATTTGAGTTTTGTACCTGATTATTTTCTTAACACATTGGTAGCCGGTCTTATATATGGTGTAGCCATAGGTATGGTATTTAAATCGGGGGCTACCAGTGGCGGCAGTGACATTATATCCATGATATTGCATAAATACACCAAGGTGTCGTTAGGTACATTGGTAATGATAGTAGACAGCTGTATTACCCTTACCTCATTAATAGCATTTAAGCAGTTGCGTTTGCCCATATACTCCATACTGCTTATATTCATAGAAAGCAAGGTAATAGATATGATAGTAGATGGTGTTAAATCATATAAAACAGCGCTTATTATTACCGATAAGGTGGAAGATGTTCGTGATTATATTATTAATAATTTGCAGCGTGGCGGCACCTGTCTTACAGGTAACGGCTTATATCAGGGAGCAGAAAGAAAAATAATATATGTTACCCTTAATCGTTCCGAGTTGGTGAAGTTAAAATCAGATTTAAGGCATTTGGATGAAAATGCATTTATAAATATAATAGAAAGTTCTGAAATTATGGGTTTGGGATTCAAATCTTTACCAAAAGAATAACATAAAATATATATATATGGCAACAGTAAGTATTATTATGGGCAGCACTTCCGATTTTCCGATTATGGAAGATGCAGTTAAGTTTTTGAGTGAAATGGGTATAGATTGTGACTATTATGCATTGTCGGCACATCGTACGCCTGAATTGGTAATGGAATTTGCCAAAAATGCCAAAGCCAAAGGTACTAAGGTAATAATAGCCGGTGCCGGTGGAGCCGCACATCTTCCCGGTGTGGTAGCAGCATATACGGCTATACCGGTAATAGGTGTTCCTATTAAATCATCTAATTCCATGGACGGATGGGATTCCGTATTATCCATATTACAAATGCCTTCAGGCATACCTGTAGCTACCGTGGCCCTCAATAATGCCCGCAATGCGGCTATATTGGCGGTCCAAATGATAGCCACCGGTGATGAGCAGCTATATGCCAAATTGCTGGATTTTAAAGAATCACTGAAGAAGAAGGTGATAGATGCCAATAATAAACTACAATCAAAATAACTAAATAACATAATATTATGGACAATTTTGTAGTTTCGGCACGAAAGTATCGTCCACATACATTTGATTCGGTGGTAGGTCAGGAAGCTATTACCACCACTTTGAAGAATTCTATTCTCAAGCAGCAAATAGGTCAGGCATTTCTATTTTGCGGACCGCGAGGTGTAGGTAAAACCACTTGTGCCCGTATATTTGCCAAAACTATCAATTGTACACATCGTACCCCAGAGGGTGAAGCCTGTGGGGAATGTGAATCGTGTAAGTCGTTTGGTGCCTCGGCATCGTTCAATATATTTGAGTTGGATGCCGCTTCCAATAACGGTGTGGACAAAATGCGTGAGCTGGTAGAACAGGTACGTATTCCCCCTACCGGAGCTCAGTATAAAGTGTACATTATAGATGAGGTGCACATGCTGACCGATGCAGCTTTTAATGCTTTTTTGAAAACATTGGAAGAGCCTCCCGCATACGCTAAATTCATTATGGCTACCACAGAAAAACATAAAATAATGCCTACCATATTATCACGTTGTCAGGTATTTGATTTTAAGCGTATAGGTATAGATGATATGGTGAATCATTTGGTGCGTATATCTGAAAAAGAGCAGGTAGAATATGAAAAGAAAGCCTTGCAGGTAATAGCACAAAAGGCCGATGGCGGTTTAAGAGATGCCCTGTCAATGTATGACCAAATGGTGAGTTTTACCAATGCGCACCTCACTTATGAAAGTGTAATAGATAACCTGAATATACTGGATGCCGATAGCTTTTTTCACATGATTGATTATTTTGCAGATGGTGATGTAGCTAATGCTATGCTGCTGTATAACAGCATAATGGAAAAAGGATTTGAAGGAAAACATTTTCTTGACGGCTTAAGTGAACACATACGTAACCTAAGTGTGTGTAAAAATGTAACTACCCTACCCCTGCTTTTTGTTACCGAAGATGTAAAACGACAATATGAAACTCAAGCTCAAAAGTTGAACCTTACCCAATTGATTAACCTGCTTACCTTATTTTCAGATTGTGAGGCTAAATATGCCAATGTCAATAATAAACGTTTGCATGTGGAAATAGCGCTGATGCGTGCATGCAACGTAAACAAGGTCAGGCAAGCGTGAGGACGTACTTATTAACGGCAGTAAGGAGGGAAAAGAAGAAGCATTAGGAGTAGAAAACAACTGCCCTACTCCTGTAAGTCGCGTTTTTAAGCGGCCTACTGTATCTATTACCCCCACTGTAACCAAAGATGTGGTAAATACGCAAGTAGCCGATGTGATGCCTGCTAAAGCAGCTGCAGCTCAGTTAGATAACGGTGCAGCTACCGCTGCTACACCTATATTGGCGGCTGTCGGTAACAATGACAATGAGGACGAGCAGGAAGCCGAAGTTCCTAAAGATAATAGTGTACAAGCTACCTTAGCCATACCTCAGGAACCTGTTACCGAAGCCGATGTGGAGATAATGGATCCTGATGTAATTCCAGACCGCATGAGCAACGAGGAAGAGGAACACACCGGCAATGATGACGACATGCTTATACAAATGAATCGCTATATAGATGACATGAAAGAAAAAAGTTATCTTACATGGTGTTACCTGAAGAATGAGGCCGACATGAGCATAAACGGAAAACACATTACCATATCGGTAAACAGCGTTTACCTGCAAAATGAAGTTAAACTTATAATGGATACAGTGCTGGAACGTATGGAAAAATGCTATGAACAGGAGTTTGTATTAAACATACCCGTTCAGCATGTTGATGGACCTCAACAAATGATAGACAGGAGTAATCCTGATGAAATATACAAATATATGGTAGAGAAAAACCATAAAATTAATGACTTTAAAATAATGTTAAATTTGAATATAGAATACTAAAACCATATAGCATTTCGTTAATTTTTTATTGCTGTAAGCAATACCGATATTGTAGTAGAAAAAATAAATATTAACAAAAATTTCTCAATATGAAAAAGTTATTTTTAAGTGCGCTCATGCTGGCATTTATGCTGGGAAGCGTAACTGCGCAAAAGCAGTACAAGTATGAAACCGTTCCTAACGACCCTATTAAGGCTCGTATATACACATTAGACAACGGTTTGAAAGTGTACATGTCGGTGTATAAAGATCAACCGACTATTAAAATTACCATTGCTACCAAAGCCGGTAGTAAGAACGACCCTGCCGAAACCACGGGTTTGGCCCACTATTTTGAGCATCTTATGTTCAAAGGAACACAACATTTTGGTACTAAAGATTATGCTAAAGAAGAACCTTTGTTGAATGAAATAGAAAGGTTGTTTGAGCAGTACCGTAAAATAGATGAAGCCAATACAGCTGAACGAAAAGCTATATATAAGCAAATAGACAGCGTATCACAATTGGCCGCTCAATATGCTATTCCTAATGAATATGACAAGCTGATGTCTGCCATAGGTTCTACCGGTACCAATGCCGCCACATGGATTGATTTCACCAATTATTATGAAGAAATACCTTCTAATCAATTAGATAACTTCTTCTATATACAGGCTGACCGTTTCCAATATCCGGTATTACGTTTGTTCCATACCGAATTGGAAACTATATACGAAGAAAAAAATATGACACTTACCCAAGACCGTCGTAGAGCCAGTACCGCTTTAATGGAAGCCTTATTCCCCCACCATCCTTATGGTACCCAAACTACCATAGGTACCCAAAAAGACTTAAGAAATCCTTCCATTACCAATGTGAAAACATTCTTTGACAAATATTATGTTCCTAACAATATGGCTATTATTATGGCCGGAGATTTTAATCCCGATGAAGCTATACAAATAGTAGATAAATATATGGGACAGTTAAAGAGCAAAGAAGTACCTGCTTTTACATTCACTCCCGAAGCTCCTATTACCAGCCCTATAGTAAAAGAAGTGGTAGGTAAAGACGCTGAATACGTATATTTAGCATGGCGTTTTGGTAATCCTAACAGTGAAGAAATACCTTTGTTGGTTATGGCCGATATGATATTGACTAATGGCTATGCAGGCCTGGTGGATTTGAATATTAACCAGAAACAACGTTGTCTTAATGCAGGCAGCAGCCCTGCCATGCTTCACGACTACTCCTATTTACAAATGTATGGTTCACCTAAAGCCGGTCAAACCCTGGAAGAAGTAAAGGACATACTGCTGGAACAAATAGAAAAACTGGCTAAAGGTGATTTCCCTGATTGGTTGCTGGAAGCATCTATTAATGAAATGCGTAAACGTGAAATGAACAGCATAGAAAGCAATGCC
The DNA here is from genome assembly GCA_045598105.1 of Bacteroidales bacterium. Lineage (GTDB taxonomy): Bacteria > Bacteroidota > Bacteroidia > Bacteroidales > WCHB1-69 > UBA1205. Next base: position 73,147 of record JAZLLK010000037.1, on the reverse strand, counting down.
GGCCGTGTAGACATGATGGAAGAATCATTCTACTTGGATATACCATGGAAAGACCAGGTAAATCAATATGATGAGCTGGCTAAAATAACCAAACAGCAAATTATGGATTTTGCTAAAAAATATTTAACCAAAGATAATTACGTAGTAGTGTACAAACGTAAAGGCAAAGCCTCCGACATAGACAAAGTAAAGAAACCCAAAGCTACTCCTATTAAAATAAATCGTGATGATAAGAGTGAATTTGTTGCCGAGGTAGAAAAACGTACCGTAAAAGATATAGAACCTGTATATTTGGATATTCAAAATGATATAAAAATGTTGCCTGCTCAAAACGGCGTACAGGTATATTACACCAAAAACGAAGACAATGAATTGTTTACCTTGAGTTATGTATTTGAAATGGGCACCTATAATGACAAATATTTAAATTATGCTTCCGGCTATTTGGAATATTTGGGTACCGACCGCTACACTCCGGAACAAATAAAAGAAGAATTGTATCGTTTGGGTTGTAATTTCAGTATGAGCGCCAGCGGCGACCGCAGCTATGTAACACTGAGCGGTTTAAGCAAAAATATGACTGAAGTAATGCGTCTGTTGGAACATATTATCAATAATGCCAAACCTAACAAGGAAGCATGGGATAATATGATAAGTGACGTACTCAAAAGCAGAGAAAATGCCAAGAGTAATCAGGGTTCCATTACCGGACGCCTGGTAAATTATGGTATATATGGTCCTCAAAATCCGGGTTTGGCTCTCCAATTGTCCGAAAAAGAATTGAAAGCCCTTACTCCCGAACAAATGATAGCTAAATTACAGGAATGGATAAAATACAAACACTATGCTATATACTATGGTCCTATGACTCCTTCACAGGTAATAGAAGCTATAGATAATATACACAATCCTAAAGATTTGAAAGACGTACCCGCTCCTTTGGCTATACATGAAGATGTACAAACCAAAGACAGAGTGCTTATAGCTCATTATGATGCACCTCAAATGGTGGTGTATGCCGTATCGTTTGGTGAAAAATTCAATCCTGAATTGTCACCTGTAATAGACTTGTACAACAATTATTTTGGCGGAAGCATGAATTCTATAGTATTTCAGGAATTGCGTGAAGCACGTGCTTTGGCTTATACTGCAGCTGCAGGGTATAGCCAACCCGGCCGTTTGGATCGTTTAAGTACCAATGTGTCATACATAGGTTGCGGTAATGACAAAATAGCCCAATCCATAGACGCTTTTAAAGAATTATATGCCAATATGCCAGAAAATGAAAACTCTTTCAATTTGGCCAAAGAAGCCGCTATTAAGGCTATACGTACCGAAAGAATTACCAAAGATTCCAAGGTGTGGACATACTTATATTTGAAACGTATGGGCTTGAACAAAGACCCCAGAGAAGCTGAATTCAACGCACTGCCTAACCTCACTTTCAACGATATTAAGAATTTCCAACAAACATACATTACCGGTAAGCCCACTACTTATATGATAGTAGGTGATACCAAAGCTATGGATATGAAATATTTGAAGAAAATAGGTAAAGTTAAAGTACTGAAACTGGAAACTATATTCGGATACTAACAGTTCAGCCGTACATACTAAAGGAGGATTCCTAAGGAGTCCTCCTTTTTTTTGCCCGTGAGGGCGTATATATATAATGTAAAGAATAATTGTACGGCTTTATGACTGTATATAGATAAAAAAATACTACTTTTGCAACATGAAAAAGTGGATATATATAAGTCTGATGATGTACACCTGTGCCATGGCACAGCCTGTGCTTACGCCACCTATGTGGACACATATTATGGTACAGCCTCATGCCATATATTTACAATGGCAACCTGTAACTCATGCCGACGGCTATGAAATAATACTCACGGGTACCCGTCAGCAGAACTTTTATGTGGGTAATAATGAAATAACCATAAATGAGCATATTATACCCGGAGCCATATATGGTATATATGCCCGCAGCTATGTATTTGAACACAACGGACACAGCGAACAAAGTATGTACCGGGTGCTTACTCCCCCACTGGCCATGCCGGCCAAAATAAACGCAAAAGGACTGGTAGCCTGCTGGAAACGTAAGCTGAAAAGAAACGAATACTACTTTTATTTAAGTACCGACAGTAATTTTGAACACATAGTAATGCCCTATAACGGACTGCTTACGAGTAAGAAAAAATATAAAGTATGTCCGCTGGACGCAGGCATCTATTACTACCGCATAGGCACCATGGACGCATTACATAACATGCATTATTCTAATGTAATAAAAGTAATAAAAACTTACTAAATTCCGGTGGTGCCTGCTGTAAGCAGTCGCTTTGACGTGTGTATGTGGCTACCCTATGCCCTTATAACCAAGTAAATTCACCATTTTACAGGATTGGATAAGATAAAAAACAAATATAGTATAATATTGATTAATAGCATGTAGCAAAAAATATATTATAAAAAAGTTGATTTTTATAATATTGAAAATTTTGACACTATTTGACAAAAATTATTTGTAGTATATTAAAATATAAATATTTAAAATTCTTAAACTTTAGGTATACTCTACTCTTTTTTCTTTTTTTTATATAACACATGTGGCAGACCATAATGTAAAATATTGTCCTACAGCATGTGGTGCTATACGTATAAAACGTATATATGTAATAAAAAAAGAGAGAATGATAAAATTCTCTCTTTACCTGTGGAGCATAACGGAATCGAACCGATGACCTTTTGACTGCCAGTCAAACGCTCTAGCCAACTGAGCTAATGCCCCGATTGTTCAGACATGCAAAGGTAGCATTTTTTTTTTACATATACGCTCTTTTGTGAAAAAAAATGAGGAATATTTTTTTACATTCAAACTAATTGATTATCAATAATTAAAAAATATTATTGATAATTTATCTGTTTTTACCTGTTTTTTAGGTATCTTTGCATATTTATCTTTAAGGAAAATAAAATGGAAGTAAAAAGAATATTTGACTTATTAGATTGGTTATCAGAAAAGTACCAAAAGGACGATATGCTTAACGGAAAGCGTAATGGTACATGGACGCATTTTAGTACTAATGATTACTGCAAATACGCCACACTATTGAGTTATGGCTTGTATGATTTGGGGCTTAAAAAAGGTGACAAAGTGGTTACTATTATGAATAATCGTCCCGAATTTAACATAATAGATATGGCACTCACCATGCTTGGAGTGGTACATGTGCCGGTATATCCTACCTTAAGTCAGGATGATTATCGTTATATTATTAACCATTGTGATGCCACTATGCTGATATTGGGTAATAAGGCTATATACAACAGGGTTAAGCCGGTATTTCCTGATTTAAAATTGGAGCATGGCGTATATACCATAGATGAAATAGCCGATGAAAAAGGCATAAATTCACTGATACGTAATGGTATAGAAGTAGGTCCGCAGGTAGCATCACAGGTAAAGTCTATTAAAGATGCCATAAGTGAAGATGATGTAGCCACCATAGTGTACACATCAGGTACTACAGGTACGCCTAAGGGTGTAATGCTCACTCATAAAAATTTGATAGTTAATTTTGTAGCTACGGCAGCTCACCAACCGCTTACTTATAAGGACCGAAACCTTAGTTTTTTACCCTTATGTCATGTGTATGAGCGTAGTATGAATTATCACTACCAGTATTTGGGGCTCAGCATATATTATGCCGAGGGTTTGGGCACCATAGTAAACGACATAGCCGAGGTAAAGGCCATGGGATTTTGTGCGGTACCGCGTATATTGGAAATGATATATGATAAGTTATATTCAGCAGGTAAGGATTTACCGGGATTGCAAAAGGCCATATATTTTGCTGCCATTAAGCATGGTCAGCGGTTTGATTTCAACAAAGGATTTGGCTATAGAATGATGACCAAATTATATGATAATTTGGTATATTCCAAGTGGAGGGCTAAGTTTGGCGGCAGCCCCTACTTTATTATAGTTACCGGCGGTTCGGCGGTGCAGGCCGGAATATTGCGACTATTTGCCGCTGCAAAATTCTACATACATGAAGGCTACGGCATGTCAGAAACCTCACCGGTAATAGCCGTATGTAACCCGCTCACCCATCAAATGAAAATAGGTACCGTAGGGCCAGTATTGAAAGGCGTGGAAGTGAAAATAGCCGAAGATGGTGAAATACTCACCAAAGGCCCATGCCTTATGAAGGGCTATTATAAAGATGAAGCATACACCGCTCAGGTAATAGACGCCGAAGGATGGTTTCACACCGGTGATATAGGTATGTTTACCCCTGATGGTTACCTTAAAATTACAGACAGAAAGAAAGAAATATTCAAATTGAGTGCCGGCAAATATGTGGCACCGCAATTGATAGAAAATAAGTTTAAAGAGTCACCATTTATAGAAAATATGATGGTAATAGGTGAAAACGAAAAGTTTGCCTCAGCCATTATATCTCCTAATTTTAATCATTTGCACTTTTGGGCCAGCAAGTACAAAGTACATTATCGTGACAATGTGGAACTTATAAGTTTGCCGCCCATGATGGCCCGCATGCAGAAGGAGGTAGAAAAATATAACAAAACCCTCAGTCCGCATGAGCAAATTAAATGTTTTAGAATGGTTGCAGACATGTGGTCACCGCAAACGGGTGAACTCTCCCCTACCCTTAAGCCTAAAAGAGCTGTATTGTATAAAAAATATGAAAGTCTAATTAGTGAAATATATAATAAGCCAAAAGAACCGGAAAAGGCTGAATTTAGCATTAAGCAAATAAGTCTGCCCGACATACCTTTTGCCGAATATGTAAAAAAATGGTTTTCATCATCTGATGATAATCAGAATAAATCCAATTCCTAATACGCACGCTAAATGGATGCCCGAATACAGGTTCACGACAAAATATTTCGTAAATACATTGACAATGCCGACATACAGGCTACGGCAAAGCGTATAGCCGCACAAATAGATGCGGACTATGCAGGGGAAATACCCGTATTGCTTAATGTATTGGAAGGTAGTACCATGTTCATGGCCGACCTTATGAGTTACATAAGTATACCCGTAGAAATATGCAGTATGAAATGTACCTCATATAGTGGTATGAATAGTACCCAAGAGGTAAAATTACACTATGGACCCACCCGCCCGCTGGCCGGCCGCAGGGTAATAGTAGTGGAAGACATAGTAGATACAGGGCTTACCATAGATTTTTTGTATAATTACCTGCCCACCATGCAGGTAAAAGATATACGGGTGGCCTGCATGGCCATAAAACCGCATCGCTATAACGGAGCACACACCATATATTATAAGGGTATAGCATTGGAAGATAAGTTTGTAGTAGGCCATGGCTTAGACTATAACCAGCTGGGACGTAATTATGTACACATTTATCAATTGGATATATAATGCTGAGTCCTCATATTAATACTATTATATTCGATTTTGGCGGCGTGTTGCTCAATTTGAACAAGCAGGCTTGCGTACAGGCCTTTGCCGAATTAGGATGTGACATTACCCCCTATGTGGATAATTATAGACAAAAAGGCTTTTTTTTGCTTTTTGAAGAAGGAAAAATATCCAATGAGGAGTTTTTTGCCCGCCTGAAACAAATAGCCGGTCATACCTGCAGTGAAGAGGATATAAAACAAGCCTATATTAAGTTCCTTACCGACCTGCCACAGTACAAGCTGGACCTTATACTTCACCTGCATCAATCCTATAAGGTGATATTGCTTAGCAATATTAATAAATTTGTATTTGATTATTGCAAGCAAAAATATTTTGAGACCCACGGCCACAGCATACACGACTATTTTCATCATGTGTTTCTGTCGTACGAAATGGGCATGTGCAAGCCCGATGAGCGTATATTTCATGCCATGATACAGCAGGCACATATAGAGCCTTCCCGTTGCCTGTACTTAGACGACGGTGCTGCCAATGTGGAAATGGGTAAACGGCTGGGGTTCAACTGCTACCAGCCAAAAATAAATGAAGATTTTTCGTTTTTATTCATATAGAAAATAATACTTAAAATACATACATCATGTCAATATCAGCTAAAGAGGTAACCAAAGTGTTTGGAACACAAAAAGCATTAGACCATGTATCGTTCAATATAAACAAAGGTGAAATAGTGGGTCTGCTCGGCCCCAATGGCGCCGGCAAAAGCACCATGATGAAAATAATCACCTGTTATCAGCCGCAAACCGAAGGCGAGGTAAAAGTATGCGGATATGATGTATTAGAGCAGCCTATAGAAATAGCCAAACGCATAGGCTATTTGCCGGAAAACAATCCGCTGTATTTGGATATGTATGTAAAAGAAAGTCTGGAATTTGTAGCCGGCGTGTACCACATGGACCATATAAATAAGAAAGTGGAACAAATGATAGAATTAACAGGTCTGGGACGTGAACAGCATAAAAAAATAGGCATGCTTTCACGCGGTTATCGTCAGCGGGTAGGCCTGGCTCATGCCCTTATACATAATCCCGAAGTGCTCATATTGGATGAGCCCACCTCCGGGCTTGACCCCAACCAGTTGATAGAAATACGCAACCTGATAAAAGAAATAGGTAAAGAAAAAACCATATTGCTCTCTACTCACATTATGCAAGAGGTAGAAGCCATATGTAGCAGAGCTATCATCATAGATTTAGGTCGCATAAAGGCTGATGATACCATGGAAAATTTAATGAAACGTGCTGAAGGTAGAGGTATAGAAAATTTGTTTCATCAACTTACCATACACTAAGCCATGCAGTTTTCCCACCCTTATATGCTATTTTTATTAGTGGCAGTATTGCTGCCACTAATAGTGCATTTATTCAATTTTAGGCGTTATAAGGTTCAATATTTTTCCAATACCGCCTTTTTGCAGGCGCTGCAGCAATATCATAAAAGAGAAGCGGAAATAAAAAAACTGATAATATTGGCTTTGCGTATGCTGGCCATAGCCGCATTGGTTATAGCTATAGCAAAGCCCTATATACCGGTAAAAAATGCCTCCTCACACAGCATAGCACGAGTGATGATATATGTGGACAATTCGTTTTCTATGGAAAACAAAAGCAAATATGGTAATGTGCTTCATGAAGCCTGCCAACAGGCTAAAGCCATAGCAGATGCCTATGATGACGATATGCTATTCTACTTGCTTACCAATGAGTTTAACCCTGCTATGCAAACACCTGTGAGTAAAGCCGTAATAAAAGAAGAAATAGATAAAATACAGGCTTGTCCCGCTTCTCCGCTTATGAGCAGGGTGTGCAACTACGCCGCTCAAACATTACAAGCCGATAAATACGAGTCGGTACTGTATTATATATCCGATTTTCAGTCATCTATTACTGATTTTGAAGCCTTACAGGGTACAGAATTGCCCGTTTGTTTGGTGCCGCTTACGGCACCAAAGGTGAAAAACATAAGCATAGACACCCTGTGGCTGCTCTCTCCTGACCCCACTACCGGAAGCCTTGTAACCATAGGTATAAAACTGCATAATTATAGTAGTAAAGCCATAGAGGCCGTTCCTGTAAAACTGGTGGTGAATAATAAGCAAAAGGCAATAAACGCCGTTACCGTTAATGCTGATAACGAAGCCGAAATTATGCTGAATTTCACCCCGGATAATGATACCATACAATCAGGTTATGTGGAAATAACCGACTACCCCATTACCTTTGACGACCGAATGTATTTCAGCCTGCAGCTGAGTACGGTGAAACATGTGCTACAGCTCTACACCGGTCAGGAAAACCCCTATATCAGTATGCTTTTTGGCAGTGACAGTACGGTACAATATGAAGCGGTAAATGTAAAAAATGTGAATTACAGCACCTTGCAGCATCAGCAGCTGGTGCTGCTTGAAACCGATAACACCCTGTCACCCGGCCTTATTAAAGCCATAGATGAATATGTGTGTGCCGGAGGTAATGTGTTATTATTCCCTAACGAGAATATGACAGAATATAATAACGGGCTACAACGTGTGCTGGGGACTACCCGACTGGAAAAATGGGATACTACCCGGCTAAATGTTGATAACCTGAATATGGAACATGCAGTATATGAGCAGGTATTTGAACAGTATCCCGATAATATAGACTTACCCGTAATTACAGGGCATTATACCACTTCCCGCAGCATAGGATATGCTAAGGAGACTATAATAAGCATGGAAAATGGTGATGAACTGCTGGTAGCAGAACAAAAAGAAAACGGCATAGTATATACCATAAGCTCTCCGCTAAGCGTGCATACAGGTAATATGGTAGAGCATGCCCTGTTTGTACCTACATTGTGGAATATGAGCTTGCCTGCAGGTAGTAAGCAGCAGTTATATTATACCATAGGATATAATGAACCTATTAATATACCTGTGCAAAATAATACAGATGAAAGGTATATGCCGCAATTACGCTCCTACACTTACCATACCTCCTTTATACCTGAGGTAAAATATGCACAATCGCTCATGCGTATGTGGGTATATGAGCAAATACAGCAGGCCGGCTTATATGCCGTGGAATGTAATCACACCCGCCTTACCGATGTGGCATATAACTATAACCGACAGGAGTCGGCCATGGAATTTGCCACTAAGGACATGATAAAAGAAAATATGGAAAAATACGGGCTTACTACCTTGAAAATATTGGACCTACAGCACAAGAATGCTGCGGCCGTAAAGGCCAAAATAAATGAAGAAGGCACCTCATTATTCGCATGGTTTATTGTATTGTGCCTATTGTGTATAGGTGTGGAAAGTATATTACTACGCCGATTCTTTACCGCAGCATAAAGCCGATTTTTTTACATTCGCATACGCTAAAAACCGCCCTTCATATTCCTGTTTTTTTGTCACTATTTGTCAAAAAAATATTTGCAATACATTTATTTATAAATATTTACATTTTTCCATTTTTAATTGTTTTTTTCCGCATTCGCTGAGTTAAGTGTATATGGAGTTTTCACTGCAAAGCAACATTTAATTAAAGAAAAACACGAGACGAAGTACTGTTGCCTCACGGCAACTAAGCGTGTAACGCTAAATTTTCCTTACAAGCCCAAAGGCTTGCAGATAAAATTTAGCATTTACCCGCTTTTTTATATAAGTACTTCGTCCCGAGAAAACACGCCCGCCTCTGCGGGCGAGAAAACCAATTCTGTTCTCTTATAACCATTGTTTATTTAACGTTCCTGCGGTAATACACGAGAAAAAAACGTGGTACAACCCTTTAAATAGAGGTTGTACTTATAACTAAAGTTATTATACTCATATTATTTACAAATACCGGAATTATATTGTTATTACTTTCTACTTACTTTCTTTGTCTGCCATACAAAGAAAGTAACAAAGAATTTTGCGATTAAGCTTTAGACCAAACAAGCCGAAGGTTTGTTTGGTTAAAGCGGAGCAAAATCACCGAAGGTAAAAATCACCGCTTATGCGGGTCGGTAGCACTCTGTAGGAGGGCTTTAGGAATGCATTTTAATTTAAACGCTATACCTTTGAAATTACGGTATTACCCCCGTTTTTTTCTCGCTGATGGTATGTAATACCGTTAATTAGCATTTGTAATAAGTATGTTAAAGTAGTTTTCCAGCCACTGTAAGTGGCGTGTTTTTTAGGGACGGAAGGAATGTAATAAGCATGCGTAAGGGAAATTTTGTCTGCAAGCTTCTGCTTGCAAGGAAAATTTTCCTGTGCAGGCTTCCCGTTGCGTAGCAAGGGCTTCCGTCCCTGTTTTTCTTTAATTTTTATTCCCGCATGCGCTAAGCCTTGTGATGCTGATATCCACTACAGACTTGCAACACCCCTACCATGACGATAAGCGTTGCTTTAAGCCGTTATTCGGACTATGGCAGTAGCTGTTTTTTTTTGTATTAAGGGTAAAAGAAAATAGACCTTAATTGGGGTTTGACAGCATAAAATATGCTACCTTTGCAACAAAATAATAGCTATATGTCAGGAATATTATTTAATAAAATTATATTTGGTCCCATACATAGTCGTCGTTTGGGTAATTCATTGGGTATCAACCTTATGCCTGAAGATATTAAGTTCTGTACATTCAATTGTATATATTGTGAATGTGGTTGGGGGCTTACATCGGAGGTAAAGTATGACAAGTTATTACATGCTGATGTAATATTACCGGTATTGGAAGAACGCTTTAAGCAAATGCATGATGAGGGTACGGTAATAGATTCCATAACCTATTCCGGTAATGGTGAACCTACGCTTCATCCTGAATTTGAAATTATTACCAATAGAATTATAGAATTAAGGAATGAATACTATCCTCACTCCATTATATCCTGTCTTTCTAATTCTACCCAGTTGTATCGGGATGACGTAATGCGTACTTTGCTCAAAATAGATAATCCCATGTTAAAGTTAGACGCAGGTACTCAGCAAATGTTTGACATTATAAATAAGCCGTTTGAGCACATAGATATAGAAGATATTACCCATAGGTTGTGTGAATTTAAGGGCAAGCTGACTATACAAACGCTTTTTTTGAGAGGGTATAATGATGACTATAAGGTAGATAACACCCGCGGTGAGGAGTTGGCAGCTTGGATGGAGCGTATAGAGCGTATACATCCGCACACGGTAATGTTGTATCCTATAGATAGAGAAACGCCTGAAAAATCGCTGGTAAAAATAGAAAAAGACGAATTGGAAACCATAGCCGCCCCTCTGCGTGCATGGGGTATTAAAACATTGATATACTAATGCCGACCACTACTACAATACCATTAACGCTGCAATATTTAAACAACAAGCAGAATGTACAACTGATATTGCCGGTAAAAATAGGCCGACACATGCAACGCATGGTTATAGATACCGGAGCCTCGCATTCCTGTCTTTCGCCCCACATAACGGGTGAAAGTTATAAGCAGCATGCCGTAAATATAGATGATAAGGTGCTCAGTGCCAGTGAGGACATGCAGCAGCCGGCATTATTATACAGGTTGCCGGGCATGCGTATAGGTGATATTTATATTAGGCACTACCCTTTTCTTATGTTAGACATAAGCCATATTAATACCATGCTTCATGGTCTGCATTTGCCGCCTGTGGCGGGGCTTATAGGCAGTGATATACTGCTACGCTATCATGCTATTATAGATTATAACACGCTTACGCTTACGCTAAATTACTAATACTTTGTCTTTCTCCCATTTTTTTTGAGAAAAAAAATGGGAGAGGTATATTAGGAATGAAGAATAAATACTATTTGGGGGTTGCATACACATGCATAAGGCAGGAAGTGGCGTCATGCTGTTCCATTTGCAGGCGGTACACGCCGCCTGCGGACATATTAAAATAAAGCATGTCGGCCTGAGAGGTAAAGTAGGTATCACTTTGTACATAGTAGCGGTTTTCCTGTAAGGTGTGTTGTAGTGCTTCCAGGTATGCCTGTATGGCATAATCACTTGCAGCCAGCAATATGTAGTCGTCCATTATTACATAGTTTTTCATATAACTTAATCCGGAGGCTATGTGCCAACGTAAATATATAAAATTGGGTATGTTTACCCTACCAACTTCCACATTTTGCAGCATAAAAGTATCGTAGCCGGCAAAGGCACCTATGGCGGTTTCCTCATTTTTTTCCGTAAGGAAAAACATATCGCCTGCCAATTGCTCCGGATGCTTGGGTTTAAGCAAAATATAATGGTACAGTTGATTATGGTTGCCTATAATATCCACACAGGCTATAGCCTGCGGCTGAAAGTACTGCATCCATTTATTCTGTTCTATTGACAATTCATTGTAATTCTGTAACCATTGAAAGGCATTTTCCTGTATTATAAGTATTTGTGATGCTGTGGAGGGAATGTAATCATAATAGTTATTCACATCACATTGAAAGCCTTTACGGGAACACTTGCGTGAGGTATATATATCGGCATTGCCGGTGTAGGTATTATGGTGCAAGGTGTAATACAGGTTTATTTGCCTGAATAAGGAGGTATCTATACAACTTATGGGTGAGCCCGTGCCTGACATAGCGGCCATATTGGCAGGCAAATAGCTTACGCACATGCCTTTATTCACAGGTGGCAGCTGCAGGTAATCAGCGGTATCGGATATGAGCCTATTTACCGACAGGCGAAGTGTAGCCGTGTGATGTGAGGCTACCAAAAGATTATGATATATATAAAAATACATATCGGCATCTTCATATATGGTTATATCCTTATAGTTTATCCGCTTTAAATTTTCACGACTAATTGTTTGTTCCAGCCATTTCAGCTTATCTTTATTTACCAAGGCTATCCATATAAAACCGTATTGGCCGTTATAGAAATTGACACATATTTTTGAATTTGTTATATATCTATTATAATGATATTTACTATATGCTTTCTCAAGTAATGGTTCAAATTTTGAATTGTATTCTTTATTTATATTTTCCTCTATGGGAAGCATGGAAGATGCGGGTGAAAAGCTACTATCCATGTGCACTACTATGGCGGCAGACGTAGGCATAGCGGCATAGGGAGAAATAAATGGTGCATTAAGGTAGGCATACATATGTATAAGCACCATTACTATGGCGGCTACGGTCAGCAAGGTAATGCCGGTAGCTACTATCCATTTAAGGTTCACATCTTTAGCAGGCATATTAGAGGTCAAGTTTTAGTTGTGTCGGTAGCAGTGTAAACGATTTTCTATGATGAGGGCTAATGCCGTATTGCAGTATGGCTTGACGATGAGTGGCAGTAGGATAACCTTTGTTTTGGTCCCAATCGTATTGCGGGTATTGCATGGCCAATTGCCGCATGTATTCATCACGGTGGGTTTTTGCCAATATGGAGGCGGCGGCTATGCTGAGGTAGGTGGCGTCGCCTTTTACCACGCAAGAGTAAGGAATATGGTATTTGTCGGTGAATTTGTTACCGTCTATGAGCAGGTGTTGGGGCTGTATTTTCAGTTGGTGAACGGCTTCATTCATACCTAATATAGAGGCATGTAGTATGTTAATTTCGTCTATGGTTTCGGGTGGTATCATTACCACGGCCCATGCTATGGCTTGCTCTTCTATTACAATACGCAGCCTATTACGTTGTTTTTCGGTAAGTTGTTTACTGTCGTTAATATTTTCGTTATAAAAATGTGGGGGCAGTATTACGGCGGCGGCGCACACGGGGCCGGCCAGGCAACCGCGTCCGGCTTCATCACAGCCTGCCTCTATTCTACCCGCCTGCATATAGGATTTAAGCATGGAAACAACTGTTAAAATAGTTTAAATATACATCTTTAAGGGCCTGATACGAATATCGTGTTTCTACGGTATGGCGTCCGTTATTTCCCATTTGCTTACGCAAATCGGCATTGTCTATCAGTGCAGATATTTTTTGCAGCCACTCCTGCTCGTTAGTGGCCAAATACCCGTTTACTCCGTCTTGTATTATTTGGGTGTTTACACCCACAGGCGACATAACTACGGGTATGTGGTAAGCCATACATTGTAGTCCTTTAAATCCGCATTTGCCTTTAGACCATTCGTCATCGGGCAAAGGCATTATGCCTATGTCAAAACTGCACAGTTCACGGCTTTCGGTGAGGGGATCCCATTTTACATTGAGTATGGGTAACCCTTCCGCCTGCAGCTGTACGTCTGCTATTATTTTAAAACACACCTTGTTGCCATATTTTTCATATATAGCTTTCAGTATGGGCACTGCCCAACGTATATGCTTAATGGTGGTGGTACTGCCTATCCAGCCTATGCACACCTGCTCCGAAGGAGCATGAGGATATAGCTGTATGTGGTCCATGTGCAGTGTGGTGGGAAATATGTGCACCTTAGAGGCATATTGTATAGCATAGTCATGCAAATACCGATTGCCCACTATGGCCATATCTACATATGATAAGGTTTTGTTTATTTTTGATGGCGACTTGAGCCATTTGAGGCTGCGGTTGGCCTCAGACACGTCCAGCAGGAATATGGCATCGTCAAAATCAACAAAGGTGTGCCTGCATATATGGGCAAACAGGTATTCAAATATGGTGGAACGGGTAAACAGGGCTTCACGGTATATGAATATAATGTCATATTGTGAGGCACGCAACACATCACGCACACGTATGAATATACATTTCCAATATATGAGCATTTTGCGTACAATATGCCCTTTTTGATAGAAGTACTTATCATCGTTTTCACTTATAAGATACGACATATCACATTGGTATCCGTTCTGTTGCAAATAGTCCATATATTGTTCAAATCGGAACCTTTGCCCGGGCGACCTTCCTTTACGATGTGGAGCTATAAACAATATTTTTCTTTTCATTCACTACACTAAATTAATATATAGTGCCATAATCGTTAATAATATGAGTATATAACGCAGCACAGGTGATTTGGTATGATACATGGACACGTTTAGCATAAAGGAGCATATAATTATCCATATGGAATAATATAAATGCCAGCTGTCTTTGAGCAGAAGCATTACCGGTAGCAGTATTATATAGTTGATAATAAGAACAAACCATTTTTTACGTCGGTTCATTTCTATTTTTCCTACTTTACGCAGCATAAGCACTAAGGTAAAGCACATGGTAGCTATGAGTATAAATCGGCTTATGTATTCCATCAGGTGCATGGGGTCAGGTTGGCCCTGCCAACGGAAATACCATGGGGTAATGTGTATAACACGATGGAATATGTAGGCGTATGCCCATGCGTATAATATGGTGATTCCCAATCCCATAACAGGGAGCAGTACAGTCTTTACCGATAGGTTTCGGTAAAATATATTCACCAAAAGCCACAATATTGCCACTATGCACATGGGCGGGTATATAAGGGCAAGCAGCCCGCAGCAAAATCCGAATACAAATCCACCCGTAGGAGCGTTAGCCTGATGCAGTTCCGTAGTGTTCACCTCCAGCAGGCGTGGCAGCAGTATATATAAGAACATGCTTTCTGTCAGCATATCAGGTAGTGTTATACTATCCGGTATAAGTATATGCAACAGCAGGTAATACATGGCAGAACGATAGTCACGCAGTTCTATAAGGTTAAGGTGTAGCAACATCAATACCACAACGGCTGTATTTCCGGCTAATAGTAGCAATACCACACACTTATACACAACTAAGGATATGCCTGCCCACGAGGCGGGAAGGCATAGTAATGCAAAGTGTATGCGGGTAGCCGACATGCCTGTTACCGCACTTACCGCTATGGCGTATAATGCTATTATGCCTGCTATTTGCAGCCATAGTGCGGGTTTTTTGTTCATGCCGACGGAGGAAGTGTACATTTACAAACTTATTTGAAGTGTTACTTTAGATTCTGTTACGTTAAGTATTGATGTTGCGCCCATTATTATAGCTCTATTATCTTCTATATGTCCGGCCGGAAAGTCGAAACAAACGGGATAATTATACTCTTGTACGTGGTGTAGTATTATTTGTTTGGCTGTATAGCCAAACGGTATGGTATTATCATGCATATCGCTCATGCCCCCTACTATGAGTCCTTTCAGGTGGCTAAGTTTGCCGCTACGTTTCAGGCAGAGCATCATGCGGTCTATGTGATACAAGTATTCATCCAAATCTTCTATAAATAGTATTTTATCTTTGGTATCTATATCAGAGGCCGAGCCGTTAATGGCATATAGTATTGACAGGTTGCCACCTACTACAGGTCCGCAGGTTTCTCCGGGGCGGTTACCTTCCACTGAGGGAATATCATATACCAGTTTGCCGGTAAACATGGCCTGCATCATAGTATTTAAGGCGGTGCTGTGGTCGGTATGACTATGTATATTCACCGGCATGGTGCAGTGCAGGGTAGGCACCTGTGTATTGGTGTGTATGTGGGCATGGAATACCGTGGTGTCGCTATAGCCACACAGCCATTTAGGGTGGGCTTTAAAGGCTGTAAAATCAAGCATATCCACTATACGCATGCCGCCGTATCCGCCACGGGCACATATTACAGCTTTAATATCCTCATTATCAATAGCCTGCTGCATATCGGCAGCACGTTCCATATCGGTGCCCGAAAACTGGTGGCATTGTCCCAAGAGCAGGTCTCCGCACACCACTTCCAGGCCTTGCGACTGAAAATATTGTATGGAAGGTGCGAGTTCTTCCATAGATATTTTACGTGCGGGGGCCACTATTTGAACTTTGTCTCCATGGTGTAACAACTGTAATTCTGCCATGTGTACTAATAATTTAGCCTATGTTTACACCATTTTTCACAAGGTCGCTTGGGGTGATGAGTACCAGGCGTCCATCGGCGTCTTCGGCGGAGAGTATCATACCCTCACTTTCCACACCTTTGAGTTTTTTGGGGGCAAAGTTAGCTATAAAGCACACCTGCTTGCCCACCAGCTCTTCCGGATGGGGGTAATATTTGGCTATGCCGCTCACTATGGTGCGGCCTTTGCCGCCGTCGTTAATGCGGAATTGCAACAGTTTATCGGCTTTGGGCACTTTAAAGCATTCTGTTACGGTGCCCACGCGTATGTCTATTTTACCAAAGTCGTCAAAGCTGCACAGCGGCTTTACGGCTTTAGGTGTATAGGCTGCCAGTTCGTTGGCTTTTTTTATGTCGGCAAGGCGTTGTATTTGAGCGGCTATGGCGGCGTCTTCTATTTTTTCAAACAGCAGGGCGGCTTCGCTTATGATATGGTTGGCAGGCAATAGCTGTATGCCGCCGGCCTGATGCCAGTTCATGGGGCTTAGGCCCAGCATAGCTTGCATTTTATGTGCCGTAAACGGCAAAAAGGGCTCGCTGAGCACGGCCAAATTGGCTGCCAGCTGCAATACAAGGTTCATAATGGTTTCTACCCTTTGCGGGTCGGTTTTTACCAATTTCCAAGGCTCATTGTCGGTGAGGTACTTATTGCCGAGGCGGGCCAGGTTCATCAGTTCGCTCAGGGCTTCTCTAAAGTGAAATTTTTCTATATTGCGGCCTATCAGTTCAGGATATTGAGCCATTTGGGCTATCATTTGTCTGTCCATATCGGTAAGTACACCTTGTGCCGGCACTTTGCCTCCATAGAATTTGTGCGTAAGCACTACACTTCTGTTTACAAAATTACCCAATATGGCTACCAGTTCGTTGTTGTTTTTAGCTTGGAAGTCCTTCCATGTAAAGTCGTTATCTTTGGTTTCGGGGGCATTGGAGGTAAGCACATAGCGTAATACATCCTGTTTGCCCGGAAAATCGGTCAAATATTCATGCAGCCATACTGCCCAGTTACGTGAGGTGGATATTTTATCGTTTTCAAGGTTCATAAATTCGTTGGCAGGCACATTTTGAGGCAGTATGTAGCTGCCTTCAGCCTTGAGCATGCAAGGGAATATAATGCAGTGGAACACTATATTATCTTTTCCTATAAAGTGTACCAACTTGGTATCCTTATCTTTCCACCATTTTTCCCAATCGGGAGTATATTGTTTGGTAAAGGATATGTAGCCTATAGGGGCATCAAACCACACATACAGCACTTTACCCTCGCTGTCGGCTATGGGCAGTTTTACGCCCCAGTCCAGGTCACGGGTAACCGCTCTGGGCTGTAAGCCCATGTCTATCCACGATTTACACTGACCATACACGGTAGAACGCCAGTCGTTCTTGTGCTGTTCCAGTATCCAGTCACGCAAAAAAGGTTCATAGTCTCCCAAGGGCAAAAACCAGTGTTTGGTTTCTTTCTTCACGGGTACGGAGCCGCTCAGGGCAGACTTAGGGTTAATTAAATCTACCGCATTCAGGCTGGTACCGCAGGCTTCGCATTGGTCGCCATATGCTCTTTCATTGCCGCAATGAGGACAGGTACCTGTAATATAACGGTCGGCCAAAAACTGATGAGCTTCCTCATCATAGTACTGCTCGGTGGTGCGTTCTATGAACTTACCTTCATCGTACAGTTTTTTGAAATAGGCTGCCGCCGTTTCATGGTGTGTGGCTGAGGATGTGCGTGAGTATATGTCAAAGCTTACGCCAAATTCCTCAAACGACTGCTTAATTATATTATGGTAACGGTCCACTATATCCTGTGGAGTAACGCCTTCTTTACGTGCTTTTATGGTAATGGGTACACCATGCTCGTCACTACCGCCTATGAACAATACTTCTTCGCCGCTAAGGCGTAAATAGCGTGCATATATATCAGCGGGAACATATACGCCGGCCAGGTGACCTATGTGAACGGGTCCATTGGCATAAGGTAATGCCGATGTAATGGTGTGTCTTTTGAATGAATTATCGGTATAAAGCATACTTATATTATTGTTTTTTAATATTATATCTTATGTTGTTATATATGTGCAAATATATATTTTTTTTGCTTATGTTCGGTTATATTTTTTTACGGCATTACGGCCATGAGCACTGCTACGGGTATAGTGCCGTCGGTAGTGTACAATATGTCACAGGTGTAGGTGCTGTTACCTTTGTATATATGCCCTTGTGAGCAGGTATATAGTATATCACTTCGGTAAGTGCTGTTGCCTTTGTATATCCACTGGCCATCCCAGGTATATAGTATGTCACTCCTATAGGTACTGTTGCCCTTGTAGAGGTATTCTCCATCCCAGGTATAGAGTATATCGGAGCGGTAAGTGCTGTTACCCCGGTAGAGGTATTGTCCGTCCCAGGTGTAGAGTATGTCACTTCGGTAGTTGCTGTTGCCTTTGTAGAAATATATAGGATGGTTCATGGTGAGTGTTATGAGGGTGAATAATGACATTATGAGCGTATGCATACAATATGTTATTTATTGAATCGAATCTGTAAGCTGAGTTTCAGATAATATTTATCGTTTTCTTTATATATTGACATATATTCATGTCGTTTTGCGCTTGGGGACTCAAATCTTAATCTGCTTACAAGAAAGTCCTTAAATTCATCTGTTATACAGGTATGGTAAGCCAATACATCTCCATCAGGTTTAACTACTATATAGCCTCCGTTAACGCTGCTTCTTCCATTCCATGGTTTACTTAATCGCATGCCTGTAAACATATCATACAGTAAAGAACCTATTTTTCTTGAGTATAAACTGCTCAAATCGTCACAATTATATTTAGCGACATCGGTGTCAGTTATGTATGAGAGTGCATTTTTTATGGAAGAATATGCCGCTTCCCCGTTATGAATGTAATAATAATACTTCAGCATTTCACCTGTTATTAGCGGAAGTTCCATACCTCCGGATAATATAAGGTTCCTTTTTGCATTAGGTTTTGCAGTATCTATATATCTTATATCGCAATGGTTTTTTTTCAGATACTTCATTCTTTTGCCGGTTGCAACATGTTTTTTGGAATCAAATATGTTGTTAAACTCATTCATAACGGTATCATTTATATTGCCTGTAACTTCATACACAAAGTTTGTATTGTCATTACTGGCATTAAACAATGATGATTTTCCTGCAAAATCCGATTTACAGGAAAATCCCGTAACGGAAGTAACACCACTTCTATGATCCTGAGTTTGCATAGTAATATCCTGAGTTCCACCGAAGAAATCATTTTTGGAGGTAGCCGGGGATTTTAATTTTGTTATGTGTATCCTCTTCAAAAATTCATTACTTTTAGGGCATTCAATAATTCCTCCTTTTGAGTTTTTTATGGTTTTCCATATATATTTTCTATTGTCCGAAAATAATTCTTTATCTGCTATATGTACGCATTCGTTATTCAAATGTATTTCAATTTCTTTTCCGGTAAAATACTCATATACTTCACCTTTATATTCTTCTCTTATAATTTTCAATATATTAAGAAATACATTCTTTATACGTTTCATATCATGATCGGCAGCATATATTTTGCCGTCTTCCATTAATTTTAAAAAAATGTATATTTCCGACCATTCGCCTTTGTTGCCCTTTAAGGGTTTAATATCCTTCTTTTCTTTCATAATAGCTGTTATTTATTTTTAAGTATTCTTTTTAATATCTCTTTAGCTGTTGCCTGTATGGCCGGCACTGCAACACTGTTGCCGAATTGTTTGTACGCCGATACGTCAGCTACGGGAATGATAAATTCATCGGGAAAACCCTGTAACCTGGCCCACTCTCTTGGGGTCATTCGTCTCCAACCGTCATGATTTACTTCTCCTTTTATTTTGGTAACAGGTGTAAAATCGGTTAAACGTTTATCTATAACTATATTCCTTTCTCTTCCCATTCCTCCTACCACAATAGCGTTAGCTACACCGTCATCAGGTACTATTTCGTATCCGAATCCGTGACCTTTGCTTTCGTGTCTCTTTTTATGATTAATGAGTGTTTGTATATATTGTGTGGATAAATAATATTTTACCGACACTTCGTTTTCCTCACGTATATCTATAAAGCGTTTGGTGGTATCTGTCGGTACGGGATACGTAAACGAATTGACATTCATATCTTTTCTGAATCCGACTATGTATATTCTTTCCCTGTGTTGCGGAACACCGAAATTCATGGCATTAACTATTTGCGGCTCCGGCACATAGTAATCCAAATCATTTCTTAATACGTTAAGTATGGTTTCCAGTGTTTTTCCTTTGTCATGTATTTTCAGTCCTTTTACATTTTCAAGGAAGAATGCTTTAGGGCGTTTGCGACGTATAATTTCGGCAACATCAAAAAACAGGGTTCCTCTGGTTTCTTCAAAGCCCTTTCGTTTTCCTGCCAAAGAAAATGCCTGACATGGAAACCCTGCACATAAGACATCAAAATCATCAGGAATATGTTGTTTTGTGGTTTCTTGTGTAATATCACCGAACGGAACTTCCCCAAAATTAGTCATATAAGTCTTTTGAGCCTGTGTATCCCATTCGGAAGAATACACACATTTACCTCCCAGATTTTGCATGGCGATTCTAAAACCGCCTATTCCCGCAAACAGGTCAATAAAAGTGAATTTCGGTTTTGCCGGTTGCGGAAACGGCACACCGAACAATAGAGCTTCCAAAGAAGTTCTTTCGTTTTCGTGTAAATTGTTTAATAAAGTGATAGCGTCCATATATGTTTTTTTAAATTTTGATTTTCTATGGTACAGATAGTGCGTTATTATCGCCATATCATTGTTTGTGACAGGTCGGGAAACGGGTTCAATTGTCTTTTCAGTTTTTATATTGACCGATTCTTTCATATTTTGATGTTTATTTATTTTTTTTTCAATGCTGCTCATACACAAATCTATGTTTTTTTTAATGTCTGTTTCCCAAAATCTTATAACTGTCCAACCTTGTTCTTTTAAAGTCCGGTTTACTTTTTTGTCTCTTTCTATGTTTCCCTCTATTTTTTTATACCAAAATTCCCGGTTGGATTGAATATCATTTTTACGTATATTCCAATCTTTTCCATGCCAAAACTCACCATCACAAAATATGGCGATTTTGTACTTTTTAAACGTGAAATCAGGTTTCCCGAATACGGTTTTATCATTTTTCCTATACCTGTAACCTTTATTCCACAATTGCCGTCCGAGTATCAGTTCTATTTTTGAATTTTTACCTTTTACGGCTTGCATATTCCTGTGCCTTTGCTCAGGTGTTAATCTGTCCATCTTATTATCATTTCATACCGGTAAGTGTATCAAAATACGTTACTTTTTATACACTTATATCTTATTTTAGTATATATTCATGTTAATACAATTTAACACAACTATTTACTTATTCATCATACTCTTTTCTTCCATTACCTGCTCCACTTCTTTGCGGCGTTTCCAGCGGCGGTGGCTCCACAGCCAGTATTGGGGGGCTTGGCGTATATCATGCTGTAGCAGATGCACATAGTGCTCCACCACTGCTCCGTTTTCCAGCTCGGAGGCATGCTCGCACACAGGCTCCAGGGTAAACTCATAATAGCCGCGTTTTACTTTGTGTACGGCATAGTACAGCACGGGCATATCATATTTGCGGGCAAAATATTCACCGCCATATATCATAGCCGACGGCTGATGCAGGAAGGTGGTAATATGGGCTTTGCGTACATTGGCAGGACTTTGGTCGCTGAGCATCATGTACACGCAGGGGGTATGTTGCAGCTCATACTGCTCCACCACGGTTCGCACCCTATCGGCAAATACCACCTCGGTGCCATAGCGGGTGCGGGCTTTATTGATAAGGGTTTCAAAGTCTTTATTGCTATTGGCCTTGCCCACGCCCACGCCGTGGGCCTTAAAATGCATATCCAGTGACAGCACCATCCACTCCCAGTTATTATAATGTGAAGAGAGCAATATCACGCTTTTGCCTTCGGCAAAATACTTATCGGCCACTTCCGGATTAATGCAGCGGTAACGTTTCATTACCTGCTTACGGCTAAGGGTGAGCTCCTTCACCCCCTCTACTACCAGGTCGCACAGGTGACGGTAATACTGCTTTTCTATCAAAAGCAATTCCCTCTCCGGGTAGTCGGGGAAGGAATTGCGTAGATTGAGTTTCACCACTTGTTTTCTATAACCGCACACATCACATACCACCCATTGTATTAAGGCCGAAAAAGCATATAACACCCTAAGCGGCAACAGCGAGAGCGGATATAGTAAACAATATATGGCAATACGTGTCAGCATGGACCACTATAATTGGGGACCGAAGTTAACCAAACGTTTGCCGTCTTCGTTATCGGTGAAGTTTTCAAAATTCTTAATGAAGGCCTGTGCCAATGCGGTAGCCTGCTTGTCATAGGCAGCCTTGTCAGCCCACATGTTGCGGGGATTAAGCAATTGGCTGTCCACACCTTTCAATGCTTGGGGTATCATAAGGCCAAAAGGCTTCAGCTCTTCATATTCACAGTCGTTAATGCTGCCATCGTGTATGGCATCTATAATGGCACGGGTAGCCTTAAGGCTTATACGGCTGCCTACTCCGTAAGCACCGCCTACCCATCCGGTATTCACCAAATAAGCTGATGAGCCGTGAAGTTGCATTTTTTTACGCAATTCACCGGCATACACCGTAGGGTGTAACAATAAGAAAGGTGCACCAAAGGCGGATGAGAAAGTAGGAACAGGCTCCTTAATACCGCGCTCGGTACCGGCTAATTTGGCGGTGTAACCGCTGAGGAAATAATACATCATTTGCTCTTCCGATAAGCGGGCTACAGCAGGCAGTACGCCAAAGGCATCGGCCGACAGGAATATAATTTCCTTAGGATGTGTACCCTTAGATACAGGCTTTACTATATTGTTAATGTGGTATATAGGATAGGATACCCGGGTATTTTCGGTACGTGCATCGCTGGTAAAATCGGGAGTTTTGTCCTCTTTTATTACCACATTCTCTAATAATGCATCTCTACGTATGGCATTGTATATATCAGGTTCCTGCTCTTTGCTGAGGTTAATACATTTGGCATAGCAGCCACCTTCATAGTTGAAAATACCTTCATCGTCCCAACCATGTTCGTCATCACCTATGAGCAAACGGCGAGGATCGGCCGATAAGGTGGTTTTACCTGTGCCCGACAAACCGAAAAACAAGGCTGTACTGCCATCATGTGCCTGATTGGCTGAGCAGTGCATACTGGCCATACCTCTTAAAGGCAGGAAATAGTTCATAATGGAGAAAAATCCCTTCTTTATTTCACCGCCATACCATGTGCCGCCTACTACTGCCATGCGATCGGTAATATTGAAGGCAACATATACTTCACTATTCAGGTTTTGTTCTTTCCAGTTAGGATTAACTGTTTTACAAGCATTTAACATAACAAAATCAGGCTCAAAGTCCTTCAACTCTTCTTCGGTGGGACGTATGAACATATTCTTTACAAAATGTGCCTGCCATGCCACTTCACATATTACTCTTATTTTCAAGCGGGTATCCTTATTAGCACCGCAATAGGCATCCATTACATACAGTTTTTTGTGACTGAGCTGCTTGCAGCTGTTGGCCAACAGGCTTTCCCACACTTCCGGACTAATAGGCTTGTTATCAGAGCCTTTACGATTAGCACCTGCCCACCATACGGTATTTTCGGTGTTGGCATCTCTTACTATATATTTATCTTTAGGAGAACGACCTGTGAATATGCCGGTATTCACATTTACTGCACCTAAATTAGTGAGCTCACCTACTTCATAACCTTCCAATTGAGGATTGGTTTCATGCTTGTATAACTCTTCATAGGATAAATTGTGGTAAATTTCCTCCACTCCTTCAATTCCGTAACGTGTTAAATCTAATGTCATTGTATTATTCTTTTATATGTTTTACCAAAAAAAACAAAAATACTAAAAAAAAACGAGACATCAGGCGTTTTTTATCACATTTTTTTCTACAAAATAAGTTAAAAAAAGGCTTATCCACTGCTTCATTGCAGGAAGGATAAAAAATGCGTTTCCGCATACGTTTTTTTACGTGATATTATTCCAACATTGCAACCATATTGCAATGTTAATAAACGGTATTACCGCATACGCTGTGCCTACAGGATTACCGCCTTTTAATGGTATAGCAGAAATTTTTAAAAAAAAGAAAAACACGGGACGGGTTACTTGTCGCTTGCAGCGACATATGAGCCCAACGAAGATTTTTTACTTGCAACCATAGGTTGCAGACAAAACTTTTCATTTGGTCTCCTGCTTCACCTGCACCCCGTCCCGAGAAAACACGCCCTAAAGAACGAGAAAACCATTTCTACATTACTATAACCGATGAATATTAAGCGTTTTACAGGTAATACACAAGAAAAAAACATTGACGGAGTTCCATTATTGAGTAGGTATAACAATTAAAATATGGTATAACGTGTACCTAAAGCCCTCTTACAGAGGGCTACCTACCCGCATAAGCGGAATGCCATAGAAAATAATGTATTTTTTGCGTTAAGAACCGATGTCGGCTGCGACGGGAATAGAAAAAGATTTTATTGAAGTATGAATAAATATATAAAGTATGGTAAATACTTACCATAAGAAAAGCAGCATCAGCGGTTTAGCAAAAAAATGCTTCATTTTTAGGCATGGAGGTTCCGCGGTGATTTTTACCTTCGGTGATTTTGCTCCGCTTTAACCAAACAAACCTTCGGCTTGCTTGGTATAAAGCTTAATCGCAAAATTCTTTGTTACTTTCTTTGTATGAAAGACAAAGAAAGTAAATAGATATGAATAATGCTATGATTACGATATTCCTTTGATTAATAGATTGAACTATAAATTTACTATTAAAATAGTTGATTTTTATAACATTAAAAAAATCGACACTATTTGACAAAATTTATTTATAACATATTTAAACATAATTATTTATAAATATATCAACATAACAATAATGTGGCGTATTACGGGATCAGCCCCCGTTTTTTTTCTCAATAATGGTATGGTATATAATTTATTATCATAGACATAACGTGTATTAAAGTAGTTTTCTCGCCACTGAAAGTGGCGTTTTTTTTAGGGGCGGAAGGGAGGCAATAAGCATGCAAAAGGGAAATTTTGTCTGCAAGCTTGCGGCTTACAAGGAAAATTTGCCTTGCAGCAGGCTTCCCGTTGCATAAGCAACGCCTTCCGTCCAAAGTTTTTCTTTAATTTAATATTTTCCCCGCATACGCTGTGCCTACATGGGCATCTACATTTAATGAACAAAATAAAGTGCGTATTTTTTTTTAAAACCATGTCACCTTATACATCATTTTTTACTATTTTTGCTGTACTAATACAGCAAATACATGACAACAGCAACTTTGGGTAGCATAAAAAAAAGCAAATGGAAAATTTGTGGCAGAATTTTGGGCATAACTATGGCCGTTATGGTAGCTATTATACTTATACTCACTGTCATAGCTTTTACCTTTGAGGATAAAATAGCCGATTTGTTTCTACATAAAATATACGACTACACCACCGTGGATATCAGTCATGAAAAGGTGTCGTTTTCACTTATTAAGCGATTCCCTTGTGCCTCACTGGAGGTAAATAATATAACAGTACAGGCTGCCTGCGGCACCCAAAACCTGCTGGAAGCTCAAAAAGTATATCTGCAGTGTAATTTGCCTGACATTATAAGCGGCAACTACACTCTGCGTAAGGTAGAAATAGCACATGCCCGCCTTTTTTTGGCGGTAAACGCCAAAGGCAAAGCCAATTGGGACATATTCATACATGAGGATACCGTGTCGGATAGCCGGTTCAAAATAGCCCTTAACACCATACTGCTGCAACAGGTGGACGTGTGCTACCATGACATGCCCTCACAGGTGAATGTGCAAGTGTTTGCTAAAAAAATACAGGCCAAAGGCGATTTTGACACCGCCGTATTCCATGCCGACATTAAAGGGAACCTGCTCATAGACACCATTCACGTGAACCATACCCGGCTGCTCGCCCGCCAAAATGTAGAACTGAGCACCACTATGCATATCAATACCGATACGGAAGAATATTCTTTTTCTAAAGGTGATTTTAAGTTTGATTTTCTGCATTTTACGCTCGGTTTGCAACTAAAAAAGGAAGATGAATATTTCCGCCTGCACCTGCAGGCCGGCACCAACGAAGCCTCTATTAAAAACCTGACGACCATACTCCCCGACAGCCTGCAGCAAAAAATGAGCATGTTCTCCCCCGACGGACAGCTTACCTGTAGCGTAAAAGTGGACGGACTGCTGGACAAAAAAAGCGATATGCACCTGCATGCCCAATACCAACTGCAAAAAGGAAAAATAGCCAATACCCAAACACATGTGAGCATGGATGATATTAGTATGAAAGGCACCTGCCAACTGCACACCGCCGATATTAACCACAGCCTTGCAGTGAATATTAGCACCCTTACCGCCCGCCTGAATAAAGGATATATTACCGCCCAAGCCGATATGGAAGGGCTGAAACAGCCCCAAATAAACATAAACGCCGAAGCCACCCTGCAGTTGAACGATTGGCAGAATTTTATGCCTGCCAACTATATACACTATGCCGACGGCGATGCGGAAATTAAGATTTTGTTTAAACATAAGTTTGCAGATATAGAGCATATTACAGTACACGATTTAAACCAAAGCTTTATGCAAGGTACCGTCAGCTTTGCACATGCCACCCTACAGCTGAAAGATAGCGACTACACCCTGAACAACCTGTCGGGTGAAGTGAGTATGCAGGACCACATTATATATGCCAAACATTTACAAACAACCATACAAAACAACACCCTTGAACTGAACGGTCGCATAGAAAACCTGTTTCCCTATTTGCTGGATAGCAATGAAGACCTTAGGCTGATAGCCAACCTTAATACCGAAAACTTCTCATTGGACGAATTCCTTAAAACCAATAACCACAAGGCTGACAGCAAAAAAGAAAAAAGCACCTCCATGCAGCTTGCACTGCCCAAACATATCTATATGGATTTGGCATTCAATGCCGCATCATTCACCTACCAAAAATTTGAAGCCGGAAAAACCTACGGCCGCGTGCTGCTGAATAAGGGCACGCTGAGCTTACAACAATTTGAAATTAACACCTTTGACGGTAAAATGGAAGCCAACTGTACCCTCCGCCCATTGGGCGACAAACAATTTGGCATACAATGCAATACCTACCTGAAACATATCAACATAGAAAAGCTGTTCTACGCTACCAATAACTTTGGTCAGCAGTCGCTCACCTACAAAAACCTGCAAGGTACCGCCGACTGCTCCGCACAAATCAACGCTACCCTGCAAAACAATATGGATTTAATACAAAACAGCATAGCGGCCTCCATAGCCCTAAAAATAGAAAACGGCAAACTTATCAACTTTAAAGCCTTGGAAAGTTTGTCCAAATTCATATCTATTAATGAACTGAACAACATACAATTTGAAACACTATCCACTCAAATATCCGTGGCCAACCGCACCATTACCATACCGCAAATAGCTATTAGGAACAATGTGCTGAATTTGGCCATAGGTGGCACCCACACCTTTGATAACGATATAGATTATCATATACAATTATCATTGGGAGAGCTGCTTAGCAAAAAAGCACGTGCAAACCAACGCAACCGCGAAGATTTTGGGGAGGTAATAGATGACAATACCGGCAAAGCCACCCTGTTTTTGGTGGCAGGAGGCAATTTGGACAAACCCGTATTTAAATGGGATTCCAATTCCTCACACCGTAATATGAAACGAAAATGGGAAGAGCAAAAGCTTGAAATACAGCAGGAAAAAGCCAAGAAGGATGCCGCTGCCGGCACCACTTCCGCTACCCCCGCCCCCCCTACCAATAAGGAATTGAACAGCACAAAAAAACAATCTGATTTGGAACTGGATGACAATTGGTAATGCCTATAATTATCATCTAAAGTCCACTATCTGAGTGCCTTTCAACGCATGCTTCCCGCATTCGCTGTGTTAAGTGTATACGGAGTTTTTGCTGCAAAAGCAGAATAGAATTAAAGAAAAACACGGGACGATGTACTGTTGCCTATGGCAACTAAGCGTGTAACGCTAAATTTTACTCACAAGCCGCAGGCTTGCAGATAAAATTTAGCATTTACCCGCTTTTTATAAGTCCTTCGTCCCGAGAAAACACGCCCGCTTCGGCGGACGAGAAAACCAATTCTGTTTTCTATAACCATTGTATATTCAACGTTTTAACGGTAATTCACCAGAAAAAAACGTGGTGATATTCCTTTAAACATTGGCTAAAACTAAAAATTGAGGTTAAATGCCTCCGTTTTTTTCTCGATTATGGTGTGTGATATAGTTATTTAGCATTGGCAGTAAGTATGTTAAAGTAATTTTCCAGCCACTGAAAGTGGCGTGTTTTTTAGGGACGGAAGGAATACAATAAGCATGCGTAGCAAGGCCTTCCGTCCCTGTTTTTCTTTAATTTTTTATTCCCGCATACGCTAAGTTCCGGGATGCTGATATCCGGGGTTTGGCATGACTGCAAGACCGGTTACGGTCGGATATAACAACAAAGGAACCCTTGTGGGGTTCCTTTTGGTTTAACATTCAATTAAATACGATGCAATATGCTTGCGTAATGTTATTATAGGTAAATATCACGTTCACCGCCATCTATTTTTTCCAAATTGGTATTGATGGTTTCCTGCAATTGCTTATTGTTTACGTCGTTTTCTACTATTTTCTTTATAAGGGCCTTACCTTTAGCTTTAGTTTCGGGGGAAGCAAAGTCATTAAGGTATTCATTGAAGGTAAACAGTCCGTTAGGCATGCAGAACTGCTTAATCAAACCCGGCTTAGCCAAATCCATAAAATCGGCACCTACTCTGCCCTTACGATAACAACCTGTGCAGAAGGAAGGTATGTAGCCGCCATCTATCATATTGGATATTACGTCATCCATGGTACGATGGTCGCCTAATGAGAACTGGCTGCCTGTGCCCTCTTCTTCTTCACTGTAAGCACCGGGATTGGTACGGGAGCCGGCCGATATTTGGCTTACGCCGTATTCTATCAGCTCATTACGCATGGCGTCATTTTCACGGGTACTGAGTATAATGCCGGTATAAGGCATGGCTATACGTATTATGGCTATTATCTTCTTAAAGTCATCATCCGATACGGGATGAGGAATATGATTGGTAAATTCCACTCCCTCTGCAGGTTCTATACGCGGGAAACTCACGGTGTGCGGTCCGCAACCGAATACGGCTTCCAGGTGAGCAGCATGCTCCATAATGGCCAGTATTTCAAAACGGTAATCTACCAGTCCGAACAATACGCCCAGTCCCACATCATTAATGCCGCCTTCCATGGCACGGTCCATTACCAGCAAACGGTTCAAATAATCACCTTTAGGGGTGCCGGCCGGATGAAATTCCTTATAGGCTATGGGGTCGTAAGTCTCCTGGAAACATACGTAAGTACCTATTTTTTCTGCTTTTAGGCGTTGAAATTCTTCTATGCTGAGGGGTGCCAACTCTACATTGATACGGCGAACATAGTGCCTGTTATAACGGGCAGCATAGGTATGACGTATAGCCTCACAATAATAGTTGATGTCATTACGCGGTGACTCACCGCAAATGAGCAATACCCTCTTATGCCCTTCTTTCAATAAAGAGGTGGTTTCGCTCTCTATTTCATCCATATTGAGCACTTTACGCTTAATGGCCTTGTTGTCACGACGGAAGGCACAATATACACAATTGTTCACGCACACATTACCCGTGTATAGCGGGGCAAACAAAACCAAACGCTTGCCATATATCTGCTCCTTGGCATATTTGGCCGTTTCCATTATTTCATGTATTTGTGCCTTATCGGTAACCCGTAGCAATACGGCTACATCTTCTAAAGACAAACCTTTTAACTTTTTGGCCTTGGTCAATACCTGCTGCAACTCTGCCTCGGTAGGCACATTCCCTTCCAATAATCCATAGAGCTTTTCACGATCTATGAAGTTCTGAAATTTTTCCTGTTTCATAATGAATATATTATAATGTTTTTATTAACAATGATTTAACTTTCACTCCCTGTATCTTCCCCAGCTTGCCGGTAAGCGCATTAATGGTATCGGCATCACTTTTTACCACCAAAGTAATAATGGAAATGTGTTCCTCATGCATGGGCATACCATTACGCGAAAGTATAATGGAAGCATACGACGACAACAATGCGTTTACGTCCTCTACTATTCCTCTATGGGTAATGACTATACTTATAGTTCCTATTCTCTTCTCCATCAGTGCGTTACTTTTGAATTAGGGGGTTTAACATTACTTACACAAGCGATACAATCCCTCGTGAAGTTTACAAGTACAAATGTAACACTTTTTTTGTTATTTTGTGGGCTATAAAGCATTTTTTTAATAAAGAAAAATAACCTTATGAATGTGTTGTTGTATACTGCAACCGTTGTTTTCTTTGTTAAATAATATATATGTTATATTTCATTGCAACAGGATTGCAATATTGGTTGACGTGTTTTCTTTTTGGTTTATATACAGTAATAACACTTATTAGCATTGGGAAACAATGTATTACATGATGTTTTTCTTTTTTCACGGTTTAACCGACAAAAGAAAAAAAATAAGAAAAACATGGTACAGGCTACAACTTGTGCAGCGACTCCATACACCCTTGTTTCTCTTTTTTTTTATAAAAAAATTTTTTTACGATATAGCCAACGAAAAAAAGGCCACATATACATTAATTATTAATAGTTAATTTGCTTACTACAGCATCGTGGGGTGAAAACAATGATGGGATAATGTAATACTTATACCCTTCATATTCATAGTCTGCCGGCAAGCTGTATGAGCAGGTTGGTTCCATGGTGTATACTCCCATAACATGCCTTAGAACCCTATGCCACTTACAGGGCACGGCATAAGTAACCTGCACCATCATGCTATCATGCTCCGCAATGGCAGCAGGCACCTGCAACACACATTTATTATTGATAATATAAGCGTAAGGATGTATATGTTTAGCCTGCATGTCCGGCATGCACAGCTGTGGAAACTGCTGCCGCAATGCATATATTTTAGGATGCAACACCAACTGTGGTAAGCCGTAATGCTGCATTATGCCATAGCGTGCCCAGCTATCTATGCGTATGGGATTTACCATGCGGTGCGGTGAGGGTATGGGCTCAAAACAGGCCTCTCCCCCATGTGTCTGCAACTCCTCTATTAAGGCCATGTTACACGCATACTGACGCTTGGCAGCACCTAGGGCATAAGCATAATCCGCTATAGTAAATATTGAAAGTAACACTATAAATATGGCGTTGTTTTTAACTGATACATAGGAAGTAAGCATTTTTACCAAAACCACCATAGCCAACAGCTCCGCATAGAAGGCGTTCCTGGGTTCCGGGCGGAATATAAAGCTATAGCTTATCACCATAGCGGCGGTAACCAGCAGCAGCCACATATTATTGCGACAGAAATCCCTGCAGCCGGATGGGTTACGTATGCTCCACACTATAAGCACTATGGCTACGGCATATACGGCCTTATAGTGTGCCCAGGTGAGCAGGCAGGAATACACCATGTGCCGAATATGTGCGACAGCTCCCGCATAGCCCGCCATTATCTCCTGATAGCGTACCCTATTACCGGGGGCCAGCAGCAATACCGCCGCTCCCAGCAGAAAGCCCATGCACATGACTATATGTGTGCGTGTAATGTGCTTGCGATACAGTATGTTATATACTATTAAAGCCATGCCTAAGGCCGTTACGGCCAGCACGTGGGTGCTGCCGGCTATAAGGGCTATAAAAAAGAGTAACAAAAGTTGTAAAACAGCTGTTTTTTTGCATGCATATTTATAATATACCCATATAAACAATAATATCCATACTCCATTCCACAGGTAATTGATGCTACCCGCCATCCACAGCAGGGTTTCTCCCGGCATGGGCGTGCACCACCATAGCAGTATGATAAGCCATAGCAGCAGTATAACAGGCGTATGCCGTTCCTTTACCTCTTTTTGCCTGCATAGCAGGCACATAAGCAGCAGCAGACAGGCCGCCATAAGGGTGTTGATGATATGAAATACGGGTCCGCCCTGCAGGCATCCCGCCATGATATGCCCTATTACCGTAGGCATGATTGCCCCACTCCAGGTGAGGTAATAGTCCCGCGTGGCCGCCAACACCTTCTCCATATTGTCTATACGACCATAACCCCGCTCATAGGCTATGCTGTAATCATCACTATAGAGATGCGTATAGTGATTGAGCAGGTAAAAACCTGCCATAATGCATAGCAGGGTAAATAATATAAACCAATATTTATGTATCGTTTTTTTTATCTTGATATACATAAAATACTAATGCAATGATTTTAACATAACACACCGTTCTCCTGATATTTTATCTGTATATATAGTATCTATATAAGGAGTAAACATAGGGCTAAGAGTTGATTTTTTACTAAGCATGATAAAATCGGCATTTATTTGTTTTGCAAATAAATATTGAAGACTATCATAATTTGATATGGATGTATTTTCTTGAATAAAATGAGCAAATGCTGTTTTCGCTATAGCATTTTTTATTCTCAATTGCTCTATTTCATTAAAGTGCTCTATACTATGAGCAGGATATACTTTGGGTATATATAACTCTTTAACAAATGGTTTCATCAAGTTGCCATATCCAAAATCATTATAACTCCAATAACTCACCATTTCGCTTGAATCATTGCAATACATACCTTTTACGGCATGGCATTCATTCATTGCACTTGACACAGCAAGCACATAATTAGCATTTTCAACTTTAGTATATCTATAAAAAGGAACATCATGTAAACGCCATATATTAATTATAAATAATACAACTATATATATACCTAATAGTATTTTACCTGTCTTATTGCACTTAACATAGCACTTCATTATTGTTATCCATATTAACATATTAATAACAATAATACCTGTAACAGCAAAAAATTGCATGGAATCTGCTAAAATATTTGTATAACTCCATGCTAATAATCCGACAATGGGGATACTTACACTAAAGGTACATAAAACTGTATTATTTAGGCATATTTTACCATGCTCTTTTATAATACATATAATGTATGGAATAAAATAACAAAAATAGATACTTACCAATATTAACAGACTTCCCGCCAATATTTTCAATGGCTTTAACGGCTGTAATACATTATAGTATAGCGTACCTGATAATAATTTCCATGTGTCATTATTCCCGCTTGATTGCAAACAATAAAATGCTCCTATAAATAGAACTATTATTAAAAATTTTAATAATATAATAATAGCGATCTTAACAGATAATTCTTTTCTAATACATTGTACTAATAATATAAGGAATATGGAACCTAAAACTGATGGAATAGTTATTATATTTAATATAGGCAGACATAACAACGGATAATAATAATCATCTTCTTTACGTACTATTTTTATGCATGTTAAAAGCAAAAAAATACCAACGGACAAATATTTTAAACTACAGGAGTTAGAAAAAATAAAGTCCGAAGATTGTGGTAATACTTTGTAAAACAATAGTCCTGAAAAGAATATGGACAATATGGATAGTCCCTGTATTAACTTATTATGGGTAAACTGCCTTGTTAATGCTATCATTCCTACACTTAGTATAGCCATAAGTATGCTTTGTGATATTATCACTTGTGCTTCATATACAGGTATATTAAATAAAAACACATACATGGAAGGCAACCATAAATCAAAATAATGATAGGGAGTTGGCAATGTACCATGTTCCAATGCTACATTTTGCCATGCATATGATTCTATACCATAGCTATTAAGTATTCCTTGTATGGTTGCATATCCCGAATAGTCTCCGTGAGGAATATTATTGCATATATTATGATAAAAAAAACATCCTTGATAACAATAGAATAAAACTCCTAATACTAACACAACTCCTATTGCGATACACTCATTACCTATAGTGATAGAACGAAATGTTACGAATTGCTCGCGATTATGATTAATATACGATATAATATATAATATACCAACTACAATAAAACCACAACATATTGTATGACCACTCGTTTTTATGAAGGCATAAACAGTAAGTACTATAACTAACCCTATAAGTAAACGAACAAACACATTATAAAATATATGTGCTGTATTAATTGCTTTAAATAGATGCGTTATACTCCAACCTATTATATAATAGAGCATTAAAGATATCAATAAGTATATGATTGATAATATATTCATGTTATTTATATTGCCAATATAAAAGTTTAACCCAATTCTTCCAGAAACTGGTATTGTACACATTTTCCCTATTGTATAACCCTAACGTATTAAACCTATTTTTAGCTTCATTGCAGGTGTACATTATTTTATAGCCTATTTCACGGGCCATATTATTAATGTTTTCGTTGTATTGTCCGTTAGGATAGGCTATGGATATAGGTGCAGTACCGGTGTGCTCCTGTATTTGCTGATACGAAGCAAGCAGCTCATTATAAACCTCTTCTGCTGATAAGGTAAGTAAATTGGTGTGGCTGTGGGTATGAGAGCCTATAGCTACCCATTGCTTAGGCAAAGCCTGTATATCCTCCCATGTGAGCATGGGAGTAGAATCTATGGGCGCACGCAAATTATTAATCATGGTATCTATGATATCATCTCTGCTATTGTCATTTAACAATTGCATATATATTTCTACCGCAATTTTCTCTATATCTTTTAGATTGTTAATATGATATATTTGAGGAAAAACATTGGTTATGGATTTTCTTTGTTTATAATAGGCTTCCAATGTTTTGTTCAGCTTTTGTGTCCAAAACATTTCCCCTGTAGTAGCCGTATTACTTACCACATGCAGACTGACCGGCACCTGATGCTTGGCTATAACGGGTAAAGCATTATCCATAAAGTCCTTGTATCCATCATCAAAGGTAATTACGCACTTATCCTTTTTAGTATAAGGCATAGCTGTAGTAAGCAATTCTTCTTGAGGAACAATTACATAATACCTTTGTAAGTACTTAATTACCCGCTCAAAAGTCTTTACCGGCATAGGCGGATAAGCAGGAGACTGCTCATTGCTAACGCTGTGAAAGTTGTATATATAAATACTCATTTTTTCTTGTTTTATTAATAATTAACATCATCATCGGAATATACTATACTTACATCTTCCGTAGGCAATAAGGGAGACGGAATGTAATAGATTCTCCAATTTTTCTGTTTCTTTAATAATTTATATTGTTTCTTTATGCATTCCATATAGCATTCTTCTATTCCATATATCAATAAGGAAGCGTATTTGGAATTCATAATGGCATGTAGTAATGAGGCTACTATGGCAGATCTATCATGCTCTATAGTTTGCATATCTATTAGCATCAGTTTATTAAATTCCCGTACCTTAGCCACTACCATGGAACCTATTATATCTTGCTTAGTATTATATACGCACACATGCACTATTTCATTTTCACGCAGTTGGTCTATATGTGTATTTAATCTTTTTTCAAATTTCAGTTGTAACAGTTCTCTATTCCATTTTACTACCAAATTATTGAAATTTCTCTTTTTATACTCCTGCTCTACCAAAGTATAATCATTGTTGAAATTCGGCATTATGTGCGATTCATACAACTTAAAGGTTTTATTACGAAATACACATTTCAGCAATGGCTTAGCCATATTTAACACTATTTTTTTCCACCCGCTATTTGCATATTCCTGTACAAACGCGTTCATACTGATAGGATATACATATTGTGTGGCAAATCGTTGCTGATTTATTTGTATAAAGCCGGCCTTTTCGGTACTGTGTATTACGCTGGAGAGCGAAGCTCCTATACTGGAAACCAAAGTATGAGCAGGAACATTATCTGCGAAGCATTTAAATATATGGGATAAATTACCTCTATAATTAGGATCTATAAAGGCGGAGGAGGTTTGATACATATCATAATCTACTCCTTTATAAGTACATGGCTGATACATGGCACCCATGTACCCTACTATTTCATCCTTATCATTCTTCATAACTACCCCACGGTATATTCTGTCCTTATCGGTATCATTTTGATATGCAAATACACTATGTATCACACTATCTCTTGCACTAGCATGCGCATCCATAAATTGAGTTCTGCTCAGTAGTTTTCCTACTTCTTCATCCCTGTTTTCTGTGTATTTTTCAAATTTAACATTCATGGATAATATCATTAATTATTTCCGCTAATTTCCCGGTTTGCTCTTTTCTGGAATATTTTTCTATATCATGAGAATTACAGGCTATACACCCGTTATGGGTATATTCATCATATAATTCAGTTAATACTTTTATTAATTCTTCTTCATTCTCAACTACAATACCGGCATTGGTGTCTTTTAACAAGTCCGCTTGCAAGTGCGTACTCAATCTTTTAATTTCGGGTATAGGATAATATGCATTTTTTAATTCATTGGCATTTTTATCATTAGAATAACATAATAAAACTTTTCTTTTTAGCCCTATATAATCATATATTTTTGTACCCATAGCAGAATAATCATTAAATAGCAGCAATATATGTGATGACGCTATTTTTTTTAGCAATTTTTCATGTGCCATTTTAGGATAAACGTGAATATATGAATGTAATACAGCATAATCCTTGTCTACTATGTCAGTTATATATTTTTCTTTATTAGTTCCATAAAAATCAATATTTAACTCATTTATATTGTTTTGCTTAATAAATTTTTCCATGCAATTGAAAAAACTTTTTATGGGATGCCATGGATATAACGTACCCGCAAATGATATGGTATACGTTGGATTGTTTTGCTGTAAATGACTAATTCCGGATATTACATCATCATCATATCCGTTAGCAATAATTTTTATATTTCTATTGTACACCTGTTGTATTTGTAATTTTATATACTCCGAGACTGTAGTAGATGCTGATACATCAGTTAAATATTTCTTTTCAAATATTTGATTAACGCATTTTTGGATGTAATGTTTATTTCTATTATAACTTTGTACCCACGTATCTCTATAATCAGCAATCCAAGGAATATTGAATTGTTCGCTTAGTACTGACGCATACTTAAATAACACAAAGGGTTCGCTTGTGGCAATAATAGCATCTGCCTTATGCGTTTTTAAATATTGCTTGGCCCCGCGATACACGCAGGATTTGGGCCCTATATTCCATATATATTGGGCCAATTCATAGTAGGCACTTATGGCCTTGCGTAGTAAAGCATATCGGCTTTTACCATATTTCAGCATAAGCCGATTGGCCACATTGGGCTTGTAGGGCGTGCGAATAAGGGTGCCATACTCCGTTTCCTCTACTATGGTTTCACTGCTTTCCCCGGGTGCTATATAGTCCCGCTCATCCCCGTAGGCATTGCCCCACTGACGGGTAACTACTATGGGATATATGCCATATTCTTTCAAATACTTGTACCATGCGTAGGGCCGCAAAGCCCCTACGGAAACGTAAGGAGGAAAATCGTAAGCCAATATTAATAATTTCTTCATATTTATTCTTGGTTTATATGCCAATAGCCACCCTTATCAGGACCTATACGGGTAATAATTCCCTGCTGTTGCAGTCGTTTAATATGTACACATATGGTTTCCCGTGTGCGGGAACATATTTTGGCCAAATCATTGTATGTTATATTATTATCTTCTGCTATTGCCGCTATTATCATTTTGTCCAACTCATTTTCAGGCAGATTTTCAGGCAGATTTTCATCAGACAGATAAAACACCACACTTACCATACCGCATTCCGATGTAATGAGCGGTTCAGGCACATGTGCCTTTTTACATTCATTCACCATAAGCCCTATGCCCCGCCCCCAATTTTCAAACAGCTCTCTATAATAAAACGATTGGGCTATAAGCGGATTGAAGGGAATGGACTGCACGGCATATTTTTTGTGCGGTATATCCGGCATATCGGGAAGTTTGCCTATATTTTGCACTTCTACCCTGTTATGATATATGGCTATGCTTACCGAGCCGCCTAAGGTGTGATACTCCCTATGGCACAATGCATTTACTATGGCTTCTCGTAGGGCGGCATAAGGAATACTCAGCTGCTCACTGCGATGCAGCCCCTTCACTTTACCGGAAAGGTTCAAATGCTTAAAGCAAAACTGCATAGCCTCATTCAATAAGGTAAAAGCATTGCCCCATACCTGTCGGCTATCGGTGAATACTGACCTGTCATTGCCTGCAAATCGGGCAAGTTTCAACTTACATTGCGGAAACCCGGCATGTTCACTTTTGGCATAGAGCACAAAGGCCGCATTGGTGATATGGCCTCCTATACATAAATTCATACGGGTAAGCATTTCCTCTATGCTTTGGGTGTATATATTTTCAGGCAAACGCCCTTTTTCTACCCCAAATCGTATGGTTTTGCGTATTTCATTTTCATCCAAATGTGCTATGGTAATATGCTCATTGGATAGTGTTTCCCACCTATATACCGTCTGTGAACGTTTTAGCAGCAGGTGATTGTACCGGCTTTGGGGCATGAGCATAGTAGCCGATTCTACCCTCATATAGGCACGTCCTTTATAGGTATAAGGCATATCCATGGCATTATGTGCCCACAATACTATTACCTGCCTATGGCTTTCACATGCAATATATTCCACATTAATATACGGGAAAGGCTCTATATAGCGTATATATTCCGATATTTTCCTTTTGATGCCGTCTGTTACCTCCCGGCCTGTAATTTTCAGTTGGTCGTTTACCCCAAATATTACACAGCCTCCCTCCGTATTCAGCATAGCACACAGTGTCTCCATAGCCCTGTCTAACTGTCCGGTGCTTGATTTTAGCTCTATCCTAACGGTTTCACCCTGCTGTACTATATCGGTTAACTCGTTTATTGTCATATCGTTTTTTTGTTATTTTAAAGTATGATAATGTATAAACATTATATATAAATGTATATCTTTATTTTTTTGATGCGCATAATAATCATTTATGATATGAATTTACATAAAAAATTCCATAGAGCATATTTTTTCTTATCAAAAATATAAACAGTCTTACTTGAGTTGCGTACTTCGCACCCAAATCGCATTTTGAATCTGGTGATACCTTCCGAAAATTTCACATTATTTGCATCATATCGAGTTGCGATTTGCCCTAATGAATAATATTCTATTCCAATATTTTTTAACACCTTGAATATATTGTATTGTAAAAATTGTCCTGCTCCCAAGTCATTTTTTATATTACCTCCATATGAATAGTCAGCAACCTTTCCATAAATTTGGACATAAGCACAAGATAGGATTTCTATATTTTTTTTTACAACATACAATTTTCCTACACTATTCACTATCCCGTTTTTTAAATCCCTTTCAATATATTGTAAATTTGGTGCATGCTTTGATTGCTGTGAATATGTTTGTTTCAACATTGCATTTAAAACATCTGCATTACAAGGGATTTCTTCAAATGTTAAATCTGATCGACTTGCTTTATTTACCATGTTTCTATGCTTCACATGCATATTTTTATATAAATCTTCCTCTGCCTTCGCTAATTTCATGTATGCAATTTGAAATTCAGTTTTACTGTGAGGCATTTTTTTATCATTTTTATATAAAAGTTCTGTATTAACATTAATTATAGGATAATATCCTTTGACTGAAAAAGACACAATTTTTTCAGTCTTTATATATTGTGTTATAGTATCATTTATTAATGAAATAATTTCGTTAGCATAACTACTATGGGAATCCAATATATATTCACCGAATTGAGATAAAGTCTTAGACAAAGAAGGCAGTATAACATTAACTTTAGAACTATACCATAAACTCAATTTCACACCTCCAACCAATATAGAATCATCATAAACTTCAAAATAAACAGGACGATTCCTATAGAATGCATCTACGGCAACTCGCATTGTTGTTTGTAGATAGTTGCCGCATTTTTTGCATAGTGCATTCCATTGTTCTTCATTTTGTGGCTTATCATATGATACACTTACTTCCATAAAACATTGATATTATTGAAACAATAATCCATAGCACTCAACCCTTTTATAAATTCGCCATGCAATTGAGTATATTCAGGATGCACAAAATCGGTATATTTTACTGTTACACCACTATCACTAAACAATTGCTCATTATGATATTTCTTTCCGCCATTACCAGATAAGTACACCTCACAATTCAATTGTTGACATATATCTATTAAACGCATATTACGATCCATAGTTAAATCACCCAACTCCGAAGCTAATACTATAGGAGTATTTATTGCCATATATTTACACATTTGCTTTATAATATATGTATTGTATTCCGACATATTATCGGTATCATATTTCAACCATGACTCCACTAAAGGATAAAAAGCAGTAAAATTAGCGGATTTCTTATATTGGAAATATATGGTTTTAAGCATAGTTTCACGCCATTTTTTAGTATTGTCCATTACCACATCTTTTATAAGTTTACTGCCGCTTCTACGTACAGGCATAGTAAGCCATTGTATTCCTGATGAAGTTTTAATTCTGGTTCTATTGGTAATGGCATCCGCCGTTCCTATTTCTATATCTACGGTATCCAATATAACAAATACGTCTGAATGGGCTATTTTATAAAAATAGCCTAACCACGGAAAAAAATTAGGCTGATGTATAGCACACGTTTTCATATTATAAAGATTTATATAATTCTATCAGTTTTTCCTGTTCATGCTCCCATGTTAAT
The DNA here is from genome assembly GCA_045598105.1 of Bacteroidales bacterium. Lineage (GTDB taxonomy): Bacteria > Bacteroidota > Bacteroidia > Bacteroidales > WCHB1-69 > UBA1205. The sequence continues at coordinate 31,971 of JAZLLK010000037.1, read as the reverse complement.
ATTTCTGCAGCCCGTCTTGTATTATTTTTATTCAACGGATAATCGTGCAATATAGCATTAAACCCATTAATATAAGCATTGGGTTCATCAGGATTAACACATATACCACATTGATAGGTCTCCACTATATTTTTATATTCAGGTTGCAGGGTAGCCAATACCGGTATTCCGGCATTGATATATTCAAAAAGTTTATTATCCAAAGCATACCAATACGACATATCTTTTTTATTCCATGTGGGCACTAACCCTACATCGGCTGATGACAAATAATCAGGTATGGCCTCAGGTGCTATCAAGCCATGAAAATATATGTTACCGGCACCTTTTAGTTTTACATATTCATGTATAGGTTCCGCTTTTTTATTTTGAGCACATATAAAAACCAATGCCGTATCAGGCTCATTGGCAAATTCATCTATTACCTGCTCCAAGTTCAATGTTCTGGCATATATATTAGCTCCTATAAACACCAATATTTTAGCAGATTCAGGAATAGAGAATATGTTTCTAAGTATATCTGTTTTATTTACAGGCTTCCCCTTTTCGGGAATATTTCTAATTACGCATATCTTTTTCTTCGCTTTTAAATATTGTTGTAAATTATTAGCCAATGAATTATTAACGGTAATAATTTGATCAATATATTTACCATTATGTTTTTCCCGTAATATTTGTATATGTCGTACTATATATGATTTTAACATAACGGAAAAACTATTAAAATCAGATGCATTCAACGGCCATGAATGAAACAACTCATGAGAATCGTACACCAATGTTACAGTCGGTTTTATTTTTTTGATATTAGCACCTAAATTCAGCATAGCCTGGTCATTAGCATGTATAATATCAAAATCGAATGCAGATACAATTTTATTGGCATATCTTTTAAAACAGGCAAATTGTTTTATATCATATATATCATCACCTAATAGTCTATAAACATGTACGCCATTGATATGCTCGGCATATGGCAGGTCTGCTTTTTTTACGGCTATAAGATTCACCTCATAACCGGCATTTACCAATGTTTCAGCTTCTCGGGATACACGTCGGTCATTGGTGTATGGGTTATCTAATAATACTAATATTTTCTTCATTTAAATACTATATACTAAAATATCAACCTTACTACTTCAAATGCCTCTGCAAATTCACACCCTATTTGCACGCCTCTGCTTTTGGCCAGGGAAAACACAAATTCTTCTGATGTATAATCCTTTCCCCCTTGGGAACGATATTCTTTTAATGCCATACATTTGGCTTGTATATGCCTCCGTTCCAATTTTACAAATGAAGTGGTATCAAATGATAAATTATTCCATATTAATTCATAGCCCAAAATAGTGGAGGTTTTAAAAGCCCGTAATCCTTCCTGTGCTATAGTAGTATGGTCCTGATGTATATCATGCAGGCTGGGCATAAACACCAAATCAGGATGCAATTCACGTTTTAATCGCACCATTTCTTCCAATATGGGTTGACGGGAATAGTTCAATTTACGTACTTCATAACCATATACGAACAAATTTTCAGGGTTAATACCCAGTTTCGCCGTGGCATGCCTTACTTCTGTTTTGAGTATATCTTTAGCGAACCCGTCCGGCACAGACTGCTCTGCCGTAGAAAAAGCCGCATAATACACATTTGCACCTTCTTCTATCATGCGATTAATAGTACCGCCCACACCTAATTCACCATCATCAGTATGTGGTGCCAATATTAATACATTCTTATAATCTCTCATGTATAAATTGTTTATATTTATCTATATTTGCGTTATAGGTATATTGGTCATATACCGTTTTACGGGCATTATTACCTATAACAGAAAATTCACTTTGCAAAGATAACACTTTTTTCAATACTTCCTCCCAATTAGAATTATCCGATTTAACTAGAAAACCATTTGTAGCATCTTCAATAATATCCCCATTAATAGTAACATCGGTAGCTATGCTTACTATACCCAATCCCATGTATTGCAACAATTTAAATCCGCATTTACCCTTACCAACCGCATTATTTTCTATGGGCATAAGCCCTATATCAAAATTACGTATTTCATCTTTTTCAGTGGCTAAGCTCCACGTATGATTTTCTATGATAAATTCGGCATTACTATTCACATATTCCTTTCCGGCTACCACTATTAACTTTATATTGTACTCTTTGGAAATAGTATTCAATGGCTCTACAATCATATCCAAATAATGAAGATTATGATTACCCCCTATCCACCCTATTACTACTTCGTTTTTAGGAGTTGTATATATTTTAGCGGGGAAGTTATCATAATCTACACATGTGGGTATTACACACACATCATTTTCGTTTATTTGTTTATTTTCGTCCAGCACTCTTTGCTTTAAATAGTCCGAACCTACTATAAATCGCTTATATAGCCGCAAACTGTTATTAAACTTATTGCCGTCTTCACCCATTAATTTTCCGTACATATTGGTAATAGTTCTGGGTTGCTTTTTGGCAGCCGCTATATCATCATCAAAGTCCAATATTACATTGGGATGTATTTTCAGCAGAAATTTTTCCATGAATAGATGGCCGTAATCATTGAATTGCAGTAATTCCCTACGCACTATTACTATATGAAAGTTTCGGGCATAAAGACATTGGCGAAAGCGTTTACGCATAGTTTTAATATAGAATAGCGGCATATTGGAAAATTGAGCATCAAAGTCTTTTTGGCTCTCAAATTGCGTCAATACTTCACAACAAATGCCTTTTTGCTCTAATATTTTTTTCCACTTGTACGCTCTATATTGATAACCGGCATTTTCTATAGGAAAATTTTCTAAATATATAACATCTTTTTTCTTATCTTTTTTTACATAAAAAAAAATAGAACACACTTTTACTACTAAATAATAATAGTTAAACACTAATGTAAATAATGCTAAAAATAAAAAACTCATAATAATATTAATTTATGTTTACTCTAAGCAAATATTGTTTAACCCATATTTTAAAATCTAATAATGTACGTATGGAAATAAATGATTTTGACAAATATTTGATATATTGACAAATATTTGACTTGCTATTATACTCCAATGCTATCATTCCATTCCATTTCATTACTTGGTGTAACAATTCTTTTTTCTTATCCGGAATATATTTACATAAAGATTTATATAACGAAACATTCCCTTGAAAAATAGATATTACATCCAAAGACTTATGTATACTATCAGTAGCTTCCCTCCACACCGACATATCTTCGTGTAAATACAACAAATCCCCTTTATATGCAATAAGTGCAACTAATAATCGGTCTGTTGAAACACCTGAATATTTTGCTAAATAATTTATGCCATCAATAACAAATTTATCGTTCCGAAAAACTAAACTTGCAGTAGGAACAATCCAACCATTGACCAATTCTTTAAAGGTGAATCCTTTATTTTTATCGCATGCTTGTATTTCTCGTATTACAAATTCACTATCATCTACACATTTTGCTTTATGAAAACAACCAGCATATAGTTTATTCTGTTCTAAAAAATTCACTTGTTTTTGCAATTTCAAAGGCTCGGTCCAATAGTCATCGCCTTCACACATGGCTATGTATTCGCCTTCACAGGCCGAAAGCACCCTTTGCCAGTTACGGGCTATGCCCAAATTTTCCATTAAAGGCAATAAGCGTATTCGCGGGTATTTTGCAGCATATTCCTCACATATAGCACGGGTATGGTCAGTGCCATGGTCTTCCCCTATCACCACCTCATAGTCAAAATCCACCTGCTGCATCAATATGCTGTCCAGGCATTGACGGATGTATTTTTCCTGATTATAGGTTACTACAAATACCGATGCTTTCATTATTTACCTTTTATCTGTTTTTTTAACCATATAAATGGAGTTAATAAAAAATTGCCCAATCTATAGGAATGCGAGTTTAATATACTTTCGTATAACTCGCCTTTTTTTGACATATAATGCCAAAACAATATATTATCACAATATGCCATATAGATATCCTTATTATTATGGCAAACTTGTTGATATGCTATCATTTTGTTATTCAAAACACTTGTTGTTACTATTGAGTTATTTCCCCTTCTATAATAGAACAAATAATCGTCAATTTTATGAACTTTATCATCTTTATTTAGTAATCGCAAATAGAAATCCCAATCTTCTAAACCATATTTAACATTAGGAGAATATCCGCCTGCTTTTTCACAATCACTTTTACGATACATAGTTGTATTAAATATACAATTACTCCATATAAAGTCTTCATATTTATATTCAGTTAAAGTCCATTCTTTTTTATGTTTATTATTAAATAACACAGCATTACAATACACCAATTTAACATCACTATTTGACTCTAAATACTGATAGTATTTTTGCACACATTCTTTTGTTATTATGTCATCTGCATCCAATGGCAGTATATATTTTCCACTAGAATGACCGATTCCTGTGTTTCTAGCAATAGCTGGTCCTTGATTTTTTTGCCATATATATTTGAATCGCGAGTCTTGTTCACAATATTTTACAGCTATTTCTTCTGTGTTATCAGGAGAACCATCATTCACTATAATACACTCCCAATCTTTAAATGTTTGAGCTAATACGGAATTCAATGCTTCCGATAAATATTCTGCCTGTTTATAGCATGGAACTATAATGGATACTTTACACATAACAATTATACAGATTTATGAATTAATTTATAAATCAACACTTTAGTCATAGCATATATTCTTTTAAAATCATATCTTTTAATAGCTATATTTAAAAATACTCTATAGAATTTAGAAACTATATGTTTACTATCCGAATGTGTTATTATATGTGCACATAAATCATATCTTTTTTTTACAAAGAACTCACTAATATCTAAATGCTGTTTTTGTAAAAATGTATAGGTATTATATGCCCAAATATCCCGTTCTAATACAGATATTGAACTAAATACTCCTCCACTATGTATTCTATACGCAGAGTTCTTAATTTCACTTTGATATCGACCTTTACCATATTTTCCGATTAGCGAGCATAGTATTGTATCTCCATTTTTTAATGATGATGACTTTAATAAATTTTGTATTTCTTTTATACAACTTGCTGTACGAAAAACAATAGTTTGGGTAGGAGGGTGATTCCCGATTTTTAAATCCAATTCTTCTAAATCTTTGTTGTTTGCATCACTTAGGTGTGTCGTTGCGATTATATTATCTTTATCATCTACAATATTAGAATCATGAAAACTTAATACATAATCAAGGTTTGCTTCTAAAAAATCAACCTGTTTTTGCAATTTATAGGGATCAGTCCAATAATCATCCCCTTCGCACATGGCTATATATTTCCCTTTAGCACGTGGATATTGAAATGTTGCACATATTGGAACATTCTTAGAATATTGATTTTCTGTTTGATATACAGGTTTAAACAAATGCGGATATTTAGCCGTGTATTCCCTTATAATATCAGCAGAGCCATCGGTAGAAGCATCATCATGTACCAATATTTCTATAGGAAAAGTCGTTTTTTGCATCACAAAGCCATCAAAGCATTGGTGTAAATAAGGTGCATGATTATATACTATGCAACATATACTTACCATTATCGGTTCTTCTGGCTGCTTATCCATCACTACTCTTTTTTTAGTTTATATGAATACACTTCATTACCTATGTTCACTTTCAATATATAGTTACCTTGTGCATAATTGCTTATATCTATATTTTGCGTATATATACCGGAAGTTTTAGTATCTTTTAGCTGATATATTAATTGACCAAAGCTATTATATATTTGCCATACTATATCCGTGTTATCATTTATGCCATAGCAAACATTTACTTTGCCACCGGTAGGATTAGGATAAGGGGCATGTACAAAGTTGCCGCTATGCAGTAGCAGGCATTTTTCCCTATCCGCATCGGCTACCCGATAGCTGTCGTAGGGGGTAGTCATGGTGATGCAGGCATAGTCGGCCTGCTGCTTAGCGGATATGGCAGTACGGAAAGAATATTGTCGCATTTCACCGGCTGGCAGACTTATACTATCGGTCTCGTAAATCCGCTCATTATTATAGGTGAAGGTGTATTGTAATAGCGGTATAGCCCTGTTGCTACGGTTGAGTACCAGCACCTGTGGCCTTACGGTGCCATGTTGTTCCATTAGTCGGAAATCCATAAGGGCTACTTCCACCCTGTGCTCCGGCAATATTAATTGCTGCTTTTGCTCATGGGTGCAGGCTCCGCCATTGGCGGCAGTTAAGCTCACCATATAGGTGCCGGCAGATAGAAAATCAAATGCGGGATGCTCTTCCGCGGACATGCCCATGTTATCAAACTGCCAGGTGTAAGTATCAGCCCCTTGGCTATGATTGGTAAACTGTAGGGTATATAGGCCTTGCGGGGCATAGTCACAGGTAAAATCGGCTTTAGGGGAAGGATTTACCGTTACATTCTGCAGGGCGGAATCGGCACAACGGTTGGCATCATATACATACAGCGTAAGCGTATGCCTGCCCGTGCTGTCTGCCGGTATGGCCGGAGCCGTACCACAATAGGTGTGGCCCATATAATGCCATTCATAATTCATGTCCGCCATGGCAGTGGTGCCAATAGGAATAGTATCGTATTGGCATACAGGGCTTACGGTAAAATCAGCTATCGGCAGTGGGTTCACCCTTATATCGGCTTCCGCCATGGAGTGGCAGCCGTTGAGATATTGCATGTGCAATAGGGCATGGTAGTTACCGTCCTTATTAATAGGCAACTGTGCATGATTGGCCGAGCCTTCCAATGTTACCCCGTTCACACTCCAGGTGCGGTTCACCGCTTTTTGCTCTACGGGGAGAGCTGTAATATCATTCAAATACAAGGTATTGCCCACACAGGGGGTATTATGGGTAAACAGGGCCTGAGGATTGGGCTTTACATACAGGGTGTGAGTTATGCTATCGGTACAGCCCATCACATTGGCAGCTATGAGTTGTATGGTATAAACTCCCGTATCGGTAAAGGTAAACTCCGGTATAGCCAATGCGGAGCTATCCTGTGGGGTAAAATGCCAGGTATAGTCCCCCACCCTGTATTCCGAGCGGGTAAGGTTGGCAAAGCTTACGAGGCTGTTTTGGCAGGCCATGGCAGGGGTGAAATCCGGCTGAGGAAAAGAATACACCGATACAGACTGCCTATACTCCTGCTCACAGCCCGCATCAGTTACACAATGCAGGGTAACTATATACAGGCCGGAAGTATCGTACAGGTGCTTAAAGCTGTCCATGGCATTTACGGGCGTATGGGTTGCCCCATCTCCCAAATACCACTCCGACAGGGCTATATGCGTGCCGTCATTGGTGGTGGAGGTATTGGTAAAGGCGGTACTATCGCCCATACAAATATTGGTAGCGGTAAAAGCAGTTAAAGGGGCGTTGCCTTTTTTTATGATATAGATGCTATCCTTACCTATGCAACCCAATTCATTTTGTACCTGCACACCGTACCAAGCTGTTTGCGTAAAAGTGGTTGTCAGACTATTGGTATCACCAGTGGACCATAGTATATCATAGCCATCAACTATACGGGGATAATCCAATGTAATGGTATTGCCGTAACACAAAGAATCTTCCCTAGTAATAGCAGTAAGGTATGGCAGACTATCTACCTGTATTTCAAAATCCAATTGGCAGGTACATTGCATGCTATCGGTCAATAATACATTATATTTTCCGGCCGTACCGGTAGTAAATGCTCCACTTTGTCCGTTACTCCATGCAAAAGTATAGGGATAATCCTGCGTATAATTCCATTGAACACTATCACCATAGCACACAAGTGTATCGTGTATATAAATATTCGTTCTTACTTCTATAGTGTCTGTTTCTTTCCAGCCAAAACGATTTATAGTAGTTAACCAATATTTACCTATGCCTACGTTAATGCTGGGTGTAGTATCTCCGGTACTCCACAAATAGGAGACATATTCTTGATCAGGTTGTAATGTGATATTGCAAAGTAATGTAGATGCTATATTATCACCTAAATTCAATCTGCCACAATATTTTTCTGACAAATATTGTGAAATTTGATAATCTTGTAAACTATCTATAGTAGAATTATAAAAAATATATTCAGGAATAAAACCTTTCATTGGTAAAGCACCATTATAATACGAACCTATAACTAAACCATACATTGAAGTATTTCCAGAATTGCCACTTAATACAATACTATCGTTCATTTTTAATATAGAAGAGTTCGTATTAAAATATGCCATTAAACTTGAATAATTAAAGTGATTTATTGATCTATTTGTAGCTATTGAATTTCCCGCATATAACTCTATACTTGGCACTAACGGTTTATATGCAATTTGATTTTTTGAATTATTTCCCCCATCAGATATTATATTTGTATTATTACTAATATTTTGACATATAAAATAATAAGAATTAGGCTGAGAATATTGTTTATGGCTATATGTTATTACATTATCATTACCATCAAAATAAATGGATGGTTTATTATTAATTAGAGAATCGTGGTCTACCAAAGTTGGTTGTTTATCTGTTGCCGTTTGAATAAGATGTGAAACTTTCGAACTTTTATCATATAAGGTATCAATATGTCCATTTATCACATGACAACTATCCGCACTATACCACCCTACTAAATTTGGAATCATACGAGGAGTAAAATAAATAAAAGTTAAGCAAGGTCCATAAGTACCACCTTGGGGTTTAAGTCGCCAATAAAAAGTGGTATCCTGCCAAAATCCTTTTACTATAGTATCGGTGCCATTCACATCCGTATTTACCAATAAATGGGTAAAAGTTGTATCAGTAGCCACCTGTAAATGATAGATCGTAGTAGCCGGATATTGATTCCAATGAAAATGTACCGTGTCATTAAATATCATTTGTCTATCTTTCGGGAAAATAGGACGGATATATTGTGCTTTCGCAATATAACTAAACAATAAAATAAATAAAAATAAAAAATATTTTCGCATGGAATTTACAATTACTATTGACCTCTTAATTCTAAAAAACGATTTATTTTCATTTCTTCTTTATAATCCAAGAATAATTTTTCGCAAGTATATATAGGTTGATAACCCAACTCTTCTTTTGCATTGGTAACGTCCATTAGGAATCCCCCACCACATGGCTTTTCCGGACAATATACGATTGGTGATGGATGATTTTTTGGCGAAAATACTTTAATTATAGTTTCTATTTGTTCTTGCAATGTAATAGGTATACCTGTACCAACATTATAAAAACCATAATTTATATTTGCCTCTACTGCTTTGCACAGCATTTGAGCACAATCATACACATGAACCATATCTTTTGAGTAATTAGGATTCCCCCATAACTCTATAGGTAAGCCTTTTATAGCTTGATATATCATGTGATATACAGGACGTAATGTTTTTATTCCATTAGGATAATAATAATGATATGGGCTATAATTATATATGGTAGGAAACCGAAAAACGAAGTACTTTAATCCATATTCTGCATAATAATGTTTCAGTAATTCTATAGATGTATTCTTTGATATTACATATACGGCATGATCACCTTTATAACTGAAATTATATGGTGTATCTGGCTTGAGTATTACTCCTTCTTTTGCTGAAAGAGAGATATCAAAAACTGTTGTTGAATATAATATTCTATCAACTTTTACATTACGACAATATTCAAGCACATTATATGTGCCAATTATGTTGGATTGAATATATTGTTCAGGCTTATATTCATCCATATATGAAGGTATTTTTGCTGCTAAATCTATAACTGCATATACATTCTCTGTTGGTAAAACACTGAAATCTTCTTTTTTAGATAAATCAATGGAATAATATTTTACACCTTGTTTTTCAAAAAAAGATGTATTCCTTTTACCAGATGCTATAATTTCATATTGTTGAGGATTAAAATATTCTAATGCATATTTTAAAACATAAGAACCTACATTGCCGGTTGCTCCAAAAATAATTATTTTTTTTCTCATTTTATTTTTTAATTAAATCATTAATAATTATTTGCATTTCATTCATCATATATCTTTGATCAATAGGAATGTAAATCGTATTCATAGCATAACCATATTCTTTACTTTCAATATTACACCAATTAACAACATTGGGCCAATAAGTAGCTACGTATATTTTATTGTCTATTAATCGTTGTTTTAAATCACTATCATCTGTAAGATATGGATAAACCATAGGAACATCTTTGTCATTTATCACAAAATGCATCTTATTGCTCACATCCAACACTTTAGCTAATAGCGTGTAATTCTCCTGCCTAATATGTATTGCTTTATCATAATCTATAGAACACAATATTGCTTCCGTAATATTAGACATACGCTTAATAGGCTGGTTACACAAGGATGCATCATTCACTTTAAAATCCTGATAGCCATACTCGGCAGAAATGTCTATACGCTTTAGCAAATGAGACATACGAGTATATGATTGATCCTGTTCTAATATGATATCCAATGGTTTATTGGTATATAAATAAGCGCCATCGGCTACCCCAAAAAACTTTCGCGATGAATAAAAAGTATCTATACCATTTATAGGCTCTGCAAAAAAAGCCTGTGCATTATCTACTATAAGCTGATTCCCGTAGTAAGAGGCTAATCGTTCTACACAATTTTGCTTAAGTCCGAAATAATTGGTATATAAAAAAACTTCATTTTGCTTCAACAATGGCAATATAACAGGCTCTAACTGCTCATTTATGTTATAGAACTCATATTGCAAATGCAATTTTTGTATAGGTTCCAATATTACTTCACAAGTGTAATATGGAATATATATTTTGCTATATTTTCCGGCTCTTAATATGTATTCCAGACAATTTCTTGCTGTATTAAGTTTAATGGCCTTGGGATGGTAATGATCTCCCTGCCTGAGTTCCAATCCGAAATATCCTCCTATAGCCATCATTTTACCACTATTTTTAACCATTTATATTGGCAAGCTAATGCCTCATTCATATTATTTTCATTTTCAAAATGCATCACCAATGTACCTATGGCATCATTGGCGCCATTAAAGGCAGATATAGTTTCACCCATATTAACCCATATATCTTCTTCTACTACATATTTTCTATACGCATCATCTATTGCAACGCACTCATAAGTACCGCCTGCACCTGCATGTAGTATTATTTCTGCCCAGTATCCGTTTAATGGTGAGCTTTTAATATCTGATATACTATCACCCACTGCATATTGCGTAATAGCAGTAATCATATCCGCACCATAGGCATAACGGAGCATTTCACACAATCTGTTTCCTCCGCCTCGGGGTGACAGTTCCATAATATACGGAGTACCGTCACTTCCTATACGTGTTTCCACATTATACACGGCAGTTTTCATACCCAATAAGGTAATAAGGCGTTGTATTTCATGTGTTAGCACATTTATTTGCTCTTGCGTATAAGTAGATGGCCAACTATATGAGGCAGGCGTATATGGGTTGGCCGCCGAGGCATCAAAATGCTGGGCATTAAAATTTACAAATACCATTTTCCCGTTTACGGACATACAATCCGTATCGGAAGAGCAGCCCTGTTTTTCTATAAACTGTTCTATGATAATACGATGTGAAACGGATTTATCATAAGCTGTTTGCAATGCATGTAATAAAGTATCTTTGCCATCTACACGTGATACCCCTTTAGAACCGGCAGAATCAGTTGGTTTTACTATTACGGGATAAGGCATATTTTCTCTTTCCATCCATGCTTCATCTATAGAAGCATATCCTTTAGCCCAAGGCACATTAAAGTGATGTTCCTGTAAATATGCCCTAAACTTATCTTTATGCTGCAATATACATACCGATTCATACGGACCGAACATGGGTAAATGCATCTCTTCCTGCACGTATGCAGCTGATATCACGCCAGGATCCACACCAAAAGACATAATACCGTCTATGTGTTTTTCCTGTGCTACTTTTAACACGGCCTCTTTATCTATTATGCTCACGTTTACATATTCATCGGAATATTGGTGAGCTATATTATGCGGTAAATAATCTGCTGTAATCACATAATACCCCTGAGCATGTGCTGCTTGTATTACCGGCAACAAATATCGTATTCCTCCCAGAAGCATCAGTTTTTTCATATAGATTACTATTTTCTTTTGTTTATTATTATATCTATCACTTTATCCGCTTCCAACTCACTCAAATCATGGTGCATAGGCAGGCATATTACCTGCTCTGCCATGCGGGTGGCTACGGGCAGGTTATCCTTAGCGGAAGACTTCAATCCGCTATAGGTGGAGAAGGTGCTTATGAGCGGATAGAAATATCGGCGGCCCAGCACACCCTGCTCTTTCATACGGAAGTAGAGTTCATCACGGGTCATACCATATTCCTCCGCATTAATAAATACGGGGAAATAACCGTAATTATGCTTTACACCGGGCATATCCTCATAGAATGATATTCCTTTTACATTGCGTAAGCATTCACGATAACGCATGGCTACCTTACGGCGGGCGGCTATGGCCTCATCCACATGCTGCAGGTTAATAAGGCCCAGTGCGGCACGTATTTCATCCATTTTACTATTAATACCCGGGGCTATTACGGAGGTTTCACCCGCAAAGCCGAAATTCTTTAAATAGTCTATTCTTTGCTTGGTAGCGGCATCATGGCATATCAGGGCACCGCCTTCGGCGGTATTATACACCTTGGTAGCATGAAAGCTCAAGGTGGACATATCGCCTGCCTGCAATACAGAGCGGCCATTCACCTCCACGCCAAAGGCGTGGGCGGCATCGTATATCACCTTTAGCCCGTATTTATCGGCTATGGCCTGTATGCGTGCCATATCACAGGGCTTGCCATAGCAATGCACCGGCATAATGGCGGTGGTATGGGCCGTAATGGCGGCTTCTATTCTATCGGGATTAATATTACAGGTGTGTTCATCTATATCTGCAAATACGGGCGTAATGCCGTTCCACCATAGTGCATGGGTAGTAGCCACAAAGCTATAGGGGGTGGTAATCACCTCTCCCTTAATATGTAAAGCCTGCAAAGCGGTAATAAGCGGAAGCGTACCATTGGTAAACAGACTTATATACTCCACGCCCAAATACTCAGCCAGCCTGCGTTCCAGCTCCTGGTGCATGCTGCCGTTATTGGTAAGCCAGCGGCTATCCCATATTTTTTCCAAATAAGAAATAAACTCCTCCAATGGAGGCAGATAAGGTGAGGTAACGGTAATAGAAGCAGGCTTATCCATATCTATTTTGTTTATAATTTGGTTTCACTATAAGAAAAATGTGGGGTAATTCCCCCAGGTTCTTTACCCATAAAGCACCCTATTTCAACTTCCTTACCATTTAAGGTAAATGTAATAATATCATCTACATGAATGAAAGATCTAGCCCTATCTTTTACCATGTATAAATCTATTGAAAAGGTACCCCAATTAAAAAAATTAGCAGGTAGGATACATTTCTGTTCATATTCTCCTTGAGGGTGTTTATATCCTATTTGTTCTCCGCCATAAGACGAAAATAACTTATGTCCCTGTTCATCTTTAAAATGCAAGGTAAGGTGGAACTGAGAATAATCTTTAGTAAGACGATAACGCACTACCAGTTCCAACTCATCATCCACACGCATGGTTTCACTATAATCATGGCCTTTTTTACGTACGCCTATAGACAACAATTCAAAGCCTTCTTTTTTCACTTCGGGCTCTTCCCAATGTTTATAATTATCCGTTTCACTATTGCCTTTAAGGTAATGGCTTACTATGGGGTCAATATCTCCATAATCTGCTACCATGCCGTTCTGCAGTATGTATCCATGGCGGCACAGGCTTTTTACCGCAGTCATATTATGGCTCACGAACAGCACGGTACGGCCTTGGGAGTGGGATACGTCCTGCATTTTGCCTATGGCTTTTTTTTGGAATTCGGCGTCGCCCACGGCGAGAACTTCATCCACCACCAGTATTTCGGGCTCTAAGTGGGCGGCTATGGCAAAGCCTAAGCGGACGGTCATGCCGCTGCTATAACGCTTCACGGGGGTATCCAGGTAGCGTTCCACGCCGGCAAAATCTGTTATTTCATCCAGCTTACGAGTTACTTCGGCACGGCTCATGCCCATAATGGCGCCGTTCATGTATATGTTCTCCCGCCCGGTCATTTCCGGGTGAAAGCCCGTGCCCACTTCCAATAGGGAAGCTATGCGGCCCTTGTAGCTTATGCTGCCCGTGGTGGGCTTGGTAACGCGGGAGAGTATTTTCAGCAGGGTGCTTTTGCCGGCTCCGTTCTTACCTATTATGCCTACCACATCGCCCTGCTCTATGTCCATATTAATATCCTTGAGCGCCCACACATATTCACTATTACCGCGGGTGGTGCGGTCATTGGTATCCCCTATTTTAAGATAGGGGTCCTCCTTATGGAGGATATTCACTGTCCACCAGCGGTTTAAATCATGGCTAAGTGTGCCTGTGTTTATCACGCCCAAGCGATATTGCTTGCTCACGTTCTCTATTTTAATAGCTGTGCTCACTATGTATGCATTTTAAACTGCAAAGATAACATTTTTTTAGTTTATACATATATATTATAAAACATTTTTTTGCCTGTATTTTTTTCCCCGCATACGCTATGATTATAGGATTACCGCCTTATAACTGTATAGCAGAAAAATTAAAGAAAAACACGGGACGAAGTACTGTTGCCTTACGGCAACCAAGGCGTGTAACGCTGACTTTTCCTTGCAAACCCTGCGGGCTTGCAGTAAAATTCAGCATTTACCCGCCTTATTTTTTTATCAGGTCCTTCGTCCCGAGAAAACACGCCCTAAAGGGCGAGAAAACTATTTCTATATACATTTAACCGATGAACATTAAGCGGATTTACAGGTAACACACAAGAAAAAAACGTGAGCGATATTCATTTGGCTAATAGATTAAACCATAAATTAACTATTAAAATAGTTGATTTTTATAATATTAATAATTTGACACTATTTGACAAAATTTATTAATAACACATTTAATTACAATCGTTTACATACACACAACACAGTTTACAACAACGCTATACCCCGTTTTTTTCTCGATAATAGTATGGTGTATATTATTATCATAGACATAACATGTGTTAAAGTAGTTTTCTCGCCACTGAAAAGTGGCGGTTTTTTTAGGGACGGAAGGAATCAATAAGCATGCAAAAGGAAAATTTTATCTGCAAGCTAAAGTTTGCAAGGAAAATTTCCCTGTGCATGCTTCCGTTGCGTAGCAAGGCCTTCCGTCCAAAGTTTTTCTTTAATTTTTTATTCCCGCATTCGCTAAGTTCCGGGATGCTGAATCGAGTTCAGCATGACCGCGTTGCTTGTTACGTCCGCTACCATAGCGGAAAGCGTTGATTAATAGGTTGGCATTGTTGCCCCCCCAAAAGCATGATAAAAAGTTAATATACACCATTATAAACACATAAAGCCGCTAAAAAGCGGCTTTATATACATTTTGTATTGTTTTTTGTATTATTGTTTTTTCTCTTTTTTACCGAAAACGGTTACGTTGATATATTTTTTCGGGTTGGCTTTCAAGTCTGAAAGCAACAAATCCAAGCTGATGAGTGAATTTTTAAGGTTATGGTACAGGCTGTCATTCACCATAAGCTGCCCCATGGTACCCTGCCCGTTATTAATATTATTGAGCATGGTATCCAGCTTATTAATTGCGGCGGCGGCATCGGCTATACCTTCATTTACTTTATCGCCGGCAAGCTCATTGGTAATACGGTCTATATTGGCTATCATGTGGTTAATTTTTTCATCATTTTGGTGTATGGTGCCGGTAAAGCCGTGCAGGTCGTTAACTATGCCGTCAATTTTACCGGAGTTATTAGCCAGTATGGCATCTATGGTATTTGATACCGATTCTATATTGGCCAGGGTACTGTCAATGGTACCGGTTTGTATGGTGGTTTTTAATGAGGCGGCTATGGTGTCAAGTGATACCACTACCGATTGCAGATTTTGCACCAGCTCACCTACCCCGTCGAGCATACCAGCCGAGGTAATACCCATAATGGTATCACCATCATGGAAACAGGTGGTGGCATCGCCAAATGCCAGGCTCACCTGTGGGGAGCTAAGGGGACTGGGGGAATATATGCTCACTTTGGTATTGACAGGAATTTCCACGTTTTTATCTACCTTAATGGTAACAAGCACTTTATTACCTTTTTCCGGCATAAGCTGTATTTTATCCACTATACCCACTATCATACCGTTTATCACTACGGTATGTGAGGGCAACAGTCCGTCAGTACGTTCAAATTCCACATGATAAGCATATTGTTTTTTAAATATATCCACACCCTGCAAGAAATTGATACCCCATACCAATAAGAACAGGCCGACTATGATAAATACGGCTATTTTAACTTCTACTGTTTTAAATATTTTCATTTTTTACTTATTTTCCAGTTTTTGAGCATCCGTAAGACTTATTTTGTTGCCTTTGGCATCAAATGCTACTATAAAAGCATCGGCATAGCCGTGGGTGCGTATGTATTCCAGTCGCTCATAGGCGGCTTTATAGGTATATAGCTTACCGGAATAATACTTATAGGTGAAAGCGCCCGTCTGTACTATTTCGGTATCAGGTATTTTACCTGTAATGCTTTTATCCACTACCCGATTCATGGTCATGTATTGTATTTTGTACGTAACAGCTTTAGCACTGTCTATCACCATTTTATAAGGTGTATTTTCCGGCACGCCATTGTTTTTGGCCGGCGTAGCCGGCTTGGCGGTAGCAGGCTTATCATCTTTAGCGGTAGCGGGTGATGCAGTGCTTGCCGGTGTTTTAGTTTCAGCAACGGGAGCTACGGGTTCGGGCGTATTTTCTTTTATCATTTTTTCTATGCCGTTATACATGCTTTGGGCCAACTCTTCCTGCCCTTTGGCAGAATTAAGATAGGCTTCTTCCTCCTTATTGCTAAGGAAACCGGCTTCTACCAATATAGAGGGCATGGCGGTACGCCACAACACCAAAAGCGGTGCCTGCTTTACACCGCGGTCATGCCGGTGAAGCACATTCTTAAACTGGGACTGTATAGCCGAGGCCACGGTGAGGCTTTGGTCTAAATACACATTCTGGTACAACGAGAATATAATATATGCTTCAGGCGAGGTAGGGTCAAAATCACCATAATTCTCCTTGGTATTCGACTCCAGCAGTATGGAGGCATTTTCTTTTTGGGCCACGGCCAAATTGGCAGCACTTTTATCCATACCCATTACAAAAGTTTCGGTACCATAGCTGGAAGCACTTGGGGCCGAATTACAGTGTATAGACATAAAAAAATCGGCATGCTGCTCATTGGCTATTTGCGCCCGGCGGTTCAGGGGAATGAACACATCGGTTTTACGGGTGTATATCACTTTAATATCAGGATAGTTCACTTCCAGCATTTTACCTACCATGAGCACCAGCTTAAGGTTAATATCTTTTTCATTCACCCCGCTAATACCTATGGCTCCCGGATCATTACCGCCGTGACCGGCATCTAATACCACCACTTTTACAGGCTTACCCCCCATGGCTACCGCCATGAAAAATACCAATACTGCCAAGCATAAACCCAACTTACGCATAACTTGTATATATTATATGTATGTTCTTACTTATTTCTTACCTTAAAAAATGACTTTATATGCACTTTTTTTTGTAAATTTGCCACTTTTATAGGCAATGCAAAGATACATAAAATTTGCGTACCAATAAAAAGAAATTTATTTTTTATAAAGCATTGAAACACAAAGTTATATACACACGGATAGTTTTTGTACTCCTTTTATGGGGGTGCAGTTTGTCGGTATGTAAGTCGCAAAATGTGCAAACAAATGATGTAAAACAGGATACATTGGTGGGCACCTCTATTGCAGACAGTCTGCATACCGATAGTACGGCTGCCACCGCCATGAAGCTATCGCCCAATGCCATTACTTCCATAGTAGATTACTACGCTGAGGACTCACTCACATTTGATATTCAGAACAATAAGGCATATTTATACAATCAAAGCAACATCACCTACGAGGATGTAAACCTGCAATCGCACCTGGTGGAGCTGGATTTTAAGCACAATGAGCTCAAGGCCGAAGGCATTACCGACAGCAGTGGCAGGCTGATAAACACGCCTGTATTCAAGCAGGGGGATTTATCGTTCAATTCGGAGGAGTTGCACTATAATTTTGACACTAAAAAAGGACTTATTAAGCATGTGATTACGCAGCAGGACGAAAGTTATCTCCATGGTGAACTGGTGAAGAAAGATGCCGAGAACAACAGCTACATAAGCCATGGCAAATACACCACCTGTAACCTGCCCCACCCACATTATGAGGCATTTTTTGGCAAGGCCAAAGTGATGCCGAACGATAAAATGGTGTCGGGGCCGTTAGGTATTAAGGTGGCCGGAGTGCCGTTGCCCATAGGTTTACCCTTTGGATATTTTCCCATGAATAATCAAAAGCACAAGAACGGTTTACTCATGCCCACTTTTGGTGAGGACCCCACCCATGGCTTTTATTTCAAGGGCATAGGTTATTATTTTGCCATTAAAGATATGGTGGATTTTGCCCTTACGGGCGATATATACACCCGAGGCAGTTTTGGAGCCACTTTGGCCTCTAATTATGCCAAAAGGTATAAGTTTGAAGGCAGTGTTTCCCTGCAATATTCCCGCATGCGTCAGGGGGAGGCCCGCACGCCCGAATTTTCGGCTACCAATAACTTCAAAATATACTGGCGGCACCAGCAGAGTGCCAAAGCACACCCTACCAATAGGTTTTCGGCGTCGGTATCGTTCATGAACGACGGCTACAACCGTAACACCGTTACCGACAATATAAAAGAGGCCACCGCCTCTTCCACCAATTCATCCATAAGTTTTAGCACCAGCTGGAAATCACGATACAGCTTAGGTATTAATGCGGAGCTCACGCAAAACCTGGCCCGAAAATATTTCAACCTTAAATTACCTTATATCAATTTTGGTATCAGTCAGTTCTATCCTTTCCGCCGCCGCAAGGTAGTGGGAAAACTGCGTTGGTACGAAAACATATCCATGCAATACACTCTGGATATGGCCAATAATTTGGCTATGACCTATGATTCTACCACCAATTTGCTGTCGAAGAATACGCTCAACAATATGCGATACGGCATACGCCACACCATACCCATAAAAAGTACCATTAAAATACTAAAACACATCACCTGGACCAATAGTTTAAACTATGTGGAAGCATGGCAGTTTGTAGGGGTAAACCGCTCCTGGCGTGACAGTGTGGATGCCGTAAGCGGCATGCATTATGGGGTAATAGACTATGACACAGGTTGGGGTTTTTGGGCTACCCACGACCTCACCTATAATACCGACCTATCCACCCGCCTGTATGGCATGTACATTATGAAAAAAGGGCGTGTGTTAGCCTTCCGTCATGAACTGGCCCCATCGGTATCATTCAATTATAAGCCGGGGCTCAACAAGGCCAACTACCGCACCTATACCGATGAACTCAACCACAAGGAAATACGCTATTCTCCCATAGAAGGGGGTATGTACGGAGTACCTGCCTATCGCACCTCTGCCTGCATTAACTTTGGAATTTCCAACAAGTTGGAAATGAAACTCAAGGGTCGTCATCCCGGTGATGCCGACCGCAAGGTAACCATATTGGAAGATGTTACCCTTTCTACCGGCTACGACTTTGCCGCCGACAGCCTACGCTGGAAAAAGCTGAGTCTTTCGGGCAGAACCACCCTGCTGAGAACCATCACCCTATCCTTTGCCTTCGACTTTGACCCCTACTCCATAGATTCCTCCGGCGTGCGATGCAATACCACGGAATGGAAAGCCAACCACCGCGTATTCCGCATGTCCTCTACCTCATGGGTGCTGGGATTGGGGTACACCTTTAACAATAACACCTTCCGTAACCGTACCAAAGAAAAAGAAAAGGTGGAATCACCCAGCAAGTTTGGGGAATGGAGCCTCTCTCTCAACTATAATATAGCCTATAACCTGTACGACAACTACAACTACTACCGCTACTATTATGTAGATACCATGCAAAAATATGACCACACCCTACGCAATATCATCAATGTAAACGGACGTGTGGCCCTCACCCACAAGTGGTCGTTCACCTTCTCCACCGGCTACGACTTCACCAAAAAGGAATTCTCCGCCACCGAATTGGGCGTGGTGCGTGACCTGCACTGCTGGGAAATGTCGTTCAGCTGGATACCTATAGGTTATTACCGCCGCTTTGAATTTACCATACGTGCCAAAGCCAACATACTGCGTGACGTAAAATATCCGTATAAGAAGAACCTTACGGACTAGTATGCTATAAACATATTTTCACCTAGGTTTTACAGGTAACACACAAGAAAAAAAACATTGGCGGAGTTCCATTATTGAGTAGATATAACAATTAAAATATGGTATAACGTGTACCTAAAGTCCTCTTACAGAGGGCTACCGAACCACATAAGCGGAATGCCGTATAGAAAATGATGTATTTTTTGCGTTAAGAACCGGTGTCGGCTGCATCGGGAATAGATATGGACTTGTTTAATATATAAATAATACATATAATACAGAGAATGCTTACCATAAGAAAAGCAACATCAGCGGTTTAGCAAAAAATGCTTCATTTTTAGGCATGGAGGTTCCGCGGTGATTTTTACCTTCGGTGATTTTGCTCCGCTTTAACCAAACAAACCTTCGGCTTGCTTGATATAAAGCTTAATCGCAAAATTCTTTGTTACTTTCTTTGTATGGAAGACAAAGAAAGTAAATAGATATGAATAATGCTATGAATACGATATGCCTTTGATTAATAGATTGAACCATAAATTTACCATTAAAATAGTTGATTTTTATAACACTATAATTTTTGACACTATTTAATAAAAATTATTTATAACACATTTAATTACAATCGTTTATACATACATAACACGGTTTACAACAACGCGATACGCTCCGTTTTTTTTCTCGTTAATGGTATGGTATAATGTTCATTATCATAAGCATAACGTGTGTTAAAGTAGTTTTCTCGCCACTGAAAGTGGCGGGTTTTCTTTAATTTAATAATTTTTCCCGCATTCGCTATGCCGGCAGAAATACATAATAACATTGCAACAGCATTGCAATGTTAATTAAACATGACAAATAAAAAAAGTTTAATAATTTCTGCCATAAGCTTTTACATCGCTATCATAACCATGGGACTTGGCTTCCATATTAATAAAAGTGAACAGCATAATGGTAAAAGCCCATAAGGAGGAACCGCCATAACTTATAAACGGCAAAGGTATGCCTATTACGGGCATTACGCCTATGGTCATACCTATATTAATGGCAAAGTGTGCAAAGAATATGCACGCTACGCTATAACCATACACCCGTACAAAAGTATCTTTATTGGCCTCGGCCAATAATATAATTCTACCTATAAGCAACATAAACAATATGATAACAAAGGAAGTACCCACAAATCCCTTTTCTTCCCCTATGGTACAGAATATAAAGTCAGTAGTTTGCTCCGGTACATATTTGAGTTGGGTTTGGGTACCGGAACAGAAGCCTTTGCCCATGAATCCACCTGATCCTATGGCTATTTTGGCCTGATTTACATTATAACCTATGCCGCGGGGGTCGTCTATTTTACCAAAAAGGAGCTCTATTCTCTGCTTTTGGTGCGGCTGCAGCACCTTATTATACAGCACGTCCACCGACAATATATAGGCACTTATAATAGCAAATACGAGTATGATACCTGCATAGGTTCTTTTGCGTTTTCTATTGCGTACCAGTAATATTATCATTAATGCTATCACCACTGACAGCATTACCCACTGCGGTATGTACATAAGCAGGCAAAACAGCACTATGGCCGTGAGCCCTATAATGAGAAACCAATGAGAAAGGCCTTCACGAAACAAGGCAAATATCAAAAACACGTATGGCAGTGCCGAGCCCGTATCGTTCTGCAGCAATATTATTACCATGGGTATGCCTATTATGAGCCCCACTTTCCACAGGTATGACCATTTACACAGGTCGCAGTTATTGTCAGACACATATTTACTTACCAGCAAACAGGTAGCATATTTAGCAAACTCAGCCGGTTGAATACCTATATTGCCTATGCCTACCCACGATTTGGCACCTTTATGCTCGGCACCTACAAATATTACTGCTACAAGCAATATACAAAACACTACATATAGCCCACCGGAAATGTTCTTATAGGCATTTTGCGGAAGCAAATATACAAATAACGCCAGCATAAATGCGGCAAATATCCATATCATTTGATACCCGTACTGACTTTTCATTACAAATTCGGTATGATACGAGGTGGCAAATATGCTAAGCCACCCTACCAATATCATAATGAGATATATGACTATTAAAAACCCATCCGGCTTGTTTTTCATTTTACGTAATGTATATGTTTGCCCATTATGGATGCCTCATAATCAGGACGTTCTATAGTTCGTTTTAAATATTTTTCCAGCATAAGGCTGGCTATAGGGGCAGCCCAAGTGGCACCAAAACCGCCATTTTCCACTATTACCGATAGAGCTATTTTAGGATTTTCGGCAGGAGCAAAGCACACCAGCAGTGAGTGATCCTGATAGGGAGGATTTTGTGCGGTACCGGTTTTGGCACACACCTTTATGCCCGGCACCGAAGCCCTGCGGGCAGTACCTGCCGATACGGCTCTTTCCATACCCAGCACTACGGGTGCAAAATACTTACGCTCTATGCCCACATTATGACGGATGGTGAATTGCGTATTCAAAGAGTCCTTATCCCCTATGGCTTTTACTATATGTGGCGTATAAAAATAGCCTCTGTTGGCTATGAGGGCAGCCAAATTGGCCAACTGCATAGGCGTAGCACATATTTCACCCTGCCCTATGGATATGGATATAATAGTAGTGGCCTTCCAACGACCTTCGCCGTAATGCTTGTCATAATACTCTTTAGTAGGTATAAATCCTGTAAGCTCATACGGCAAATCACTGCCAAATTTATCACCAAAACCCAGTTTACTCACCATGCTACGCCATACGGAATAGGCTTCACCGGTATTGGCATATCGCTTGCGGTCCTCCAGCATGGCTATAAGCCCTCTACAATACCATGCATTGCATGAATTTTGCACACTGCCGGCTATGTCGAGCGGACTGGCATGACCGTGACACCCCAATTTTCTGTTGCCATAGGCAAAACCATGATTACAGGCATACCGTGTGTGCTCATCTACTGCTCCTGCCTGCTGAAATACCAAAGCATTCACCAGCTTAAAGGTGGAACCCGGCGGATATTGAGCCATTAAGGCTCGGTTAAACAATGGCTTATTCACCGAATCATACAGCAAAGCCATATAATTATTCCCTTTTTCACTGCCCACCAGCAACGACGGATCGTACGACGGACTGGTTACCATAGCCAATATTTCCCCCGTAGAAGGCTCTATGGCTACTATGCTGCCCCGCTTGCCTTCCATAAGTTTTTCACCATATTCCTGCAACTCCTTGTCTATGGAACACCACAAACTTTGACCGGGAACAGCATTTTCATCATATTTGCCTTCCATGTACGAGCCCTGTATGTTTCCCGAAGGATCCCTTAAGGCTATATTCAGCCCTTTTATTCCCCGTAACTCCTTTTCATACGAACGTTCTATTCCACTGCGGCCTATATTGTCACGCTGCACATAATAACTATCCTTTTCTATATCCTCCATGTTCACCTCCGTTACATATCCCAGTATGTGGGCTGCCGCCACCGTGTGATATTTTCGTATGGCTATGGGAGGAGAAAGATAAAACCCCTTGAACTTGTGCGATCTTTCACGCAAATAAGCATCCATTTCAGGCGACAGCCTGCTCATAAACACCGACTCACACCTGCGACCGCGACGTATGGCCTTATCCATACGCTTATTGAAATCGGCAGTATCTATATGTAGAATACTACACAATTCCATGGTGTCAAAAGCTGTTACCTTTATGGGCAACACATGTAACTCGTATGATTTTTCATTATCTACCAGCTTTTCTCCGTAGCGGTCATATATTACCCCCCGGGGAGGCTGTGTACGTATAGTATCTAAAGCATTAATATTGGCCTTGTCCTTCCATGAGTCATCCACTATTTGCAGAGAGAACAATTTGATAATGTACAACACTGAAACGGCAAGGAATATCCCCAACACCCATTTCATACGATGCTTGTACAATTTTCGGTCTACAGCCATACTATTTTGCCCTATATATACTAATAATCTCTACCCATCAATGCAGCGGAAAACTGCTCTAACTGCTGCTTTTTATCATTGTCAACAGGCAACTGCCTAAGCATATCCATGGCTACATTATAATAATGCTGTACCAGCTCTATGGCCTTATTGCCCACCTGATATTTATCATATATGTACTTCACGGCTTCATACTTTTCCTGTCGGTCACAGTCGGAAATGGAAAAATAGTGTTCCAAGGTACACTTATCATCACCCTGTGCCATTTGAAAAGCGCTGAGCGACATGTAGGTCTTTTTATTATCGGCTATGTCGCCCCCTACCTTTTTGCCAAATTTGGCTACATCGGCATATACATCCAGGTAGTCGTCCTGTATTTGAAAAGCCAGACCTATTTGTATTCCATAATTATATAATATATCACAAGTGGCGGCGGCGGCATTGGCTGTTAAGGCACCGGCTTTAAGGCAGGCGGCCAACATTACAGCTGTTTTCAAACGTATCATTTCAATGTAAGCAGGTATGCTTACCTCCTGCATGGTTTCAAAATCCAGGTCGTACTGCTGCCCTTCACATATTTCTACCGTAGTGGTGAGCAATAGCTGCAACAGGGCTTCCTTATTAGGCCCCTTGTATTCCATCATTTGCTCTATAGCCTTGGCAAATAAGGCATCACCTGAAAGTATGGCTATATTGGTATTCCATTTTTTATATACCGTGGGCAGGCCTCGACGAATGTCGGCCTTGTCCATAATGTCATCATGAATAAGGGTAAAATTATGCAACTTTTCAAATGCCAAAGCAGGTGCTATGGCATTGGCGGCACTGCCGCCACACATATCAGCAGCCATAAGGCACAAATGAGGACGTATTCGCTTGCCCCCCTGACCCAATATATACCCTATGGGCTCATACAAATGATGAGGAACCATGTTCCACAACTGCTGTTTTAACGTATCTTCTATAAGCAGACTATAATCGTTCATATTTTATTTAAAAAAATAAGGCCATTTATAATAAACAGCCTTACATTTATTATGATAACAAAAATCGACTAATTTAAAGTAAAGGTGATGGGTATTTGGTATTGAACACGTACGGCTTTACCTCTTTGCTTACCGGCTTTCCATTTAGGCATGGCCTTTACTACTCTGATAGCTTCATCATCTAATGCGGCAGCTTTAGAACGAATAACTTTTACATTAGAAATACGACCGTCAGGTTCTACTACAAATCCTACCATAACCCTACCTTCTATACCGGCTTCACGAGCTCTGTCAGGATAGATCAAATTATCACTTAAATATTTGAATAAAGCCTCATCACCGCCGGGAAACTCGGGTAACTGCTCTACCACTTGGAATATTTCAGCTTCCACTACTTCTTCTTCCTTGGTATCTTCTATGGTATATTCCACTTCTTCTACTTCGGTTTCTTCATCAGCTTCAGCATCTACATTGAAATCATCTACCTTGATATTATCGGCAACTATTTCTACTATTGTGGTATTTTGTTGTGGTGGAGGGGGAGGTGTTTCTTTTATTTGCTCCGTTTGAATCATTACTTCATCTTCTATTATCATAGTGCCTCCTGTAATTACAGCTTCCTCCTTATCACGGGAACCCACACATTCAAATGAAACCAATACTAAGGCCAAGGCAACAGCTAAGCCTATTTCTAAAAACACAGGCTTTTTCCACTCCAAATCTGCTTTTTTCGATTTCTTTACTTGCATAATTATATAATTTTAATGAAACACTCGTTTTCCATTTGCAAAGATAACATTATTTTTAATACTATCAGTATTTTTTTTATATTATTTTTTTTTACAATTAATTGTTATTAACTATACAATGTATATACATGTACATTAACCACTTAGCTACGCATCCACTTCCATTACATGTATAGATTTCATTACACAGTTATCGGCACAGGTGCCGCAGGAGACACATTTATTGTTAATTTCAGCCAAATTATTTTCCACTGTTACGGCTTCATGCTCGCACACTTTGGTACATTTCATACAGCCTATGCAGGCGGCCGAGCAGTTCTTTTTGGCTTCGGCACCTTTATCCTTATTATTACAAGCCACCCACACCACCTTATTATTCACTACCGGCACGGCTACTATCAGCCCTCTCGGGCATGCCTTGGCACATGCCTGACACCGGGTACACATGCTGTGATTAATGTGAGGAAGACCGTCTTCTCCTATAGTAATACCGCCAAATGAGCATGCACGCACACAATCGCCACAACCCAGGCAACCGTAAGCACAGCCGTTATTGCCGGCGGTAATCATATTTTCAAATGCACAGGTTTTAATAGCATCATAGTGCACTTTTGCAGGTGCATTGCTGCAGGTGCCGTTACATTTAAGCACCATGCGTAAGGCGGGACCCTCTTCACATTCCACACCAAACAGCTGAGCTATGGCACTATTCACGGCTGCACCGCCACCGGGGCACCTAAACCCGTGAGGACCGCCGCTTTTAACTACATTTTCAGCAAAATTCCTACAGCCTGCAAAACCGCAACCGCCACAATTGGCGCCCGGTAACAAGGCCGCTACCTTATCTATCATAGGATCCTCTTCCACTTTGAACCTTTGGGAAACTATGTAAAGTAATACGGCGGCCACTATGCCTATGGCTGCTAACACTACTACCGATATAAGTACTATTTTCATGGTATGTTATATATATGTTTAATCCTAAAATTGATTTTGCAAAGATAATCTTTTTTTTTGTACCACTTAATTTTTTTTCTTATTTTTTTGCGTCAGCCGTTTTTTTTATACCATACGCACATATTATGTATGCGTAAATACGCATAAAATATAATATAACACTCACATAGCTCTAATAAATGTTACACTATTCCCTCCCTATTCGACCGTTGTTAAAAAAAACAGCAAAAAAAATGCTCCAAAAAGGAGTATTATTGCAAAAAAAATTTTACCTTTGCATAGATAGCCTGATAACGTATATGAAGATAAATATTAATTCGGAAATAGGTAAATTACAAAGTGTTATACTTCACCGTCCCGGTATTGAAATAGAAAGAATGACTCCTGAAAATATTCATGAAGCATTATATGGCGATATTATGAGTAAGGATATTTCCATGCAGGAGTACTATTGGTTTGAGCAGGTATTGCAGAAGAATGCACAGGTATATTATGTTACGGATTTGTTAACCGATACTTTACGTGATGCATCAGCACGTACCCGCATTATAAGTGATGTATGCAACATGCATAATGCCGCACAATGGCAGCCGGCCTTAAGTGCCATGAGTGCGGAAGAACTTGCCCACACACTTATAGAAGGCTATGAAGTAAGTAATGATTACAGCAATGGCCGTTACCCTATTCCTCCTTTATATAATTTCTTTTTCACGCGTGATGCTTCGGTAAGTATAGGTAACAGTGTACTCATTAATACCATGCGTCATCAGGTGCGTCAGCGTGAGGCCTACTTAATGAAATGCATATTTGAGCATGAATTTCAGGCTCACACCATGCAATTACAAGGCAATGATATACACATAGAAGGTGGTGACGTGCTCATAGCCCGTGATGATGTATTGCTGGTAGGCAATGGAGACCGCACATCGGTAAGTGCCATTAAACAATTGGTGGAACAGGCCAGGCAAAAGCGAATACCACAGCACATAGTAGTGCAGGAGTTGCCTTTGGCTCCTGACAGTTTTATACATTTAGATATGGTGTTCACATTTTTGGATACCCACGCCTGCATGTGCTATAATCCTGTTACAGCACAGCCTTCCCGGTATAAAACCACCCACATACAGGTGGATAATGATAAGGTAACCTACACGGAAAAAAGCACCTTATTAGCAGCCTTGAAGGACTTACATTTTGACTTGGAGCCTGTTACCTGCGGTAATCCTCATGATGAATGGATACAGCAAAGAGAACAATGGCACAGCGGTGCCAATTTCTTTGCTATGGCTCCCGGTAAAGTTATAGGCTATGAACGCAATAAGCACACCATACAGCAGTTGGCTGCCCACGGATTTGACATCATACCGGCAGCCCACATAGTAAATGGTACTGATAACATTAATAATCACACCCGATGTGTGGTTACCATATCAGGCAGCGAGCTGCCAAGAGGTGGCGGCGGAGCACGCTGTATGACTATGCCCGTAAACAGAGATAAAGTAATTTGGTAATTTTTATTAAAAAAAAACAATAGGTGTTATGAATATGAAAAACAGGAATTTAATTTCCATTTCCGACTACAGCAAAGAGGAGTATATGCACATACTCAGGTTGGCAGAAGATTTTGAACGTAATCCTGTGCAGGATGTAGCCAATGGCAAGGTGGTAGCCACCTTGTTTTTTGAACCCTCCACCCGTACCCGATTAAGTTTTGAAAGCGCCGCCTGCCGTATGGGAGCCAAGGTAATAGGTTTTTCCGACGCTTCTAACTCCAGCACGGCTAAAGGTGAAAGCCTGGCCGACACCATACGTACCGTAAGTTGCTACGCCGATATCATAGTAATGCGTCACCCCTTGGAAGGTGCCGCCCGCGTAGCCAGTGAAGTGGCCACAGTACCCGTAATAAATGCCGGTGACGGTGCTAACCAGCACCCTACCCAATGCATGCTGGACCTCTACTCCATACTGAAAACCCAAGGCACATTAGATAACCTGAATATAGCCCTGGTAGGTGACCTTAAATACGGACGTACCGTTCACTCACTGGTAGAAGCCATGTGCAACTTTAACACCACTTTCCACCTTATATCACCCGAAAGCCTCAAGTTGCCTTCTACCGTAAAAATGCACATTAAACAACATAATTTAAAATACTTCCAATATAGTGAAATTACCGAAGCTATAAACAAAGTAGATATATTATATGTAACCCGTGTGCAAAGGGAACGCTTTTTAGACATACAGGATTATGAAAAGGTAAAGAATTCCTATGTGCTGGACCGTTCCATGCTCACCAATGTAAAACCAAACATGAAAGTATTACACCCGCTACCGCGTGTAAACGAAATAGCTACCAATGTGGACGCTATGCCTCAGGCCTACTATTTTCAACAGGCTCAAAACGGTGTATATGTACGTCAGGCTTTAATAGCCGCTATATTAGGACTTAAATAACAATAATGAAAACAATAAAAAAAACAGATATTATGGGTAAAAAAGAATTAGTAGTATCCGCCATTAAAAACGGTACCGTAATAGACCATATTCCCGCTGACAAATTGTTTCAGGTGGCCCGCACCTTGGGTTTAACCGATTGCACTAATCAGGTTCTCATGGCAAACAATTTGGAAAGCAATAAGCTGGGAAAAAAAGGAATTATCAAATGTCAGGATGTGTACTTGTCACAAAACGACATTAATAAGTTGGCTTTGGTAGCCCCTTCAGCCACCCTTATTACCATACATGATTATGAAATTACCGAAAAAATAAACATAGGCATACCTTCACATATAGAAGGTACCGTAAAATGTTTTAACCCCAAATGCATCACTAATGTGGAAAATATAACACCAAAATTTGAGGTTATTAATAAGGAAGACCTCCAATTACAGTGCTGCTATTGCCAAAAAGTAACTAAAAAAGACACACTTACGTTTTTATAAAAATTCATAATAAAAAAGGTTTGCAATTGAAAAAAAAATGATACATTTGCAATTGCAAACTGCTCGGGTGGTGGAATTGGTAGACACGCCACTTTGAGGGGGTGGTGCGGGTTCCCGCGTGCAAGTTCGAATCTCGTCCCGAGCACATAAAAAGGATATGAATTTACTTCATATCCTTTTTTTCATTCCCCACTCCTCCACTTTGCTGTTTCACACTGTACTAATACTACGCTATAAAAAGAACAACGCTTCCGTTATTTTCAGTATACCATTTCCTAAAACACTTATATTTTTAATACTATGTAAATATTTTTTTGACTATTTTATAGCTTAAAATGTTTAACCGGAACCTTGCATTTATGTCTTAAATTCAACTATCACCATTGAACTTTGTACCGGCAATTCTAACCAAGCCTGAAGCATTAAACGTTTCGGAAATAGCAATAGCCGCGCACCGGATGACGACACGCTGCTATTCGCTTTAAATACTATTGACAGTTATTTCACATCTGTAATGAGGCGGACACTGAACCCGTTGTAGCGGTTGATATTGATGCTGCCAGAGTTGACAGTGCTACCGAAGCTCACGCGATACGGGTAGTACTCGTCGTAGGCAGAAGACGACCAATACCAGCTGCCGCCACCGACACTGCTGACACTGGAGCCATTGCGGTTGCCCGCAGCGGGAAGTTCGCCAATTGAGGTGGCACGTGACATCCCTTTCGGACACCCCTTCGGAAATCCTCCTGGAAGTCCTCGGAGTATGATGCGGCCGGGCCACTGAATCAAACTTATGCCTCGGGTACAGGGCTCGTGACCTTTCGCCGAAGTAAAGACAGCTGCTTGCTCACGGATTGTATCTTTTCGCTTAGCATTGAATATGAGTTCAATGATATCTCCTTCATATCCTTAAGAAACTGAAGCAGAAAGCACAACTCGTCATAAAGCGGAATGCCACGGTCAATCACGGATATTCTGTCTTCGCCCTTCACGTCATATACCGAACCGACGAGTCTGCAGGATTCATATGCCAGTTCCTTCAGGCGGACACCGAAAGGGTCCTGGCAGTTTTTCGAGATGTTCTTTGAAATCAATGTGACCTGAGTGAGGACATCATAAGCAGTCTTGTACACCGGGGCATTCTCGATTACTCTGCTATATGGGGTGAGCATTGCTCTTGACGCCTGCTCCACCTCCTGAGCGTCCCTCCAGACAAGGAATTCGTTCCCGTCGATCGGTGTTGACAGCGTTACCCTAACAGTCTTCTCGTCAACTCTCGCGAACATCTGCCTGTTCAGCACCTTGTCCAAAGTGGACTGCGGGAATCCGACATAGAGGATGTCGCGCCCCAGAGTCTTCGATTCCTTGCGAAGAACATTATATGCCTTGATGCGGGTACAGAATGCAAAGGCGGACCGCTCGTACGCCTTGTAGAACGTTCCCTCAAGGTAAAGGTTGATGAACCCTGTGTTTCCTTGCTCGATGTCTATGATTTCCTTCTGGGTCATCTGAGTACAAAAAAGCGTTAAATAAATCGACGGCTTCGCCGAAAAAATCCAGCGCCCCGCGGGCGCTGGATAAAGGCATTCAAGGATTTTCATTAGGTCACCTTGCCTGTGGCCTACGGCCTTGGGCAAGGTGGATTCATTATTTTGATTCTGTAATGAGGCGGACTGAGGAACCATAGTAGCGGTAGTCGTAGTAGACAGGGAAGACATTGCTGCTATAGAAGTACACGTTGTACGCGCGGCCGCCGCTCGCAGAAGATGACCAATAGTAGCCGGTGCCACCGACATTGCTGACACTCGTGCCATAGCGGTAGCCCGCAGCGGGAAGACAGACGAGGCCGGCAGCCTCGGCAGTAGCCCAAGCGGCAGCATTGTACGATGTTTCAATAGTCCCTGTGAAATCATCCGGTGCAAGAATCAGGCAATTCGCCTTTTCACATACTGTGAC
>JAZLLK010000036.1:0-63186 GCA_045598105.1 Bacteroidales bacterium | reverse complement strand
TAATGTCAAACGATTGCTATCAAACACAAAATCATTTGATTTTTCTTGCTTATATACATACAAACTGTCAGCAAATGCCGCTGTCGTTTTCAGATGGTCAAACAAACTGACATTCGCCATATCTGTTGTATTTGAAGGAATACACCAAGTATATTTCTTCAACAAAAACATCAGACTTTCTGCAAAACCTTCAAATGAATCAGTCGGAAGTTTGTCAAACTCTTCTCTAAAGGATTTCCACAATGCAGCATATTTTGCTTGCGAATTTCCATCAGCGGGCTTTTTTATATCTAATGGAAAGAACTCTTTTTCATCAATCGACAAGGGCTTTAATCCAAAAGCATATTGAAAATTTCCTTCGTTGATTTTATTGAAAACAGAATACAAGGGTATCTGTTTATATCGTTGTTTGCCCCAATTTATTCCATTCTGTTCACCATCCTCTTTTTCCAAGTTAGATTCTCGTCTGTCAATGCCAGCACTCCACCAGTCCGCCAATGAAATCAACGCTTGCAATTCGGTTGCAGGTTTATGATGATATGCAGCCAATTGAAATATTGAATCAAAACTTCTCCCATCATACAAATTATCTTTCAAACCAGGTATCTGTTGTATTTTTGAAGCCACTTCTTCCAAAAACTGCAGCGTCCACACTGAGTGCTGATACCCCAAACCGCCATGTTCATTGGGTGGACATATATAAGCTACAATATTCGAAACATTTTCATTAAAAGTTCTATTTGCAAAAGGGTTATCCGCTCTTTGGTAAAACTTTCCAATATCGTGCAGCAAAGCTGCCAGATAGATTTTTTCTCTTGTAATATAATTGTCCATATTATTATAATATATCTTATTACTCGTTATTATTATCTTTAAAATTCTTTTTACATATTACTACCCCCATGCCCAAACTTGCTCCTTTCCCCAATCCTATATAATTCGGCAAAGAAATATTGGTTCTAAATGTAACATTAAATGTCATCATTTTGGTATCCTTGTATTTTTCTATACGCGGGGTATCCATGTGCAATATTTTACAGGTAATTTCATCATTTACGGTAACATTTATGCCTTTACAAAAAGACAAAATATTACCCACCAATATTTTTTCCAAAAATTGCACACGTGATATTACCTCCTCTATTTGCATATACTTTTGGTAGTTCTCCGCATTTAAAGGCATCCACGAGTGAATAGTGTAATCAAAACAACTATCCCATACCTGTACCAATATGTTATACGCCTTTACGCTATCTATTTCTGCCTCTACTATACGATTACCTATACTCAATCGAGGGGTAAAATGGCTGAAAAACGCACCTATTTCTTCCGTTCCGGACTTAATACACACTATAGCACCCTGCCCACTGATACATTTATATTGTATTAAAGGATAGGAATAGCGATAACCGTTTCCTATATGATTATGAAACAAGACAGCGTCCTCACTTTCAATGGTGCTTATAACAGCACCTCTAAAAAAAGGAAGTTCATACTTTCTGATTTGATTTTTAAACCGGACTATTAATAATTCTACTCTATTCTGCATAGCAATTTCTCATCATTATTTTTGCATGTATTTCAATTTGCAAATATACTCTTTTTATTCACACCATTTTCACTTTTTCGTATTTTTTTCAACATATATCCACATACCCTATTAAACTCATCTTCAACATTTCACATTCATATACAATACCCCCCCCAAAAAAAATTCACCATTGCTCTGCCGAACCGAGGAAAAATCAGCGAAGCTAACCCAATAGGTCTCTGACAGAAAAATTCATGTTTTTATATTTTTCAACCCATTAGACTCACAATTCTGCATTTTCAGACTAAAATTGTCAAAAAAAATGTACTAACTTTAAAGGTCTTTGTCATTTTTTATGCTCAAAATTTCAAAGAACTTTAACCTTGCAAAAAGTAACATTTTTTTCTTACTCCTTCCCATTTTTCGTTTTTTCATTTTTCAATACTTTTTTCACATCACTATCAACACTGAATATTATTTCTATTACCGATAATTCACTAAAAAAAATGTATATTATATCAATTTGATTAATAATTTAAACCATAAATTCACTATTAAAATAGTTGATTTTTATAATATTAAAATTTTTGACACTATTTGACAAAATTTTATCGCAATTCATTTAATTATAATTATTT
Organism: Bacteroidales bacterium; assembly: GCA_045598105.1. GTDB lineage: Bacteria > Bacteroidota > Bacteroidia > Bacteroidales > WCHB1-69 > UBA1205. The sequence goes on along the minus strand of JAZLLK010000036.1, from coordinate 61,017 downwards.
ACATACACACAACACGGTTTACAACAACACTATACTCCGTTTTTTTCTCAATTATGATATGGTATAATGTTCATTATCACAGATGTAACGTGTGTTAAAGTAGTTTTCCGGCCACTGTAAGTGGCGTGTTTTTTAGGGACGGAAGGAATGCAATAAGCATGCGTAAGGGAAATTTTGTCTGCAAGCTTCAGCTTGCAAGGAAAATTTCCCTAAACAGGCTTTCCGTTGCATAAGCAACGCCTTCCGTCCCTGTTTTTCTTTATTATTATTCCCGCATACGCTTTAGTTCCGGGATGCTGATATCCGTGGTTTGGCATGACTACGTCTCTTGTTACGTCCGCTACCATGGCGGAAGACGTTGATTATCATAACAAAGAGAGACAAAAAAGGCAGCCACCGGCTGCCTTATATTTTGGGTTTATAATTTTCAACTTATTTTTTACATTAATCCTTCTTCTATGGCGTGGTAGGTGCGGTAGCCGCCGGAGAGATTGAGCACGCTGAAGCCGTTTTGCAGCAGTATGCGGGTAGCCACGTAAGCACGCAATCCTATGGCACAATAGGCCACTATCTGTTTACCTTTAGGCACTACCTCATCCAGGCGTTCACGCAGCTCGTCCACGGGTATGTTCACGGCGCCGGCTATGTGGCCCAGCTTATATTCTTCCTGGGTACGCACATCCAGCAGGTAATAGCGGTCGGGATGGTCCTTAATTTCATGCCAGGTGATGTTATCCAGCAGGCCGTGCAGCAGATTTTCGGCGGCGAAGCCGGCTATATTCACAGGATCTTTAGCCGAGGAATATGGCGGTGCGTAGGCATGTTCCACCTCGCAGAGGTCCTCCACGCCCGCCTTGCGGGCTATAACGGAAGAGAGCACGTCTATACGCTTATCCACCCCCTGTCCGCCTACCACCTGGGCACCATACAGCTGACCGGTGCGGGCGTCAAAATTGAGTTTAATGCTCACGGGGAAGGAGCCGGGATAATAGGTAGCATGTGAGGCACTGTGGGTAATAGAACTCTTGTAGTTAATACCGGCATCTTTCATGGTTTGGGCCGACAGGCCTGCAAAGGCCACCGTAAGGTCGAACACCTTCAGTATGGCGGTGCCTATGGCACCGTTATATTTACTGCAGTTACCCATAGCTATATTGTTGGCGGCTATACGTCCCTGCTTGTTGGCAGGGCCTGCCAAATAGCAGGGTTGGTAATTACCGGTGAGGGGATTCTTAAAGGTGATCATATCGCCTACGGCGTATATGTTGCTGTCGGAGGTTTGCATATGCTCATCCACCACTACGGCACCTGTACTGTCCAGTGCTATGCCGCAGGAGGCTGTGAGTTCGTTTTTGGCGGTAACGCCTACCGAGAACACCACTATATCGGCCATTTGGGCAGTGCCGTCGTTATAACACACCTCCAGCCCGTCGGCATGGCGATGTATGGCCTGCACCATGGTGCGGAGTTTAATGTGTATGCCTTTATCTTTCAGGTGCTGCTGTACCATGGCAGCCATAGATACGTCTAAGGGGGGCAGCACATGAGTTTGAGCGTCGGCTATGGTAACATCGGCAGCCATATCATACAGGTTTTCGGCCATTTCCATGCCCACAAATCCTGCACCTACCACCACGGCACGTTTTACCGCATGAGCGGTAACATACTGTTTAATAGCGTCGGTATGCTCCACATTGCGAAGCACAAATACACCTTCTTCCCTATTGCCTTCTATAGGAGGCAGCACGGGCTCCACGCCCATGGAGAGGAGCAGCTTGTCATAGCTTTCCTTATATTCTTTGCCGGTGCGGAGAGAGCGTATGGTTACGGTGCGGTTTTCTTTATCTATGGCTATGGCTTCGCTAAAGGTACGCACGTCCACATTGTAGCGATTGCCAAAGGAGGTAGGCGTTTGCAAAAAGAGCTTATTTCTTTCGGCTATGATACCGCCTATGTAATAGGGCAGGCCGCAGTTGGCATAGGATATGTAGGCACCTTTGTCTATCATTATAATTTCGGCATTTTCGTCCAGCCGTCTCAGTCGGGCTGCGGCTGTAGCGCCACCGGCTACGCCGCCTATAATTAATACTTTCATAATATATGGTTTACTGTTGTGTTATTCTATATCTATCATGTTAATATAATGCATATACGACATCATTACCTCGTGGGTGTAGTGGGCGGTAAATTTACCTTTATAAAAGCATCGGTGATGGTATTGTTTCATCAGCTTGGCATCACCCATACTTATCATGGCTTTTTCCACATCACGCCATGAGCGGGGGTTCAGGTGCATGGTTTCGGCCATGCGCATGGCTTCTTCTATATTGCCGTGACCGGCATTATAGGCGGCTGCCACGTAGAAGTACAGGTCTTCATTGTGCACGTTGGCGGCCTTAAAGCGTTTTACCAGCCGGGATATAAGCTTACAGCCGGCCATTATTTGTACATCGGCCGATTGCAGGCTGTCATGGCCGAGGTGGGCGGCTGTTTCGGGCATCATTTGCATTATGCCGGCGGCACCGCCCGCCCCTTCGGCATTGGGGTTAAAATGCGATTCTCTATAGGCCAGTGCGGCTACAAAACGCCAGTCTATATTATACCGTTTGGAATAGTATTTAAACAGGTTATCCACCCCTGATATACGGGTATTACGCAGGTTTTTGCGATATTTTATTTGAGAAGTCTGATACACTGTTTTTTTGCACAGAGCCTTATAGGCACGTGACTGCACATAACCGGCAAGCCATGTGTTAATACTGTCAAGCAGGGTACTGTTATCCCGGCGCACTGCCCATCGCAGGCTTAGTGCCGGCCCCGGCAAATGGAGGGTATCCAGCTTGTGTTGCTGAGGCATATAGGCGGCCACCGTGTGCTCATTACACACCATGGCATCGGCATAGCCGCTATCAAGCAGGGCAAACATACGGCCGTATCCGCCCTGATATACTGATACCATGTGCCAGGTGGCGTCACTTAAATGTGAAAGCAGGGTGAGTGAAGGATTGACGCAATACATATCACGCAGCAATAGCATTTGGTAAGTGCTGTCAGCACTTACCGGCTGCAAATGAGGATAATTATCGGTACTAATGCAGTGATGACGCTTACGCTGCACCAGCACCTGCCGTGTGGTGGCATAGGGCAGGGTGAGGGCAAGCATGGCATTGTCGGCCATGGCATTATCAAAGCCCACCGCCAGCATATCCACCTTATTCTGCATAAGGGCCATGCAGGCCTCACGATAGCTGTTATATACTATATAATAGGCTTGCATGCGATAATGTTTCGCCATTTTATGACTCATATTGTATTGCATACCCGAGGCCCTGCCATGGTAGAGGAAATAGTCGGTATAGTTATGGAATACGCCTATGCGTATGGCCCCGCGGTGCTGCAACTGTTCAAAGGTATAATATGCCTCCTTTTGGTGATGCTTACGCATTTGCACCGTGCATAGTATAACCGCTATAACGGCTATAAGCGCTATGCATAGGGAAGTAATAATGTATATCTCAGTTCGCTTACTCATCGTCATTGTTTTATTATTTTACGGGTAAATACCTGCTTATGATCCGTGTATATTTTCACCACATACAGGCCGGGCGTACAGGCAGACATATCTATGCCCTCATAGGGAGAAGGCATGCTTATAAGTTTTCGGCCTGTAATGTCATATATTTCCACGTTAACTATATTATATACTCCCTGTATATACAACTTGCTTGCCACAGGGCTTGGGTAGAGCCATATTTTTGTATCCGATGGCGTAATTTCCGCTACGCTCACCGGTACATATTCAGGCTTACAGCCATGGTACCATGCTAATCCTCCGCTATAGTTACCCACCACCATATCGGCATAGCCGTCGTTATTAATATCGGCTATAGCGGCAGCGGTACGGTTACCTTCCTGTATAAAATGTCCGTTATGTTCCGTTAAATAATACAGGTGTTTGCTTTGTGGCAACAGTTGACCATTATGTATAAGGCACACATATATGTTACCGCTTTCGCTGCCTGTTATAAGGTGGCTGTCGCACACGCTTACGGCGGCGTAGCCGTAATATGATGCGTCCATATCACGCACGTTCACCTCACCCCAGCCGGGGGTATGCAGGGTATAATGCGGCAAACCGACTTGCAAAGAGCCGGTGTACAAGTCTATAGTGCCGTCTTTACGACCCACTATCATATCGGCTATACTGTCATCATTCACATAAGCCATGGCTATGGAGGAATAGGCCGGCAATGTTATATTCAGGCTTATGCCTTCGGCAAAAAATGCCGAGTCGGCGGTGCTGTGGTTTTCATAATAGAGCACCTCACCGCTACCGGTGCACAGAAATATATCGGGCTTGCCGTCATGGTTAACATCGGCGGTGGCGGGATACAGGGCTGTGTAGCCCTTGGCCCGCAGGCCAAACAAGTCATCGGTTACCATTTCAAAGGCAGGCTGTACAGCCGTGCCTGTATTATGCAGGCAGGCCACGGCGGCCGAATAATGGCAGGTGAGGCTATAGGGGGTGGGAGTGGCACTGTCATAGTAGCCATAGTTACCCACAAGCAGGTCGGTAAGGCCGTCGCCGTCCACATCTACCCACAAGGGGAAGGCACCGGAACCGAAATCAAGCATATCTTCCTGCAAGAACGACTTGGTAGTAAGGCTAAAATATGGTTTTTGGCGGCTGCCGGTATTGGTATACAGCCACATGCTTTCCTTGTTTTCCGATTTGGTATAGGAGAGATCCAGCGGCGACACCAGCATATCCTTTATAGTATCACTATGCAGGTATAGCATCATGGGGCACGGCATGGAATACAGGTGTACCGGCACATTATAGGAAGGAAAAGCGGTATCCATAGAAGTAATGTAGGCGGTATCAGCCGTGCCCCCGTTATAGAGCAGGGTAAGGCCGGGGTAGTCCATATCACCCAACACAAGGTCGGTAAGTCCGTTGCCGCTGAAGTCGGCGGCCAGCATGGTGGAGCCCGTGTGCCGCGTATCTTTTTGCGGCACCGCCGCAGTGTTACAGTTGCTGTGCAGACTTATTTCGTTGTTTTCGCCGCTTTCGGCAAAATGCCCCCAACAGCGGTCGGCGGCCACATATTCCAAATGCTCCCTGTTACCATAACGCTCTACCGACATATTACGGTGATAGTCCACATACATGCCCAGCGACCAAAACGCCAACACATCCACATCACCGTCACCGTCCATATCCTGTATTACCACATAGTCGCCGCCGGTACAAAACAGGTTGACAGGCTGTGTATAATACACCGACATAATTTGCGGAGTAAACAGCTCAAAAGCCAATGGCGTATCCGACACATTCTTATACACGGCTATGCCGGCATTGCCATAGGTGAATATATCCTCACGACCGTCGCCGTTAAAGTCTATAAGCTGCATAAACCCTTTTAAGCAAGGAAAACAGGGGGCATATTGCGGAGCATACACCCATGCACTGCCCTCCCGCAAAAACACTCTTACTATGCTGCCCTGCACATCGTAGAGCACCAAGTCGGGCATGCCGTCCATATTACAATCCATGGTGGCAGCCTGCATGCTGTTACAGCCTCCGGCAAAAGCCAACGGCAGTTCCCCACCATGCGGCACCGTTACCACAGGAGCCTGTCCAAGGGTAAACCCGTAAGGCTGCTGGGCATAAGAACATGCTATTATGCAGCATATCATATATATACAATACAACTTTTTCACTTATATATCCTTTGTACTACTATAAAAGGCAAAGATAACATTTTTTTTACACATCTGCCATGGTAAAGGCATTTTTATTTTAGCACTGCAACATTTTTTAAATTAAAAGCACATCGGTCGCACACGTCTTCAGGCAAAAAAAGTTATTATATTTTTCAATAAAAAAAGTACAAAAAACGAATTTTCCGTACTTTTTTACATATATATTATTTATTTTAAAAATATTTACATTTACTTTTTAACTATAAAAGCGTCTTTAAATCGGGTTTTATAGTACTTCAGTTTTTCCATAGCTGTTTCTTTGGCATAATAAGGTCCTATACGGTAACAATAGTATTTATTGTCTTTCATTTCATACATATTATCCCCCGTTTGAATACAGGCCTTACGTTTCAGCTCTGCTACCGACTGCTGTCCGCGGCTGGCCGATACCTGTACGTAATATACATTATCGGCATCGGTAATGGGGCAAACGGTATCGGCAGGCCGTTTTTTTACTTCGCCCCATTCACTCACCACTACCCTTCCTTCCTGTGTAGGCACAGGCTGTTCACATTCCAACATAAGCAATGAAGCACTATGGCTTAGCTTTTGCACGCTGCTGTCGGCTGTTTCATACATAAGTGCGGCCTCACCCCACGTTATATTTTTGCCGGCATCGGCATATTGTACCGTAAAACTGAAGCTAAAGGAATCTATGGCTATGGTCTGCAAGGCTATGCAGGTAAGTATATTATCAGCCGTATCCCACTGCAGTCCTTTTAAATGCGTATATTTTACGCTTACCTGCTGTGGCAGCCGCTGCTGATAACGCATACGTCCGTTCACGGGCACATTCAGCAGGGTTACGGTAGTTATTATTTCATTTTGGCCGGGCACGGCCTTAGCGGCTATTTTCATTTGTTGTGCCCGGGCACCTGTCATAAGACATATCAAAAAAACTATTATCCACTGCTTCATGTTATTTATAACCGTTTAGCGGTTAGCATACATTTGTTCATAATATTTTTGATAATTACCGGAGGTAACATTCTGCAGCCATGCCTGGTTATTTAAATACCATTTTACCGTAAGGCGGAAGCCTTCGGTAAATTTAATTGACGGGCTCCATCCCAACTCACGTTTCAGTTTGGAAGCATCTATGGCATATCGTAAATCATGACCGGCACGGTCCTTTACATAGGTAATAAGTGATAACGAAGTACCGGCAGGACGGCCCAACTCCTCATCCATTATTTCTATCAGCTTCTTTATAAGATCTATATTGGTCCATTCATTGTTACCGCCTATGTTATAGGTTTCACCGCTTCTGCCTTTATGGAATATGGTATCTATGGCCTTGGCATGGTCTTCCACATACAACCAGTCACGCACATTCATGCCGATGCCGTACACGGGCAGGCTCTTATTATGCAATATGTTATTAATAAACAGAGGTATCAGCTTTTCAGGAAACTGGTTAGGTCCGTAATTATTGGAACAATTGGATATAACGGTATTCATACCAAAGGTATCATGATAGGCTCTCACCAAATGGTCCGAACCGGCTTTAGAAGCCGAATAGGGGCTATGCGGACTATAAGGCGTAGTTTCGGTAAAAGCGCCGGTGGTACCTAAGGCTCCGTACACCTCGTCGGTGGAAATATGATAAAAACGATGAGCATCATAATCATTGGCCCATATGCCGCGAGCGGCATTGAGCAAATTAGCGGTGCCTACTATATTGGTATATATAAAATCCATGGGAGAAGTAATGGAACGGTCCACATGTGATTCGGCAGCCAAATGCACCACGGCGTCAAATTGTTCTTTTTGGAACAATTGCTGCAGAAATGCGGCATCGGTAATATCCCCTTTTACAAAGGTATAGTTAGGCATGTTCTCTACATCCTTCAGGTTTTCCAAATTCCCGGCATACGTCAGCTTATCCAAATTATACACGTGATATTCGGGATATTTGGTAACGAACAATCGAACTACATGCGAGCCTATAAATCCGGCTCCTCCTGTGATTAATATTTTTTTCATTTTTACGTTTATGTTTTATTCTACTTTTTTCCAGGTTTCGGTGCGGTGTATGCCCCACTTATAACCTGTTATACTCATATTTCCGCTATTATCCAAGCATAGTTTCACCTTGCAGGTAAGCCCGTGAGCAGGATGATAAGCCGTGCCGGTATATACACCGTTTTTATACCGCAAATTATACATCACCGCCATATTCATAAGCGGCCGTGCCTTCAATTTGTCATCAGGATTATACTTATCGGTACGCGGCTTGCCATATTTATCATTTGGCTCCTGCAGCCATGTGGTGCGGGCACAATACATGCTGTCATTTTGCCTGCAGAAAGTTACTATGGCCTTATTGTCGGTACGAAAAAACTGCCTGCCCAAAATGTCATCAGCATTTTGGGCAGCAGCTATGCTGCAAATTGCCATTATAACAATCAACAGCCATTTATTCATATCTTATTATTTTTGCAGACGAATACGTGCATCTACAGCTACCACGGCTCTGGGGTTACCCAATAAAGGATTGAGGTCCATTTCAGCTATTTCGGGAGCTGCCATTACCAATGCACTCACTCTTGCCACCTGATCGGCATACAGGTCTATATTCACCGGCTCCTGACCGCGAACACCTTGCAGTATTTTATATCCGCGAAGTTTGGTGAGCATTTCCTTGGCTTCTGCTGCCGATATAGGAGCCAGTGCCGACTGTACATCTTTCAGCACTTCTATAAATATACCGCCCAATCCAAAGAACACCTGATGACCGAATTTATCATCTCTTATGGCACCTATATACACATCAGTACCATCCAGCATAGGATACATTTCCACTGCATAAGTATCTTTTATGGCCATCAAACGGTCAAATTCTCTGCTTACGGTATCCATGTCACGTACATTCAGCGTTACGCCACCCACATCGGATTTATGCAGAGGACCTACCACTTTCATTACCAATGGGGTATCTTTACCGCAACCCACTTCTTTGGCAAATTGAAGAGCATCTTCTTTTTTATCTACTTCCACACTGCGTTTGCGGGCTATGCCGGCAGCATCTAATAATTCGTTGTAATCAGCTATTTCCATATAGCCGTCATTGCAACGGTCTATGGTACGACGTATGCGAGCCACATCTATTTGAGGCAACTCCACATTTTCGGGCTGAGGCTTGGGTGTATTATACACTTTACACAATGCATTTCCGAATACGCATTCTTCAGGGAAGTTAATTCTGTGCTTATTATTAATAAAATCGGCTATTTCCTCTTTTACATTAATGATAGACGGCAATATGGGGAAAATAGGCTTTTTGCAGGTCTTCATTTTTTCATCCAGCACCTTATATACCTCCCAGTTAGGGAACAATCCGGGTGAACCGAATATTACGCACATGCAGTCTATATTATCAAAGTCATTTTCACAGGCATCTATAATATGCCCCAGCTGCTCGGCGGTACCGGTAGCCAAAAAGTCTATAGGATTACCTACCGAAGAACCGGCAAATAATTTACCCAACAATTCGTCAGCTTTAGGACCTTCTATGTGAGGAACATCCATACCGTTATTCGACAAGGTATCGGTGAGCATTACGGCAGGACCGCCGGCGTGGGTAATTACAGCCATGTTCCTGCCTTTTACCTCCGGATGCATGAATATGGCACACACGGTGGTGAGCTCTTCCCTGTTTTGACAACGAACTATACCTGCCTTGCGGAACAAAGCATCTACTGCGGCGTCATTGGTAGCCAATGCTCCTGTGTGCGAGCTGGCAGCACGACTGCCTGCTGCGGAACCACCGGACTTAATAGCAGCTATTTTACATCCTTTATTAATTAAAGAACGGGAATGCTTAAGCAACTTTTGAGGATTGCTTACCTTTTCCATATACAACATTATCACTCTGGAGCTGTTTACGGGATCAAAAGAAGTATCCAAATGTTCCAATACATCCTCTATACCCACCTGAGCAGAGTTACCTACTGCCCATACACTATTGAAGGTAAGACCATTGGAAATACCGTATTCCTTAATAAATACTGCAGTGGCCCCGCTACCGGTAATAAAATCCACACCGTGAGGATCCAAAGTGGGAATAGGAGCATCAAAGGCTCCGCAATAATTGGTATTAAGAAAACCGGTACAGTTAGGTCCTATAAGACTTCCGCCTACCTTATTAATAGTATCCACTATGTGCTTTTCATAAATGGCACCTACTTCATTTTCTTCACCAAATCCGGCTGAAAGTATAATAAAACCTCCGGTTTGCTTCTCTAAAGCCAATACATCTACCGTAGCAGGACAATATTTGGCTGCTATAGCCAATATGGCACAATCTACCTGAGGCAATTCTTCCACCTTGTGGTGACATTGAATACCCTGTACTGATTCTTCTTTTGGATTCACCGCATACACAGTGCCTTTAAAATTACTGGACAAAAGGTTTTTTAACACTTTGCCACCCGGCTTTTGTACATCATTTGATGCACCTACCACTACTATACTTTTAGGATTTAAGAGTTTATTACTTATCATTACTTTATTATTTTATTATTCTACATTATTCATTCTCTGCACTATAGCATTTACTATAACTGCACGGGTACAATCTACAAAGATAGCAAAAAAAAATGAATATTACCGCCTTTACAGGTAATATTTTATTCCATACCATGGTTTACATGGTCGTGGCATTTGATTTTACATTCTGCTTTATGCTAAAATAGGTAGGAGAAGTGTAATTGTCTATGGTAGGTTTCACCTTCAACACCACATTAGATGCCTTGTCGGTACTTTGCCCGGTAAGATTTTTATAAAGATTATATACACTTTCTATGCTATTATTTTTCAGTACCTTGGCTGCATCTACCGTAGCTCTTATAGAGGTGGTGGTGCTACCGTTGGCCTTTACGGTAACAGGTTGTGTGTGCACTCCTTCAAGCAACTCTTCCCCATCTAAATCCACCTTCCATGCCAAACGGTTTACCGTGGCCGTATTGGCCGACGGATTATTTACCTTTACATTGGCATTAAATGATATTTGTGCCGTTTTATTGGTAATGGCCGACACTATGGAGGCCACATCGGTAAGGGTGAGCTGCGAGGGCGACGACACCTTATCCAAACGGACACCCGCTATGGTAAAATCAGATACTCCGGTAAAATTAAAACTACACTGTGCCAATGTTTTTACCTGCTGCACTGCCGAGCAGGCCACTACCAATACAATTACTGCAGCCGCTAAGGCTACTATGGTTATTCTCTTTTTCATACTATTATATATTTATATGTAACACGTGCAAAAGTAGTCTTTTTTTTGTTTCCTTCACACATTTTATGCACCTATTTACACTTACGCCTCCCAACAACCACAATAATTCATTCATTTTCTGCACTTAACACATATTTTATTTTCTGCCGCTCCGGCGGCAAAAAAAAAAGCGACTGTATTTATTTTATATCTCATAAAATAAATATATCTTTGCAAATTGGCATAATGACACGGAAAGCATAGGGTTATTCCCCTCATAATGCCTCACACAACAGCATAATAACATCGCAAAATTATACATAATGAGCACATTGATATGAATACACACACCTCCCGCAATAAACACATAGGAGATGAATATTTTGAAAATAATATATAATGTATAACATGAAAAAAGTAATAAGTATATTGGCTGTAGCCGGCATAATAATGTGCGGCTGCCACAAAAACAAAAAGAATTTAGACATGAACAATCCTTTTTTTCAAACATGGAACACACCCTATGAAGTGCCGCCTTTTGACCAAATAAAGACCGAGCACTATTTGCCTGCATTTGAAGAAGGCATGCGAGTACATAATGAAGAAATAGAAGCAATATGTAATAACAAAGAAAAGCCCACCTTTGCCAATACCATAGAGGCTATGGACTATAGCGGCGAATTACTGGGCAAGGTAAGCAGCGTATTCTTCAATGTATTGGAGACCAATAGCAGTGATGAAATGCAGGCCATAGCCGAGAAAATATCCCCCAAATTGAGCCTGCACACTGATAACATCAGCATGAATGCCACCCTTTTTCAAAGGGTAAAAACAGTGTACGAAAACAGGAAAAATGAGCACCTGAATGCAGAGCAGACACGTTTATTGGAAGAAACCTACAAAAATTTTGTTCGCGGCGGTGCCAACCTCTCCCCACAACAACAGGAACGCTTTAAAGCTATTAATGAAGAAATATCCAAGCTCACCCTTGCATTCAATAATAATGTATTGGCTGCCACCAATGCGTATGTACTGGTAATAAGCGACAGTGCCGACCTCAAAGGCATACCTGCCAACGTAGTGGCTGCCGCTAGAGAAGAAGCCGACAAAACCGACTCCACCAAAGGCAAATGGGTATTCACACTGCAGAACCCCAGTTTGTTACCTTTTTTGGAATACGCCCAAAACCGCGAAAAACGTGAAGCTATATGGCGGGCATACTCCACCCGTTGCAACGGCGGAAAATATGACAACAATGAAATAATAAACAAATTGGTTAATTTACGTATAGAACGTGCTAACCTGCTGGGATACGCTTCACATGCCGACTTTATATTAGACGAAAACATGGCCAAAACTCCCGATGCCGTGTACAAGCTGCTATTACAGGTGTGGGAGCCTGCTCTTAACAAGGCCAAATACGAACTGGACATGTACCAAAAGAAAGCCGGAAAAGAAAAAACAGAACCTTGGGACTGGAGATACTACACCGAAATAGTGCGTAAAGAACAATATAACCTGGATCAGGACAGCATACGCCCCTATTTTTCACTTCCCGGCACATTGGAAGGTATGTTTTCGGTAGCCGAAAAGCTGTATGACATACAACTGCGTATTAACAGCACCCTGCCCGTATATGACCCCGACGCTGTAGCCTACGAGGTTTTAGACCATAATAAGGTAATAGGTATATTGTATATGGATTTCTATGCCCGCAATTCCAAAGCCAGCGGCGCATGGATGACCGAATTTCGCAGTCAATACCGCAAACAGGACGGCACCAATATGATACCCGTAATATCGGTGGTATATAACTTTTCCAAGCCCACCAAAGAGGTTCCTTCACTACTCACCATTGACGATGTACAAACACTCTTCCACGAGTTTGGACATGCCCTGCATGGCCTGTTTAGCCAATGCCAATACAAATCCACTGCCGGCACCAACGTACCCCGTGACTTTGTGGAATTACCTTCGCAAATAATGGAAAACTGGGCTACATACCCCGAAGTAATGAAAATGATAACCCGCCACTATATTACAGGCGAAGCCATGCCCGATGAACTCATTCAGCGTATTCAGGCTTCCCTCACCTATGGACAGGGCTTTGTGAATACCGAGCTCATAGCCGCTTCGCTGCTGGACATGGACTATCACACCCTTACTAAAGCCGCCTCTATTAATCCGGACATGTTTGAACAGGAAGCCATGGATAAATACGGACTTATACCCGAAATCATATCCCGCTACAAGAGCCAATATTTTAAACATATATTCACCGACGCCTTTGGTTACTCCGCCGGATACTACGGCTACACATGGTCAGCCGTGCTGGATGCCGATGCCTTTGAAGCCTTTAAGGAAAACGGTATATTTGATAAGGCTACCGCCCAAAAGTTCCGCTCCAATATATTACAAATAGGCAACACCATTGACGCCATGACCGCCTATATCAACTTTAGAGGACAGGAACCAAGCATAGAACCCCTGCTACACAACAGAGGACTTAAATAAACTAATTATCAGTACACCTTACACAGCGGGGTACCAAAGGTACCCCGCTGTGTTTTTTAATACAGGCCCGCATTTGATGCATTTTACTGCCCAAAAGCCATAAAAAAAACTATAAAATACCCCCATTTTCCTGCCTTACCCCCCACAAAAAAACAATGAAAAATATTTTTTATCACTGTAAAACAGCACAATAAAAAAAATATTGTATTTTTATGCTTCCGTATTGAAAAAATGCATATTTTTGTAGTCGCAAACTAACAATAAACAAACTAACAATAAACAAACGAACAATAAACAAACGAAACATTAAACAAATGAATATAATGCTACCATATATAGAATGCTCGCATTACACAAGGTTTATACATGGCCTTGGTAAGGCTATCGTTATATATAGTGGCATGCATTCCATTAATAATGACAACTAATTAACATTTTTTCATCAACAAATATCTTAGCATACAAACTAAAAAAAATAATTTCAAAAACAAAAAAAAATCAAACATCATGAAAATCAAACACAAATTAATCAGTTTAACATTCTTAGTAGCTTTCTTATGCTGGGCTAATCCTGTATCCGCACAGAATAAACTGGTGCAAATATTCGTCCAGAAGGAAGAAGGCAAAACCAGAACACGCAACAATGGCCAAAAATATCCGGGCTACAGCAGAGTGCAAGTAGTAGAAGACCAAACTGCCCACATGCACATTATAAGAATAATATGTACCGGTAAAGGTTGGGACTTGTGCCCCGATGGCCCTAACGAAGTAATATTAGGTAATGCTATTTTTGCCGATACCTATGAAAACATGGTTGCCAAAGTTCAACGTGATATTGATCAAAACATAACCGATGGTCGTTTTTATATGGATGGTTGGTATTGTTCTTGGGACAATGGTAGCAAAACCGAAGATGTGGAAAATGACACATTTATATACAGCTATAATTTAATGATACAAAGCGAAGTACCTGCTGTATATGAAGGTGCCGTTACTAATCAGTAAATACAACTACATAAAGAAATAATTAAAAAAAACGACCAACCATAATGAAACAAAAAAATTTATTAATTATAATAGCCATAATGTGTGCAGGCATACTGCGGGCACAAGTATTTGTACCTGACCACGTAGTGCGTACTCCCTACTCCACCGTGAAGTATGATGCTACGCCTGTTGCGTATGATGACGGATATGCCTACCTGCTATATGACAAATTTAATGCCAATGCCGATTGGATACTATTACAAATAAACGACAAAGGCTACACCAGTCACAAAGTAAAACGGACTAACATAAAAGGCGATGCGCTCAAAGTATCATCCATGTGCCTCACCTGCAACAAATTCTACATAATGACAGACAATAGAAATTTGGCTGTATTCAGTAAAAATTCCAAAGGAGACTACATGTTATGCAAAACGCAAAAGGATATTCCATTAGCACAAACATTATATTGCTTTAATGATGACACTATAGTACTAATGGCAGACTATAACTATAGCGTTCCTACTATATTATTCAATACATTCAGTACCTATACTTACAGTTTATTGGAAAAAGAGATAAAAGCCGAAAGTTACTTTGACGTAGGTAAATCCATATTGTTGTCATACCTCTACAAAAATCGACTCATGGACGCATATCACAATAAAGTGATAATGGCCTCGGCCACTACGGGTGAAGCTTATGTATTAGATAATAATCTGCTCGTAACCGATAGCCTTACCATAGAGTTGAGCGATAAATCGTTCCCCTTAAACAAACGTATTAATCAAATATTCACCGATTCGATATTGGAACAATATTTAGACTTTCCAAAACGCAAAATTGACATAATGAACAGTTATAAACTGGACGCGATGGAACATATTATTAAAACATTTTGGGTAAATGACGATGTAATAGGCTATGCCATTACCAATCCTCATAGTGCACAAAATATAGTGTATGGTTTCTATTCCTTATCACAAGGAAAAGAGATATATCGCGGAAACGTATGCAATGATGAAGCCAATGGATTGTACTATAATAATATCCTCAATCGCCGTATACAAATATATAACAATTGCATTATCAATGTAAATGACTATATACAAAAAGATGAAGCCGGAAATGAGCAGTTCCTTTATCAGTTTGACATATACAAAATAGCTCCCTTGTTCAAGTAATATGTAATATGAAACGTATGTGGATAATAATGATGCTAAGTATAGCATGCACCTATGCTGCTATGGCTCAAGTTTCCTTAGGAAGCCACATTACACTCATGAATGCCGAAGGAGACACAGTAAACATATGCTTACAGGAATATGATTATATATTAATATTTGACCGATATGTATGCACGCATTGCATAAGTAATAAAATAAAGAAACACAAAAAGGTATTACTCATTCCGTTGGAAAATGACGACACTAAATACACCCGCATGTTTACCCGACAGGAATTAAAGTATTTATACCCCCGTTCTCAGGCATTTTTTACACGCAATGTCCAGCAGAAAATATTATTAAGGCAATTAGTTCCCATTAATTGCCCCATAAAAAGAAGATAACACTCTCACAAATAATCACACACAATACTTTTATCATAAGCAGTTTTCGAGAGAAAAACTGCTTTTTTTGTGCATGTGTGTACGCATTCACCAATATAAAAATATACTACCATTACCTATAAAGGAAAAAAAATGCTACTTTTGCATATTCATAAGCAGCACACACATGAAAAGGGTAATTATATACATATTAAGCCTTATAGCAGGAAGCCTATACGCTCAAAACGAATACGCTGACATAAGCATGAGTAACCGAATATATGATGAGGATATACTGAGTATGAAAATGGAAAAGCAGAACGCACGCTTTGCCCTGCCGGTTATTATGCTTCATTCGGAAGATAAACTGATATTCAAGTTTGATGATAAAACCGATGAGCCCAAATACATGCGATACACCTTTATTCACTGCACCTATGATTGGAAGCCCACTACAGGCCTGAATAAAAATGAATACATGGGCATGTTTGAAGACATGGAAATACGCGAATTTCAAACGTCAATTAACACCATACAATTCTACACTTCCTACACTATCACCTTTCCTAATGAAGATATGTATGTTACCAAATCGGGTAACTATGTGCTATATATATATGACGAAGACAGCAATGAACCCATACTCACCCACAGGTTTTGCGTAAGCGAGAATTTAGTAGATATATCATTATCACAGTCCAGAGCCAATGAAATAAGTAAAAAAATGACACATCAACAGTTAGAGCTCACCATAAAGAATGATAACTTTCGACTGCTTTCACCAGGCAGGTATCTCAAAACCATAATATGCCAAAACGGACGCCACGACAATGCCGTGTTGCTTACACAGCCAGACAATATATTGGGAAACACCATTATATATAACAGGCCTGACGCCATATTATATGAAGGCGGTGCCGAATTCCGCATATTCAATATACGCACTTTGCGTACCACGCTGGAGCATGTACTAAGGCATGAGCGTGTAGCCGATGTAAACTACACACACCTGTACATGGACGCCTCCAACGCCCACACTGCCTACCAATCAGATTATGACATTAACGGATGCTATTTTGTATGCAGTGATGATGGTGACAGTATATATAGTGCCGACTACACCAATGTACACTTTTACCTCAATGCCAATAAACCTGAAAATATGGACTTATACGTATATGGAGAACTTACTGACTGGGAGCTACTGCCTCAAGCCAAAATGACATATAACAACTATAAGCAGGTGTGGGAAACATCATTATATCTTAAATCGGGATACTATAACTATACCTATATAGCCATACCGACCCAAGGTGGCAAGGGCACCTTTCAATACACCGAAGGTAATCATTGGGAAACACAAAACCGATACCAAGCCTTTGTGTATTATCAGGGGGATAATTTAGGCTACGACCGCCTTATAGGCATAGCCGAAACAGAAACCAATGTCAAAACCCCATAAGCATACACGCAAGGGGCGTATACCACATTACACTACTACAAACCCTGTGCCATGGTGTGCCCTAATGCCTGCAAATAACCTAAAGCGGCAGGGCCTTCATTAAAAAGCAAATCTACACATGACATATTGGGAATAAAATTCACCTTTTCGGCAAATACCTGCCTATAGGCAGGCATGTTGGCAAAGGGATAGTCCTGATGCAGTATTTTTTTAGGATTAATAACATTTCGGGCATCAAAAAAGCACTCTGCTACAGGCATATAATCAGTTGTGAAGGAATATTCGCACTTTATTTTGAGCAACTTAAGCAACACTTGTAACATGCGGTTATTAAAGTCGAACAAATATTGTATATCCGTTTGATGATAAAATGGATACAAATAATCTTTATAATACAGGAAAAACGGACTGGCATTATACACGGTTTCCAGCGTACGCCAATGCTCACGCTGCCATGATTGCGTATAATCAATAGTTACCCCTGTAATGGGACAATTATGCACATGCTGCCTGCTTACAGGCACACTCAGCACCTGCGCACCTGATACCGAAGGAACTATGGCTCTGTTACGATAGGTTTGCTTAATAAAATTTTCACATTGCTCTATATGCACCTCACCGGCCAAAAATGCAGCCATATATTCTACCGGAGGTAAATATGCCGTAGATAATAGTATGTTCACTAATCTATACGTTTAATATCAGCACCTATAGCCCTAAGGCGAATGTCTATATTTTGGTATCCGCGGTCTATTTGTTCTATATTACTTATCACACTCTTACCTTTAGCGCTAAGGGCGGCTATAAGCTGAGCCACACCGGCACGTATATCGGGAGAGGTCATATTAGTACCTCTAAGGGCATTTTGATGATTCAGGCCTATTACGGTAGCCCGGTGAGGATCACATAATATAATTTTGGCCCCCATATCTATAAGTTTATCCACGAAGAACAATCGGCTTTCGAACATTTTTTGATGTATAAGCACACTACCTTTGGCTTGTATGGCAGTTACCAATGCTATACTTATAAGGTCAGGAGTAAACCCGGGCCATGGAGCATCGGCTATGGTCATAATGGAGCCATCCATAAAGGATTCTACCTCATAGCATTCCTGCTCGGGTATGTATATATCGTCGTTTACATGCTCCATTTTTATACCTAACCTGCGGAAGACTTCGGGTATAATACCCAAATGCTCATAAGCGACATTTTTAATGGTAATTTCCGAACGGGTTATAGCGGCCATGCCTATAAAACTGCCTATTTCTATCATATCCGGCAATAACCTGTGGGTACAGCCGTGCAGGCTGCTTACCCCATTTATGGTGAGCAAATTAGAACCCACACCCGATATTTTGGCACCCATGCTGTTAAGCATGGTGCACAACTGATACAAATACGGTTCACAGGCAGCATTGAATATGGTGGTGGTACCTTCGGCCATAACAGCAGCCATCACTATATTGGCTGTGCCGGTAACGGAGGCTTCATCAAGCAGCATATAGGTGCCGGCCAAATGCTCTGCCGATACCTTATACAATGAATTCTGCACCGAATAGGTGAACCTGGCGCCCAATTTTTGCAGACCTATAAAATGGGTGTCCAACCTTCTGCGGCCTATTTTATCACCGCCGGGGCTGGGGGCAGCACCTTTTTTGAATCGACCCAACATAGGCCCCAATATCATAATGGACCCCCGTAAAGCATTGGCCTTTTTGACAAACTCGGGAGTTTCCATATAATCAAAATCTATATTATCGGCCTGAAATGAATAGGTGTCATCGTTTATTTTTTCCACCTTTACCCCCATGCCGGCCAAAAGTTCTATTAGCCTGTTTACATCATGAATATCAGGCAAATTAGATATAGTTACCTTTTCAGAGGTAAGCAATGTGGCACTCAATACCTGCAAGGCCTCATTTTTAGCACCCTGAGGTATTAATTCTCCTTTCAATCGGTTTCCGCCGTGTATTTCAAAACTACTCATAACCGTATTTTCTGTTTCACTTACAATATTTGCAAATATACCATTTTTATTTCACATATACTTTATCGGTATAACATAATACCGTCCATGCCGTATTGGGCTGTATATAAATCACAAAATTTTTCGGCATTTACACACGTTGGTGATACCAACAGAAAATCACCATATTGGTAATCAAATATTTTAAATTTTAATATAGATCCTTCTGCTTTAGGCATTTTGCTATCATGTATAAAATGCTGCACACGTTCTCTATATGCATCATCTATTACCACGGAATGCACATTCACTTCTATTATTTTCACCGTGGACATTACATCTATTAAACTTTCAATGCTATCTACCCTTAAATCATAATCGGTAACGGCATCACCGGATAGTTTTACGCTGCCATTAGTGCCGTCAGCATTTTTTGCCCAGCGCAAGCGGCTTTTTACGCTTACGGCTACCAGGGAATTAGGAGTGGTACACCAGTGTTTATATTGCACGGCTTTTTCGGTATACAAGGTAAAATCCTGCCTGCCTTCCGTATCTTCCAAACTAAACTTGCACATCAGCGTACCCTTTTGTGTAGTAGATACCGTTCCGTTATCAATAATACCGGCTATACATATAGGTATATCCTGCATACGGCGTAAGGTATTTACATCTTTTAATTGGGAAGTGGCACCTTTAAAGAAGGAGGTTATTTCCAACTTATAGTCGTCTAACGGGTGACCGGATATGTAGAACCCTATTACTTCATATTCTTTACGACATTTTTCTACCGAATTCCATTGCGGACATTGGGGGAATACTATGGGGTCGTCTTTTTCTTCCTCGGCTAAGGTATCGAATATGGAGGTTTGTTTACTGAGCTTATTTTGCTGATAGTTATTGGCATATTTCAGTAATTTTTCCAGAAATATGGAGCCGTTGCTTTCATAGAAGAACTGGGCACGGTGGGTATCGCCCAAGCTGTCAAAAGCACCGGCACAGGCCATGGATTCAAGCAGTCGCTTATTACAGGAGCGTAAGTTAACACGCTGTATTACATCTATAATGGACTTAAACGGACCATTTTCTTTTCTTTCTTTAATTATATCTTCTACAGCGGCTTCGCCCACTCCTTTTATGCCGGCCAGGCCGAACCGTATATCTCCCTGCTTATTCACGGTAAAGTGTGCATCAGATTCATTTATATCGGGGCTGAGCAAACGTATATTTTTACGTTTACAGTCTGCCAGCAATTTAGATATTTCTTCTACATTATTCAAATTATTGGTAAGGTTAGCAGCCATAAATTCGGCGGCATAGTGGGTTTTGAGGTAAGCTGTTTGATATGACACCCACGAATAGCAGGTAGCATGTGATTTATTGAAAGCGTAGGAAGCAAATTTTTCCCAATCGGCCCATATTTTTTCCAATTTTGCTTCATCATGACCGTTTTTCTTACCGCCTTCTATAAATTTAGGCTTAAGTTTATCCAGTTTTTCCTTTATTTTTTTACCCATAGCCTTACGCAATTCATCAGACTGGCCGCGGGTAAAATTGGCAAGCAGACGTGACAGCAGCATCACCTGCTCCTGATATACGGTAATGCCATAGGTATCGCTCAAATACTTTTCCATTATGTCTATATCATATTTAATAGGTTCCTTACCCTGTTTACGGGCTATAAACTGAGGGATATAATCCATAGGACCCGGTCGGTACAGGGCATTCATGGCTATAAGGTCCTCAAAACGGGTAGGTTTAAGCTCACGCAAATATTTTTGCATACCTGGTGATTCAAACTGGAATATGGCTATGGTATCACCGGCCTGATACAATGCATACACTGCAGGGTCATCTATGGGGATAGCGTCTATGTCAAGGTCTATATCTCTGGATTTTTTAATATTACTGAGAGTTTCTTTTATAATAGACAGGGTGCTTAATCCCAAAAAGTCCATTTTGATAAGGCCCACCGACTCTACTTGAGAGCCTTCGTATTGGGTAACGCATATACGTTGTTTTGATTCCTTATCGGCTATGGTGGCCATGGGGGCATGATTCGACAAATCATCGGCGCCTATGATTACGCCGCAGGCATGAATGCCCGTTTGTCGCACGGTATTTTCCAGCATAGCGGCATATTTCATTACCTCGGCGGCACCGGCATCATGCTCACACACTTCCTTAATATCGGGTACATATTGCACACAATTTTTCACCGACATTTTATAAGGTTTTTTGTTTTCGGGATTAACGGGTAAATCATGAGGAATAAGACCCACCAGCCTATTGGCACTTGCCAATTCATATTCCTGCACACGGGCTACATCTTTAATACTCATTTTGGTAGCCATGGTACCATAGGTAATAATGTGGGCCACACGTTCTTTACCGTATTTATTGGTAACCCATTCCAGCACGCGGCCGCGGCCTTCATCGTCAAAGTCCACATCTATATCGGGTAATGACACACGGTCCGGATTAAGAAAACGTTCAAACAGCAAATCATATTTCAGCGGGTCCACATCGGTGATTTTAAGGCAATAGGCCACCACCGAACCGGCGGCCGAGCCTCTACCCGGCCCCACCGATACGCCTATACTACGGGCGGCCTGTATAAAATCCTGCACTATTAAAAAATAGCCCGGAAAACCCATGTTACGCATTACGCTCAGTTCAAATAGGATACGCTCCATTATATCAGGAGCTATATTGTCACCATATCGCATGTGGGCGCCTTTCATGGTAAGCATGGTAAGGTAATCGGCCTCCAGCTTAATACGATACACTCTATCCCAACTTCCCAGTTTTTTAAGCAAATCGTCTTCGGCTATGCCGAATTCCTCCACCAACTGCTCGTGGGTAAACTTTTGCTTATATTCTTCTTCATTGCCGAATTCGGCAGGAATATCAAATACGGGCATCATAGGCGGACGGTTCAGATTATACACCTCCACCTTGTCGGCTATTTTTACCGTATTAGCTAATGCTTCAGGATAATCGGGGAATATGGCGGCCATTTCGTCGGGTGTTTTGAGCCATTCCTGCTTGGTATAGCGTAAGCGAATATCATCACTGAGCTTATTGCCTGTATTAAGGCATATAAGCCTTTCGTGGGCTTCGGCATGTTCTTCATCTACAAAATGTACATCATTGGTAGCTATGAGCTCTATCCCCAATTCGGTAGCTATTTTCACCAGTGATTCATTTTGCAACATTTGCTTTTCATAGGTAACGCGGTCACCGCCGGGCTTATCCGTTTTATGACGTTGAAGCTCTATGTAATAGTCCTCACCGAATATTTTTTGGTACCAGCGGGCGGCTTCCATGGCACCGGGGAAATCATTGTTTTCTATTTTTTTATGTAATTCACCACCCAGGCAAGCTGAAGCTACTATAAGGCCTTCACTGTATTGTTCCAGCAGTTCTCTGTCGATACGCGGCTTACCGTAAAATCCTTCCATCCAGCTAAGGGATATTATTTTACACAGGTTATGATAGCCTGTTTCATTCTTTGCCAACAATATAAGGTGGTAGCCGCTTTCGTTTTCACGTATAGACAACACTTTGCGTGAAGCTTCGGGATTGGTTTCCGTTTTACGGGCCACATAGGCTTCACAACCGAATATAGGCTTAAAGAACTTTCCTTTAAGCACTTCTATTTCAGCTGCAATAGAACTCACTTCTGCCTCTTTGCTGTTTTCGGCAGCTTCGGCCAAGCTCTTTTCTTTATCCTGTATTTGTTTTTTAATATCGTCATTATATTTAGCCGACAAGTCAAAAAATTCCTTCATGCCGAACATATTGCCGTGGTCGGTAAGAGCCATGGCATACATGCCGTTAGCGGTAGCTTTTTTAATTAAATCCGGTATATGGGACAATCCGTCCAATACGGAATAATGTGAGTGTACGTGTAAATGAACAAATTTCGTCATATATTATGTAATTTTTTTTGTACATACAAAGGTAATATTTTTACCTGTGATAATATAGTATAGCCCGTTCTTTTTTATTAACATCCGTTGTTTTTTTCCTTTTCGTTACCTGCCAGGTGTTAAACCTTATTTTTCACTTTTTTTTTCAACAATGGAAATTTGCATTGTTTTTTTTAAATACACACATATCAATATTTTAAGTTTTTAATCTTTTTTTCGTTCATCTATTTGGCCGCATAAGGCGGCAATAATAGAAAAAAATATGGTATATTTGCAAGTTTTAATACGAATAAATAATACAATATGGCAAATATATTACAAAAATTATTTGGAACCAAATCGGATAGAGATTTAAAGGAATTAAGACCTATATTGGTAAAAATACAGGAGGCATACCCTGCCATAGCGGAGCTCACCAATGACGAATTGAGGGGCAAAACCATGGAATTTAAGCAAATGATAAAGAATGCCACTCAGGAAGATGAGCAGCGTATAGCAGATATAAAGTCGCAATTAGATGCGGGCTATGACATGTCTATAGCTGAAAAGGAAAGCATGTACAAGGAAATAGAGGAGCTGGAAGATGCTATATATAACACCTCGGAAGACATACTCAATGACATACTGCCTCAGGCATTTGCGGTAATGAAAGAAACTGCCCGTCGTTTTAAGGAGAACGAATATGTAAAGGTTACGGCCACTGATTTTGACCGTAATATGGCAGCCAAATATGACTGTATTAACATAGAGGGCAATCAGGCTATATACAGTCGCACATGGACAGCGGGAGGCAATCCCACCACATGGGACATGTGTCATTATGATGTGCAGCTTATAGGCGGCACGGTGCTTCATCAGGGTAAAATAGCCGAAATGGCCACAGGTGAAGGTAAAACGCTGGTAGCTACGTTGCCTGTATATCTCAATGCCCTCACGGGCAAAGGCGTACACGTGGTTACCGTGAATGACTATTTGGCCAAGCGTGACTCCGAATGGATGGGTATGTTATATCAATTTCACAATTTAAGTGTAGATTGTATAGACAAGCACGAACCCAACTCACAGGAGAGAAGAAACGCATATTTAGCCGACATTACCTTTGGTACCAATAATGAATTCGGCTTTGACTACCTGAGAGACAATATGGCCCGCAATGAAAGCGAGCTGGTACAACGGGAGCACAACTATGCCATAGTGGATGAGGTGGACTCCATATTAATTGACGATGCCCGTACTCCTTTAATTATATCAGGGCCTACTCCCAAGGGGGACAATCAGGACTTTGACAAATATAAGCCCATAGTGGAGAAATTATACAATGCACAGCGTAATTTGGTTACCACTCTTTTATCGGAAGCCCGTAAGCTTATAAGTGAAGGCAACAAGGAAGAAGGCGGTAAGTTACTGCTACGTGCACATCGTGGCATGCCTAAGAATAAGGCACTTATAAAATACCTGAGCGAACCCGGCGTAAAACAACTATTGCATGACACCGAAAGTTTCTATATGGCAGAGCAGAACAAGAACATGCCTATAATAGATGATGAGTTATATTTTGTAATAGAAGAGCAGCTCAATTCGGTAGATATTAAAGACAAAGGTATAGACCTGGTGAGTGCCAATGCGGAAGAGGCCAAATTCTTTATAATGCCTGACGTAGGTGCCGAAATAGCCGAATTGGAAAAAATGACGCTCACGCCGGAGGAGAAATTGGAGAAGAAGAACGAGATATACCGTAATTTTTCCATAGCTTCGGAGCGTATTCACACTATTAACCAATTGCTGAGGGCATATACCATGTTCGAAAAAGACGTGGAATACATTATCACCGAGGACCACAAGGTGAAGATAGTAGATGAGCAAACGGGACGTATTATGGAAGGCCGACGTTATAGTGACGGCTTGCACCAGGCCATAGAGGCCAAGGAGAATGTAAAGGTGGAGGCAGCCACGCAAACCTACGCTACCATTACTCTGCAGAACTACTTCCGTATGTATAAAAAATTAGCCGGTATGACCGGTACCGCAGAAACCGAAGCCGGAGAATTTTGGAACATATACAAGCTGGATGTGGTAACCATTCCCACCAATAAGCCTGTAATACGTGAAGACAGGGAAGACCTTGTATATAAAACCAAGCGTGAAAAATACGGTGCTGTGGTAAACGAGATTATTCGTCTGCATGAAATAGGGCGTCCCGTACTGGTAGGTACCACTTCGGTAGAAACCTCCGAGCTGATAAGCAAAATTCTCACCGCCCGTAAAATAAAGCACAATGTATTGAATGCCAAATTACACAAAAAAGAGGCCGACATAGTAGCCGAAGCCGGACAAAAGGGCACCGTAACCATAGCCACCAATATGGCAGGTCGTGGTACCGATATTAAGCTTACACCGGAGGTAAAGGAATTGGGAGGATTGGCCATTATAGGCACCGAACGACATGATTCACGTCGTGTGGACCGTCAGTTGAGAGGTCGTGCCGGCCGTCAGGGAGACCCGGGCAGTTCACAGTTTTTTGTATCATTGGAAGATGACCTTATGCGTTTGTTCGGTTCCGATCGTATAGCCAAGGTAATGGACCGTATGGGATTCCAAGACGGCGAAGTGATACAACACAGCATGATTACCAGCTCTATAGAACGTGCCCAAAAGAAAGTGGAAGAAAACAACTTTGGCATACGTAAACGTTTGCTTGAATACGATGACGTAATGAATAAGCAAAGGGAAAGCATATACAACAAGCGTCACAATGCACTTAACGGTGACAAGCTGGCCATAGATATATCGGAAATGTTCGAAAACACCTGCTATGACGTAATAGAAAATGCACAAAACAATCGCAGCTACGATATGGTAGAAACCGACATACACACCGTATTTGGCACAGATTGTCCGTTTACCGAAAAAGAATTCTTCCAGGAAAAAACCGAAAAGCTGGCAAACAAGTTATATAATGCCACCTATAACGGCTACCGCCAGCGTGTACTCACCATGAGTGAAAAGGCCATGCCTATTATAAGTTCGGTATATGAAAGAGAAGGGCAAAGATTTGAAAACATAGCCATACCCGTTACTGACGGCAAAAAACGCTTACAAATAATAGCCAATTTGAAACGCTGTGTAGAAATAGGAGCCCGAGAGGTAGCCTTGAGCATAGAGAAAAACCTTACTTTGGCCGTAATAGACAATGCATGGAAAGAGCACTTACGTGCTATGGATGATTTGAAGCAATCGGTTCAAAATGCCACTTACGAGCAAAAGGACCCGCTATTGATATACAAATTTGAATCATTTGACCTGTTTGCCCAAATGGTAAACGACATATATCGTGAAGTGGTTACTTTCCTCAATAACGGACTCATTCCTATACAGGAGCCCCAGAATGTACAGCAGGCCCGTTTGCCGGAATCCGATGCAAAAAAACTGCAAACCGGCCGTCAGGAGGTAAACACACAGCGGACCTCGGCTCCGCAGGTAACCCAGCCTATAAAGGTGGAGAAAAAGGTAGGAAGAAACGATCCCTGCCCATGTGGTAGCGGCAAAAAATATAAAAACTGCCACGGCAGAGAAAATTAAGTTATACCATCCGCTCCTATGGCTCCACATATCATCATGACGGTGAGCACCGATTTGGTGAGCGACCAGCGTGTAAAAAAGGTATGTAACACCCTATATGAAATGGGGTTTTGCATTACACTTATAGGCAGGCAGCTACCCCATTCTCCCGCCATGGATGCCAGACCATATACCACCAAACGCATGCGGCTGCTATTCACTAAAGGCAAATTCTTCTATGCCGAAATGAATATACGCCTGTTCTTCTATCTGCTCACACACCGCTGTGACATATACCATGCCAACGACTTGGATACCTTACTGCCAGTAACCATAGTAAGCCGTATAAAACGTAAGCCCCTGATATATGACAGCCACGAATATTTTACGGAGGTGGCCGAGCTGGTAAACCGACCCAAAATACAGGCTATATGGAAACGTATAGAACAATACTGCGTTCCCAAAGTACACCACATGTTCACCGTGTGCCATTCCATAGCGGAGCTGTATGCCCAAGAATACCACCGTGAAGTAAACGTAATGCGAAATATTCCCTCCCGCCATACCCCCGGCACGCCCCGCAGCCGCAGGGAACTGAACCTGCCGGAAAATAAGCACCTGCTCATACTGCAAGGTACCGGCATAAATATACATCGCGGCAGCGAAGAGCTGGTGGAAGCCATGCAATACATACCTGACGCCCTATTACTCATAATAGGCAATGGAGATGTAATCCCCACCCTGAAGCATATGAGTGCCGCTCAGGGCACCAATGATAGAATAATATTCATGCCCCGTATGCCGTTTGAAGAACTATACCACTACACGGCCAATGCCGATATAGGCTTTTCATTGGATAAAAACATAAGCATTAACCACCTGTATGCCTTACCCAATAAGCTATTCGACTTTATACGGGCACAGGTGCCCATAGTGGCCAGCCCCATGGTGGAAATAAGCAGAATAATACAACATTATGATATAGGAGTTATCCTCCCCAATGTGGAGCCGGCTACCATAGCCCAAGCCGTAAACGAGCTGCTTAACAATACCGAAAAGCTGCAACAAATGAAGCACAATGCCCTACGTGCATCGGAAGAATTATGTTGGGAAAATGAGCAAATATCGCTCCAAAATGTATATAAAGCGTATTTATAAGCTATTTTTTATGCTTATAAATTGTCACTAAAAGTCTTACAAATATATTTTTATATTTTTCCGCCAATATCCAAGGGGTCATTTCCGTACCGAATTTGGCATAGGAGGCGGCCACATTAGGTTGGCTACCGCCTTCAAAATCGAAATGATGTGTTTTACCTTGCAGAAATTTTATCATTTCATACACCAGCATAGACGAGCCACCGGAGGAACGATATTCAGGATGGATATAATATAATAAATAATAGGCACTCCGCTCGTCCCACACCACCAGGGCAGCGGCATGACACACGTTATTATGGTCGTTCACGGAGCATATATGGCCATGGCCTGCGCTTATGGCGGCATTACATATGGCTTGTAACAATGCGGAAGAATACATATCCTGTTCATTCCTATATGCATATTGCCATATATGCAGGCGGCAGAATTCTTCCACCGATAAATGGGTGGAAAAATGCAAACCGGCTTCCGCTTTTTTCACCTGACGTCGCTTGGAAGAATGAAATTTCTCCAACAAGCCGTCCTGCTCTATATTATATAATATGTAGGTGGGCCGTTCCTGCACCTTATAGCCATGCTTACGCAACACATCGGTAGCGGGTGCCTGAGGACGGAAGGCCAGCTGTATATAATCATAATGCTGCTCTTCCAGCTGCCCCAGCATATAGGCGGCAGCCTCCTGCTGCCCGGCAGCAGACAACTGCGGACTCATCCACCAGCCTGAATAAGGAGTAAGCTCCGGCTGCAACACCATACGGAAACCGTGCTTTTCTATATAATGGAACACACACACGGCCAATATGTCACCGGAGAGCTTATACAATAGCACCTGCCATTGCTTACCGCTGTGGCACACGGCATCCATCCACCACGACTGCATAAATACCGGCATACTGTGGGTACTACACCATGCTATATATTCCTGCTTACTGTTATCCATATATGTGCTTATATAATATGCAAAGATACAATAAAAAATGGAATGAACTATAAAGAGAATCCTGATTTCAACTTATCATAAGCTCTTTGCAATTGATTAATAGATGATAAATAACCTATTTTTGTACCATCTAACTTTGGCTTACGACAATCGGTTTCTAATAAGGCTGAATATACCATTGTTTTAATATAATCTTTTATACAATCAACACTATTATTAGAAAACCAGGGTCTGCCTGATGCCTTGTACATTGTAATAATACCATAGCCACCATCAAACTCTATATATGACTTATTTTTTGCATTGATATACCAATTTATAATAGTTTCCAAACTTTTCATAGTTTCGGCTTCACTACTACCTAACTGAATATACAAGGGCTCGTTTCCATAAACATCAAACACCAAAAGGTGATATACTCCATCTATTTTTCTTATTCCGGCATTATCATCTTTGACAAGATAGGATGAACGTTTTGTATTACCTTCACTTATAATTGAAATTTGCCCTATAGCATTAACTGCAAGAACACAAAACACCGATAGTACTATTATCTTTTTCATTATTACACGTTTATTTATTCAAAACTATCTTTTTTCAACACGCAAATATAGCACTTTATTTTCACATAATCACACCTGATTCATTTCTTCCTGACATAAAATAACAGTCAAAAAAAAGCACTTATTTTTCTACAATATTTTCATAGCTATTACGGCACAGGCCTCGGCATCGGCCAGGGCGTGGTGATGATTCTTAAGGTCATAACCGCAATAGGAAGCTATAATGTCCAAATTGTGCCTGCCGGCAGGCCACACCTTGCGTGACTTTACCAGAGTACAATAAAAAGGATAGTTAGGATATTCCATATCATAGGCATGAAACGCAGCCTTAAGACACCGCTCGTCAAAGGCTTTATTGTGGGCTACCAATGGCAACCCCTGTATTATAGGCTCCACCTGTGCCCATACATGCGGAAAGGCAGGTGCATCATCGGTATCCTCGTACGACAGACCATGTACCGCCGTACACACCGAACTGTACATATTAGGATAAGGTTTAATAAGACTATAAAAGCTATCAGCTATGCGTCTCTGACGTACCACTACTATGCCCACGGCACACACACTGCTTGGGTAGCCGTTGGCCGTTTCAAAATCTATGGCTGCAAAATTATCCATAACTATTGCTACATATAAAATTACTATATGCCGCAAAATTAGCAAAGAAACATATACTACCGTTGTTTTTTTTGTTTTTTTATAAAAAAACTATTGTTCACAAACAATAGTAAAGCCAAATTTACGTTATATATTTTATAAATTAACCAAACAAACTTATTATGCCTACAAACAAGACAAAAGAAGAAAAAATGTATCTCCGCATACGCAATGTATGCGGTCTGCTCGGAATTATACTACCATGGTTAGCCCTGTTTTCGGCAGGCATAGCCAGGCCTCACCCCGGTAACGAATGGTGGTGGAGCATATCGGCTACCTATTACCAAAGTCCGGCCATGGTGGGAGTGCTGGTACCGGCGTGCATAGTGCTTATATCCTACATAGGCTACGATAAATGGGATAATTGGATTACCACCCTTTCGGGCATATTCGGGCTGTGTATAGTGCTGTTTCCCTGCAATGTAAATTGGATAGAGAACGGCACACCCGTGGGATTTTTTCAGGTACCCATACACATATCACACATTATTCACACCGTAAGCGCTGCCCTGTTCTTCATACTTATAGCCTGTAACAGCATATTCCTGTTCACCCTGAGCAATGGCAACATTACTCCCCGCAAGCGTATACGTAACATCATATACCGCGTGTGCGGTATAGGAATGCTGGCAATGGAGCTGGCATTTGCCGTTATTATGCTGTGCGGCGCCCCGCAATACCTGATAATGATAGTGGAAATAGTACTCCTGCACCTCTTTGGCATATCATGGCTGGTAAAAGGCGAAGCCTTCCCATTCCTGAACGATACCGAAGATACCGAAGAACAGGAGATACAAGCATAACACTTATAACATATCCTCATTGTCGGAATGTGAAGCATTACATATTCCGACTTTTTTTGTATATTTTTCAACTATTTATAGGCCTCCGGCCTAAATTCCTCCTTGAATACACGATCGGGATGTGAAGAGCTTTTCTCGCTTTCATAATACGCATAACAATACTCATAACTATCCACATTTCCACACCCGTTCACATCAAAGCAGTTGGTCATACAGGGTGCTATTTCTATATTTGTACTTATGTTTTCGTAATTTGACATAGTACCTTTCATATCATAATACACAAACTCACCTTTAATATAATATATGGTTTTACCTGTAATATTCTTCACCGTGAGCACACCGTTATAATCCATCCTGTCCTGATGATACTTTACCATTTTAAAGGCATATTTATCATATACGGTGCCCTTATTAACGGCGGCACGTCCGGCAGCCGCCTATAAGCAATGCCGCCAACATTACAATCAGGTTTTTCATATCTTCCTTAGTATTACATTTGCATACGCAAAATCACATTTTTTATTACCCACACGCTTTTTCCTGAAAAAAAAATGCTACATTTGCACATGTAATATTGTATATTAACCATGTCATTAAGTAAAAGGATAATAACACGTATAAGCATACTGATGCTGGGCATGCTGCTGTTTACACAGCAGCAACAGGTTTTAGCCGGCCAGGGCGGCACGGCATCGGCCCCTGCTACCACCCGTATATATGACAAAATAATACAGGAATACACCGTTATATGGAATGCATTGGCCTATATTATGCCTCCGGTGAGCAATATTACGGTAGAAGAAAGCACCGCCGGCAGCCACCTATCCCCCTACCATTACAGTTCCAAACACACACCGAATATACACAGGGCTCACTCCACAATACGCGGAAATATTCACTATTACAGGCTTACCGTTTCATTCTTCAAATCACAATTCAAAACTTCGTACTACTATTACGTCTATTTTTTAAGAAAAATAATCATATAAATCTTCTTTTTTACTGCTTGTTTTCATAGGCACCGTATATCCACTCTATATTGCCCGTATAGAGTGCGTGTACCGCTTATGTATGCCCGATAGTAAATATATAGTTACGCAACACATATACAATATATTACAATTTATATATATGTGTTATATGCTATTACATATAAAAATAATATAATTTTATAACAACAAAAAGAAGATAATAAAATGTCACAAGTAAAAAAAAAACATATAGACAAATCCATATACCAACTGTCAACCGACATAAAAAAACAATATCAAATACTTACCGGCGGATTTATATGCGCTGCCGCAGGCATAATATGCTGTGTTATATATTGGCTGTTCACCGACTTTTTGCAGCAGCATGCTGCCCTTAACGAAACGCTTATAGTACTCATTATAATAGGATTACTTGGCTTAATATCAGTTATTTGTTTTTACTGTGTGGGTGATTGCCATCATCCGGTGTACCTACCTACCGGTGAGCAGCTAAGCCGCGAAGAGCTGTACTTTGATCATGAACACCGGGCTTCCATATTGGCCGCACTGGAACATGGCGACCTGCTATCCTTATCAGACATACCTAAAAGCGTGCAGGCACAAATAGTGGTAATAAAATATGCCAACGCCGACAACAGTTTCATGGCTGCACAGGCTTTTCATAACGACGGCTTTACCCTGTCGCCCATAAGCAAAATATACAAAACAGAAAAATAAAAACATTCACCATACAAAAAAAAGACAATATATGGAAAACATTATAAACATAAAAGAGCATTTACAAACATTGCAAAATGAAAACATAATAACACAACAACGCAAAAGCGGCCTTACGCCCCTATGCATACTCATGGCAGGTGTTATATGTATGGTAATTAACCTGCTGAAAATAAGCAGCAACGACAAGGTGCAAATACTGCTATGTCTCATAGGCATTTCCTGCATTATTACAGGCTTTACACTGCTGATATCGGCCTGTAAAAAGGAAAACGGAGTATATGTATATGTGCCATGGAACTGCAAAATGAAAAAGCACTACATATATTTCGACAGTTCTCAAAAACAACATATATACACCTGTATAAACAACCGCCAATGGCTCAAATTACAAAACATAGCCAAAAACAACGGCAATACCGTATGCCTGCGTGCCTACGAATGCACCTGTAAAGACCACGCCATGGTAATAATGCAGCTAAGTGAGTACGTACCTCACCAATTCACCGATACCACCCCCGTTATTACCTTAGAAGAAGAAGAGGCCCGTACGGTAATACAGTTTTTAAAACAATAGCCCGCTTGCTTTTATTTCCTTATTTTTACCCAAGGCAGCCGCAGGCTGCCTTGGGTATATATTATATACCACACACACGCCCCGCCCAAAAAAGATATGACTACATAACCGCTAAATACAGGTACACTTACTATATAAATAGTCTGGTCTCCTTTTTATAGTCGGCATAGCCTGGCTTGGTCTTCAGCTGACGCCCTTCCATAAGCGGTATGCTTATACAAAGGAACAAGCATGTCATAGCTATGGGGCCTGCTACAAACACAGGTATAAAGCCATATACCGATACATGCATTATCCACACGCCCCACCACATGCCTATTTCACCCAAATAATTGGGGTGACGCCCGTGCTTCCACAAGCCTGCTTTGCATATTTCACCTTTGTGCTCTTTGGAAAAAACGTGTTTTTGGTGATCGGCCGTCCACTGCAGGGTGGTGGCGGCGAGGCACACCACAAAGCCTGCATAGGTTAACACCGTAGCCTCGCCGCCACCATAACCTTGCATGCTCACCGTACTCAATAGGAATACACCCGGCATCATGGCCGCAAACACCACTATGGTCGGCATCATATTCAGGCCGAAAAAATTGATGAGCTGAAATATTACCGGCCGCTGCTCCGTACGATATTTGGTGTATCGCCAGTCCTCGGTATCTAAATTACGAAAAGTATAGGCCCAATTTCCCGTAAGCCTTATGCCCCAATACCACACCGCTATAAGTAGCAGCACTCCCGCTACGCTCACGCCGCCATACCACAAGGCCCACATGGTAAGCATTACCGGCGGCAACACACTCCAATACGGATCATATACCGATACATTCTTATATATAAGCCCCCATAGCCATACCCATATAGTAGCAGCCACATCGGCTGCAAAAAGAGCTATGCAGGCTTCGCTTGTATATAATCCGCCTATACACGCACAGGTATATGTATAAGAATTATGCGTTATTAAGGCATGTAACGTACACTCATACACTAAGCAGCCTAATACGGCAGCTATTACATAAATGATAACAATTATTACAAAACTGCATACTCGTGAGGAGGTAATTTTGGACATAATGATAAATATTAATACTTACAGGTGCAAAGGTAGCATTTTTTACATGATACATCACCCTGCCCAAACACTTTTTTTTCAGCCGTTTCCATACGCACACACCACAAGCACCCTTTCCCGCTATTTTCTACCCACGGTAATAGACATACGTATAGAAAAATTATCAGACACACGCGGCAGACTATAGTGGCCCAAACGCCAATACACGCCCACGCCTACGCCTACAAAACCTACACACAGTAGCTTATGCACCATGGCACCCAATTCATAATAGCCTTTTTCCATGGTTTTGAATTCCATATACTCATGATATTCGGGATGTTGCAGCCCGCCAAAAGCCATATTGAACAGCAATTCAGGCTGTAACAGGCAGTACCTGGTTTGTATAAGCCGGTTAAACATGTGCGACAAATGTAACGACACAAACTTATCGGACAAAAATTCATTGGCTTTCATGGTAGAGAACTCGGTTTTGTCATACAAGCCGAAGGCCATATAATTGCCGTGTACGGCATATAGGGCTGACAAGGGCAACGGACGGTCTATATAGCCTCCGCGTACCATATACGAGAAGGTGCCTATATAGGGAATATTAATATCCTGCTGTACTTTTACCGCATACTGATTATAGGCAAACCCGCTGCCAAACACATGCTTAAACCCATGCTGATAAGCCAGCTCCACTATGGGATAATTATTTCGCTCGGTAAGTGTAAACAAATCCGATTCATACACCCTGCGGACAAACGATATACGCATACGCACATATATATTGGCCATATTGTAAGCGTATCGGTCTGCATTGGACGAGACCGGAGAAAAATTATACCTGTAGCAGGCCTTATTTTGCTGGTATGAAGCACCTATGGTGAGCTGTACCTGATTGGTTATTAATGAGGAAGCCCCTATTTCATATTTCAGGGTATTGTCATAATAGGTGGAAGGTATTTTATTTAATCCTCGCAGAGCGTAGGAAAAATGATGTACAAACTGTGATTCGTAGCCGGTTCCGGCTTCCTGCAGGTCGTAGGCTACGCCTACGTATATAGAACTGTTCCACTTGCGATTAATTTTAAAATCTATGTCTCCCCCCCCCTTAGCTTCCTCATCACGAAAGCCGTAACCGAAGAATCCGCCTATACTCATCCATTTGAGCAGGCGGTCGTTAGTACGCAGTCCAATCCCCACTCTACAGGCTTCATGCTTATTGAGCGACACTATACGCGGTATTTCTATATCAAAGCACCACACCGGCAACCGCCCCGAGGTAAGCGACTCAACTACGTATAAATACTTATCCAACTTCAGTTCACTCGACAGCGTATCCCACATCATATAAGTATTCAGGTCCTTTTCACTCACACTATCGGCACGGTACTGCGTGAGTAAAGATTCAGTGTTACGCTCCCGCTTATTTTGGGTATCCACATACAATTCTCCACCCACAAACAGACTGTTTTTCAATGGTAAGCCTATTTCCACATCACTATATTCCGTGTTAATATAGCCCACCAAAGGGTAAACACTTACCATAGCGGTATTGAATACTATTTTGGCCTTGCTTTGCAAGGGGAACCACACGCTATCAGCCTTATGGTAATACTGCTCCAGTATAATATTCACCATATTTCCGTCGTACATGGGCGACAGCATAATGTACTGCACCGCCCGGTCAGCGGCATTAATATGCACGGTGCCCTGCACCCCTCTAAACTGCTTATTATCTATCGGCTTAAAATCTATTACATACAGGGTATCACCATTAACATATTGCGTTTCTTTCAATGAAAACACATAATGCTTAAAATGCTCGTCACACAATGGATTTTCAAAAGGGGTGGTAAGCACATCAAAGCTTGCATCATAGCACGAAAACGACTGCATTTCCGAAGTGAGCACATGAAATATAGGGTCCTTAAATCCGGATATTTTTGAAGCCAGTATTTTTTCATATACCTTATCTTTTTGCTTATAATTTCGCTCCTTCACCGATTCCATTATAAACAGATGCTGCTTACTGAGCATGGCATATAATTTCAAATCCTGCTCACTCACCCTGTGTAAAGTATCCAAAAGACCGGCACGGGTAAGGCTGTCATTTACTATATCGGACGAAAAAAACGATTTGGTATATATTTTACACCTGTAGCTGCTATATTTTGACGGATTATGGCTATTCATGTGCTTATGCACCTCACGCAATATGCCAAGGGCCGGATTTTCACCCGCCGCAAAGTCAAAATTACGTAATTGTATTACACTTTCACTCATGAATACATACAGCCTTTTCTGCCGGGCAGGCACGGACATATACTGCGTATTATAACCCACACAGCTGAATACCACACTGTCTATAGGCTGCGGAAGCACCAGAGTGTATTCCCCGTTTTTATTGGTAATGGTACCGGTACGCTGTGAGGGCACCCATATATTTACACCGGCTATTCCTTCCATGGTAACAGTATCTTTTACCACACCGGTAAGCATATAATTTTGCCCATACATCATGGGCAAAACCATCAATATAAGGCACCATATAGTTACTATCCTTTTTACCATAAAATCATATACCGACATAGATAGCGTAAAATTTCACATTTTATTATATAATGCAACATATTTTTTTCTACCTCCCGTTCACAAAAAAAAATATTTTTTCCTTGTACGGCTATATCAAATATTTTTTTATTACCTTTGCACATTGAAATTGTATTGAAATTTAATTTTTACATAATAACTAAAAACACGTATAAAAAAATGAAGAAAAGTTTGTTATTAATTGCAACTATTGCAACAGTTGTCCTATTTGCCTCCTGCGGCGGTGATGATCCTAAAAACCCTGAAAATGGTGGCGGTAAAGTAGAAAACGCCGGTGGTACCCTGACTTTTGACGGCGTCACCTATGAATTAACCAATGCCTGTCAGGATAATCAGGGTAAAACCTATCAAAACAATGAAATACCCAGAAACTACATAGAATTATGTATGTATAAAGAAAGATTAATTGAAAACGAAGGTTCAAAACACTATGACACCTTACACTATGTAAGAGTAGGTGTTTTCTGTAATGAGGACTTATTAAGTGCAGGTACTTATACATTTGAAACTACCGCCGGACACCAAACATTTTTGAACACTCACGCTTTGGTATGGTATGAATTCAATAATGTAGGTGAAGTTTTCCAAAAACAGAATCAATTTGACGGTACTGTTACCATAGCCAAATCAGGTGATAACTATACTATAGATATTGACTGGGTTGATCAGGACAGCAAAAAGCCTCTTAAAGTACATTATGTAGGTGCCGTTCCTTCAGGCAAATTCACTTTTATTCGCTAATTACACATTCATCACATAAAAAAAGCAACCTTTCATGGTTGCTTTTTTTTATATACCTTACCGCAGCTTATGCCGTTCAAAACTTTGCCTTGCATAGGCAAAATAGCCTGCTACGCCGGCTAAATTAAAACTCCAAGCCATCCAAAATGCGGCCGCATAGCTCACGTGCTCTGCCATAATACCGCCCAAGAGCACCCCTAAGCCTATGCCCACATCCCATGCTACCAATAACGATGAATTAGCGGTACCACGCTGTGAATGTGGTGCCAGGTTTACAAACATGGTCTGGTATGCCGGATACATGTGTCCGTTGCCCAACCCTACAATAAGAGCAGCTCCATAATAGCCTATGGCATGCGGACAGGCCGCAAACAGCAAATACCCGCATAAGGAAATACACATGCCTATGGAGGCATTATGCGTAACCTTGCCTTTACGCAGCGAACGCCCGCCTGCCAGCCGTGACATCATGAGGCCCAGCGACAATAGCAAAAAAAACACGCCGGCTCCGCCTTCTATACCCAAACGCTCCTTGCCATATATGGCCACATAGGTAGATACCACTCCATAGGAAAAGGCAAAACACACCATGGTTACAGCCTGCGGCCAGCCTTTGAGCAAAAAAAACCTGTCTAAGGATATGGCCTGCTTATTCTTCACCGGCTCACGCTGCTTTAAATGTATGGTGGCATCTATAAGCATGCCGCCGGCAGCCACCAACATGGCTATTACAAACAATATATTAAAATTATGCGTAGCATGATATATCCATATAGCTACCGAAGGACTTATGGCCGTAGCCAAATTATTACTCAAGCCGTAATAGCCTATGCCCTCGGCCCGCCGTGATGACGGCAACACATCTATGGCTACCGTACTATTGGCTACGGTAACACCGCCAAACGGTGCCCCGTGAAAAGTACGCACTATGGCAAATAACAGCAGCGAACCTGCCACTATATAACCGGCAAAAAACAAAAAAAAGAAGAAAAAACATATCAGCAACACTCTTCTGCGAGGAAAAGTATCTACTATATAGCCCGAAAAAGCCCTTGATAACAATGCCATTACCACATACCCCGACAGCACCACACCTATCATGTGCTTATCGGCATGAAATGTTTCATTCAAATATATGGGCAATAAGGGCGTGAGCAACATAAATGAAAAAAATATCATAAAATTGGCCGTCCATGCCTTTATATAATTGCCGTTCCACAGTTTTTCACGTATTTCCTCTTCTTCAGCCATCATTATATTACTTTACGTTGCCAATTGGCTTTTTTAATATATACACACGCCACCACTCCCATACATACATTATACACCCATTCGGCAGTCCATACCCAATGTATGGCCCACATACCTGATACCACGGCTATGTATATAATATAGAGTGAAGTCATAAAAAAGTCTATCACCAAAGCCGATATCGTATTACCCGTGCCCGAAATAGACTCAAATATTACCATGCCTATGGCACTTATAACAGTAGCTATGCATATTACATATACAGTAGGCACCGCTGCATGCACCATCGCCATATCCTGAGTATATATGCTACATATTTGCATAGGGAACAATGCCGATACAAATACCGGTAGCACCGAACACAATATACAATTCCACACCACCTTACGCACCAAAGCACCCACCTGCTGTATTTTACCTTCTCCTATAATACGGCTCACCAGGGTATTGGCCGTGGAAGCAAAGGCAAATACCGGTATTACCAATAACATATACACACTGCGTACCAATGAGGAGATACCTATGGCCAGTTCTCCCATTTTTTCTATAAACACAAAGAACATGAACCATGTACCATACGAAAGCAGCCGCTGCACCATGGTAGGAAAGGCTACTTTAATAATATGCCACCACAACTGTGGCTGAATGTTAT
This sequence comes from Bacteroidales bacterium, assembly GCA_045598105.1. GTDB lineage: Bacteria > Bacteroidota > Bacteroidia > Bacteroidales > WCHB1-69 > UBA1205. Next base: position 21,338 of record JAZLLK010000036.1, on the reverse strand, counting down.
GTATTTTAAACAGGGCATAACCTGAAGGCACCCTGATATAAGTATATATAATAAAAAATGTAAATGCCGATATTTCAGCCGTAAGTGAGGCTATGGCCGCACCTGACACCCCCAATTGCGGCAGGCCTATACGGCCAAATATAAGGGCATAATCCAGCACTATATTCACCACCGCCATAAGCAAAGTGGAATACGATATACATCGGGTATTACTTATACCCACATATAAAGAACGAAACAGGTAATTGAACACTACAAATATAATTCCGAATTGGCGGAACACTATATACTCTTTGGCCGAAGCCAATATGCGGGGCGAAGCTATAATATAGCCCAATAAGGTATTACTGCAAAAAAACAATATGCCAAATAGCAATATACCCAGTAACAACACAAAAAAAGCACCGTGAAAGAACACCTCTCCTATACGCCCGTACTCCTTTTCGCCATATCGGCGGGATACAAATATTTGTATTCCTACGGCAAAACCCATAGCCAAGGTAGTGAACACATAGTAATACATTCCTGCCATCATACTCGCACTTAGCTCTATAAGGCCTACGTGGCCTAAAAAAGCCGTGTCCGTAAAGGTAATAATGGTCTGAGCCAAATTACCCACCATTATAGGACAGGCTATACGCCATATTTCCTTGCCGGTAATATCGGTTTTTATGGTTGGTTTCACGTGATACAACTTACTTTACATTATCGCTGCTCGGCACTCTTACGACGGTTGCGTTTGTTTTTGGCCCACAAGCCATACACCTCACTTACATTGCCCGCAGTAATAAAGGCATTAATATCGTTTTTATTAATGTATTCCAACAGTTTGGAAAACTCATCCTTGGTAAGCAGGGCTTCCAGCTCTATGGATTTTTCATTGGTATAGCCGCCTATTACCTCATACAGGGTACAGCCTCGCACCAATCCGTTAATAATATATTCACGTATGCGTTCATAATCCTTTGACACTATGCATACCCGTTTACGATTATTAAGGTTGGCAGTAAAATAATCTACCACCAGCCCGTTAATCCATGTGCCTATAAGCCCTATTACTACCATGCGGAAGGGATTAATGGCAAAAGCCGTACAGCATATACATGCCCCGGCTACGCTCACCGATACACCTATATCAAAGTGAAGATACTTATTCACTATTTTGGCCAATATGTCTAAGCCACCGGTAGAAGCATTAATAGAGAACATAATAGCCTGAGCGGCACTAAGCAATAATACAAAGCAGCATAGGTCAAACCACGGGTCTCCCATAACGGATACGGTGCCTGTACTCACATTTTCTACGGCAAATGTCTGCCACGGCATTACCTTGTCCCAAAAGTCGGTAAGCGGACCCAATATCATGGCAGTATATACTGTTTTAATACCAAACTCCTTGCCCACCAAAAAATAAGCCAATATAAGCAATATAGCATTAATAGCCATAATAATAACCGATAAGCCTATATGCACACCCATAGACTCAAATATATTATTCAGCACTATGGACAAGCCCGATATAGTACCTATAATCAGCTTGCTGGGCACCAAAAAATAATACACGGCAGCAGCAGTTACTGTCATACCCAGTGTCATAATAAAGAGCTCTACCCAAAACTTTTTAGTAGCCAACACACTCAGAACTTTCCTCATATATAATTCTATTTCAATATTTTAATCACTTATATTATTCACGAAAAATAAAAATGCAAAGGTAGCACTTTTTTCCGTTATAACAGCAGTTAACACCTTGAATTTTTTACATATATAGGTAAAAAAAGCGAACCTGCATGGTTCGCTTAATGTTTATGAATAATATCTGAATTATTCTACATCCATGCACAAACGCATACCTATAATAGAACTGCGTAATGAAGGTGAAGCCGAGCCGCGGGCTGATACCCTGCATGCGGAAGGCTGCGAATTCCAGCAGCCGCCGCGTATGGCACGCTTAGCTCCTCTTTCGGCACCCTTAGGATCTGTTGAAGGACTATTGCTATAATAATTTTCATTGTATATATCAGCACACCACTCCTGTATATTACCGCTCATATCACATATATCCAATTCATTGGGAGCCTTTCCGCCCACGTTCTCACAGCCCATGTATCCGGAGCACCAGCATACATTAGTAACCTCATTACTGCCGGCATAAAAATAATTATGTGTTTTATTACCGCCTATGGCCGCATACTCCCATTCTGCCTCGGTAGGCAGGCGAAACGACTTGCCGGTAAGCTCATTCAGCTTGGTTATAAACTGCTGACAATCGTCCCAACTGATATAGTAGGCAGGCTTATTGTCTCCCAAACCCAAATTATCGGCCCACTTATCACCCTCGGTGGGAGTGGCATTCATTACGGCTTGCCATAGTTTTTGGGTAACAGGAAACTTAGCCATGTAATAGTCCTTACTTATGGTTACCGTATGACGCGGCACCTCACCATACCCCTTACTTGATAAAGTGGCTGCCAATGAATCACTGGTACCCATATCAAAGGTACCTGCTTCCACTTTTATCATGTCAAATGAAACTCCATTCACGCTTACGGTGGTGTTTTTATCCTTTTTATTATCCTTGCATCCTGTAAGTATTACTACACACAATGCTGCACATATCACTATAATTTTATTCATTTTCAACGTTTATTATATCGACTGTATTACTTATTTTTCAACTATTTACAATGCATTTAGCACATACACTTCTATTAAAAAAAATTTCAGTGCAAAAGTAGCACTTCACCTGCTACCGTTAGCATGTTTCTCTATTATTTATTAACAAAAAAAGGTGCATCACGCACCTTAAAAATGAAATTTTTTTGTCTTAATCAATAGAAACATGTATTTATAACAGCAACTATATGCTACCGGTTTTGTTCTAAAAAAAAGGTGCGTATCACTACGCACCATAGCATGAAAATATCAATAATTATGAAGTCGATCCATAAATTATAACCATGAAAAACTAAAAAAATAATTGGCCGATTTTTACATCGCTCATAAGATTATTTTGTCTTAATTTTTCACACGACAAAGATAGCACCATTTTTTCAAATATCAGCCACTTTACCCTAAAAATAGTTTCCAACATAAATCAGTGAATAACACAATAAATATCAACGTTATATTGGCACAATTTTTGCATATCATAACCATAAAAGAGCTACTACAATTAATTCTTTATGTCTTTACTACACACTTATTTACATTTTTTTCACAATTTATTTTTTATATTTTTTTCGTAACGGTATGTTTTTTTTCATTCTATGCGGCTGAGCCTACGTTAAAAAATGCTACCTTTGTATGCTAAAACCCATAAATATATTTTTCACATGAAAATAAATATAAGCATTTGCATTACAATAAGTTTATTCATATACAACATTACATTTGCCCAGTCGGTAAGGCGTGCCGCTACCGAAGCCGGCGTAGATAGCGTATGGCAAGGTATTAATTTGCCGCAAGGCTATACCGGCAAAGATGTAATTATAGGCATTACGGATTGGGGGTTTGACTACACCCATCCTGTATTTTTTGACACCACCCTCACCCGCAGCCGTATCATAGGAGTGTGGGATATGTTCCGCTCTCAGGGCAACCCGCCCGAAGGATACACCTACGGGGTGGAATATCTGGATACCTCTGATATATTAGCTGCACAATGTGACACTTCCAATGTGTACCAATACGGCTACCATGGTACCCACGTAGCCTCTATTGCCGGCGGGAGCGGTGGCGGGAGCCGCTATCGCGGGGTAGCCTTTGAAGCCGAATTTCTGTTTGCCACCTTCCTTGTGAGCGAACAAGCCGTAACAGACGCCTTTAACTGGATGTACCGCATAGCTTGTGCCCGCGGCAAACGGCTGGTAATAAACATGAGTTGGGGACTATATTACATGGACAACCTTGACGGCACCGGCAGCCTGGCACACACCATGGACTCACTATCACAGTTGGGCGTGGTATTTGTTACCAGCGGCGGTAATAATGGGGATGTTAACTTTCATTTAGGTCGTAACTTTAGCCAACAGCAGGATACCCTTCGCTCCCAAATCACCTTCTACGCCGGCGCTCATGACTCACTATGGGGGCAGTCTGTATCTATGACCAATAGCAGCCAATCACACTTCTCTTTTGCACTGCAATACCTTAACAGCCAAAATGAAACCATAGGCTACACCCCCTACTACAGCACCACACAAAACAGCTACATTGATACCTTTGCCGTATTCAACGGCGACACCATCATATACAATGTCCTCACCGAGGCTTCGGTGGGCAACCACCTGCGTCCGCAAGCCCGCCTTAGAGTAAAGAAAAGCAACTTCAACGGCAAAATATGCCTGAGTGTATATGCCGAAGACGGAGAATTTCACGCATGGAACGTGGCCGAACTCACCAATAACGTGGGCAATTGGGGCAATGACTTTACCCAACCTATAAAAGATACCCTGTGGACCGCCGGTGACCCTCATTTCGGTTTGGGCGCGCCCGCCAATATAGACCCCATTATCACCGTGGCAGCTCATCGCTCTTCCTTTATGGTAAACGGCACCCTCACCGGTGGCGAAATAGCCTCCTTCTCCAGCTACGGCGGCACCATTGACGGAAGAATGAAACCGGAAATATCCGCTCCAGGCGTATCGGTAACAGCCGCACTCTCAAGCCATACCAATACCTTCAGCGGCACCGTGAGTTCAAGCGTAAACTTTAGAGGTAAAAAATACAACTTTACTGCCCTTTCGGGCACCTCCATGTCAAGTCCGTTCGTTACCGGCGTAGTAGCCCTTATGCTACAGGCTAACCCTAAGCTCACCCCTCAAGAGGTAAAAAACATAATCACAGCTACCGCCAAACAGGATAAATACACTGCCAAATACGGCACAGAACGCTTTGGCTACGGCAAAATAGACGCCTACCGTGCCGTACAAAAAGCCTTGGAAACCGTACACGTAAGCACCGCCTCCACCCCCTCATGCTTCCTGTACCCTAACCCCTGCTCGCACCGGCTTACCATTAGCTGCCCATGCAATACCTATATATACATATATAATATTCAAGGGCAACTTATACACAGCCTGTACACCGAACAGGATATAATAAACATAAGCACCGACACATGGCCATGCGGCGTGTACCTGCTACGCACCTCACGCGGCTACACACAAAAAATAATAAAACAATAACACTTTTATTTTAACCTTGGGTTACAATATTTGTTATTAATATCAGTTAATAACACTATACATATTTTTTGTATTGGCAAAAAAAAGAACATGAACACACATCGTTATATTATATATATAGTCCTTATATGCCTGCTACCCTATACCATGGCCACCGGCAATAAAAAGGACACCTGCTTTAAAGCCTTGGAAAAAGACAAACAACATTTGGACAAAATAGCCAAACAATTGGACCTTTACGACCGCGACAACTACTACTATACCCTTCCACTGCATAACAGAAACTACCGGTTGGATTCCATGGCCGACTACAAGCACATTTTGAGCAATATTAACTACCACTGTGACAACCAGCTCAGAAAAATGAAATATAATATCAACGCCTACCCATGCATACCCAATATATATGTACTCAAGGCCATGTCACTCTACTATAGCCAACAATACCAACAGGCCAAAGATGTGTACACCACCCTTTTGGAACAATATACGCATGATTCCAATCAATACATAGCCTATATGTGCCAATATATTAATTGCACATTCTTAATGGGTGAATACGAAAACGCCTCCATTATGCTGGATACTCTTACCGCACAATACGATAGTACGGCACTCATGCATAATATCAACTACCTGTTTACCGCAGCAGACCTTTATGTGGAATGGGAACAATGGGACAAGGCTGTACCCGTACTGCAGCAAATACTCAATACCAAGGTAAGCTACCTGCTCAAAACCCGTACCCACTTCATATTAGGACAGGTATATGAAAACCAAAAACAATACGACCTGGCCATAGCCAGTTTCAAAACCGTAACAGGCAGAAACGTATCGAATCAAAACATGTACAGCTATGCTACCCTGCATCAGCATTTTTGCCAACTGGACAAAGAAAAACAGCGTCAGGATTCCATAGAACAGGAAATATACAGGCAGGCACACCCCACCCCAACCACCTTTGAGCCCTCTATGGTAGAATCATCCATTGAACACAATAATTTTGAAAACGACTACCCCTATTATTTCAATGACTTGGCGGCCATGTTCTTTTTGGAAGATACCGAAGACGACATAGATGACAGTACCTATATAGATGACATAGACGAAGATGAATATAGCATAACCATGCTGGATTCCATATTTGAGAATTGGGATTCCATAGCCATACACATACCCAAAACAGACTTTAGCACCATGAAGGATACCACCTACTTACCCTTGGTAGGTGCCGACTATCAGCTACCAAAATTCAATCCCGTAATATCCCAATTTGGCTGGCGACGCCGCCGATATCACTATGGCGTAGATACCCGAAACCAAATGTATGACAGCATATTCTGCCTGTTCGACGGAGTGGTACGTATATCCAAATACAATCGTTCCTATGGTAATGTGGTAATAGTACGCCACTATAACGGCATGGAAACATTTTACGCCCACTGCTCCAAGCTGCTGGTAGAGCCCAATGACGAAGTAAAAGCAGGTCAGCTCATAGCACTGGTAGGCAGCACCGGCCGAAGCACCGGTCCTCACCTTCACCTTGAAACCCGCTACAAAGGTACCCCCATTAATCCCGAACGCATTATAGACTTTGAAAACCAAAAACTGATAGCAGACACACTGCTGATATGTAAAGAAACCTTCAGTTTACGCAAAATAAACGACAACACCTCTTCAGGCTCGGTTAGCAGCACCTCAGGCTCCGGCTCACGCTCAGGCAACGCCTCCTACTACACGGTACGCTACGGTGACACCCTGTCGTCTATAGCCCAACGACACCATACCAGTGTAAGTAATATAAAGCGTATGAACGGATTACGCTCTGATTTTATACGTGAAGGACAAAAACTTCGTGTGCGATAAAATAAAAACGACTTATATTCGTTATTATTTTTTACATACCATAATAAAGTAAAGAATAAAGGTGAAATATAAGTTTAATCCTAAATCATTATCATTTGAAAAAGCAGAGAAAACTGCCGGTCAAATACTGAAAACTATAGGCAGTTACACGGCCACAGCCATAGCTTTTGCCGTAGTAGTACTGCTTATATGGAATGCTTTTTTTGACTCACCTAAAGAAAAACGCCTTAAAAGGCAAATAAAAGAATATAATATAGCCATAAGCCAAATGGAAAAGCGGGTAGACCTGCTCTCGAATGTGGTACTGGACCTTCAGAAAAAAGACAACAGCCTATACCGAAGTTTATTAGAAGCTAATCCCACCAGTGAACCGCTCACCATGGAGGAACTTACCAACATGGCCGCAGGCCAAAAAATGGCCGACAACGACGCCCTTACCCGCCTGCAACTGAAAGCCGAATGGCTCACTGCCGCTACCCAAAAACAACTTTCATCCTATGAGGACCTGTGGCACAAAGCCCAGCACAAAGAAGAAATATACCAACACATTCCCGCCATATCACCGGTAAAAAATCCTAAGGTGGTATCGGGATTTGGCACCCGCTTTCATCCTATTTATAAAATACTGCGACGCCATACCGGCATAGACTTTATAGGCAAAAAAGGCACCCCCATATATGCCACCGCCGACGGCAGGGTAATACAGGGCACCGGACAAACAGGCTACGGCATTACCATAACCATAGACCACGGCAACGGCTATCAAACACTATATGCTCACCTGTCAAAAAAAACCGCCAAGCCGGGGCAAAAGGTAAAACGAGGTGAAATTATAGGCTACATGGGTAGCACCGGCCTTTCCTCGGGCACCCACCTGCACTATGAAGTAATAAAAGACGGCATTAAGGTAAATCCCGTACAATATTTCTTTGCAGACCTCACACCTGAAGAATACTCCCAAATATTACAACAGGCCTCCGAAATTAATCAGGCTATGTCGTAAAAAAAAGAAAACAATAACTTACTTTGAGTGAAGAAAAAGGCTATATATTGCCTTCCGCACACATACTATCACCCTATTTACCGGGCATATTCATACAGGTAATACTGCATATCACTCACTCCCGACCTGCGGACTATTACCGTATCTTTATAGGTGCCGGTGCGATCATCATACACAGATTTCACATCTGACAGCGTAGAATTTTCGGTCATACTATGCTTTATAGGAAATGATTTTTCACTCACATAACTATGCGAACGGGATACATAAGCCCTATCATAACCACCGCTGTATCCGTTTTCATACACCTCATACTCCATTACCACATTATTCTTACTATACCCCTGCATATCCATAATAGGAAGAGGCAAACCGTAAAACGGATTATGCAATTCATCATAAGTATAACTGCCCGAACACCATAGCACCGAATCACCGCTTACATCATACATATAGGTACGCACTCGTGATACATTATCACCATTATAGGTAATATACTGCTTCATATATTGCGGCATATTATCTTTGCGTGTGCATGCCTTACGCATCAACTCATAGCCCCCCGGAAAAATTACGGCACTCATATCAGCCTTTGCATTAATGCCTGCATTGGAGGAATAATAGGTAATTCTGTTTATTTTTTTCTCCTTATGGCTTAACCGAATATATGATACTATGCGATTTTGACTGTTATACACGTCTATTTGCTGCAGCAAAGCCTTATGGTAAGTAAGTTCAGCGTGCTCACCGGTAGCGGTATTGTATATTTTACTCATGGTTTTATCCTTATTATACTCAAAGGTATAATAAGTTTTTTCCGAGTTATCAACAGGATATAAGGTCATGCCGGCCAATAACTTTCCGTTATACACATAGGTAGACGTAAGCTGTATGTCGGTATTGGTTTGTGTACTTATGGAGGTAATACGCCTGCGAGGGTTAAATACCTCTTCTTTTTGGCATGCTGATGCCACAATAAGCAGTGCTACGCACGCAAATATACTTCGCTTCATTATTTTTTTTGTCATATATTTCCAAAAACGCAGGTTTATTAAAAATATTTTGCTTACTTTTGCGTTTTTAATAAAAATATAAAACATAAGGACACATAGGCATGAACAAACACATAGGATTTTTAATTATACAAATATGGTTAATTATGCCTGCCTATGCCACCCATGAGCGTGCCGGTGATATCACCTACAGGCACCTGTCGGGGCTCACCTATGAAATCACCCTTATTACCTACACCTATTCCATGAGTCCGGCCGACAGGCCCGGCATGCCCATATATTTCGGTGACGGCAGCTATGAAGAGGTAACACGTTACAGGCAGGACTATTTGGGCAACTACATTAATTGTAATTACTATATATGTCAGCACACCTATCCTGCCGCAGGCACCTACACTATATCCACTGAGGACCCTAACCGCAACCAGGGTATTATTAACATACCCAATTCGGTGAATATACCTTTTTACGTGCACACCACCATTACTATCAATAACTTTCTCACGCCCAATAACTCTCCCTCACTCACCAATCCACCCATAGATTTTGGATGCGTAGGTGCACCGTATTATTATAATCCTGTAGCGGTGGACCCTGACGGTGACAGCCTTGCCTATTCGTTGGTAGCCTGCCGCGGAGCCAATGGAGATACTATTCCCGGCTATAGCCTGCCTATGGCCGCTCATAGCATACACATAGATGCCGTCACCGGTGATGTGGAATGGGATTATCCTATGGCACAGGGAGAATACAATATAGCCATACTCATACGGGAATACCGCAAAGGCGTGCTCATAAGCTCTATTATACGCGATATGCAAATTACCATTACCGCCTGCAATAACACCCCGCCGGACATACACACCATAAGCGATACCTGCGTAAATGCAGGCGACTACCTGCACTTTAACGTTACCGCCACCGACGACAACGCACAAATAATCACCCTGCAGGGTATGGGAGAAGTATTTACGGGCAACCACAATGCCCTATTTGCACTCATAAGCGGACATTCACCACTATCCCAACAGTTTGAATGGTACACCTCGTGCGAACACGCACGCAAACAACCCTATCTGCTTACCTTTAAAGCTCAAGACAACGGCTCCCCCATAAGCCTTACCCGCACACACACCGTAGCTATTACCATAGTGTCACCGGCACCGGAACAGCTGCATGCACAGCCATACGAACACAGCATAGCCCTTGCTTGGCAGCCTTCCACCTGTGAAGCCTATGCCAAAGGATATAAAATATACCGCCGTACAGGTGCCTACGGCTACCTGCCCTCACACTGCGAAACAGGCGTGCCCGCCTACACCGGCTACCGGCTTATAGCCACCATAGACACCTCTCACAGCTACATAGATGATAACCACGGACAGGGACTGCTCCAAGCTACCGAATACTGCTACATGGTAGCAGCCTACTTTGCCGATGGCAGCTACAGCTACGCCTCAAATGAAGCCTGCGCCATGCTGCTCCATACCGCACCTGTACCTGTTACCAATAGCATACACACCACCCACCCCGACTCCGGAATGGTAAATGTGGCATGGATCATACCTCAGGATATTGACAGCACCCGCTTTCCTAAGCCCTACCACACTCAACTGTACGGCAGCATACATGATACCTTGCACTATATGCCGCTATATACCGGCTCCGACATGCAATATACCCACGAATACCAGGATAGCAAAAACAACGACTTTTTTTACAAAATAGAACTTTATGACAGCAATAACACACTAATAGGCTGCTCTGACGAATGTTCATCTATATATCTCACCGGCACAGCCGGTGACAAACAGGCATGGCTTCAATGGCATGCCCGTACACCATGGCAGAACTACCTATACATAGTACAACAATATGACAGCACCATGGCCGACTATATATCCATTGACAGCACCGCCGACACCGCCATTATCATACACGGACTTAATAATGAGGACATATATACCTTCCGTATTATGAGTATGGGGGCATACTCCGACACCACTATAGGACGTCCGCTGGTAAACTACTCACAACACATAAGGCTGCACCCCATTGACAACGAGGCTCCACCATGCCCGCAAGCAGAAGGTAGCACCGACTGCCACACAGTGGTTCTATCATGGTCGGCTCAAGACTCCATAGGAGATATAAGCCATTACTATATATATTATAAATCACACATAGACAGTGCATACGCATTAATAGACAGCGTAGCACCCGCCGTTACCTCCTACGAATACACCGGAAAAACATCGGTAATAGGCTGCTATGCCGTTACCGCCATAGACAGCAATGGCAATGAGAGCGAAATATGCACCCATACCTGCTTTGACACCGACGAGTGCTCCCGCTACCGCCTGCCCAATATATTCACCCCAAACGGAGACGGCATTAACGATGTATTCATGCCCTATAACTATGATTACGTGGAAAGCGTACACATGGTTATATATAATCGCTGGGGCGACAAAGTGTACACCACCACCCACCCCGATATACTATGGGACGGTACCAATACCATGGGCAAACCCTGCTCCGACGGCGTGTATTATTACGCCTGTGACGTGTATGAATACTCGCTGAAAGGAATAGTAAAAAGATCAATAACAGGAACAATCACTATAATGAGATAAATTATGTTTACAGGAATAGTAGAAAAAACAGGAAAAGTAGTAGATATTATTAAAGACCAAACCAACGTCCACTTTGTAATAGCCGTTGACTTTATTAACGAACTTAAAATAGACCAAAGCATGAGCCATGACGGCTGCTGCCTTACCGTAGTAAATATAGACAAAGAAAAAGGCGTATACACCGTAACAGCCATGCAGGAAACCCTGCTAAAAACAAACTTAAGTTCATGGCACATAGGCTATGAAGTAAATTTGGAACGTAGCATGAAAATGGACGGCCGCTTTGACGGACATATAGTACAGGGCCATGTAGACCAAATAGCCACCTGCTACCAAGTAACCGATGAACACGGCAGCTGGAGATATTATTTCAACTATGAAGCAGATAAAGAAAACATTACCGTACCTAAAGGCTCCATAAGTGTAAACGGCGTAAGTCTCACCGTGGTAGACTCTCTGCCCGGACAATTCTCCGTAGCCATTATTCCCTATACCCATAAAATGACCAATTTTCATAATTTCGCCATAGGAACCAAGGTTAACATAGAATTTGACATATTTGGTAAATATGTAGCCCGCCTGCTAGAACAATATATGTTGCAACAAAAATAAATAAATTTATTAATTAACCATTATTTTTTACGCCATGAATAACTTAAGAACTAATAGAAGTATGATTAAATTCTTTTTGCTATCCCTCATCACTAGTGGAATATATGCAATAGTATGTCTTTCACACATTTCTACAGAAATCAACCAAATAGCTTCTAAAAACGACCATAAGCACACCATGCATTATTGTCTTGTAATTTTTATATTCTCATGGCTCACTTTGGGGATAGCACCATTGGTATGGTGGCACAAATTATGCAATCGCATAGGAAACAATCTTACTACCAGAGGTATTGAAACCAACTTTGATGCCATAACATTTTGGGGATGGGGCTTTTTAGGTTCTTTAATCATAGTAGGTCCATTTGTATTCTACCACAAATTCTTCCATGCCATGAACCAGCTCAACACAGACTACAACCAAAAAGGGGAATAAAACTATCACCGCACCTTCAAAAAAAAACGGCTAAACCTTGTGTGAGATTTAGCTGTTTTTTTTCACTATAAAGTAATATTTTTTCTTATTCATACATATAGTAATAAAAAAAAGACTACCTTTGCATTTTGAAAACAATTGTTTTCAAAATACGTTCTAACTCAATTTTTGTTTTTTCTAAAGAAAAGCGTTTGCTTTGAAGCTTGCCGTTTGGAATTAGCACTTTTAAATGATAAACAAGCATAAAAAGTTGTAACGCTCACGCTATGCGTGGGCATTGCTATTATATTGTTTATCAGGGTAGTGCTAAACCTCAAACGACGATACAAGAGCAATAGTCCACGTTTTTTTATGTTTAATTATCATTACCTGCGGACTCAGGTAGGAAAGGTCATTTATTTTTTTCACTAAAAGCGGAAACCGAAAAGCTTACAGAGTAGGTAAAACATAAAATAAGCAATAATATGAAAAACATTCAATTAATCATTACTTTTACCATCATTAGCATTGCTACATTACATGCTCAAATGATAAACGTTCCCATTCTACTAAACCAATCAGTGTGTAGTAATGTAAATCAGGCTAAAACATCCACAGTTCAAATAGGAATGGTATACTCTGATGTAAAATTTCAGGAACAAATTGTTATAAGACAAGGCACACCTGTAACTTTTAACGTAGAAATCAAAAAGAAAAAAGGGTGTGGCATTCCCGCTACCGTTACTATTACGCCTGTATCTACCTATGACATCAATAACAACATGGTTCCTCTTACGGGCACACCATACTCACAGAAAGGTGAAAACAAAGTAGGCAAATCGGTAGGCTTGGCTTGCGGATTAGGTTTAACGATTTTATGTCCGTTTGGATTATTCTTTTTATGTATGAAAGGCGGAGACGCATGCATTAATGGCGGCACTATGATTACAGCCACAGGTTCTGTTCAAATGTAATAAATATTAAAACAAAAAAATCATGAAAACAAAATATATCATATTAGTTATAACGACATTATTGTTAACAAGTTGTGACAAAGAAATAGGAAGTAAAAACGGAGGAAAGAACACACCGGCAACGGCTGTGGCAGTACAAATAAATTCAGTAAAACTCAATACATACCCTCCGTATGATGGAAATACCACTTGGGACATTACAGATGACGGACCCGACATATACTTTAAAATAGTAAACTCTTCAGGTAGAACACTATACACCAGTTCCGTAAAAGAAAATATATCCTATAAACCGGAAATAAATCTTGCATACTACAACATTTACTATACAATCAACAACTTAAATGAAAGATACACTATTGAATTTTATGATCGGGATGGTGCTCTTGATACGGATGACTATATGGGTGGATATTATTGGACTCCACTTATAGAAAACAACAATCATAGTGGCACACTTCGATTTTTCTCCAATTCATCTGATTTATCTTTTACCCTTTATGTAACATGGTATGATGAAAATGGTAATGAAATATAAATAACTGTTTTTTCACTCAGAAAAAAAAGAGTTCCGAAAGGGAACTCTTTTTTACTATATAGCGTTTATCTATAATACTAGATAATACCTTGAGCTAACATAGCTTTGGCTACACGCATAAAACCTGCGATGTTTGCACCTTTAACATAGTTGATAGAACCATCAGCCTGTTTACCATATTCTACGCACATGTCATAGATATCGTTCATAATTTTGTGCAATTTGGCATCTACTTCAGGAGCAGTCCAGTTAATGTGACCGGCGTTTTGGCATATTTCCAAACCTGAAGTGGCTACACCACCTGCGTTAACGGCTTTACCGGGAGCAAAAGGAATACCGGCGTTTTGGATAGCTGCAATAGCACCGGGTTGACAACCCATGTTAGAAACTTCAGCAACGTATTGTACACCGTTTGCCAAAAGTTCTTTAGCATCTTCTTCTGCCATTTCATTTTGGAAAGCACAAGGACATGCTATATCACATTTAACTGTCCACGCTTTTTTACCGGGGGTGAATATAGCTTTACCGGGGAATTTATCAGCCATATCCTGTACTTTATTACGACGTGAATCACGCATTACAAGCATATAGTCAATCATTTCTTTATCTACACCGTTAGGTAATTCGCATACACCATCAGGACCTGATAATGCAACCACTTTAGCACCTAATTCGGTAGCTTTGGTAGCAGCACCCCATGCAACGTTACCGAAACCTGAAAGAGCTATACGTTTGCCTTCCATTTTGTCATTTCTTTGTTTAACCATGCGTTCTACATAGTATATAGCACCAAAACCTGTAGCTTCAGGACGGATTAAAGAGCCACCCCAACCGTATGATTTACCGGTCAAAGCGCCAGTGCTGTGTTCGCGAGCTAATTTTTTGTAAGCACCATAGAGGTAACCTATTTCACGACCACCTACGCCTACGTCACCTGCAGGGCTATCCTGGTCAGGACCTATGTTTCTCCATAATTCATACATGAAAGCCTGGCAGAAACGCATGATTTCAGCATCGGATTTACCGGTGGGATCGAAATCAGCACCACCTTTGCCACCACCAAGAGGAAGGTTAGTTAATGAGTTTTTGAATATTTGTTCAAAACCTAAGAATTTCAACATTGAAACGTTAACTGCAGGGTGGAAACGCAAACCGCCTTTATATGCACCTAAAGCAGCATTGTATTGTACACGGTAACCTATGTTGTTTTGTACTTCACCTTTATCATCTACCCATGTAACACGGAATGTGAAAATACGATCAGGTTCTACCAAACGTTCAATAATTCTTGCTTTTTCGAATTCAGGATGTTGATTGTAAACATCTTCAATAGTTACAAGAACTTCTTCTACTGCTTGTAAGTATTCTTTTTCGCCGGGATGTTTGGCTTCCAATGCAGCCATTATTTTTTTAACTTCCATAACTTTATTTTTATGATTTTTATTAAAATGTTTATTATGTTCTATTCACTTCTCTTTTGAGAAATCACCATGCAAAGATAAAATATTTATTTTAACCTTTCCACTTTTTCTCCAATATTTTTTTCTTTACCGTTTTAATTTATTATTCAATTATTTACAACTACCACGCACAATAACTAATGCTTAATTTTTTCCCCAAGAGCCGGAAAAAGGGTATAAATTTGCACCAATAACCCATCAGAAAGTGATCGGGCAGGATAAGATACTATTCTGCCCTCCGCATCTATGAGTACTCCCAACGGTAAAGCATATGCCTTATATGCATCAATGAAGGAAAAATCACCGCTGCAATGCAGAAACGTCCATGTAAAATCCTGATACTCGCTCACAAAGTGATACAACTTGGAATACTCAAAATCAAGCATTACACTCACTACTTCCAGGCTGTCCTTATACTGCTCATACATATCCTTGAGTATAAGCATTTCACGTATGGAAGCCGGACTATAAGTGGCAAACATGTGCAAATACACATATTTTCCCCTATAATCGCTAAGTGATACCGGACTATTATACACATCCTTAAGTGTAAAATCAGGCGATTTAAAACCCGGACGAAGTGCCGTTTTTGTTTCTATCATATTGTCTGCCATAACCTTATGCTGTATAAACTTGGTCTGCCCCTTAAGCTGCTGCAGCAAAAACAACACATTAGACCGACTAAACTCCTCATTGTCGTACAATTCACCTAATCCCAATATCATCACCATTTCACGTATTACCTCGTTTACCAGCAAAGGATCGGAACCCATATCATCAAAGAATTTGAAATAATTCCTTTTTTGGTTCACATCCTCATATAGCATATTCACCGGTATATATTTGGAAGCCCCGTAAAGATGATTTTCAAAAAAATGATGAAAGAAATCCATATAAGCCGCATTATAATAATGCACATATTCACCGGTGAGATACCTGTTATACACGGTATCTTTCTCCTTAGAATAGAACAATAAGTCTATATCGGCATATCTGTAATGCACATAAGCCGAATAATAATCGGTAGGCACATACACATCAGGAAAACGGCTGGTGAGCTGCTCCAGCAGACTGTCATAGGTGCTTATTTCCATACCCCGAAGCAAATCATCACCGTAACAATTCATAAAGTAATTATAATACTTATTGAACCGCCATATTTTTTGATTCAACTCCGATGTATCGATGGTATTAAACCTTATTTGCAGATAATTACCCGCCATATCGGCATCTATACGACCTATAAGTGCACTATCGGTATGCAGTGTAAAACGATAGGTATGCTCCGGCTCCACCACCATACTGCCATAAGTATTGTTATAAGCTATTTCTATAGGCATGGTTTCCTGCAACTGCAACTGCAGGTAAAAACTGCCGTCATCATTCACCTTCACCTGCTGTATTTGCTGCCGGGTATAGGTAAGCATATCCTTATAGGCATATACCCGCACTACCCCATTTTGGGCAAATGCCAACTTACCATGCAACGTAACAGGCTTAAGCCCCATTACCATGCACACACAGCACAATAGCACGCATACACCTATATATTTTCGCATTATTTTATTTTTTTATTCATTATATGTTTATATACCGCCTGCGGCACAAATGCCTGCACATTTCCGCCGTGGTACAATATTTCACGTACCGCCGATGACGATATGCAGGCATGCTCCGGTTTTGCCGGTATCCACACCGTACACACTTGCGGGCATAACAGTCTATTGGCTTGCGCCAACATGCTTTCTGCGTCATAATCGGCCGCCGAACGCAGGCCACGCACCAAATACTGCACCCCGTGACGGGCACAATAATCTATAGTTAGCCCCTCATAGGCACACACCTGTACATGCGGCACCGAAGCAAACACTGATTGTATCATATCCATGCGTTCTTCTACCGTAAAAAGTGAATGCTTTTGCACATTATTACCTACCGCCACTATAAGGGTATCAAACATGGCCGCAGCCTGCAAGGCTATGTACTCATGCCCTATGGTAATAGGGTCAAAACTTCCGGCCAACAACGCTACTCTACTTGCCATGATTTACCTGTATGCTTATATTTTCCAACTCTCCGGTTGCAGCATTCATATCCGCACGCATTACCTTACTGTCCATTTGCATTACCGAACCATACTGGGCTATGGGTATAACACCCATGTACTGCCTGGCAGTGCCGTTTTCCATAAGCCACACCTTATAATATGCCGGCCTGCGATAATGAAAAGCATTCTTCACCTTGGCTGCACTCGCTGCCCCCACAGTATTCACACGGGAAAAATGAAGACTATACTTATACTGCCCCGGCTGATGCATACAATGAGGTATTACGCCATCGGTAACCGATACTACCAACAAGTCCGCATCAAATTCATCGGCCACGGCCTCCATGGGAAAGGTAAAAGTATATTCGTAAGTAGTATATTCCGATTGCCTGTAACCGGTAAAAAGCACCATAAGATCATTCTCCTGACCTTTCAACTCCTGCAACATCAACTTTAAATCGGTATAGTCCGACTCATGATATCCGGATATTAAATCATAGTAATCCGAACGAATGCTCTCTATTTTTTCAGCGGCCTCTGCTGCCATTTGCCTGCTTGGCTTAGCCACCTGATAGGAGGTAATTTCAGCCTGCTTTACCGGCATACTATCCACCATAACCTCGACATAGGCGGTATCATACTTCAACATCATATCTGATGCCTTATACATATAAAATTTATTATGATATTCTTCGGCCTTGGTCTCAAAATCATAATGCTCGGCCTCGTAATCATTAGCCAACACACCCATATTGAGTATCATGCCTTTGTTAGCCAACTGCGAAAACATAACATTACTTACTTCTATAGGATACACTTGTAACGTATCGGGCATGTGCTGCACCTGCAACTGAACCTGACTCATGCCATATTTCACTTCATTTTCTTCTATTACAGGCATATTCAACCCTGAAACCTCCTCCGCGAATTCGGCAAAAGGACCTTTATGATATATGGTTTTTGCTACATTTACCTTCACTTTAAGTGTATTTTGAGGTAAAGCATACACATAACCGCCACTATGCTGAGCATATGCCATAGAGCCCGCTACCAACATATAAAGCAATGTTATACTATATTTCCAATTCATACTATTCTACTATAAACTATAAAATGCAAAAGTATCATTTTTTTTGGAGTCTGCATTTTTTTTAACCAAAATATTTACCCCAAAAAACTATCAGCATACATTCCTTCCACATATTACAGGCCGACCCGCACTTCCTCACAAAGGAGTGTCTGCACATCGGCCCTAAAGTGCTCTTCTGCTATGGCGTTATAGAATTGTACACTATTTGTATTATTTAGCGTAATATTTATAGTATTTTCTCCTAAGCGACTTGCTATACGTTCGTTACCACTATAATAATGCTTGGTGTAGTTGCCGTAAGCATCAAAATTGAGGTAGGTATTGGGGTAAAACATGGCATTTTGCCATGTGAATGCCAACTGCCGGCCGCTTGGCCTCCAATCCGTGTAACTTTTGATCCTCATTTTCATTTTACAAAGGTAGTATTTTTTTCCTTATACTATTGGTCTGAATTTTGGGGTATATTATATTATATTGTTGATATTTAATATTTTAATTTTTTGAAGTTGCAATTTTCATTCACATTATACAAGTAATAAAAATATTGTAATCCATCTCTTTCACGTTCAACCTTATATATTGAAGAACAATGCTTTAACAAACAAAATAATGAGGGGTTTTCTTCTAAAGCATACATAAAATGTACTTTTTCACTCATTTTTTTTATTTTGTCTTGATAAACAACTTCGTGATTTTTTACTAATAACAATAAATTTTTATCTTCAGCTTCTATGGTAAAATCACCACCATTATATTTAAAGCCTATAATATCAGATATATCTGACTCAAAGCCAACACTAATCAGGTATAGAGTATCATAATCAACTTTTAATGCCTTTTTTAAATCAATAAAATCAGCAGGTGACGTTCTATAGGTACTATCAATAACACGAAAAAACACATCATTCTTTTTAAAATCGCAGTTATCGTTAATATAACTTGTAATCTTATTAGACGTCTTATTGCAAGCACTAATAAAAACACAAAAGACAATCAAAAATATAATACTTTTATAATTCATATTTATTCATTTAAACCATTATTTCCTTTTTTAGCAATCTCTTTCATAGCCGCATCATATTGTGCTTTTGTAATCCGAGTCTTTACTACATCAACTCTACCGTCATTTAATTTAGTTGTATAAAGGCCATTTGCGTAATAATATTTCATCACTTTACCTGCCAACGTTTTATTGTCTGCATTAGGATTAGATACTCCTATTCCTCTACCTATTTGATTATTGAGCAAGTCAGCCACTTGGTCAGCCTTTTGAAGTGCCTTTTTCAGAGAACTATTTTTTTCAGTATATGAAAAACTTCTTTGTGTGGAACTCAACTTCCAACCATCTTCATGTGAATTTGAAGCCCTTATAGCTTGTTCGTTTCCTAAATCTCTAGCCATTAGAGCACTCCAAAGAGTATGTCTTATAGCATTTTGAGGGCTACCTTCTACATTTTTTCTCCTTCCAATAGCATTACCGATATTCACTTGAAAATTAGTAGCAACTACATTTAGATTATTTTTTATATACAGAGCATTATCTACATTGCCCATTACATATCCCATTTGTTTTATTGGAGAAAAAAAGCCTCCTTTTTCTAAAATGACACCTAACAATGTTCCGGAATTAGAATATGTATACGGAGGATCGTCATCCAACATCCCACTCGGGTCAATCCGCCCTGTCGGATTATTGCTGCAATAATGGTACGGGCTCAACCACGGTTTCTGTTCAAACAACGGATCCCTGCTCACAAACACCGGCGGGGCGTAGTATCTTGCTTCGTAGTAGTACATTCCTGTCTCTTCGTCGAGTTCTTTGGCGTTGAAGGAGTATTTGGGAATGATGTCATTGCCGAAGGTGGCGTTGTACTCTGTAGTAATCTCACCGAACGGAGCATAAAGGAATCCCTGGGTTACAGTGGCGTTATTATCCGTTACGAAGGCGGTGGAACCGAGGTGGTTACACATACCCCCACTTTTGGAAAGTGCCTGTGCTTCTTGGGACTTGTATTTGTTCATTGTATTTCTCTTATGGACTTTGGATTAACGCAGAATTAATTGATAATTTAAGTTTTAGAAGTTGTTTATATTTTCCAAGCCACATTCAAGTCTCAAATGCAACTTTTGTTAAACAATTATTTTTCGCAAAGGTAATAAAAAAATATTCATATGGGGTTAAAAATCCTAATTTTTTTCTTGGTCGGTTGTTTAATTTCTCTTGAATCATCTCAATATATTCATCATCAATATCTTCTAACGACGAACCTTTAGGAATATATTGTCGAATAAGTCCATTCATATTTTCGTTAGCACCCCTTTCCCACGAATGATAAGGATGTGCAAAGTAGAAATCTACATTCAAGTCTTCTGCAATAGCCTGATGATTTGCAAATTCTTTCCCATTGTCAGAAGTGATGGTATGAAGCAGACTCTTAAATGGCATCAGTTTTTTGACAGCTGCTTTGTACAATGAAATACTGTCTTTCTCCGAA
>JAZLLK010000035.1:0-43189 GCA_045598105.1 Bacteroidales bacterium | reverse complement strand
ATGGGTTACATGCGGGTAAATATTTACACTATGCTACCGCATAGCCCGGTAACTTACCCTTAACCGCTCTATGCCGTATGGTTTCACGTGCAAAGTTAACACTTTTTTCTTTATATTCGGGCTGTTTATGTGATTTTTTTTTGGTTAATATTCAATATTTTACACTTATTATTGAAAATAGCACGGCTGTACACACCCGTAATGCGGAATAATATAGTGAAAAAGTACGCTTATACGTCTATACAGCGTTTACTGCTTATTTTTTTGCTATTTAGAGGATAGTTCTTTGTATATTTTTACGGCAAAAGGCAGGGTAAACGCAAAGGTACACACATCGGCTGCGGCCTGTGTAATTTCCAAACCTTCCAAGCCCAAAACGTGCATCATAATAAACAATATGGGCAAAAAGAACAGTCCCTGCCTGCACAGGGACAATATGGTAGCCGGCACGGCACGGCCTATGGTTTGATACAGCATATTGGTAGCCGTGGTAAGACCTATGAGAGGAAAGGCCATGCACTGCCACCGGAGCACTTTAACGGCTATAGCCATAAGCGAGGCATCCTCATCACGAAACACAGCTATGAGTTCCCGAGCCCACATGTATCCGCATGCGCCCATAACTATAAGTATGACGGTGGCTACCCACATACAAAACATGTATGATTCCTTTACTCTGGCATACAGGCCGGCTCCGTAATTAAATCCGCACACCGGCTGAAATCCCTGTCCAAAGCCCAATATAACGGAAAAAGCGAACATCATAATGCGTGACACTATGGCAAAAGCCGCTATGGCGGAGGCTTCCTGCCCGGGCATGGCACACACGGCAGCCGCTCTGTTAAGGCATATAACAGATACGCATATCATGCTTTGCCGACATAACGAAGGAAGCCCGCCCTTAACTATTTGCCTGTAAAAATAGCATGACGGCTTAAAATTTTTAAATTTAATATGCACATTACCTGCACGCTGTGTTCCTGCTAAAAGTAATGCCCACGAAAACACCTGACTGATAAGCGTAGCTATGGAAGCACCTTTTACCCCTAAGTGCATGCCAAATATGAATATAGGATCAAGCACTATATTCAGTACTGCGCCCGAAGTTAAACCTATCATGGCATACCTCGCACTGCCCTGAAGCCGCAGCTGATTATTCATTACCATAGACGACATCATGAAAGGAGTGGCTATAAGTATATATTGCAAATATTGATTAGCCGGCTCCAATATATTACGGGTGGCACCTAATAAACGGGAAAAAGGAGACAATAAGCATAAAATAATTCCCGCTGCCAATGCGCCTGTGATTAACGCCGTAAAAAAGCCTGTTGCAGCCATTCCGGACGCATTTTGCGTATGACGGGCTCCTAACTCCCGTGATATATAATTACCGCTCCCGTGACCGAAAAAAAAGCCAACAGCCTGCACAAAAGTCATATAAGCGAATGCCACGCCTACTCCGGCGGTAGCCTCCGTGCTCAAATGCCCCACAAAAGCAGCATCGGACACATTGTACATGGCAATAACCAGCATACTTACTATAGTAGGCAATGCCATGCGAAGCACCAATCGCTTTACGGGTGCCTGTGTCATAAGCAGATATTTTTCCTGCTGCCGGAGTTCGTCTTTGGTTTGTGCCGCCTGCATATTTTTTTTGTATATAAAAAAATGCAAAGATAATCTTTTTAATGGTACACCCGCATACTTTTTAAAGTGTTTTTTACTAACGGACTATGCCTGATTGGCATTTGCCCTACTCTGCCGCTTTTTAGTATATAACACGCCTGAAAATACTGCCCACACAAAAAAAATACTCTATAAAAAAACGGTATGAAACAAAAAAAAATGCTACCTTTGCAAGCGTATGCATTTTATAATGCGTATGTTACATTTTTAGAAAATAAAATATAAAAAAATATGCAAAAGTTATTATTATTAGGCGATGAAGCTATAGCCCAAGCATTTATAGATGCCGGTGGTAGTGCCATCAACAGTTATCCCGGTACTCCGTCCACTCAAATTACGGAATACGTTATTAAATCAAAAGAAGCCAAAGAAAAAGGCGTAGTAGCCAATTGGTGTGCCAATGAGAAAACAGCATTGGAAGCTTCCATAGGTGTAGCCTATGCCGGTAAACGTGCCATGACCTGTATGAAACACGTAGGGCTTAATGTATGCGGTGACCCCTTTATGAATGCCGCCATTATAGGTACTAAAGGCGTATTAGTAGTAGTAGCCGATGACCCCAGCATGTTCTCCTCACAGGACGAGCAGGACAGCCGCTTTTACGGTCATTGGGCCATGATACCCATGCTGGAACCTTCTAATCAGCAGGAAGCCTATGACATGGTATTCTACGGTTATGAATTGTCCGAAAAATTAGGTACTCCCGTATTGTATCGTATTCCTACCCGTTTGGCTCACAGCCGTGCCGGTGTGGTACGTAAAGAATGCCGTGCCCAAAATGCACTTTCATATCCCGAAGACGCAAAATCATTTGTACTGCTTCCGGCTAATGCCAAGCGTTTGTACCGCAGCTTAATAGATAAACAACCTGCCTTTACTCAGGCCTCGGAAGAATCAGGATATAACCAATACTATGCCGGTACCGATAAAAAATTAGGTATTATTACCAGCGGTATAGCCTATAACTACCTCATGGAAAATTTTGCCGATGGCAAGTGCCCTTATCCTGTAGTAAAAATCACCCAATACCCGCTGCCGTATAACATGCTGAGCAAATTATACGATGAATGTGATGAATTATTGGTATTAGAAGATGGCCAGCCTTTTATAGAAGAACTTATTAAAGGATACTTAGGTAAAGGTAAAAAAGTAATGGGCCGCTTAGACGAAACCATACGTCGTGACGGTGAAATGAATGCCGAAAAAATAGCCAAAGCATTAAAAATGAATGTACCTGTTGGTATGCCTGTACCTGAAGTGGTTACTAACCGTCCTCCCGCATTATGTCAGGGATGTCCTCACGTAGACAGCTACAATGCCCTTAACGCCGTAATGGCCAAATACGAACACGGAAAAGTATTTGGAGATATAGGCTGCTACACTTTAGGCTTTAATATGAAAGCCATTAACACTACAGTATGTATGGGTGCCTCCATCACCATGGCCAAGGGTGCTTCCGAAGTAGGCATATTCCCTGCAGTAGCCGTTATAGGTGACGGTACTTTCGGCCATAGCGGTATGACCGGTCTTTTGGACTGCGTGAACGAAAAAGCCAATGTGGTAGTTGTAATATTGGATAACGATATTACCGCTATGACAGGCGGCCAGCCTTCTTCAGCACATAATAAACTCCGTCGTATATGTGAAGGCTTAGGCGTAGAACCCGCTCACATTCGTGATATAAATCCTCTGCCTAAAAATCACGACGAAAACGTGAAAATAATAGAAGAAGAAGTAGCTTATAACGGTGTTTCTGTAATTATTCCTCACCGCACCTGTCTGGTGGAATTAAAAAAACACTTAGGTGAAAAAAAATAAAGTGTTATTAAATTAATAGGAGACATAAAAATGAAGAAAGATATCATATTATGCGGTGTTGGTGGTGATGGTATAGTATCAGTAGCCAAAATAATATCTGACGCTGCCCTAAATGAAAATTTGTATTTAAAACAATCGGAAATACACGGTATGTCACAACGCGGTGGTAGCGTATTTTCCCACCTCCGCTTATCCGATAAACCTATATTCGCCGATGTAATACCTGAAGGTAATGCCGATATTATACTTTCATCGGAACCTATGGAAGCCCTCCGTTATTTACCTTTCTTAAGCAAAAACGGTTGCGTTATTACCAATTCGGAACCATTTATCAATATTAAAAATTATCCCGATATGGATACCATTAATACCGAATTGGCCAAAGTTCCTAACTGCGTTAAAATTAACGCTAATGACATAGCCAAACAGGTAAACGCCCGCTCTAACATGGTGCTTTTGGGTGCCGCCGTTCACTATTTGGGCATAGATATGTGCAAGCTGGAAGATGCCATCCACCACATATTTGACCGTAAAGGTGAAGCCGTGGTTAAATCGAACATGGACGCCATTCACGCCGGCTACGAAGCAGGTAAATAATATTGTAAAAAACGACATTAAAATATTAAAAAAGGTGAATTTTACATTCACCTTTTTTTTATTTACTTAAAAACAATAATTTACAACATATTATTCAGCATTTCGCAAAAAATCACCCCTGAGCACCCTTATGCGTTCTCTGGCCTGCTCGGCATATATGCTGCCACTATAGCAGGTGAGCAGCTGCCTGTACAATTCCATGGCCGCAAAAGTATCATGCAGGTACAATTCCTGTATTTGCGCCCGCTCGTATAAGGCATCATCGGCAGGCAACTCCCCGGGATAGGTAAGCACATATTCCGCCAGCAGGCTGTCAGCCTGCCGGTAATCTCCTTTTTGCCGTGCGGCTGTCGCCTCATAATACAGCACATCATCATAAAGATTTACGTTACCCCCTGCCTTCACACTATCAAGCAACTTTTCGGCTCTTTCAGGCAAACCGCATTCCAGCATATACATGGCACTCCCCAACTGCCGCAACGACACGTTGACACTATCATCACCGTTTTCATTATCCCGTATAAGCAATGATAAATACATGGCATCATTGGCTATCGGCTTAGTGGTGGCTGCACGTAACACATCTAATTGGGCCTTAGCCCACTCGTATTCTCCCTGCATGAGCGATATTTTGGCATTGGCCAATTTGGCCTCCTGCCCTATGGTATCGTTAGGAAAATCCTTCTCCACCTGCGAATTCAGCAATATGGCCTCCCATACATCATGCTGCAATACCTTCAGCCTGGCCATATCCGTTTTTACCTGCGCCACCTGCATTGGCATAAGCCTGTTACTATACAACAGGGCTGTAAGCATACTATCAGCCTGAGCTATTTGTTCCAACTTTATGGCCTTTAACATTACCCACCGACGATATAAGGCTATGGTTTTATCATTAACGCCCTGCTTGCTAAAATATTCTTCCGTACTTTTATCTAAATCCTGCACCTGCCGAATGTTCACTCCATATTCACCCTGCACACGCTCATATTGCATGTGCAACATTTCCGCCT
This sequence comes from Bacteroidales bacterium, assembly GCA_045598105.1. Taxonomy (GTDB): domain Bacteria; phylum Bacteroidota; class Bacteroidia; order Bacteroidales; family WCHB1-69; genus UBA1205. Next base: position 38,072 of record JAZLLK010000035.1, on the reverse strand, counting down.
GAGCCTGCGGACCCAGCACGGTGCCATTCCCTAACGACAGCACATACTTATAGCCATCTTCTGCCGATACATAATCATTATGCTGCGCTGCCGTGCGGGCTACCTGCATTACCGTATATCCGGCTAAATTATATTTTTTATCCATGGCCTTTACATGCTTTATGGCCATGGAAAAATCATTCTGTTGCATAGCATACCATATAAGCAACTCCGAATACACCCTGTTTTCGGCATAACGGGCACTATACTTAAGAATATAGGTGCGTAACAGCTCCTTGCGAACATTATCATCATCATGCATCCACCACCCCAATAATGTTGCCTCTACCTGCTCCAGCCGCTCAGGCTGCGTATTCAACAGGGTAAAATATTCGGTAGCAGCCTTGTCGTACCCGCCCTCCTTTTCATATATGGCAGCCATGTCCATAGCATATTCCGCCTCATTACCGGACAATTTTCGCCCCTGCATGTACGTTTTTAACGCATAATCATACTTGCCGCGGCCTGCAAAAGCCCCTGCCAAATCCACCACATCCGACGAATTAACCGTTATGGCATTCACACATGATTCGTACTGCTTTTTAGCCTTGGCACCCTCATTCTGCAACTCATACACATAACCTAAGTCCACCTGATACTCCCACATGGTAAACTTCAATTTCAGCTGCTTGTGCACCAACCGCTCTGCCGACTTATAGTCACGTATTTGCAACAAACTTTGCAAATAATAAGTGTAATTATAATGACTGGCATTACGTGCATACAGGTCGGCATACGCCTGTGCTGCCTTATCATACTGCTGCTCATTATAATACTGCAAAGCCAATCGGGCAGATGTATTATCCTCCGACTGGGCATTTACCTTGTTTAATATCAACACTATAAGCAGTACGCATGCAACTTGCCTTCCCATTTACTTTTCTTTTATATATTTTTTGCAAAGATAACACTTTCTCATGACATAAGTTATGCAAAAAAAATGTTACCTTTGCATTTTTACCTTACATAAAATTATGAATTTAATAAATTGGTATCACACTCACCCGGGCTGGGCTAAAGCAGTACGAATTATACTCTCATTCGTATTGTCGGTAATATCGGCCGCTTTTATTACCCAATTTATTCCATCCATATACATAGGCCATATACAGGTAGAAACATTTATACTGCTGGGGCTGTTTTTTGGTCTGCTGGTATATTTTAATCACAAATACAAGTGGATGTTTCATCTTACCATAATATTGTTCATTCTCACTATTGCCATACTCCTTACAGCCAACATAGGTTGGCAAAGTCACATGGTGGTAAATAATGCCAAACAAAGTATTACCCTATTCAATACCCAAGCCGAGCAGGTGGATATAAAACCTGCGCAGGCAGCCATGGCTCCACACATATCACTACAGAAACGCATACAGCAAAAAGTGGATTACAAGGATTCGGTGGTGCGGAATTTTGCCGTGGAACATTCCCTGCTCTATTTTGACGAATACTACACCAAATACCGCCAAATATGCCGTCAGTTTTCACTTATTAAATACATTAAAGACAATTATAAATACGTATGTGACCCTTCCGGATTTGACTACTTTGCCACTCCGGGTGAAAGTATACAGCTTATGGCCGGAGATTGTGATGACTATAGCATACTCATGGCCTCTTCCCTTAAAGCTATAGGCGTAAACGTTCGTATAGTATGGGCTCCTAACCATGTTTACCCCGAAATGTATTGCGGTAATCAAAACGACTTTGACAAATACGTAAACGCCATATACACCTGCTTTCCCGAGCAGGTAAAAAACAAACAAATATGCTACCGGCTGGACAAAAACAATGAATTTTGGCTCAACCTGGATTTCACCGATAAATACCCCGGTGCACCCTATGCTTCCGATGAAGTTCTTTCTATTATTTATATTAAATAGCTTCCTAATAGTGTAACATGCTAATTTTTTTTATGTACCTTTGCAAAATTATATAACACCTGTTTTTTATGTACACATCGTTTGACAAAAAATCAAAAAACAACCTTATTTATGGTATTCGTCCCGTAATAGAAGCCATTAATAACGGCAAAGAAATAGATAGAATAATACTCCAACGCGGTCTCACCGGCGACCTGTTCAAAGAGCTTTTCCGCATGGTACGGGAACATAACATACCCTTTCAATACGTGCCCGTAGAAAGGCTGAACCGCTATACCAAAGGTAATCACCAGGGTGTAGTATGCCTTATGTCATCGGTGATATACCAAAGCATATATGATATACTTCCTTCCCTATATGAAGAAGGTAAAGTTCCATTTATATTACTGCTTGACAGCCTTACCGATGTGCGTAACATAGGCTCCATAGCCCGTAGCGCCGAATGTGCCGGCGTACACGCCATTATTATACCATCCAAGCATACAGCCCAGCTGAATGAAGATGCAATAAAAACATCGGCAGGAGCCCTGCACACTATACCCGTGTGCCGCCATGACAGCCTTACCGATGTAATAAACTATTTACAACAAAGCGGAGTAAACGTAGTCGCCTGCTCCGAAAAAGCCTCCCTTCCATACTACAACGCTGATTTTACCACACCCGTATGCATAGTTATGGGCAATGAATATAACGGCATATCCCCCCAAATAATGGACATATGCAGCCAAAAGGTAAACATACCCATGTGTGGCTCCATAGCCTCTCTCAATGTATCGGTAGCCGCCGGCATTATTATGTTTGAAGTGTTACGCCAACGAACCCTGTAGCCATTATGCACCGCCTGCATCATATTATATGGATACTATGCCTTACCGCCTGCCTGTACGGCTGCAGACATAAACCCGCTTATAAGCCCGCACCCGGATTTGTTCGCATAGAAAACAATGTGTTTATGCTGCAAAACGACACGTTTTTCCCCCTTATGGTGAACTATGTAACCGAATATCGCTGCATGAACAACAGGTTTACTATAACACCCTGCATATATTATGAAGATACCGGCACGTATGAAACCCACACTCCCGCTGATAACCAAACACAACTTACCGCACACCTGCAGCTTATTAAAGCCATGGGCTTTAATTCTATACGCGTTGTATTTGACCGCCTGCACTTTGACGAACACGATGAACCCTATTATTTGGCCGACGGCCAAAAATACTACCTTCGCAATAAACAAAAACAAATTATAGAAGGTCTAAAACAATTTGTGGCATTGGCTCAGGAACAAAATTTAAAAATAATGCTGCTTATTAAGGCTCCCTTTCATCCGCAAGTGGAAAAATTTACCATAGCCCTGCTAAAAGCCTTTAAAGATAATAATACCATATTCGCCTACGACTTCTTTAATGAACCCCTGTACTTCGACACCGAAAAACATCGATCCAAATTAGAACTTGTACGCATAGTAAGCCACTGGGAACTGCTCATGCGTACATACGCACCACACCAACTGTTCACCTTAGGTCTGTCAGAGCCCATTGACGTATTCCGTTGGGATGCCTCCCTGCTTCCCGTGGACTTTGTACAAATACATACCTACCATCCCTTAAGGGTAAAAAATGAAATATATTGGTACAGCACCTACATACACAAGCCATGGATGATAGGCGAAACAGCCTTGCCTGCCGAAAACGACAGCATACCTTATGAACACCAATGCCAATTTTACGACTACGTGTACCGCTACGCCCGTGACTGCGGAGCCTGCGGCTTTGGCTGGTGGGAATTTCAAGATGCCAATATAGGCGTATTTGAAGGAAAATATGCCGGCATACTCAATCATAACGACACCACCTGTGCCCCTAACGGCTATCGCATAGCCGGCTCACCTAAGCCCGTAGCAGCCCGCATTAAAGCCAATATGAATTATGTGCCCCATACACCACAAAAACCCGCAAACTACTATAACATATTGGGCTACACCAATATATGTATTAAAGGAAAAATAGTAAACCTGAAAAATGAACCTATAGAAGGCGCCGTAATACGCGGATGGAACAGCGACTGGTCCATAGGTATGCACACCTTCACCGACAGCCTGGGCAACTATACACTGTACACCAATGACAGCTGCGTTAATTTTATAGTATCGGCTCCGGGCATGACCCGAAAAGAATTCTACTGCCAACCTACCTACATAAGCGGCCCCGTTAACTATAACGGACCTCTGCCTATGCAAAAGCTTGAATACCACCAAATAGACTATAAAAACTATTTATTGCCTGCGGCAAAAAACATATTTGACATTAACGACAGCCTGTTTTCCACCTACAGCATAGAAGCCCGCATGCAACCTATACGTCTGAGAAAAATACAGCTAATAAACATACGGTAATTCCCGCTTTAAATGCTGCATGCGATATATATACACCTGCTTGGCAGGCCTGCCGCCTCTATATACCGTAATAATATAAGGCTCGGATATATGCTCAAAACTACAGGATAAATATTTGGGCTCCTGATAGGAATAGCTGTCGGTAATAAACCACATATCCATACCTAATGCCATGGCATCTCTATTATGCGTTATCCACGCATACTCATGCGTGCGGTATAAGGGACCCATGGTGAGCACCCTGTGCGCACTATTTCGGGCTATGTAATACTCATACTCGGCTGCCAACTCCCAACGGGGACATAATATAGGTGCATCTGCAGCCATTATACCTCTCTGCTCGGCCCGCCGACTCACCTCCATATATGCCTGTGCCGTGCTTTTACAGGTTGACACCTCCATGGAATAATCCTTCACATACGGTACCGAAGGTACCACACACCCACATTTGCACTGCACTACAAATAATACCGCCGCCAATATCGTCGTGAATACGGCTACACCCATATATCGGCGTACCCGCCTGTAATGTACCCCTGCCTCCTGTACCAACATGTGTGCCGTGGGAAACAATAACAACGTATATGCCGGCGCATTCCAGTGCGGCAATACCGGCTTAAACCATGCAAATACCCAAAATACCAATATTAAAGGCCATGCCATACAATATACAAGCCTGTACGGTGAACCGCCTGCCTTATACTGCTTACCGCTGTACCTTTTATAAGCAGCTATCCATATACATACCCATAATACCGGATGATTATATAGGCACTCCCCCGCTATTTCAGTAAAAAAATCACCCGCACTTAAGTGCGAAAACAAGGCTACCCTGCTGCTATGATAAGTAAAACTTATAAAATCATGGTCCGCATTCCACCATAATATAGGTACACAACATAGCAGGGTAATGAATATAGCAAGGTATATATAAGCATTCTTAAGCCATTTACGATCATATATAAGCACATATAAGCCTATGCCCGCCCACAATAGTATAGCCGTATATTTTGATAAACAGGCCATGCCTATCCACAAACCTAAAAACATATAATGCCTACCCCCCGTGTGCTCCCGCGTTACTAATATACACACCGCTTCCCGCAAGGCCATAAGCGAAAAAAACATAAGACCTGCATCAGGTATAATAAATGTACCCGTAACTATAAGCACATACGGCGATACATTGTACAGCAATACCGCCATCAGCCCCGTTTTTTCCCCACTCAGCCTGCATGCCGTGTCATATACCAGCCACGAACCTGCCGTGCATAATATAATAGCACCTAACCGTATAAACAAGGCTTGGTCAAGTAACAAATGCAACGACGTTATATTAATAAGCCACCCTACCATGGGCGGATGATCAAAATAACTCCAATGCGGAAACATGGCAAACATACGATAATATAACTCATCATTGTTCAATTCCATAATTACGGCCAAAAAAGACCGCAGAAACAACGATACACCTACTACCAGTATAATATACCTGTTTTTATACAAATACATCCGTATGGCTGAATTTTTCCCCTGTTTAATGTATTTTCTTCCTACTACATACCATAATACAAATAGTATACTCAATAATTCTATTGCATATTTTGTACCCGTTTTTGCTTTATTTACACTATATAAAGCTTTTTTTACCGGCACCGCATGCTCACATTTTACTATAGGATTAAATATGATATAGTTGCTGTCATTGTCATACACCTCTATGCGTATATACGTATCAGCCTCTCCCATTACGTAGCTGGCTATGCTGTCATGCCGCGTTACCTGTCTGCACACACCCCCCTGCCCTATAAAAGCTATACTGCCTACCTGCTGCGTAAACAAAGCCGTGAGCGTATCTCCATGCATGCGTATGTATTTGGGATATACCATATTAGCTATTCGCTGCTGCTTCACCTGCATGCTTTCATTGGCCTTACGGTGCACACGTACCCCGAAATGCTGCCCCCGCTTAAGCGCCTGCACTATGTGCGATCGCGATAATACCGATGCGTTCACTACCGTAAAATTAGAACTTATTTCGTCCATACGACCCAACTGATGCATGTCATCATCGGCCAATAATACGGCATAATAACCACTTGATAAAGCACTATCCCACTGGGGAACCGAACTGCGATAATGATTCAACACCTCTATGGCATCATAATTAGACATATAAGTAAAATCCTGTGGCTTATACCCCTCACAAAACTGAGGATGATTAATTACCACCATATCACCTGTGCTACGCAACTTATTAAGCATATACTGCTTGTGATGTATGCTTTGGTGCATAAAAAAATCCATCCACAGCACCCTGTCGGCTCCCAATACCAACTGATGCCGCTTTTTCACATTAATGCCATGCTCATACGATGGTATGGTAATACAAGACTGCCCGCAAGCATACCGCTCGTGAGTAATACGCTGATAATTAGATATTCCTATGTGATTGTATCCTAACTGTCTATACGCTTCCACCACCTGCTCCCTACTACAGTTTTTTCCATCGGTTACCCCTGTCCACGCCTTACAATGAGTGTGAAAATTAGCTATTTGCCACTGCGTACCTATATGCTGATAAGGATTATAATAACGCTTGCCCCCAAAAGGAGCGGAAGACTCAAAATGATATATGGGACACACCATGTAGGGCACTGCTATATAAAGCAATAACAGTGCAACCGCTACTGCTGCACCCTTTAATGTATATGTGAATATATTTCGCACTTTTTTTAATGCCTGTTCTCTACTGCCGCTTTAATTTGTAAAACCAATGTATTCACAAATTTTTGTAAGGGAGCCTTCATCATTTGGGCCACCATAAAAGGCAAATTAATATCGGTACTTATTCTTAATGTACTCGATTCCTGCTCGCAACCAATGTGAAAATGTAATTCCACACTTTGGGGTGTCATGGCATTGGTAATAGCATATACCACATGACTATACGGCTCTTCATGCTGTATACTCATATCTATATGCCCTGCTCCCGGTACGGTAAACCCGCACTGCTTGGGACCTGCCACCCAATCCTGCACACCCGGAATATGATGCTCTAAACCGGTACAATCAGTAACAAGGGTATATACCTGCTCTGCAGTGGCTTGTATGGGGGTAATATCACTTGATATATTCATATATTATCGGTGTTGTTCGGCCCATGCATCAGGATCCTTACTCCATGCATTAAGCACTTCTGTTTCATCCTCTTTAATATATCCTTCTTTAGCTGCCTCTTCTACCAATATACCATAGTGTGTAAGCGTGTGCAAGGTAATACCGGCCTCAGCAAAACGCTGCGAAGCTATAGGCAAATTATAGGTGAATATGGCTACCATTCCCAATACATTACAACCCATGTCACGCAATGTTTGCGCAGCATTCAAACTGCTTTGTCCGGTAGATACCAAATCCTCTATTACCACTACCTTATCCCCGGCGCTAATTACACCTTCCACCTTATTGGTAAGACCATGCTTTTTTTCTTCACTGCGTACATATACAAAAGGTAAATTTAACTCCTGTGCCACCAATACACCCTGTGCTATGGCACCCGTGGCTACTCCCGCTATTACCTGTACATCAGGATAGTTCTTACGAATGGTTTCGGCCAATCCGTTACGAATAAAGGCACGCATATCCGGATAAGATAATGTTTTACGATTATCACAATATATGGGTGATTTTAAACCTGAAGCCCATGTAAACGGCTCACTCGGACTAAGTTTTATTGCTTTTATAGACAATAAATTTTTTGCACAATTTTTTGCTAATTCCATACGTTATATACTTAAATTTTTAAAGATGCAAATATACAAACTTTTCTACAATTATAACTTTCTGGAAGTAATAAAAATTTCATCAGAAAGCATAATAGATGATAATATACTATATTACAGTAGCATATCATCTGTATCGGAATTGGTAAACCGTTTTATAACCCATAAAACCAATATTCGCGTGGCCTGCCATACCCAAGAAGAAGCAATGGAACTTTTAGAAACTGTAAAACACTGCTTTATATTCCAAAAAGCCGCCGGCGGCATAGTGTGTACCTCCAAAAGCATATTGGCCATAGAACGCCTGGGTAAATGGGATTTGCCAAAAGGACACGTGGAACCTGGTGAAACCGACCCTGAAGCCGCCATACGCGAAGTGCAGGAAGAAACCGGCCTGCAACAACTGAAAATTATAGCCGATGCCGGATTCACCTACCACATATTCCAACAATATAACTCCACCGAACTGGTGCTGAAACAAACCCACTGGTACACCATGCAAAACATGGCAAATACCCCCCTGATTCCCCAAACAGAAGAAAATATTACCCAAGTAACATGGATGAACAAAAAAGACGTAAAAATAATTATTAACAACACCTACTCTTCCATATCACTTCTGCTGGAACGATGCTTTAACCAACACCTGCTGTAACCGCCACACACATTGTGGAACGGTTTTTGTACCCTTACCTGATATAAACTTAACAATTATAAAAATGAAAAAAATATGGATATTACCCTTGGCAGCCTGCCTGTGCATGGCCTGCTCACAATCTGACACGGCCGAAGAACCTTATACCCTGGCCTCCACCTCACCCGCTGATAATAACGTGATATATGACACACTGCCTTCCATGCCTGAAGGTACAGTGTACAATGCCTCTCAAATACTGCAAATGGCCAAAAACTACTCCCACTCCCCCATAGTGGCCGTGGACCACATGGAAGGTGATAATGTAGTAGTACACTGCTACGCCGAAACCGATATTGCCACCACAACCTATGACTGGCTCACCGTTAACCCTAATACCGGCCAGGCTGTAAACTTTATGGAAGAAGAAGTGGACCTTACCCGCTACTTAAAATAATATATACTACTCCCGCATTTTACACAAATGAATGTTAAAAAATACCTTTAACATTCATTTTTTTTATGCTCCGTTTTGTGTTATTTTGCACACTTAATATATAATACCCGTTACAATGAAACAATATAAACTTATCATACTCTCACTATTACTATGTACCGCCTCTCTTACGCCTGCACGGGCCTATAATTATATGCCTGCACCCTCCTGGGCCGATTCGATACTGCATACCCTTACACTGGATGAAAAAATAGCCCAATTGATGATGATAAGGGCTCACTCCGATAAAGATGAAAAATATTGTGCCAACTTGGTAAAATATATTAACGACTATCAGGTGGGCGGCGTATGCTTTTTTCAGGGAGGCCCCTGCCGACAAGCTGCCCTTACCAATAGAATACAAGCCGTGAGCCATATACCGCTTATGGTAGCCATAGACGGTGAATGGGGCCTGGGCATGCGATTGGACAGCGTTCCCCTATACCCCCGACAAATGGCGCTGGGCGCCGGTAACGACACCGCCCTTATATACCAAATGGGCGCCCTTATGGCCGCCCAATGCAAACAACTGGGCATACACGTGAATTTTGCACCCTGCATAGATGTAAATAATAACGCTCTTAACCCCGTTATTAACAGCCGCTCCTTTGGAGGCAACCCCCAACTGGTGGCCCAATGCGGCATAGCCTATGCCAAAGGTATGCAGGATAACGGCATTATGGCCTGCGCCAAACATTTTCCCGGCCACGGTGACACCCAAACCGACTCCCATAAAGACGCCCCCGTAATATACCACCCGCTAAGCAGACTAAAAAAAATAGAACTCTACCCCTTTGCCCAACTTATAAAACATAACGTTGACGCCGTAATGGTAGGCCACCTGCTTATTCCCGCACTGGATAGCCAGGCCATAGCTACCGCCTCCCCCTACATATCAAATACCCTGCTGCAAAAAGAAATGGACTTTAAAGGTCTTATTTTCACCGACGGACTCGAAATGGGCGGCATTATAAAACAATACCCGCAAGGCGAACTGGAAGTTCGCTGCCTTATAGCCGGCGCCGATGTACTATTACTGCCCGCCGATTTTGAAACCGTATCTATGGCCATAAAACAAGCCCTGCTTGATGGACGACTAAGCATAGATGACATTAATAAAAAATGCCTTAAAGTATTGAAAATGAAAGAAAAATACGTGCTTCCACACCCGCTTCCCATAGATAACCTGCACGCATGGAATAATGTAAACCTGCCACAAATAGCCCCCCTAAACGCCCTGCTAATGGAAAAATCCATTACCATGCTGTGCAATAATAACCATATTATTCCACTGTCACACAAAAAACAAGGCCTCTATCTGCGGGAAGCCAAATCTTCATCACAAGTGCTTATTGACATTCTTTCAAAAAATTTAAACATTAACGTAATAGAATGTAAAGAAAGCCTGATGCAAAAAAAAGACGAAATATATAAAGCCAAACAAAATGCCGACTATATAGTGGTAAGCCTGTCAAACCTGAGTCAGTACCCGCAAAAAAAATACGGCATGAATGAGCAAACCATACTCCTGCTGGACTCCCTTACCGCCGACAGCATACCCGTAATACTCCTGCTGCCCGGCAACCCCTATGCCCTTAATGAATTGCCTTTTGCCAATAAATTTGCCGCCATATTGGTGGGCTATCACCCACTGGATATGGCCGAAAAAGCCCTTGGCGAAGCCGCCTGCGGCATTAACCCCGTTACCGGCCACCTGCCCGTGGCCCTTAACCAATTTGACATTAATACCGGCATTACTGTCAAAAATTATACAAAAAACGCCCATGAAAAAAATCATGTGTTCTACCAAACCAAAATAGACGAAATAATTAACCGCGCCATAAAAGAAAAAGCCTTTCCCGGCTGCAGCATCATAATTGCCCAAGGCAAAAACGTGCTCTATGAACAAAACTACGGCACCTACTCCTACCTGGACCACCGTAAAGTAAACACATCCACCGTGTATGACCTGGCCTCTGTAACCAAAGTAATGGCCACCACCCTAGCCGTAATGAAACTATACGAAGAAAATAAAATATGCCTTTCGGATAAAATAAGCAAATACCTGCCCTATTTGCAAGGCAGCAATAAACAAAATATTACCGTACAACAACTGCTCACCCATACCGCAGGCCTGCAGGCTTGGATACCTTTCTACCTGGAAACACAAAATAAAAATCACTCCCTTAAAGAAGAATGGTGGCAAACTTCCTACTCCCCCGATTATGCCATACACGTAGCTAAAAATATGTACCTCCGTACCGACTTTGAAGATACCCTTACCGCACGTATTACCCATAGCTCCCTTAAAAACAATAACGACTACCTGTATAGCGACCTTGGCTTTTACCTGCTGGCCGCTATAGTAAAACAAGTGAGCGGACTCACCCTTGACGTGTACACACGCACCTTCTTTTACCAACCTATGGGCCTTGCCAATACCACCTTTTGCCCGCTGAGTACCATAGCCGAAAACCATATAGCCCCCACCGAATATGATACCCTGTTCCGCCATCAGCTGCTTTGCGGCTATGTGCATGACCAGGGAGCTGCCTTGCTCGGCGGCGTGTCAGGCCACGCCGGCCTGTTTTCTACCACTACCGACCTGCTGGCTATATGCCAAATGCTGCTTGACGGCGGCCTGTACCAAGGACACCGCTACCTGAAAGCCTCCACCATTGCCACCTTTACCAACTACTTTTATCCTAAAGAAAGCAAATGCCGCAGAGCATTAGGATTTGACAAACCTGCCCGCGGAAAAGCCGCCTCCCCGTGCTGCGCTGCCGCCTCCCCGCTGAGCTATGGACATAGCGGATTTACAGGCACCTTCATATGGATAGACCCACATTACGATTTGATATATATATTCCTGTCTAATAGAGTGAACCCGTCGGCCGATAATAACAAAATTACCCAAATGAGCATACGCTCACTGGTACACGCTTTTGCTTATAAAATGGTGGAATAATATAGAAAACTATTTAGCCTCACGGCTTACCCTGTTAATGGTATCTACCATTATATCCCAACTGAACCGCTTTTTCTCCTCCTGCATGGCACTGCAAAAAGTATCATATAAATCATTGGCAAAAAAACGAATAATAGCCTCCGCTATTTCTTCACTATCAGGATTTACCACATACCCCACTCTGCCATGAGGCACTATTTCGGCCAAACCTCCTACATTGGTGGTTACTATCGGCTTTTCAAAATGATAGGCCACCTGCGTAACCCCGCTTTGCGTAGCACTCTTATATGGCTGCGCTATTAAATGTGCCGCACTAAAATATAAACCTACTCTGGTATTGGGTATAAAATGTGTGTGCAATACTACCTTGTCGGCCAGCTGCAAACGCTCTATCTGCTGCATATACTGCTCCTTCCCGGAATAAAACTCTCCCGCTATGAGCAATTTTACCGGCATAGCCCTTAACTGCGGATGCGCAAAAGCATCCAATAACAAATCCAAACCCTTATAATCACGTATAAAACCAAAAAACAACACATACTTATTATCCTCGCTCAATCCTAACTCCTGTAAGGCCTGCTCCTGAGGCACCGGGGTGCCAAAATTATCATACAAAGGATGCAATGTATATGCCATGGGCTTGGTGGTAGTAAACTGCTTTAAATCATTCAATACCTTTTGCGACATAGTTACAAAACCATCCACACTTTTTACAAAATAGCGTGATAACACCGTGTCAAACATTCGCTTTTCGTGCGGTATTACATTGTCGGCTATAGCCTCCACACGTGTGTGCTTGTTCCTGCGTACTATACGCGATATTGTACCCAAACACGGCGCCATAAACGGAATCCAATACCTTACCACCATTATGTCCGGTCGCATCTTTTTAATCACCCGCCCCGTTTTTATCCAGTTAAAAGGATTAACGGAATTAACCATCACCTTTATGTTTAACCCCTTAGGAGGCTCCTCTTCTGACATTTGGGTTTTGCCCGGAAACAATATAGACGGATACTGCAGACTGAAGGTAATAATTTCCACCTCGTACCCTTTATCCATATAGGCTTGCGCCAAACGCTCGTTAAAGGTAGCTATTCCCCCGCCTCGCAAAGGATAAGCACTGCCTAATATTACCACCTTCCTTATATCGTCCATATTGCCGCTTATTACTTATAATTCTCTGTTTTTTGCTTAATATAGTACTTGTTTCTGTCTCCGGAATTACGTGAAATGAGTTCTCCTAAAAATCCGGCTAAAAACAACATAAGACCAAATACCATGGCCATTAAGGCCAAATAAAACAAGGGCTGATCGGTTACCTGCCTGAAATACATGGCATGATGCGCCAAATTAATGAGCTTTTCCACTATGAGCCATATGGTAATTACAAAACCGGCCAAAAACGATACCGTACCCCACAAACCAAAAAAGTGCATGGGCTTTTTACTGAAACGGGATACAAAAGTAATGGATATTAAATCCAAAAAACCATTGATGAACCTGTTCCAACCAAACTTGGTAACACCAAATTTTCTTTTTTGATGGTGCACCACCTTTTCTCCTATTTTACTAAACCCTGCCCACTTGGCTATTACAGGTATATATCGGTGCATTTCACCATATACTTCTATGGTTTTTACCACATCTTTTCTATATGCTTTTAACCCACAGTTAAAATCATGTAACTGTATGCCCGATATACGCCGTGTAGTCCAATTAAAAAACTTAGAAGGTATGTTTTTAGCCCACTTGGAATCATAACGCACCTTCTTCCACCCTGATACCAAATCATATCCTTCTTCAGTTATCATACGATATAATTCGGGTATTTCGTCAGGACTATCCTGTAAATCAGCATCCATAGTAATCACCACTTCACCCTGCACATGCTCAAACCCTACATTCAATGCGGCACTTTTGCCGTAATTACGGCGAAACCGTATGCCTTTAATATGCTCATTGGCGGCCCGTAACTGTTCTATTACTTCCCATGAACGGTCAGTGCTGCCATCATCTATCATTACTACCTCATAAGTAAAATTATGCTCCTGCATTACACGGGCTATCCATGCGGTAAGCTCCGGCAACGATTCTTCTTCATTCAATAATGGTACTACTACTGAAATATCCATTTTTTATATAGTGTTATTTAATTCCTGATTATCTTTATTATCTATAATATGCTCTGTTACAAGCTTTTTTCTTTGCATTCCTACCGATAAAAACAACGCTGCCGTAAAAGGAAATATCATGCTCTGCAAAAAATTACCCACCAAAAGCGATACCAGCGTGGCATTTTGTAAGCCGAGTATAGCCTGCTCCTTATCGGCTACCGGCTTACTGCTTTGCTCTATTTGCTGTATTTGTTGCTGCTTATATCTGCTTATAAGCTGCGTATCCACACACTGCGTCAATACTACAAAATACAATGAAAACACCACTCCATAGCATAATACCACCAATGCACTCACTTTTAATCCGTCAGTGAAAGTAAAAACGGATGCTTCCGCCCTTTTGCTTCGGTATTCCCTTATAGCCGCATATATACATGCTACTATTGCAACCAAGGTAAACAATACAAACGCATATTTTACACCACGCCCCGCCTCTTTTAAGGCATATTTGCCTGCTATATCGGTAAGCATGGCTACTATGGCGGCTATTGTGCCCCATTTTAATATTGCTTTTATAAGTATATGCTTCATTCCTTTTTTTTTAACTTTTTAATTACATGTGCATACCACCGTCACAACTTATTACCTGCCCCGTAATATAAGCCGAAAGTTCACTGGCCAAATACACAGCCGTATTGGCCACATCGGCGGTAGTGCCTGCCCTGCGTAAAGGTATGCTTTGTACCCACGCCGCTCGCACATCCTCTTTCAACTGTTGCGTCATAGCGGTATCAATAAACCCGGGAGCTATGGCATTACACCTTATATTTCGACAGCCTAATTCTCTGGCCACACTCTTGGTAATGCCCAATATACCGGCCTTGGAGGCGGCATAATTTACCTGGCCTGCATTGCCTTGCAAACCCACTATAGAACTCATATTAATAATAGACCCTCTACGCTGCTTAAGCATAACAGGCTGTACCGCCTTTATGAGATTAAATACCGATTTTAAATTAATATTTATCACCTTGTCAAAATCGGCCTCTGTCATACGTAATAATAAATTATCACGGGTAATGCCGGCATTATTTACCAATATATCTATGGCTCCAAACCTAGCATACACCTGCTCTGCCACCTGCTGCGCATCTTCATATTGCGAAGCATCGGATACATAAAATGCAGCCTTTACTCCCGCCTGCTCCAAAGCCTTAAGCAATGAAACGGAATTATCATCCTCTACTATATCCGTAAACGCTACATTAGCACCATATTGTGCAAATACCAATGCTATTTCCCTGCCTATGCCCCTGGAGGCCCCGGTAATTAATGCTGTTTTACCTTCTAATAAGCTCATGCCTGTTTATTTATTTACATATATTTTGCAAAGGTAACATTTTTTTTGTTTACTTATACATTTCCCGTTATTTTGTTACCTTTTCCAACTGCTGCGAAAGGCATCCTGTATATGCTGTATGCTGCATTGCCTGCCCTGCATAAGCAAGGCAATAATGTCAAACCGTATTTCCTCCGTGCTGTTATGCATATCGGCATACCTCGCCGCTGCTGCTATTATATTCTTCTGCTTGGTTTTGGTTACAAACACTTCCGGACTGCCATAATAATCCGAACTGCGTGTTTTTACTTCCACAAAACACAATATGCCGTTTTTTTTAGCTATTATGTCTATTTCATAACTTCCAGTGTGCCAATTAGTACACACTATTTCATAACCCCGCTCCGCCAAATATTGGCAAGCCTGCTCTTCACCGTATTTACCGGTATCATTATGTTCTGCCATGTTTTTTTATTATTAAGTTTGATAAGTAAATATTTATTTCAATCATGCAGGGATAAGGCATCACCTCTGCTTATTACTGTTTCATAGCCTATTTGCTGCAGGCGGGCATTCAGCTCCTGCAAGCCTTCGGCCGACTCCACGCCGGTAAAGGCCTTATTATCATATATCATGTACTTTTCTCTTACCTGTGCCGGTGACAAATTAGGCATAATTACATTGGCCCCGGCCAATATGCCTTTTTCTCTGCCCCTGTCATCTATCGTACTCAAGGCCGTGGTAGCAGGCAATAGTACCGCAGGCAACATTAATCGTATTATGGCCAGCAAACGCAAAGTAAGCACCTCACTGCCCTGCTTTTCAAGAGCAAAAGGCGTTTGATGATGCGGTATAAACGGACCTATACCCACCATTTGCGGCTGCAAAGCCGCTATAAATTTTAAATCTTCCACTATCATGGCCGCCGTTTGATAAGGAGAACCTACCATAAAACCCGTGCCTACCTGATAACCTATTGCTTTTAAATCATATAGGCACTGCCGCCTGCGCTGCGACGAAAGCTCCTGCGGATGTAACCGGGCATAATGCTCCCCGTTGGCCGTTTCATGACGAAGCAAATACCTGTTGGCACCTGCCTCATAATACGCCTTGTAGGTGTCATAACTCCGCTCACCTATAGATAGCGTAATGGCACAATCAGGATACCGCTTACGTATAGAGGATATAATGTCAATCATCATAGCATCGGTATAATACATGTCTTCTCCCCCTTGTAGTACAAAGGTGCGGAAACCCAAAGTATAACCATGCTCGCAACAATCCAGTATATCATCCTTGCTAAGCCTGTAACGTGCCACCTGCCTGTTCAATGCCCGTATGCCACAATAATAGCAGTTATTACGACAATGGTTACTTATTTCCACCAACCCGCGTATATACACGGCATTGCCGTAATACTGCTTACGCACCTGCTGCGCCTTTTGATACAAATAAGCATCATACTCTCCGCCTTGCAGTATAAGACACTCCATTTCCTTATCAGCCAAAGTTCTGTTGGCCGCCAATTCATCTATAAGGGCTTTCATTGCTGTTTTCGGTTATTCTATACCATCAAAACATTCGGAATATATCATAGGCAAATGGTCACTTATACCCGAAAGTAATACCTGTGTTACCTGTTCCATTTCACTATCAGTAAGATTTCGGTTCAAAAAAACATTGGCCTGCGCCTGTATGTCCTCTGCCGTAATGGAAAATATTGTATCGCTCATGTTCTGTTAATTGCTGTTTAATGTGCAAAAGTAGCATTTTATATTGAAAAAAAACATAATACCTGCATTTGTTTTTGTTTTTTTTGTACCTTTGCATATTGATATGATAGGTAATATACGCCTATACATCATTAATTATTAATAAAGTAACATTGAAGTATAATGAAGAAATTATTGATTTTAGCCGTCGGTATTATATGTGCTCACAGCATATATGCACAGCACATTACTATAGAAAAAAGTAATGATAATATATGGGGTATTAAAAATCCTTCCATAGTAACCTCCACCACCATAGAAGGCATAGCGTTGCCACAAGCACTATATATAGAGCCCTCCGCATGGCAAACCAATGCCGGGCATAAATCCGATGTTACTTCCAAAAGGCTGCTGGCACCGGGAGAATCCATTATATTTGCCGTTAATAATAATACTTTTACTGAAGATACCGCTCATTTGGGCACCTTCAGTGCCGATATAGAGGCTGCTGTTAACCGTGTACCCAAGTGGTTACAATATGATTTGCGTTTCCGCTTTAAAAAACCCGCCGCCGCTATGAGAACCAAAATGGTTAATTTAATTAACACCACTCCTAAACAATACCTGGACGAAGTAGCCTACGTACTCACCTACCTGCCGCAGGAAGTGCTTAATGCTTCCCGCTTTGCCGGGGACTGGGACTATATAATACGTAATGCCGAGCTTATATACTCCTCGGCCGACTCCCTTAAATACGTCCGCCTGGTAGAATCGGGTGATACCGCCTCGGGAGACTGGAGCACCACCACCGAATACCGCATTAAACAGGGTAGCTCCTATATATGGCGAGCCGTAGATAAATACTACTACTATGAATTCATAGTAATGCCTAAGCTGGAGCAGGAAGGCGTATATGTTACCGATAATAACACCTCCATTACCGCTCAGCGTACATGGGGCTATATGTGGAGAGATTACCTGTGGAATAATTACGCCCAAGCCGTCAACACCGCTGACACCGCTGACCGTAGCTACAATAAAGTGAACACATGGGGATATAAAGTAGTTAATTCTGCCGGTGCCTACGATACCATACGCATAGATACCATAGCCCGCTTGGGAGAACTTATGCAAATGCCCGAATATTTATGGAATGAAAATCCTACCATATACCTGTTTAACCGCTCGTTTTCAGCCTCTCAAAGCGCCTTGGACGTATTGGGTAACTGGGCTTCACGTTGCGTACCGCAAGATGTAACCTCTAATGACGACTACCGCCCTTCACAGCCTAACCACATAGCATGGAAACACGTAGGCAACTGTCATGAAGATGCCCTGCTTATAGTAGCTGCCGCCCGTACCGCCCTTATTCCGTGCATACACGTGGGTGATTTTTGTGATGACCATGTGTGGGCAGCCATACATGACGGCGGTGACAGCATATGGCACCACTTTGAATTCTTCCGCGGAGGCTGCTCCGCCGGCAGACCCTACTATTGGGGCATGACCAATATGCAGGCCAACGGCGGATACGGCTGGAACAGTTCGCTGGTACAAGGCTATGTACCCAGCGGATACCTGTATAATATGTCAGCTACCTACTCTAAAGCTACCGCCTGCACCATGCACCTCACCGTTACCGACCCTAACGGTCAACCCGTAGACGGCGCCAGAGTAAACCTATATTCCACCAATACCCAATACGGTACCGCCTACATTATGTCGGCCGGCTACCTGTGGACCAATGCCGAAGGCAAAATAGACGTAAAACTGGGCACCGGTAAAAAATACTACATGAAAATATATCACCCCGACTTTGGCTCCTTCCCTACCACCTCGGGTCAGGTATATCAAATAATAGCTACCGCCAATACCATTGCCAATAAAGACTATTCTATATCATATAAATTCCCTTCCGCCGCCTCCAAAACCCGTAATAACATAACCGATAAAGGCGAAAAATATTCCGCAGACCATAGCCTGCAAATTACCCTGCATGCCCAAAACGTAAATACAGGCACTAACCCCGTGGATGGTCAGGTATCTTCCTTTTACGAACGTACCCACACCCCCTCCGCACTGAATGCTTACGTGGTAAGTGAAGCCGATATTGCCGACTACAAAGCAGGCAAAACCACCGCCAACGCCGATTACGCCTTTGGCGCTCTCAGCTCCGGCACCTTCTCACTACCCGTACCTTCATCAGGTAAAAGTTATGTAGTACTATCCAATAATAATAACTACGTAAACTACGTGGAAGTGGAATACGGAGCCCAAATGGTAAACGGCGCCGATTGGAACCACGTGGACCTGCAGGAATATACCACGGAATCTTCTATACAGGTATATCCTAACCCCGCTAACTCCCACCTGTATATTCACATACCATCAGCTAATAACACCACCGCTTACCTGTATGATATTTCCGGCAAATTACTGCTTACCGCCACCATTAATCAAGGTAACGGATATTTCAACATAGATCCTTTAGCTAATGGCGTATATATCATAAAATGCAATAATAAAGCACAAAAAGTTGTAAAAAAATAACTTAATATATATTTTTAATCGTTTTTTGATATATGAACTTCAAAAGTTTGTTTTTCCAAAATAAAACACACTACAAGGCACAATCAATAAGTGCCATTGCATGGAAAAAATTTTGTAAAAACAAACAGGGCATGTTATTGCTTGTATTTTTAGGGCTACTTACCCTTATAGCCATTCTCGGCTATGCCATCACCCCCGACAGTACACCCTATGCCAATGAGCAAATATTGGAAATACGCCTGCAAAAGCCTATGACCAAAATAAACTTTATAGGCATAAAAAAGAACCAGGAAGTACCACAAAGAGGATGGATAAAAAAAATGCTGCTGGGCCAACCCAATAACTGCACACCCATAGCCATAAGCCACTATGCCTTTAAAGGAGACAGCATTATTATATACCGCCTTAACGAAACAGCTCCCTACAACCATGAGGCCTATCACCTGGCCAATGTAGCCTATGCCCTTAATGAGCATGCCCCCATAATAAGTACACCACAAGCATGCACCTTTACCACCATTGACCATGGCCAACTACAATTAACCACTGCCCGGCTGCAGCAGGCCGCCCGCCAACACCTGTACTCCCGCACCTACTTGCTGGGTACCGACCGCTACGGAAGAGACGTGCTCAGCCAACTTATTATAGGAGCCAGAGTCAGCCTGTCGGTAGGATTTGTATCGGTATTTATAGCCCTTATCATAGGTGTATTTTTAGGCGCCATAGCCGGCTATTATAGAGGAAAAATTGATGACATTATCATGTGGTTCATTAATGTGGTATGGTCCATACCTACCCTGCTGCTGGTAATAGCCATCAGCTTTGCCTTAGGTACCGGATTTTGGCAAATATTTATAGCCATAGGGCTTACCATGTGGGTAGATATAGCCCGCGTGGTACGCGGACAGGTAATATCCCTGCGGGAAAAAGAATTTGTAGAAGCCTCCAAAGCCATAGGATTTAATAATATCACCATTATATTTAAACATATATTGCCCAATATTACCGGTACTATTATAGTAGTGGCGGCCGCCAACTTTGCCTCAGCCATACTCACCGAAGCCAGCCTCAGCTTTTTGGGCATAGGCGTTCAGGCCCCCATGCCGTCATGGGGAACCATGATAAAAGAAAATTACGGATACATTATACTGGATTACGCCTATTTGGCCATAGTGCCGGGTATAGCCATTATGCTATTGGTACTCTGCTTTATGCTGCTGGGCAATGTGCTACGTGACGTACTGGACGTAAAAGACAATAATAACTAATTATATACCGGCATAGCATGCTATGCCCAAATATTCCCCCTGTAGCTACCGTAAACAGGTTAACACCATGTTTATTTTGTCCTGCAAAGGCAACCCGTACGGTATCATTACCATATTAAAGCCCTGCTTTTGCATACGACGAAACCACGTTTGCTGCCGCTTGGCAAACTGACCTATGGCTATACACAATTCATTTTTCATGTTCTCATAGCCCAACTCCCCATTTAAATACATGGTTATGTACTTATACTCCAGCCCGTAATATTTTAAGTCAGTTGCACTTATGCCGCTTTTAAGTAAGGCTTCCACCTCGTACACCATGCCCGCCTTAAGTCGCTCTTCCAGCCGTAAGGCTATATTGTGCCGCAAAACGGCACGGTCTATATCTATACAAAATAGCTTGTAATCATATTTCACAGACTTATTTTCCTCCTCATGAGTAGCATAATATATAGCTATTTCCAAGGCCCGTACCAACCTTTCTCTATCGGAAGTATCGCTCACATTGTGAAGAACCCTGTATTGAGACAATTCTTCTGTAAGCTCTTCATCACTCTTGTGCTTACAGGTAGCTCTCCATGCCTCATTTACGGGGACCTCGTCCAGCCTGTAGCCTTTCAGTACCGACTCCACATACATGCCACTTCCTCCGCAACATACAGCAACCCTTCCCCTACTGCTGATATCGGCATACGCCTTATAAAAATCCCTTTGGTATTCGTACACGTTATACCTGTACCCCGCTTCCGCTATGTCAATTAAATGATAAGGAACCCTTACCTCGTCCATGCTATATTCCGCTATATCTTTACCGGTAGCTATATCCATATGCCGGTACACCTGCCTGGAATCGGCACTTATAATTTCACCGTTTATCAGCCGTGCCACCTGCACGGCCAAATGCGTTTTCCCGCAGGCTGTAGGACCCGTAATACATACCAAAGGATAATTATCTGCCACTTTTATACTGCTTGTATTCTATGTACTTTTTAGCTATCATCTGCTCTATTTCCACCTCCGTGGCCATGGCTAAGGTGTAATACGAAAACCCGCAAAACAGCATGAATTCATCTGCCTCGGCTCCCTGCAAATGCGTAATGCGTTTTACCACTTCAGGATTATACTTTTCCGCCATACGCATTACCTCATCCTCATTGGTTACCAATTCCCTATAAGTACGATTTAAGCGGGCCTTACGGCTGAATTTTTCATATAAAAACGATATAGGATGCGCTAACGGCGTATTGGCCAGCATATTACCCTGCTCCGACCGCGGTGCGGCATTGGCTTTTTCCTCGTCCGTTAAACTAATACCCGGCACTTCCACCTTTTCCCGTGCCGACTTTTTGGCCAGGTCCTTTACAAACAACGGATACGGCTTCATGGCATACACCGTAAAATTTTTCAGCATAATGCTTTTCATAAGCAAACGTATAAAATAATTACCGCGTGCACCTATAATGCTGTCATTCACTATCAATACTTCCATGTTAAACCCCACCCTGGATATGGCTATGGTATCATGCTCACTTACCATAAGGGCATAATTGCCCCCTCCGTCAGAAAACACCATGAGCCCCGTGGACATATTGTGCACGCACGCATTCTCCAAAGGTTGCACGGTAATATAATCCACTACCTTCCCCTTTAACACATACCGCTGCTGCGCCTGCACACAACATAGTGATATTAATAACAATATTATGTATATATACTTTCGCTTCATGTTCGCTTTATATCATTTTGCAAAGGTAACATTTTTTTTGACAATACAGGCCCATAAGTATTACAATGTACTTTTTTCAATTCTCCTGCAAAAATTTTTTATAACTTTGCCGATTGAATCTATAACGGATATTTTTTCTTGTAAATCTGTTTTATATAAAAAATTTTTGTATATTTGCGAATTGAAATTAATCTTATTTTGTAATTATGATGACTTTAAATAAGACCTCGGTTATTATTACGCAAAATGAGATATGCTAAATTAAGAGGTCTTCATATTTAAAATTATGGCAAGAAGAATAAGAATAACAAGAAGTTCTTCCACCGGTTGGTGGACATGGACAGCAGGTAGTTGCTCCGGTTGGGCAACCTCAAAAAGAGAGATGAAAACATTTCGCGGACTTTTTCTGATACTGATCCTGATTTCGGTAACGAATAATATTGTTGGGCAAACTCCTTTTGGAACGCAAAAGGTGAAAAATGTTGACAATCTCTATATAGATTGTTCCGAGGTTACCAATATTGGTTGGATGGAATACCTTTATTTTATAAAGAATGAATACGGAGAAAATTCTCCGCAATATAAAGCTGCATTACCTGATACAACCTTGACCGGTTATTCTTTTAAACACCCGTCATATCGCAACTATCCGGTTGTCGGCATTACTTATGAACAAGCGTTAGATTATGCCCAATGGCGAACCAAAGCTGCAAACATAATTTTGGAGCAATCCGGCAAAAAATACCGATATGAATATCTGTTAACTTCAGAAGAGGTGCTTCAACAAGCATTTTTACAACAAAAGAGTAAGTCGGTTCAATTGTCGGCAATGCAAGCTGTATCATCGAAAAAATTAGTACATATTGATGATAATGCCAAAGAAATCACTTCCAACAAAACCATTGTTATTGGTGCTACCGATGATAAATTGTTTTTTGAAGCCTATAAGCAACCGGATTCTTTAACAAGTTTCCGTTGCATGGCAAGAGTGGCTAAATAGATAAAAACAAAATAAAAAAGGGAGATCGTTTTATCTCCCTTTTTTCTTGTTATTACCATTTCGCTACTTTTATCGTAACTATTTTAGGCCGTGATGTGTAAAAAAAACGAACTATTCGCTACTATTCAAATTCTTTAACAAGGTAAGCATTTCCAATTCTAATTATTATAATATATCCTAAAATTCAGACTACTATAATAAAAAAATACTATCATTTGCAACATGAAAACAAGTATAGGCAGTTACAAGGGTTCAGGGCCGGGCGGTCGGCAGTGGGCATACACATGTCAATCCGCCATGTTCTACCCCAATACCTACCTCACCTTTAACGCCAGCGGCGAATACACCAAGCATTATTATAGCGGTAACGAACGTATAGCAAGCTGCTTAGGAGAAAATACTATAAATATTACGCCAAAATAATACAAATAGTGTACAATTATGTAACGCCATAGCAGAAGAGCACTTTAGGGCCGATGTGCAGACACTCCTTTGTGAGGAAGTACCTGTGGAACATACTCTTCTTTACTTAATTTTATTTTCATCTATTTCCAATAGCACCGGACAATGGTCGGAAAATTTCACCTGTGAAAGTATTACCGAACGGATTAAAGCAGGCTCCAAATTAGAGGTGGCCATATTGTAATCTATGCGCCAGCCTAAATTTTTGGCACGGGCTGCTCCTCTAAAACTCCACCATGAATATTGTTCCGGCTCATTGTTAAAATAACGGAAAGTATCAATAAATCCGCTTGCTATAAATTTATCCATCCACAATCGCTCTTCCGGCAAAAATCCTGACGTATTCACGTGCCCTGACGGATTGTGTATATCTATAGGCTTATGGCATATATTATAATCACCGCTTAGTATCAGATAAGGGCGTTCCTTACGCAACTGTGCTATATAATTCGAAAAATCATATAGCCACTGCATTTTAAAATCCTGCCTTTCATCACCACTGCTACCCGAAGGGTGGTACACGCTCACCACCGACAGCCGGCCAAAGTCCGCTCTTAAAAAACGGCCTTCGCTGTCATATTGAGGTATATTCATACCCGTTACCACTTTATCCGGCTGCTTTACGGTAAATACGGCTACACCGCTATATCCTTTTTTTTGAGCGGAAAAGCTGTAAGCGTAATAACCCATTTGCTGAAACAGCAAAACCGGTATTTGGTCCTGCTGAGCTTTGGTTTCCTGTATACACAATACATCAGGGCGGGCGCTTGCCACCCATTCCAATAATCCTTTTGACGCTGCCGAGCGTATGCCGTTCACATTATATGTAATTATTTTCATGCCTTACATGCTTTAGTATTTAGTATGCAAAGATAACATTTTTACCTTTACTAAGGCACCCTACGGGTGCAAAAAAAAGGGATATGCACCATATCCCTTTATATAACTGCTGTTATCGGGTATTTTAATATGCTTTTGCAAACAATACTCTCTCTTTGGAAGGCTTACCTGTGAGCACACATGTGCCTTCTTCCTGCGGATTATTAAAAGGAATGCAACGAAGGGTAGCCTTGGTTTTTTCCTTTATTTTCAGCTCTGTTTCGGTAGTGCCGTCCCAATGTGCCGATACAAAACCGCCCTTCTCTATAGCGGCTTCAAATTCTTCCCATGTGTTCACCTTAATAATGCTTGCATCACGGAATGCTTTGGCTTTTTGGAATATATTGTCCTGAATGGTACTCAACAGCTGAGGTATTTGGTCGGCCACATCATTAAGATTCATGCTGAATTTTTCCAGCGTGTCTCTACGACATATTTCCACCTGATTTTGTTCCAAATCTCTGGGACCTATGGTAATTCTTACCGGAACACCTTTCAATTCATATATATTGAATTTTTCACCCGAGCGCAACGAATCTCTGTCATCATATTTTACACTTATATGCTGCTGTTCTAATTGGGTCTTAATGTTTTCAGCTACCCGTGATACCTTCTCCAGGCCTTCTTTATCTCTATATATAGGCACTATTACCACCTGCAAAGGAGCTATTTTAGGAGGCAATACCAATCCGTTATCATCGGAATGTGACATAATGAGCGCCCCTATCAGTCTGGTAGATACACCCCATGAAGTAGCCCATACATATTCCAACTGATTTTCCTTATTCAGGAATTTTACATCAAATGCCTTAGCAAAATTTTGACCCAAAAAATGGGAAGTACCTGCCTGCAGGGCCTTTCCGTCCTGCATGAGGGCTTCTATACAATAAGTATCTATGGCTCCTGCAAAACGCTCATTGGCACTTTTACGACCTTTTATAACCGGTATAGCCATGTAGTTTTCTACAAAATCAGCATATACGTTAATCATTTTTTCGGTTTCGGCTAAGGCTTCTTCTGCAGTAGCATGTGCGGTATGACCTTCCTGCCATAGGAACTCGGCTGTACGTAAAAACAAACGGGTACGCATTTCCCACCTTACCACATTGGCCCACTGATTACACAATATAGGCAAATCACGGTAGGATTGTATCCAGTTTTTATAAGTATTCCATATAATAGTTTCGGAAGTGGGACGCACTATCAGCTCTTCTTCCAACTTGGCATCATCATCTACCACCACACCCTTACCGGTAGCATCGGTTTTTAAACGATAATGGGTTACCACCGCACACTCCTTGGCAAACCCTTCCACATGACTGGCTTCACGACTGAAGAACGATTTGGGAATAAATAAAGGAAAATAAGCATTGGAATGCCCTGTACACTTAAACATGCCATCCAATATGTGTTGCATGTTTTCCCATAAAGAATAACCGTAAGGCTTAATTACCATACAGCCTCTAACAGCTGAATTTTCGGCCATTTCGGCTTTTACTATTAAATCATTGTACCATTGCGAATAGTTTTCGCTTCTCGGTGTTAATACCTTTGCCATATTATTTGGTATAATTTTTGAATATATAAAAAATAAATGTTGTACTTTTGCGTTAGTAACAAAAAAATGCAAAGGTACTAAAAATATTAAAATAAACAAAAATATAGGAGGACTATTCCATGAAAAAACTTATTTTTTCATCACTGCTAATTCTCTTAATGGCCTCATGCACCATGACAGAAAACCTCATGTATGATGACGGCTATTACACTGCAACACAACTACAATTACACAAACAAAACATTCAAAATCAACAGGCTGCCGCTAATGCCGCCACCAACGAATACTACACCGAAGCACCCGTAAACCAATCGGCACAAGAGGAACCGCAATATGATAACTACCAGCCGGCATACTCCAATTCCGAAACCTATTACGATGAAAACGGCAACGTTACTTATGTTACCAATAATAACTATTATTTTGATGAAGATAGTTATTATGACTATGAGTACACTGCCCGTCTGCGTCGTTTTTATGGTCATGATTATGGCTGGGGCTATTATGACCCTTATTTTACCAATCAATATTGGTACAATTATAATCCTGCATGCTGGGGTGTAAGCGTATATTACGGTTATAACTTTTGGTGGGATGACCCCTGGTACTATCGTCCCTACTACCATCCTACCGTATATTATCACCACGGATTTCACTGGGGATGGGGCTGGCATAGCAATTATTACGCACATCATCACCGCTACCCGCACCATCCTAAACATCCGCACCATCCATTTGATCCGGCTCCACATCCGGGCGGATTTCATGGTGACCACTTCTATAACAGCCATGACAGAAACTATGCCTACAATTACGGACACCGTAATTCGGTACAGGGAGGCATAAATGCGGTAAACCGCTATGTTACCAATGGCGGGGATCGCAGAAGTTCCTCCAATAATAACAATAATCAGCCGGAACAGCCTTCCATGTTCAGTGACCGCTATGAAACAGCCATGGCAGGCGGTTTTGCCGCCCGTAGCGGCATAAGCCATAGTGTTACCTCGGGTGCCAATGCCAAAGCCGATGCCGGCAGCGTTACTGCAACATCGGGCACCACTACTGCCACCGCTGCTAACCGTAGCAATGTAAATACTGCCTCTTCGGAAAGTACTACAGCTCAGGCTCCTGGTTCATCTGCTGCTGCCAACCGCAGTGCCGCTGTTACCGACGAAAACAATAACAGCAACAGCAACAGCAATACCACTACTAACCGCAGTAATGTAAGCACAGCCTCTTCAGGAAGCACCGCCGCTCAGGCTCCCGCTACCTCCTCCACTGCTGCCAACCGCAATGCCACCGTTACTGCCGAAAGCAATAGCAGCAGTAGTAATACCACTACTAACCGCAGTAATGCAAGCACAGCCACTTCGGGAAGCACCGCCGCTCAGGCTCCCGCTGCCTCCTCCTCCACTACTGCTACCAACCGCAATGCCACCGTTACTACCGGAAGTAATAGTAATAGCAACAGCAATACCATCACTAACCGCAGCAATGCAAGCACGGCTACTTCGGGAAACACCACTTCCTCCACACCCAATACCGGCAACAATGCTACCTATAAAACAGGTAATGTAAGCAATAGCTCTTCTAATAATACCAATAGCAACACATCGGTAAATAGAAGCAGTTCTTCCTCCACGTCAGGAAGCTCTTCTTCTGCCACCCGTACCAATACTTATTCCGCTCCTACCCGCACACAGGAGAGCACCTCTACTTATAAAAGTAACAGCAGTAGCAGTTCGTCAAGTTATAGTTCACCAAGCAGAAGCTCGTCAAGCTATAGTTCTCCAAGCAGAAGCTCGTCAAGTTACAGTTCTCCAAGCAGAAGTTCGTCAGGAAGCCACTCCTCTTCGGGCTACTCTTCAAGCAGCAGAAGTTCCTCTTCGGGCGGATATTCTTCCGGTAGCAGAAGTTCTTCGGGAAGTTCAGGCAGTCACTCCGGCGGCAGAAGCCACTAAACACATGAATCACACATAAAATTAACATATAACATAAGTAACACATAAAAATATAAACGCCATGAAAAAGGGAATATTAACATTAGTAATTGTTATAGCCGTTATAACAGCTTACGCTCAAAATGAGCGTGATGCCTACCGCTATTCACAAGACGGTACTTTCGGCACGGCCCGCTACACTGCATTGGCAGGTTCCATGGGGGCATTTGGAGCCGATTTCTCCACCCTGTCATTATCTAACCCTGCTGCCATAGGCTTATATAAACGTACCGAATTCACATTTACTCCTTCCATTAATTATAAAAAGTCGGTCTCCGACTATAATGACCAAACATCCTATGCCAATAAATACCGCTTTACCATGGGCGATTTGGGCATGGTATTCGCCTTTAATATTAATAACAATACTAAATGGAAAATGGCTCAAATAGCTACCGGTTATATACATTTGGCTGACTATAACAGCATGACGCTGGTAAGAGGCAATAATGATATTAACGGCATACACTCCAGTTTTATAGACTATTTGGCACCTCAGGTAAACGGGTACGAATGCAGTACTTTAGGCTACAACAATACCTTAAAAGACATGCTTTTTTATCATTGGCTCATAGATACCCTTTCCGGTACTACTGACCAATACCACAGCCTGGTAGATGATGAATTGTACCAAAAACAAACCCAAAGTACCAAAGGATTCAAAGGAGAATATGTATTTTCGGGCGGAGCCAATTACAATGACAAATTGTTTTTTGGCATTACCTTAGGCATACCTTTCTTTGAATACACCTCTAACCGTATATACTCCGAAGGACCCAACACTCACTATGACACCCTTATTTTCACCGATGACTATAAGGAAAAAGGCTCCGGCATTAACTTAAAACTGGGCTTAATATACCAGCCTGTTTCATTCATGCGTGTAGGTATTGGCTTCCACACCCCTTCATTCTACAGCAAGGTAAAATCATCGTATGAACAAACCCTGTCAATATATCATGTGGAAAATATTGACACCAATAATTACGAATATGTATATGCCGACGGACACTTTAACTATGAGCTGGTAACCCCGTACAAATTCATGTTAAACATGGCATTCATATTAAACCAATGGGGATTTGTGAATGTGGATTATGAAATGACCGACTATTCCACCATGCAGCTGCAAGCCGACATTAACGATTATGATTTTGAGCAGGAAAACAATAATATAAAATCCTATTACAAAACCACTCACAATATACGGATAGGTGCAGAATTTAATATTAACCCCATATCACTGCGTGTAGGCTATGCCTATATGACCAATCCTTATGCTCCGGAAATAAATATAGATGGCAGCCGCCACACCATATCGGGAGGTATTGGATTCAAAACCAAGCACTTCTTCATGGACTTTGCCTATGCTTACCGCATATACAACGACCAAAACAAGTTCTACAATGCACCTAACCTGAACAACTATGACCAAAAATTTAAGCATCAATCCTTTACCCTTACTTTAGGATATAAAATATAAGTAATGCTATCAGCACAAAAGAGCCTCCTATAAGGGAGGCTTTTTTTATATCTTATCATAAAATATTATATGAATATGTTATAATTGTGTGGACTATTTTGCTATTTTTGCAAAAAAATACAATATGGACAAACAAGAATGGCGTAAGCACATAAAACAGCAGAAAAAGCAATACAGCAAAGAGCAATTGGCAACAATGTCAGCACATATAATGCATAATTTGGAAGAGCATCCTCTATTTATACAGGCCTGTAATATTATGCTTTACAGTGCCCTGCCCGATGAGGTACAAACTGCCGATTTTCTATGCAAATACCGCAATATAAAGCGTATTATTCTTCCCACCGTGGCAGGTGATGACATTATACCGGTAGAGCTGGGCAGTAACACCGTTTTTGCCGAAGGCGACTTTCACATATTAGAACCGCAAAATACCCCCTACACGGGTACTTTTGACCTTATAGTGGTGCCGGGCGTGGCTTTTGACCGTACCGGTAACCGCTTAGGAAGAGGCCGCGGCTATTATGACCGATTCTTGAGCACTCACATGCAGGTGCACCGCATAGGGATATGCTTTCCTTTTCAAATAATAGATCACGTACCTGTTGAAGATAATGACATACGCATGCATGAAATTATAAGCATGGTATAATGAATGGTATTTTACGCTAATCGGATGTAAAATCCTTGTGTTTTACCATAGTATCTATGGTATTAATATCATGTAACAAGGGCTTATAATATACTTTTACATAGGCTGCATCACGCATAAAATCTATATGCCCCACTTCCACCTTATATATATCCAGCCCGGTACGCTCCTTTAAATCGGCTATGAGCTCCTCTTCCCGACCATGCTTTATTAATTCTATTTTATCATATAACACTATTTTGGCTGCCTGATGACGCAAAGCTTTATTTCCATCGAATATAGCCACCAATATAATAAATAAAGCATTAATAATGAGCAAATTGATGTATCCGTGTGTAATAGCCAGTCCGTTAATAACCGATATACCGGTAATAACGAACAAATAGGTCATTTCCCGTATAGGGACTGTTTCGGTACGATAGCGTATCATGCTGAATATGGCAAACAATCCCAAAGCAAAACCCATGCCCAAGTTTACATTATTGAGCAAAAACATAAGCATGAATACCGTTACGCTAAACAGAATAAAAGTGAAATAATAATCAGTGCGACGACTTTTTCTATAGTAAAAACAATGCACTATTATCCAGCATATCAGCAAATTGAACGCAAACATGATTAACAATGTAAACAAACTTTGTGACTGCATAAGCGGAATTCCCAGCAAGTCGTTAGGGGAGGCTATTTCCTGCAAATCAGATGTGAATTCCCGAGCTATGTTAGGGTCAAAATCCTGCTGAAGACGAAAAAAATTAAGCATTACTTTATTCTTTATTTTGTTACTATAATCAGGTTACAAAGGTATATAAAATTTTTTTTATGGCAGGCATACCATTCTTTTTTTTTACTATGCCTACATGTATTACTTACCCTACATAAATTTTATACTTTATATGCATAAAATGATTTTAGTGTTTTACTGCTTTTTTTACTATTTCCCCACTATTTTCCGCTATACATGTAAACACATACAACCTGTGACGTAAGGAGACAAATAGACCTGATAATTATCGCTATTTACTTTTATATTAATTGATTGCTATTTATATATATAATAAAATGTTATTTATATTATTTTTATAGCGTTTTATATAATCGTACTGATAAAAAAATACTTTTTACACCGTTCTTCCTATATTCGGCTTGGTTTCATGGTTGGCCTGCACGCCACACACGGTGTCGGCTATTACGGCATTATTCAATATTACTTCTCACTACAGCGAAGAAAAATGGTTAGCATTGATATGAAGTCATCAGTTTTTGAATATAATTTAGTTTACTTTTAAACCTATTGGTTTTTACATTAGAACGGGTAAGCATGGTTCCCAAACAATATTTACTTATTTTATGCGGTTTTACACGCATATCACGCAGCACCTGCTTTATATATGACGGGCAACAGGCACTTTGTTTCAGTTCTATTATTACCAATGCTTCCATTGGTTGCTGCTTATGAGTGATGTAGTTATAAAAATTGAGGTCAATATCTATAGTAACACGCTCCGTGTGAGCGTAGTTTACGAGTGTGATACGTTTAAAACCGGTTTGTACCTGTGGAGCCAGCGTACTTATATCGTAGGGAAGATACTGCTGCACAAAACAGGCTGTTTGCGGCTGTTGCAGCATGCTAAGCCATTCCTGCCTGTGTATGGCCAGGCGTTTTTTACGGGTACGGCCTTTATTATTTTTACGTTTTACTTCACAAAACACATCGCCGGTAATACCGTATTCCCGGGCGCGTAATTTCATTCTGTTCGGTTTTTTATTATGATGATCCAAATACATGTGCACATGGGGTGTATCATAATATACCGTATTATAGGTTCTTATGCGGGTATTTTGTATGGTATGAACGTAATAATGTGCGCAAAGGCTTTGCAATATATGTGGCAATTGGTGTCTATGCACCATGTATTTGGTATCTACACGGTTCATGAGTTTTACCATACTCATTTCTTCCGGTGATATAGGCTTAAAAGTTTGTAATATGTCTGCTATATCCGTCATTTTTGGGTTTTGAATATATATTCATATACTTTATAACTCTCTAATTTGCCGGAAGGCAAATAGTTATATTGCTTTTTTTTGCTGCCGTCAGCGTAGTATTCCATTTTGCGTATGCGTACGGGCTTATTACGGCTATCGTATTCCACTTCTTTAATACATTGTCCTTTTTCATTGTATTGATAGGTAATGCGATATTTTTGGCCATAGCCGGCGTATTCGGTTTCTTCTATTTTATAACCTTTACTGTCGTATTTGGTTACGTGGTCCAAATAGCGGGTTTTGCCGCCGGCAGGGGTAATCCATGATTTAAGCACCAAGTTAGCCCGCTTTTCGCGCTTTTGCTGCACCGTTTGCGACTGCAGGTATTGCAGGCATATAAGACTTGTAATTATGAACAATAATATTTTTTTCACACACATTATCATATATTTAAAAAAAAGAGTGAATAGGTATATAGCCCATTCACTCTTATAAATATTAATAATTAAAATGCGTATCTGATACCTAAATTAACGCCCCAATCAAAGTATTCCACATCACTGTAATTGTTAAACAGCATACCGAACCCGGGGCGGAAATCGAATTGGAGAGTAAGCGGAATGCCGAACTTATATTCTATACCTCCTATGGCGTTAATACCGAATTTACCGCAATCGGAATTATAACCTGCCAGGCCAAATCCGTAACCCAAACTTATGCCACCGCCTACAAACCAGTACAAGCCTGCTACCGCATTGGCTTCATACATAAAGTTAGGATTGGCTTCAAAATCGAATACGCTATACGAATAATGATAACCATAGTAGCCGTCATGACCAAAGGCACCTTCGGTGAGCTTTACGCCCAAATCTACGCTGATAGCAAAATTACCGGTAACAAAGGTTTTATAAGAAATACCATTCATACTGCCAACGGTGGCACCTATGCTATGCTTATAAGCCTGAGCATTCACCATGGATACGCTTGCTGTAAATATAACAGCAGACATTAATACTAATAATTTTTTCATTTTGTATGGATAATTTAGTTGTTATATAAAAAAATATTATTAAACATGCAAAGGTAACAAAATTTTATTTAAAAAAACCGAAATTTTATCCTTTTTCTACAGCTGTCGCCAAAAAAAATAAAGGGCTCTTTTAAAAAAAGAGCCCTTTATTATACTATTGCGTAAATTATTATTTACCAAAAGAATAACGAATACCTAATGATAAACCCCAGAAACCGTGTGTATTGAATCCGCCATGGCCTTCATTACAAAAATTGTAACCTATTACAGGAGTCCAGTCCAATGAAAGATTGAGCGGGAACCAGAAGGTATATTCTATACCTATTCTGCCGGCTACACCTACATATATATCATGATGATGAGCCCAATCAAAGCCATAGAGACCTACTGCACCACCTACACCGGCGTACCAATCCCAAGTACCTTTGTTATTCCAAGGAATATTGTTGAATATCCAATCATAAGTAATATCAGCGTGAAGACCACCCCAACCTTCATAACCATGAAGAGGCATACCAAGGTCTATATCCAACATGCCGCTACCTATACCGTGCTGATAGTTAATAGAGGTAATACCGCCTAAACGTACACCTAATGCTCTGGGCTGTGCCACAGCTGCTACTGCAATACCTAATACTAAGGTTAATGCTAAAAATAATTTTTTCATTTTTCTTTTTTTTAAATTATTAATAATTATTGTGTTTTGCTTTATTCACACTGCAAAGTGCAAAAGTAGCATTATTATTTTGAATATATCTATAGTTTTTTATATTTTTTTTAACAACCTGCATTTAAAAAAAACTCTTAAAGATGATGTATTATGAATGCCTCATTAATTGTATAAAACAATCTTCTATAGTGGGTTGTATATACTTACTTTCACTTACTGCTATATTACTTAAGGCTATATAATTCATTAAAGCCTCCGATTCTTCTTTATGGTTAAGCACCACATTCACGCACTGGCCGCTGGGATATATATCTTCGGCAGGATAATCGCTTAAATATTGTAACAAACGATATATGGTATTGGTTTGTATGGAAAACAAATGTCCCGTATATGCAGCCTGTATATTAGCCGGTGTATCACAACCTAAAATGCGACCGTTTTGGATAAGTGCTATACGGTTACACAAGGTGGCTTCATCCATATAGGAGGTGGATACAAATACGGTAATGTTTACTTCTTTCAGTTTTTTAAGTATTTCCCACAATTCCTTACGGCTCACTGGGTCCACACCGGTGGTAGGCTCATCCAAAAACAATATTTGGGGCTTATGCACCAGGGCACAGCACAGGGCCAGCTTCTGTTTCATACCGCCCGACAAGGCTGCTGCCTTACGGTTTTTAAAAGGAAGCAATTGCTCCCATATAGGACGTATCAACTCATAATTATCCTCTACGCTTTCACCATATAAGGTGGCAAAAAACTCCAAATTTTCCCAACAACTCAAATCCCCGTACAATGAAAACTGCCCGGGCAGATACCCAATAATTTTACGTATTTTTTTATAATCACGCAGCATATCCAGCCCCGCTAACTCGGCCTCTCCGTTGTCAGGATTAAGCAAGGTAACCAAAATATTGAAAAGTGTGGATTTACCGGCTCCATCAGGGCCTATAAGCCCGAACAATTCACCCTTTTCCACCTGCAATGATACATTATCAAGGGCCTGTACCTTGCCAAATGCCTTACTCAGATTGTTTACGCTTATTTCTTTTTCCATTATTGGTGCATTTAAACTTGGCTTCACCGGGCATGCCTATTTTAATACTGCCGTCATTATTTACGGCTATTTTTACCGCATATACCAAATTTACACGCTCGTCTTTGGTTTGTATCATTTTAGGAGTAAACTCCGACTGGTCCGATATCCATTCTATATGACCGGTATATTGCTTAAGGACCTTTTTACCTTTGTCTATTCTTACCGTACAGGTATCACCTAATTGTATATCGGCCAGCTGCTTTTCACTTACATATACTTTTAAAGTCATTTTGTTCAAATCAGCCACCTTGGCGACAGGATAACCCATGCCTATCAGCTCGTGTGTGTTTACATATTTATTCAGCAGGGTGCCTTGTATAGGACTTACTATATAGCATTTGGCTATGGCATTATTGAGCTGACGGAGCTGTACATACATTTGAGCCAACTGTGATACCGGACCCTGTATTTGAGCCGTCTGCTCATCCTGCCAGGCACGTATGGTATCGGTTAAATATTGCTTTTTACCGGTAAGCCATGCCATAGAATCGGCCCACTGCTCATTATTACGGGCTTTATCAGTTATGGCATATAGCTGCTGCTCTATGGCTACCAGGCTGTCCTGCCAGCTTATATACTTATCAGGTATGATGCTATATTGTGCTAAAAAAGCTCCTTTTTGCAATAAAAGTTGTTCTTTTTGTAACAGTAAACGACTGCTGTCTATGGAGGCCACATAGGTACCGGCCTCTACCTTGGAACCGGTATTAACGGAAAAATCAGTAACCTGACCTTCAGCTTGTGCCGATATCAGCACTTCATCGGCCTCAAAAGCGCCAAAGGCATCGGCTTTCATTTTTCTACCGCCACAGGCTGTAATTGCTACTGCCAGCACTAACATTAATGTGAAACAATATACTTT
This sequence comes from Bacteroidales bacterium, assembly GCA_045598105.1. Taxonomy (GTDB): domain Bacteria; phylum Bacteroidota; class Bacteroidia; order Bacteroidales; family WCHB1-69; genus UBA1205. Next base: position 1,476 of record JAZLLK010000035.1, on the reverse strand, counting down.
TCTCATTTTAATTTTATATTTATCATAAAAATGCAAAGGTAGCATTTTTTCAAATAAGCCCGACTTGTCGGGCTTATTTTTTCCTCTCCTCCATTTTTATACCTTTCTATGTTAAACTTTTAAAATATTGAACATTAAAAAAAAAGAGACAGGCATTTTTTTTAAACTGCTTATCCCTTTATGGCATTTTTGTTCTGCCTTTTCGCCGCAAGGCTACTCACTACAACAATATAAAACAGGTTGGTTCTATAAAAGAACTCTGAGACGGCCTTCGTTCACAATGTTGTCCATTCGGACAACTGCACTGAACTAAGGAACGAGAAGAACCAGGCGGAACCCAAGGTAGTCGCTGTGGAAACCGGGCGAGGCAAGAATGCGGCGTGACGAGCGACATTGTTTTGCATTGTAATTCCAGCCGCCACCACGAGACACCCGACCGGTACCGGTTGCAGGTCCTATGGGGTCGGTTTGGCTATCGCTGTCATAAATTTCACACCAGTCAACACACCATTCCAATACATTACCGCTCATATCGTAGAGACCTAACTCATTGGGTTTCTTTGCTTTCACAGTATGTACTTCGTTTCCACTATTGCTTTCATACCATGCCACCTCATCCAAACTGTCAGAGCCGGCGTACTTGTATCCGAGATTTTTGTTTCCGCCCCGGGCGGCAAATTCCCACTGTGCCTCGGTGGGAAGGGCAAATTGCTTGCCCGTAAGCTGATTCAGTTTTTCAATGAACTCTTGACAATTATCCCAACTAACCCTTTCTACCGGACGCTGCAGGTCACCGGTGAAATTGCTCGGATTGTTACCCATAACCGCTTGCCATAATTCTTGTGTTACCTCTGTTTCACCTATATAATAATCCCTGGTTATAGTTACTTTATGTCGTGGCCTTTCGTTAGGCCAAGCATCTACCAGCTGATTATCGGCAGCCCCCATCACAAAATCGCCGTGCTTTACGCGTTTCATATTAAAAATAACGCCGTTGACGGTAATGGTGAGCAGGTCAGATATTGGCGATACCTCTACATGACACACCTCCATAAATGTGCCGACTGCTGCAGTAATATCACACTTTCCGAAAGATACTGCCGTTACCACACCGGCATCGTTCACTTTAGCTACGCCCGGCTCCGATGTTGACCATTTTACATCCTTTTGAGCCTCATCCGGCTTCACTATGGCCTGCAAAACATAAGTTTCCCCTACTTTCAATGTTAAAGTTTGAGGAATAACTATCAAACTTTCCACATCTCTTTTACATGAAAATAATCCTACTACTGCCAAAACAGCAAACAAACAAAATAATCTTTTCATACTATAACATATTGCCACATTCAAGTCTCAAATGCAACTTTTGTTAAACAATTATTTTTTGCAAAGGTAATAAAAAAATATTCATATGGGGTTAAAAATCCTAATTTTTTTCTTGGTCGGTTGTTTAATTTCTCTTGAATCATCTCAATA
>JAZLLK010000034.1:0-5964 GCA_045598105.1 Bacteroidales bacterium | reverse complement strand
ATATATTGAGATGATTCAAGAGAAATTAAACAACCGACCAAGAAAAAAATTAGGATTTTTAACCCCATATGAATATTTTTTTATTACCTTTGCAAAAAATAATTGTTTAACAAAAGTTGCATTTGAGACTTGAATGTGGCTGATAAAAAGGAAAAAAAATACCCTATTAATTATATTGTTATTTGATTTTGTTTTCATGATATTAATTATATCACACTTTTATTATTGGCATATTTCTGGCTATGACATATTGTGGTGACCATATTTTTATACCGCAAAATTAGCAAACGTAATGATACATTACCGCCATCCACACCCCAAAAAAACACTTTTTCATGCTTTCGTATTATTTTTTTTCGTATCTTTGCAAAAAAATAATTTTCATTAAAATTATGCAAAGATATTCATTATCATACTATTGGTTACAGCATGTGCCCGCATGCTATATGCGCAGCAAATCCTTGCCAAGGATATACGAATACGATGCCGCCGGCAACCGGATAGTAAGAAAAGTGATAGAGCTGCCTGCAACCTTACTTACAACATTTTTAACCTTACCCGCACAATAAATGAGGCCGATACACGTTATGATATAACTTATTATCCTAACCAAAGCAGAGCCATAACCATGGAGCATAACGGCAACACCACTACGGCACAAAGGGCACTATATTGACCCTAAAAAATCGAGCACAAAAAAATCCTTTTTCCACCTTAATATATCCCCAAAAAAATGTTACCTTTGCATACACACTAAATATTATAATGATGAATAAATTAAGTATTATTATCGTAATAGGCATATTATGTAGCTACGTTGCATGTATGGCACAGCAACCACACCCTATATATAACGTTACCACCTCTGAAGGCAAAGATTTACGCATACACATGATTAACCACGGTTCTTTGGCTATATCATACGAAGGGATGGAAATATATATAGACCCTGTAACCAAAGCAGGAGATAAAAAAACGGATTATTCCGGCTTTCCCACTGCCAATGTAATATTAATAAGCCATGAACATGCCGACCATTATGACCCTGCAGCTATTAAGGCCCTAAAAAATGACGAAACGCAAATATACGCCAACAAAGCCGTGTGTGCCAAATTACCCGGCTGCATAGAAATGCAGAATGCCGAAATATTTCCTGTGGGACCGGGCATACATGTTATGACCATACCGGCTTATAATACCACCCCTGACAGATTAAAATACCACCCTAAAGGCAACGGATATGGTTTTTTAATCAATATAGACGGCTATGTAATATACGTATCGGGTGACACCGAAAATATAGATGAAATGAAGCAACTTGGTCAGGTGAATATAGCATTTTTAGCTGTAAATCAGCCTTATACCATGACAATAGAACAGTGTGTATCTGCCACACAAGCCATCAATCCCAAAATACTCATTCCCTACCACATGGGCAATACCGATATCAGTTCTCTTCAGGAGAAATTAAGTGATACCGGTGTGGAAGTACAATACTATGAAGAATTGCGATAGCCTGACATGAATAGGCACACATATACCTACACCACGCCATGGGGACAGGTAAACTATACCTGTTTCCCCCAAGAATGGAATGATGTACAGGCATGGTTAAAAATGTATTTTACAGGAAAAACCGATATACCTGTGCCACAAGTGCAACTTATAGGCACACCATTTCAGTTGAAAGTATGGCAACTGCTACGGCATATACCGGTAGGAGAAGTACGCTCTTATGGCGAATTGGCACAAGCCATATTGCCCGATATGTCGGCACAAGCCATAGGACATGCCCTGCATGTAAACCCCTTACCCATACTCATTCCCTGTCACAGGGTAATTAAGGCCAATGGTGAACTGGGCGGATATGCCTATGGCACCACTCTCAAACGCCGGCTTTTGGAATGGGAACATGCTTTATAAGCATATAAACCATCATTTTTTTGCCTATAGGCAATATATCTAAAATAAAAATGCTACCTTTGCATCGTGAATGCCCTTGTAGTTCAACGGATAGAACGGAAGTTTCCTAAACTTTAAATACAGGTTCGATTCCTGTCAGGGGTACAATATTGATTATTAGCTTATTAACCCTATATATAGTCATATAATATATACAAACTGACATCCGTGAATATGAACACAAATAATATATTCATTAATAATAAAACCAATTGGATATATTTTACAATAGGCTTGGTTCTATTAATATTAAGCCTTATTCTTTCATACAGCGGCAATATAAAATCACTCCAAATACGGGCTCAACAATCCTATCAGAAAGAATTTCTACACCGTGAAGCTGAATTGAACCATCATTTGCACAAAATAGTGCAAGATACAGCTATGCTTAATATAAGCAATCTGCACAAATATTGCAAAAAAAACGATATATTGGATAAATATCGTATAGTGCTGTATAATAACTCGTTATTGACATCGTGGACCAGTGAAATGCAGGAATTCCCATTTGAATATGAAGACTATTCCTTTCAACAGGTAATAAATAACTATGGAGAATGGTTCTACATAACTGAAGTTCAATATGGTAACCGTAAATGCTTGGGTATATTATTATTAAACGACCTCCCGCTACATTCGGCTTTTAACAAACTATTCAGCTTTGATATTAATCCCACAAATGGCAAAACACTAAATATATATAACCGGCACTACAAGCCGGCTTTTAAGCTACACATATCCTCCGCAAAATGGGAAAGTAAAACCGAATCCCTCCTACTGCTTATACTTTGGTTGGGAGCGTTTACCTTTTTAATATTGGCCTTTGTGGGCATATTTATGCCCACAACACCCGGAATGAAAAGGAATATATTTGTGGGCATGATTATAGCCATAATTGGAGGCGGGCTATATTTGCTTCAATTCATGAACTACCCTTCAACCACATTATTTTCATCTATGTATTATTCTTCCATATATCATTCATTGGGAGAATTACTGCTCAACACCTACGCCTCGCTGCTACTGTCTGTTTTTTTTAAATTATATTTTCACATAGACACCTCCGACGGGCACAAAGTAAAATGTGGAAAATTATGGGCCACCCTTATTTTATGCCTTATATTTATGGCTGATGCTTTATTATACTATATAGCTATAGGAACCATGCGTGACAGCATAGTAATATTTAACCCTACCATTATGACCAGTTACGATATACTTTCACTGATAGCTATGGTATCTATGCTATTTGCGTTATGGACACTATTGTTTATTACCGATAAGGCCATATCACTGGTAAAATCTATAGTAAATGATGATAAATCATCGGTTAAAATACTCATATACACATTTACTGCTTTTTTGATAACAGCGTTGATATATGCTATTAAAATGCAACTGTTTTTCGGTTATATAGCCTCCTTTATATTGGCCGTTATAATATACACCCTGCTTACGCTCAAAAACTATAAGCCCGAAAAAGGAAATAAATACCTATATATATGGGCACCCTGTGCCTGCATAGCCCTTATGATATACTATGTGGGTATAGACCTCATTAACTACCGCCAACAGGCATACAAAGATTCTTGGGCTGAAATTCTTATATCCGATAACGACCCCTATACCAGCTATTCTTTAAGTGAATTGGTTGATAAAATAGCTGTGGATTCCACTTTACAGAAATTTTTTACGGAACAAAAAACTCAATCAAGTGAACTAAAACATAATATTTTATGTAAATATTTAGATAAATATAGTCAAAAATATCATATTAATATCACTTTATATAATGTATCGGACCCGTTTGAAATGCAATCCATGCATAGAGACCTGTTCAATTATACCTCGGTAGACCGTATATCCGTATCGGAAAATGTGCTATATAGAAATTTGGGATTTGGCCAGTCGGAATACATGCTACGAATACCGGTAATGCGTAATTACCAGCTAATGGGATATATGGTTATACTATTTCGCCATCATGTTCAAGGGTCCCTTATTACCGATGAAACCATACAGCGAAACGGAGCCAACTGCTCTTATGCCGAATATGAAAACGGGAATTTGAAAAATAGCATTATTAATCATAAAAAATTGAAATATGAACCCGTACTAAGCGACTACGGGCTGGATACACTATATACCGGTGTAAAATTTATCCGAAACGGATACAGCCACTATGTATATACTCATAATAATAAAGTATTCCTTGTTTCCGACAAAATGGGAATATGGGAAAAAATATCGTTTTTGATCATACTCATACTACTGCAATTCATATTCAATATTGTTCCTAAAGCCATAGAAAGCGGATTTTTACATAAAATTACCGTTAATGACAGTGTGCAACGATTCATTAACCGTTTGATACTGGGGGTTACTTTTAGCGTGCTTATAGTAGGGCTTGTTTGTATGATAGCCTTTTTCAATTCTTTAAATAAAAATAACAATCTCCGATACAATACCAATACCCTTTCACGATTCCACCAGATAGTAAATAATACCTTACGTTCACATAATGTAAACAATACCATTGCCGATTCCGCCTTAAAGTGGATAATGTATGACTTAAAACAAATAAATATATCGGACCTTAAAATATATAATGAAAAAGGACACATGGTGCTTAACTATGGTAAAGGTATACTATTCAGCACCAAACTGGACCCGCAGGTATATCTGAAACTACAGGTAGACCAATCGGAAACTATTGCATTGAACAAAACCATTCAACAAACCAAATACATAGACCTGTACCAAACGCTATGTGATGAACAAGGTAACATTATAGGTTACATAGCCATGCCTTATCCTTCCATTCCCCTGCTGAATGTGGTAGATGCAAAACAGGGACAAATGGTTATTAAGTTTTTAATCATTTGCATAAGCATGGTAATACTTATTATTATTATATCCATAATTCTTATTCACACTATTTTAGCACCTATACTAAGCGTATCACACAGTATGACCGGAATTAACCTGGGTGAGGACATTCACACCTTACCCGAAAAACGAAATGACGAAGTAGGCGAGCTGGTGAAAAACTATAATCAACTGCTTACCAGACTGAAAAACAGTACCGAGCTACTGGAATCCACTTCACAAAATACAGCATGGCGAGAAATGGCTAAGCAAGTAGCCCATGACGTAAAAAACCCGCTTACGCCCATGATGCTCAAAACACAATACCTCCAAATGAAATGGAACAAACACAATATTACCGATGAAGAAATGAACACCTACTTTAATATGATGCTCACACAAATGGATTCGCTTACGCAAGTGGCATCCTCATTTTCACAATTTGCATCGGTTAACCGAGACAACATGGAAGTTACCGACCTGTATGACATGGTAAAAGGAGTATTGGATACCTATAATAATGGTGAAAACAATAATGTATATATATTGAATCATTTTGAAGTAACTCCTTGTTTGATATTCACCGATAAAGCCAATATGATACGCGTATTCAATAATTTAATACAAAATGCCATACAGGCAAAACGTCAGGATATACTCATTATAAAAATAGACGTGTGCTCCTATGGCGACAAAATGTGGCAAATAACCATATCAGACAATGGTACCGGCATACCGGAAGAAATACAGGAAAAAATATTCCAGCCCAATTTTACCACCAAAACTTCCGGCACAGGGCTGGGCTTGGCCATAGTAAAAAATATTATTACCACCCAAGGCGGTAAAATATCATTCAAATCCGTAAAAAATGAAGGGACAACTTTCACCATTATATATCCCAAATACATAGAAAAATAACTTTAACACTTGCATCATATATACAATGCGCCGGCTGTACTAAATAAAATTATTTATAATAGCATTATAAATAAATAGCCACATTCAAGTCTCAAATGCAACTTTTGTTAAACAATTATTTTTTGCAAAGGTAATAAAAAAATATTCATATGGGGTTAAAAATCCTAATTTTTTTCTTGGTCGGTTGTTTAATTTCTCTTGAATCATCTCAATATA
>JAZLLK010000033.1:0-1518 GCA_045598105.1 Bacteroidales bacterium | reverse complement strand
TCCACCGACCAGGCAAAAATTACGGCAAATATTTTTTATCATGCACAATATAATGGAAATTATTGCGTTAACAAAGTAAGCCGTGTGGACTTGCGGGACGAGGCAAACACTTTGCTGCGCCGCCGCACCACGGACTTGGACGCTATGGGACATATTACCGCCATACACGACTACTTTGACAGCACGCACTGTCTGACAACCCGCATGGAATACGATACCTACGGGAATATTACCGCCGTGCACGGTCCCAATACTTCCACTTACTATGCCTACGATAGCGTAATTCACACTTATCCCGTGGAAATAAGGGATACTTTCGGCATAGCCTCTTATATGCAGGATTATGACTACCGTTTCGGCGTGCCGCGTACCATAGTTGACCGTGCCGGCAACCGCATGGAATACACCCTGGACGCCTGGGGCAGAACCCTCACCATAAGGGGACCCAAGGAGATAGCCGCCAACCTGCCTTACACCATCCGCCACAGCTATTTCGGCAAGGACAGCCTAAAGGCCTATGCTTCCTCATTGACAGAGCATTATGACCCGCAGCACCCCCATAACAGCATAAAAGTCCGCACCTATTGTGACGGTTTGGGTCGCATAGTGCAGACCCGCAAGGAAGCCGCCGTGAACGGCGTGGAAAAACAGGTGGTGAGCGGCTTGCAGCAATACGATGCCTTGGGCAGAGCTATTAAAACTTATTATCCCACGGAGGCAGCCCTTTCCGACACGGCATGTGCCTTTGTTACGGGCGGCATTCCTCCCGCCACGGTGGTGTATGATGTGTTGGACCGTCCTTTGTTGCAGACGGCTCCCGACGGCAGCAGCAGCACTTTCCTGTATGGTTTTGACGGCAGTCACTTGGGCAAAATGCTGTTTAAGACCACCACCACCGACGCCAACCACCATTCTTCCATTGAGCTGAAAGACGTAAACGGACAGCCTTGGGCGGTAAAAGCCGCCGGACAGCCCTTTGTCTATTTTGACTACAACGCCGCGGGCGACAACATCCGCGTATATAGCAGCATAGCCAATGATTGGGAAAGAATTTATGCTTACGACCTCTTAGGCAGAAGACTGACCTATACGGAGGGTGAGATTTGGGATAGTTACACTTATAACGGCATGAACCTTTCCTCTCACCGACAAAGATGGCAGGAAAGCGGACAACACCGAACCAAAACCACCTGTTACCATTACACCGCCCACCGTATAGACAGCGTAAGCTATGACGATGCTTTGAGCACCGTTTACCATTACAATGCCTACGGACAGCCCGACAGCGTTTACGACGAAAGCGGCGTAATGTGCTATGAGTACGGCAATATGGGAGAAGTAACCAAGGAGACAAGAATTTACGCCCTGCCTTTCCTCTCGCAACCTATAGCCATAAGCACAGGGTTCGAATACGACAGTTGGGGCAGAATATTAAACATTACCTACCCCGACAATGAAATAGTAAGTTACGACTATGACCTTGGCGGGCAGCTGGAGCGAATGTACAACAACAGCAGT
>JAZLLK010000032.1:0-2379 GCA_045598105.1 Bacteroidales bacterium | reverse complement strand
GTAGTTGAGCGGGTTTTCGGGAGCCTGTATGTAGGGGTCGGGACTTAAGAAGTGTGCCAACACAGGGTCGTACATTCTGCCGTTAAAGTTGATAAGGGCAAAATTATCCACATGCTGTTGTCCGGTAAAACCGCGGTCGATAAAGCGGGTGTCGGTATCATTTCGTGTCCAATCCGTTACGCTTCTTCTTTGTCCAAAAGGCGTATAAGACATACTGTCCACCACATTGCCGTTTTTGTCGCTTATCTTTTCTATGCTGCCAAGGTGGTTGGTATGCAAAGTGTACATAGCATTGCTATCACCCTGCACATACAAAGCAACAGACATATTGCCTGCATAAATATAATTATATTGTGTATTGGTGGTGAGGTTGTGCTCATACTCCCTGCCACAATATATTTTCTTTTCCTGCTCTGCGTTGTTAACGGTATAGGTGGTCATAGCCCTGCTTTGGTTGGGAAATATGTAATATCATAACGTTTTTTATCTTCTGTTATTGTTTGGGTTTTGTTGTTGGTTATTTGTTTGATTTATTGTTCATTAATGACAAACACTTCGGTTTCCATCAAACGCTCTGGCATATCTTCAACTACATAATAACCAAAACCTATACATGTCCATGGTTTGCACAAACTATCATACTTAAACCACTTATATTTGCAATCGTCTGTATTACAATAAAATTTGTCAATGATAGTTTTATCAATGCCAATATTATTATAGAATGAAGCTCCTATTTTCATTGAATCTACTATAATAGTCGGATAAGAATTTTTTTTGTCATCAAATAAATAACCGGCAGTTATATTAGTCGTATCATCAAAATATGGGGCAATATATATGTAGATTCTCATATATTTGCTTTGTCGATATTCTATACTATCAAAATTAATTATTAGTATATCTTGAGTACCTATAGGAAGAACACCAATTGTATCCATATGTTTAAAAAAAGATAAAGTTTTTTCTAATAAAACAGAATCTTTTATTAGTGTGGAATCCTTCTTCTCTATATGATTTTCATTAGGCAAAGTAGTATTTCTACAACCAAATAGTGTACATATTATAATTGCTATGCAAATAATATTGAAAAATACTTTCATAAATATTTATCGTGTGTTAAGTGACCTAATTTCATTTTCGTAAAACAATTCAGTAAGATATCGTCCTAATTGATAGGTATATCTTTCGTAATATTGTTTAGAGTGTAAAGTAATACAATATCCATTATATATGTCTAAACTTATATTTAAAGGAGTAGTATTATTGGCATAATAAATAATTATTTCCCCGTTTTTATGAAAATCTTCAATAGGAAATGTAGTTGATGTATTTATTCTTTTTGTAGGTTTAAATAACAATAGAAATTTTTGGATTTCACGTTTGTCTGTGATGTTCTTTTTTATTACTTTTTTATTGTTTTCCAAAGCAATAATTTGTATTTGGTCAATGTTTTTATAATGCATAATTGTATTAACCGGTTCTCTGTAAGAACAAGAAAAACAAACTGTTAAGATGACATATATTAATATAACATTTTTTGTTCTATTCATAATCTATTTACCTATATATCTACGAAAAATTATTTGTTGACCATTATTTAATAGAGGGTCAAATCCAAAATTTGTTTTAGAAATTTTATTATACCTACTAGATGTTCCAACAGTATAACCATTTTGTGTTACAATTGCCATGTGTCCAGAAGCGTCGGAATAATTGTATTGATATGCCGCGATATCTCCTCTTCTAGGAACTTCATTAGCGTTTAGAACTCTCCAATTAGGAATATCATAATTTGGATCTGCCCATTGCCCTGCAAAAGGAGGACCATATTTCTTATTGATAAAAGGAATTTTTGAAGCTATAGGATTTATAATATTAGGAGTTGGTAAAGATGCTCCTGCTGCATTAATAACATCAGCACAAAATATATTACATTTGTTTGTTCCTGAAGGATAATCGTCTTTTTTTGTATCATAATTCCACGCTTTAGACCCTATATTCGCATAATATTCTGCGATGTTGCCTATTTTTAAATAGATGTCATTGATAGTTAGTTTATGCCCTTTAATGTTGATAATTCCGGTTTTATAACTATCTCCGTCATCCCAATTCCGTAAATTCGAAAAAATAGAAATTGCTTTCTCAAAAGAAATATCTAAGTACTCACTTAATGTAACAGCGTTATCGTTTTCGTCAGCTATTAAGTTACCATATTTATCTGGTTCCCAAATTAGTTCTCCGCTCGGGTCCACATACTGTAGCGGAGAATACAGGCAATAGGCATAACGGTTGTAGTTGAGCGGGTTTTCGGGAGCCTGTATGTAGGGGTCGGGACTTAAGAAGTGTGCCAACACAGGGTCGTACATTCTGCCGTTA
>JAZLLK010000031.1:0-34970 GCA_045598105.1 Bacteroidales bacterium | reverse complement strand
TAGAGCGGTTAAGGGTAAGTTACCGGGCTATGCGGTAGCATAGTGTAAATATTTACCCGCATGTAACCCATAGAAAGGAGCAGTCTTTAACGTTCTATTTAACCCATGCCTGCGTAAGCAGGGCATCGCGTACGTTTTATAAGGCCGTAATGTATGCGGAGAGCTAAGTAAATCAGCCTGTAATATTAAAATTAAACCAATATGAATATTAAAATTAAAATAGCACTCATATTGCTGATAGCAGCGGTAATGGTAGCAGGGTGCAAAAAGGAAGACCCCGATATGGAACTAAAGCAGTCAAAGTCATTATTGGAAAGTATTACGGATGAAATAAGTGTAACGGAAGGCATACTTACTTTTTCAAGCGAGGAAGCTTATGAAAATTTTATATCCGGCTTTGTATCCGAAATTGATGGCGTGACCGATGAGGTGCTGGAAGAGAGTATGGCTTATGTGGAAGGCTTAGATTACACCAGCCTGTATGCGTATAAGCACACGCAGAATGCCACTGTGCAGGCCGAAATAGACAGTGTGTATGGCAGCGAGGTAATACAGCATTTGCTTAATAATGATTATTTGCTTATAATAGGGGATTACATATACAGGGTAAATATGTACACCTCACAGGTATATGTCATGGAACTGACGAATATAGCCAATATTAATTCACTTATTAATGAGGATGATGCCTCGGCTCCTATACAGGTATATTCCACCGAAGATGATGTATTGGAAGAGGTACACAATGCAGCTGATTATGCCATGTCGCCGGCAAAAATGCAAAAGGCAAGGTGTAATGAAGACGGCCGCGGAGGAACAGGGCTACGCGGAAAAGATACATCTGCTACAAACGGAGGATATAATGTTACAACTACAATAAAATATTTAAAATTCGGTTTATATTTTGAAGTGTCAGCACGAGTGCAGGCATATTATGGTTATCCGTTAAATCCTGTACCAATCAATCCTGATTTATATGTTTCATTGTCATTGCAAAGAAAATGTAAAACATTGATAAATTATGGTTATAAAACGTATTGTGGTACAGCTAATAATGGTAATACTAAAAAAATATTATACAGTTGTACCATTCCATTGAGCAAAATTAATTTCTCAGCGTCAGGAAGAGGATATTTTCCCGTAGGAAGTATTACTACACCTATTGTTAATTTTAGAAAAAATTTATAAATTTATAAAAAACAAATAATATGAAATCATTAGTAAAATCAGTTATATTGTTAAGTATAATAGTATTATTAAATTCATGTCAAAAGGAAATATATTATGAATATAATATTATTAATAATTTCAGCAGGCCTATAGCGTATAAAGGAAGTATAGGAGCACCAATGCGTATGATAGAAACAGACACTTTATGTGCAATAGATGTAGGTGATACACTCATTGTGTATGCCAAATATGTAACGGGAACTAAAGGAATGAGTATAGAAGATGTTATAGCTTTAACAGGGCCTTCATTAGGGGCGTTAATATTTGATGACACATTGAGTATCCGATATCAGTATGGTGATAGTCAGGTAAAAAATTATTATTACAATTATGAGATAGTTAATAGTTATAAGGGCAGAAGTACCAAAAACAATATATCTTGTCAAACAGCATATTATAAGGTAGACGATGCAGATTATCAAAACGCATTAAATTTTATTATTGGTGTTCGATAAAAAAGTATAGTTCCGATAAAGAACAATATACATAGTATAAGCGGACTTTTATTAGCGTTAAAAGTCCGCTTATGTTTGCATGGTGACGAACTTGCGTATTTTTTCCCACATTACGGGTGCGTACAGTCGTGCTATTTTCAATAATAAGTGTAAAACATTGAATATTAGCCATAAAAAACACTTGAACAGCCCGAACATAAAGAAAAAAATGCTATCTTTGCCACGTGAAAAACATACGGCATAGAGCGGTTAAGGGTAAATTACCGGGCTATGCGGTAGTACAGTGTAAATATTTACCCGCATGTAACCCATAGAAAGGAGCAGTCTTTAACGTTCTATTTAACCCATGCATGCGTAAGCAGGGCACCGCGTACGTTTTATAAGGCTGTAGCGTATGCGGAGAGCAAAGTAAAACAGCCCGGAATATTAAAATTATACCAACATGAATACAAAAATTAAAACAGTACTCATATTGCTGATAGCAGCGGTAATGGCAGCAGGGTGCAAAAAGGAATATAGAGGAAATGAAAATGATGGCAGAAGCATATATAAAATGAAAAAAACGTTAACGGATTATTCTAATCCCATGTTGTATGGCAATATACATAATCAGGTACTCCAAGAATATTATGAATCATGGTTGAGTGATACTTCTGTATCAGTTATAGATTACTTAAATAATTATTTTAATGTAAATATTGATAGTATTTTTATGCAGCAGAACAGTTATATACAGGCAGCACTTAACTATTCTACAGTGTATGACTGGTTAAATAGTTTATATGAGTGTAATTATGTTTCTGCTGATTGTAAAAATGCTTTAATTAATATATTTTATACGGCTGCAAGTGAGCATGTGTGCACAGATTCAATTTTAGCATTGGAAAATCAAATTCAAACCACATATTATGCAAGTGAAATAGAAAATATATTAGTATATGGTACTATGTCTATATTAAAGCAAAGTTATGTATATTGGTCAAATAATACTCATTTATCCGCATGGAAACATGTCCCATATACACAGCAGGAATTAACGCTTATGACAGTTTGTCCTTCGGTAGATATAGCGGCAATGACATTATGGTTGTGTGTGCCGGGTTATAACTATGTTCATGCATACGACATGGCAGGTTTTGCACATAGATTATGTCAATATATCACATGTGATCAAAATAATTTTCATTATGGCATAGTAAAAGAATGTATAGTTGAATCTTCATACTATTCCCGAAAAGCAGCAAAAGAGAATGAATAACAAAATATTTATTATTATGAGCACAAAACAATTTATATTAGTGAATTTAATATGTGTTATTTTGTCAGGTGTAAATGCACAAAACATAGTATCAATATCCCAAGTGCATTATAATACTGATGTTTGCCAATTATCGCAATTAACGAATTTAAAACCGGATACGCTGTATATGAGTTGGGATAATGATGTAATATTATCAAAAACAATATTAAATGGTGGAATTGATTATGCGTACAAACTGAGTGATGAAGAAACTATTTATATATTACCTGAGGGTGGCACAAACAATACGAATTTTGAAAAAATGACGCATGCGGATAATCCGTTGTATAGTTTAAAATATTTGTCTAAACAGAAATTTATAGCAGGCGTGCAAACTACGAAAGCAAAATTGATATTAAATGGTGAGGAAAAACAAAAATACGTAGTATACATAAGTAATATACAATGTCCGCAAATGCTTACACAAAAATTTGCTTTAAGCAGTATAACAGGAAATTTAATATTTGCTGCTTATAAAAAAAATAAATGTATAATAAATACAACATATTTTAACACTGAAAAACATTTTTCAACAGAAATAAAAAAATTATGCAAAAATCATGTAATTACTTCTGAAAAAATTGATAATGAAGTACAATAAATGCACATATTTTATCTGTTTTAACATAACATTAAGAAAAAAGTGTTAACTTTGCAACGTGAAAACATACGGCATAGAGCGGTTAAGGGTAAGTTACCGGGCTATGCGGTAAACAGCGTAAATATTTACCCACATATAAGCAGCAGAAAGGAGCAGTTCTTAGCGTTCTATTTAACCTATGCCTGCGTAAGCAGGGCACAGCATACGTTTTATAGGGCTGTAGCGTATGCGGAGAGTAAAGTAAAACAGCCTGTAATATTAAAATAAAAATAATATGAATATAAAAATTAAAATTGCGCTCATATTGCTGATAGCAGCAGTAACGGCAGCAGGATGCAAAAAAGAAGATAATTTTAATGAGTTTAGTGAAAACGAGACACATAAATTGCAAAAAAGGCTGGATACAAATGGTTTATATGAGTATATTTTTTCGGCTACAGGAATAGATATATATGAATTTGCAAATGATGAAAATTTTTTAGCATTGGAAATCCCGTATGCAAGTGCCGATAATATATATACATTGTCAAGTATAGAAGCAATTGCAACACAATATGATAATTTTAAAGATAATATAAATAATTCAGTTTATTCATCTTTGTCGGCTGATTTAAAGGCTATGGTGTTGGATGCAGCAGATGATATAGTGTGTTATGGGAGTAACCGAATTAATGGTTGGGGGACTTTTAAATTTAGGGTGTGGTTGGCCGGCTTGATGTGGAGTTTAGAATTAGTAAATGATGAAGAATACAAGGAATTAGTAGAATATGCAGTTGAAAAATTAAATGAAAAGAATGGTCGGGAAGTGTTAATTATAGTATGGGAGGAATAGAAATATGAAAAAGATAATAATATTCACATTTATCGTATTATGGGCTTATATTACTGTAGCTCAATCCACAAAGGTGGAATATATACAGAATGTAATGAGCGTATGCAAAGTTGCTTTAACAATTACCTCATCGGAACTTACGTATATGAAGAACGGACAAAAGTATGAATTGATGTACAAATATGACACCAATGACAAAAACATAAGTTATGAGCTGAAAACGGCGGATAACATGTTATATGGGTATAAGCATAAAAAATATTATATTACAAATAATAATACCGGTGAAACCCGGGAAATAATACCCTCTCGCAAACAGAAGGAGGTCATATTGGCTAATCCGTTTTTAAGTTATTATACCGGTAAGGGCGTGCCGTCAATGATAGCGAAGGTAAATGCGGCAAAAACCACCGTTATGCAGCAGGGGGATATAATAGAATACAGGTATTATAACAGTCGGTATAAAACCGATAATATAGTGCAATATAATAATCGCACACATGAAATAGTGAAGTACGAATGTATCAATAAAAAAACGGGCCAAACAAGCGAGTACCTGTTGCAGGATAGTAAATTGGCAATGAAGCAGTCGGAATAAGGTTTAGCAATAAGAAAATAGGGCTTGGTAATCATAAATTACCAAGCCCTGTTTTGTTTTGCATAAAATTATTATTCAAAGTAGGGGAAGTGGTATTCGGTTTTATTTTTTCCTTTCGTATTCATATCTATGCCTACATTGAGTGTTTTTATGGTGTTTTCGCGGTTTATTCCCAGTTCACCGGTCATACGCAGTTGGCGTTGATAATCCGATGCAAAGGCATTTTTGTATGAGGAATTCAAATTGGTCCATGCGGCACATTCTTTTTGGGGCTCACATGTTAGGAGTTCATATTCTGTTTTGGCGTAGCCGTAAGTGCTTTGCAGGTCGGGCTTGGGGGTGTAGGAGTAGGATTGTATGTATTGGTTGTCAGTAGTGTAGGATATGGTATGTGTACCGGCTTTTGACAAACTGTATTTGGTTTCGTTTTTAGGGGCATATATCCAATCGGCCTGTACCATATTTTCTTTGTGATATATGTTAATGCTGCTTATATTTCCATGTAATTCATACCACATGGCATAAAAACATATAAAAGGATTTTGAGTCAGGAATGCCAGTCCGCTATTAAAATCACCCGTTTTGCAGGTGTTATTTTTTAAATTATACTCGTATATGGAATCATTTTGCATAATGTATTTTACCGAGTCGCCTATGGTGAGGCTTAGCCGGGGGAGTACGCTGTTACACATGGGCCATCGGGTATATTCCATGTGGCAGGTATAGGTAGCCGGTGTAACCTGTGTAGGACCGTATACCAGCATTTTATAGTTTACGCTACCGCCATAGAGCTCGGCAGCACTTTGCTTTAAAGGCTCGTTTACGTATTTATTGTAAACGCTGTATGCTTTTTTACCAGTGGCGGTAACCGATTGTGCCAATGATACTTCTGCAATGGAACATATAACTAATGATAATATAATTAATTTTTTCATGGTATAATATTTTTAGTTTATAAAGTATTCGTCACAAGGAGATACGGGAAGTATATCCCGTCCGTTTTTATTATTAAATTTGGTGATGGCAGCGTTAATTTTGCAACAATGTTCGTATTCTGATATATCTCCATTATGATATTGTTTATCTGCTTTATAACATCTTCTGGCAAATGTATTTACACCTTTGTAATTGCCGGTGCGGGTATATGTAACGGAAATATTTTCATTAATTATATCCTCTATGATTTGGTCAAAAAGTAAAAATAAAACGTCTTCTTTATTTTCAAATTGAGGATATGCGGAACATAAATTATCGTAGAATGCTTGAAAGAATGTATTATATGTTTGAGAAAATGAAGGATGGGAAAATTCGTAAAATAAGGATACTAAACTATCTATTTTATACATGTAGTTAGAAAATTCAGCGAAGTTAGCAACTGTTGTAATGTCGTTGTTAGTAAAGTAATCAAACCAGGATAGCATTTCATTGTCTGGGTCTAATGATTTTTGAGTAAGAATATGATTTTGTGATTGTTGTTGACAACAATTCTTTTTGCAAGCATAAAAAACGCTTATAATCGTTACAATTGCAATGGTTAATCCTAAAAATTTTTTGTTCATAATGGTTGTATAATATTTGGCAGGCTCTCAAAATTCAACTTTTGGTTCGTGGGGTGTGCGGCGGAGAGCCTGTTTAGCCGCTTCACACCTAAATTCAGAATGCAAAGATACTTTTTTTTTAAATATCATGATATTTTTTCTCAAGTTTTTTGTGTGGCAAAATATTTTTATTAACAAATTTTTAGACAGGGTAAGCTTCAAGTAGGAAAATTGAGGAGGTGGGAAGCTAAGGAAGAAAAAACATCATGTTTTTTAACGAAAGAATGTTATGTGTAATAAAAAAAATGCTATCTTTGCCAATTGCCGTATGCGGAAACGCACGGGAAGGGCGGGCAAAAAGGCTCGTGAGCGTGAGTACCGGCTAATTACGTGCAATATTATAGTAGAATAGTGTAACATAACCAAATATTACAAATATGAAGAACACCCTTGCATTAGTAGGAAGGCCTAATACCGGAAAGTCCACCCTGTTCAACAGGTTAACGCAAACGAGGGCAGCCATAGTGGATGCGGTTTCGGGGGTTACCCGTGACAGAAATTACGGCAAGGCTTATTGGAACGGTATAGAATTTTCGGTAATAGATACCGGAGGATATGTATTGAATTCGGAAGATATATACGAGGTGGAAATATGCAAGCAGGTGAATTTGGCCATAGATGAGGCCGATGTAATACTTTTCATGCTGGACGGGCGTGAAGGGCTCACCGTGCTGGATGATGAAATAGCCAAATTGTTGCGTCCGTGTAATAAGCCGGTATTTGTGGTGGTGAATAAAATAGATTCGGCAGCCAATTATGCTGATCAAATGGAGTTTTACAGCTTAGGTGTAGATAAAATATACGCCATATCGGCCATATCGGGCAGTGGTACAGGTGATTTGCTTGATGATGTGGTAAAGCATTTTTCGGCCGAGGAAGAGCATTTGGATGAGGATTTGCCAAAAATAACCGTTATAGGCAGGCCTAATGTGGGAAAATCATCTATAGTAAATGCTTTTTTGGGCAAGGAGCGAAACATAGTTACGCCGTTGGCCGGCACCACGCGTGATTCCATATATTCCCGTTATAAGGGTTTCGGTTTTGATTTTTATTTGGTAGATACTGCCGGCTTGCGTAAGAAGAAGAATGTGGAAGAGGATTTGGAATTTTATTCCGTAATGCGAACCATAAGGGCCATAGAGCACAGTGATGTGTGCATAGCCATGATAGATGCCGTTAACGGATTTGAGGCACAGGATTTAAATATATTATCGCTGGCGCAGCGTAATAAAAAGGGCCTGGTGCTGGTGGTGAACAAGTGGGATTTGGTAGAAAAAGATGCCAATACTCACCTGCAGTATGAGGAAACCATACGTAAAAAGCTGGCACCCGATAATGATATACCCATTATATTCACCTCGGTAATTAATAAGCAGCGTATATTCAAGGTGCTGGAAACGGCCATAGCCGTATATCATAATTGCAACAGAAAAATACCCACTTCCCAGCTTAATGATGTAATGTTGGATATTATATCCTATAATCCTCCTCCCATACAAAAGGACAAGGTGGTGCGTATTAAATACATTACCCAGTTGCCCACGCCCACGCCCGGTTTTGCCTTTTTCTGTAATTTGCCGCAGTATGTAAGGGAATCGTATCAGCGTTTTTTGGAGAACAAAATACGTGAAAATTGGGATTTTTCAGGGGCACCCATGGAGATATACTTCAGAAAAAAATAGTGGTGTAAGTCATGTTAAAAATTAATTTTATAGTAAATCCGCATTCCGGTGTAGGCCGATATAAGCAAATAGAGCCCATAGTGGACAGATGTTTGGATGCCACCAAATTTTTGCCTGCTATTATGTACACCCGTTATCGCGGTCATGCTATAGAATTGGCCACGCAGTCGGTGCGTGACGGTGCGGACATAGTGGTGGCTGTAGGAGGTGACGGCACCATAAATGAGGTGGCAAGTGCATTGGTGCATACGCAGGTAGCCATGGCTCTTATTCCCGTAGGCAGCGGCAACGGGCTGGCTCATCATTTGCGTATACCCGTCTCTATAGAAAAGGCTATAAAAGTAATAAATGGTGCTCATATAGAAAATATAGATACTTTATTGATAAATAATCATGTATGCGTAAGTATGGCCGGAGTGGGTTTTGATGCGCTGGTAGCCGAGCAGTATGACCAAACCCATACTCGCGGATTTTTGGCTTATTTAAAATTTATAACAAATGCTTATTTTGTGTTTAAGCCACATCATTATGTAATAAGCTCACCGCAAACGGGTACACGGGAAGCTAAAGTACTTATGGTGAGTGTGGCCAATTCATCGCAATGGGGTTATAATGTAAAAATATCCTCTAAAGCTTCCATGCAAGACGGTCATGCTGATGTGTGCGTGGTGGCTAAGCCTCCTTTTATTACTTTGGCCGGCAGGGTGTTATTGCTATTGGCCGGTAAACTGGATAAAAACAGGTTGGCCGAGCAGATATACAGGGTACAACAGTGTGTCATATATGAAAAAAATCACGAGCCTCAGGCTTGTCATATAGACGGTGACCCTATAGAGCGACAAGCTGTAATACACATGCAGGTAATGCCCGACAGCCTTAAAATAATAACTCCTGCAGTAATATAGATAGTAATAATCAATACAAATATATAAAATATGAAACTAAAATTAACCAAACCACTCGTTTTTTTTGATATAGAGGCTACAGGACTGAATATAGGAACCGATAAAATAGTGCAAATATGTTTCTATAAGGTAATGCCCGATGGCAGTAGCAGTACCTATACTACCCTTATTAATCCCGAAATGCACATACCGGAGCAGGTATCGGAAATACACGGCATATATGACAAAGATGTAAAAGATGCACCCACATTTGGTGAGGCAGCCCGTCATATAAGTGAATTTATTAAAGGGTGTGACCTGGCGGGGTACAACATATTGAAATATGATATGCCTTTGCTTATGGAAGAATTTTTGCGTATAAACATGGAGCCTGACCTTAGAGGAGTAAAAATGATAGATGTACAGAATATATTTCACAAAATGGAGCCGCGAACCTTAAGGGCTGCTCATAGGTTTTACTGTGGCACTGATATAGAAAATGCGCATAGCGCCGATGCCGATACCATGGCCACTTACAGGGTGCTGGAAGCACAGGTGGAAAAATATGAAAACGTGCTTTCATGGGATGATAAGGAACGCGAGCAGGGTATATGCCCCATAAAGAATGATGTGTCTGCCTTGGCTGCTTATTCCGCTGTAGGAAGAAATGTGGACTTTGCCGGTCATATAGTTTTCAATGATAATGATGAAGAGGTATTTAACTTTGGCAAGCACAAAGGGAAAACGGTAAGAGAGGTGTTTGCCATGGAACCTTCCTATTACAGCTGGATGATGAATGCCGATTTCCCTTTATATACCAAAAAAATAATTACCACTATACGTGATGACGAAAAGTTAAAAAAGCTTACATCACATTTTGCCGGAAAATAGAGTAAAGCATAACCGTATGACATACGATACCAAAGATAGCATAGAAGAGCGGTTGCCTGATATAGGCGAAGAAGTTGCGGAATCGGCCGGAGAAGAGGGTGGAGATGAAATGTACGAGCATTTTCACATGGTGGCCGATAAGGGTCAAACGGTGCTCCGCATAGATAAATTTCTTAACGGCATACTGTCACATACGTCCCGTAATAAAATAAAGCAGGCTTCCATGGCCGGTAATATACTGGTAAACGGCAAGCCGGTAAAGCAGAATTATAAGGTAAAGCCCATGGATGAAATATCCATAGTGCTGTCATATCCACCCAGAGAAGTGGAAATAATACCTGAAAACATACCTTTAAACGTAGTGTATGAAGATGATGACGTATTGCTTATAAACAAGGAAGCCGGTATGGTGGTGCATCCGGCCTACGGCAATTATACCGGCACGCTGGTAAATGCGGTTACTTATCATTTAAACAGGAATACGCTGCAGGTAGAAACGGGTCCGTATTTGGTGCATCGTATTGATAAAAACACTTCGGGTATTATCATAGTAGCCAAAAACGAATATGCGCAGGCCAAGTTGGCAGCACAGTTTTTTGAACATAGTGTTACCCGCAGGTATCAGGCCCTGGTATGGGGTGATTTTACTGAAGATGAAGGCACTATAGAAGGTAATGTGGGTCGCAGTGTTAAAGACAGAAAGTGTATGGATGTATTTCCTGACGGCAGTCAGGGAAAGCATGCGGTAACGCATTGGAAGGTGCTGGAGCGTTTTGGCTATGTAACCCTGGTGGAATGCCGATTGGAAACAGGGCGTACCCACCAGATAAGGGTGCACATGCGTCATATAGGCCACCCTTTGTTCAATGATGCCACCTATGGCGGCGACCGCATACTTAAGGGTACCACGTTTACCAAGTACAAGCAGTTTGTGCAAAACTGTTTTTCCATTATGCCCCGCCATGCTTTGCATGCCAAATGTTTGGGTTTTGTGCACCCGGGTACGGGCAAGGAAATGTTCTTTGATTCCCCGCTGCCGGCCGATATGGCTGCCGTGCTGGATAAATGGAGAAATTATGCCACCCATAAGGCTTATGAGGAGCCGGAAGAGGTAATATATGATATATCTAACAGGGAGCGTCAACGAATGGAACAAAACAAATAGTATATAGTATGTTGTTATGAATAAAGGCATAGCGGCTATAAGCATATAAACGGAGGGTGCTGTAATTATTTTTATGTTATACACAATAAATGCATAAAGTTTACGTTACATAATGATGTATGGCAGCATTAGCAAACTTAAAATAAAGAATATAAAGTAATAAAAATATATAAGTATGTATACAGAATTTCAAAAACATCTACAGCAGGAATTAGCTCAAATAGAAGCTGACGGCTTGTACAAAAACGAACGTATTATAGAAAGTGCACAGGGTGCAGAAATTATGGTAAAAGGCAAAAAATGCTTAAATTTTTGTGCTAACAATTATTTAGGTTTGGCCGATAATCCCCAACTGATAGAAGCTGCCAAAAAAGGCATGGATGCCCGTGGTTATGGTATGGCATCAGTACGTTTTATATGTGGTTGTCAGGATTTGCACAAGCAATTGGAAACCAAAATTTCGGAATTCTTCGGCACAGAAGATACCATATTGTATGCAGCATGTTTTGACGCTAACGGTGGCGTTTTTGAACCTCTTTTAGGCCCGGAAGATGCCATTATATCTGATGCTTTGAATCATGCATCTATTATAGATGGTGTTCGTTTGTGTAAGGCTCAGCGTTTCCGTTATGCTAATGCCGATATGTCCGATTTGGAAAAACAATTGCAGGATGCACAGTCCTGTCGTTTCCGTTTGATAGTTACCGACGGTGTATTCTCTATGGACGGCAATGTATGTCCTTTGGACAAAATATATGAGCTGGCACAAAAATACAATGCCATGGTAATGGTAGATGAAAGCCACTCAGCCGGTGTGGTAGGTCGCACAGGTAGAGGTGTAACCGAGCATTATAATTTAAGAGGTAAAGTAGAAATACTTACCGGTACTTTGGGTAAAGCTTTTGGCGGTGCCATGGGCGGATTTACTACCGGCAGAAGAGAAATAATAGACATGTTGCGTCAGCGTTCACGTCCTTATTTGTTCTCTAATTCTATGGCTCCCGGCCTGGTAGCTGCAGGTATTCGTATGTTTGAAATGATGAGTGAAACCAACGAATTGCAGGATAAATTGCACGCTAATACCGAATACTTTATTAAGAGAATGGTGGAAGCCGGTTTTGATTGCAAGCCTTCACAGTCAGCTATATGTGCAGTAATGCTGTATGACGCTCCGCTGTCACAAAAATTTGCCGCCAAATTACAGGAAGAAGGCATATTTGTTACAGGTTTCTACTATCCTGTAGTTCCTAAGGGTCAGGCCAGAATACGTGTACAGGTATCGGCTGCTCATGAAAAAGAACATTTGGATAAATGTATCAATGCTTTCATTAAGATAGGTAAAGAATTGGGTATATTAAAATAATATATTCCGTTATATTTTTAAAAGGGGCACTTGGGTGTCCCTTTTTTTTGTGCTGATATACAGCACAAAGTCATTTCCCGGTATTGTATATGCATGTAGGAGCAGCATGTATAAAATGTTTGCCCCGTATAGGGGGTATATAAGTAAAAAAGTGTTATCTTTGCATTTATATTTTTTAATATTTCAGTGTTAATGAAACAGGTATTATCAGGAGTGGGCGTAGCCCTGGTTACTCCTTTTAAAGAGGACAGAACTATAGATTTCAGCGGTATAGATCGCATGGTAAACCATGTAATAGCCGGTGGAGTGGATTATATAGTGGCATTGGGTACCACGGGCGAAACGCCCACATTATCGTTTGCGGAGCGTAAGCAGGTATTGGACACAGTGGTGGAATGCACCGCCATGCGAGTGCCCGTAGTGGTAGGAATAGGTACCAATAATCCTTTGGAGGTGAATGAGCAAATACATTTGTTTGACCTGTCGAAGGTGAGCGCCATACTATCGGTGGCCCCATATTATAATAAGCCGCAGCAGCGCGGACTTATAGAGCATTATAAGTGCATAGCATCACATAGCTCATTGCCTATAATATTATATAATGTACCCGGCCGTACCGGCGTAAATATAGAGGCCGATACCACTTTGGCTATAGCTGCAAGTGTGCCTAATGTAATAGGTGTAAAAGAGGCTTCGGGTAATATGGCTCAAATAATGCACATATTGCATCGCAGGCCGAAGGACTTTATGGTAATATCGGGTGATGATATGCTCACTTTGCCCTTGCTGGCATGTGGGGTAGATGGAGTAATAAGTGTAATAGCCAATGCCATTCCTGCCGGTTTCAGCCGCATGGTGCATGCGGGCATGCAGGGCGATATGGCTACGGCTCGGGCTTTACATTATAAGTATATGGATTATATGAGGGCATGTTTTATGGACGGCAGTCCTGCCGGCATAAAATGCATGCTGCATTTAATGGGGCTTATAGGAAAGCATGTGCGTTTGCCTCTGGCCGACGCTACCCCCGCCACCGAAGAATATATACAAAAGTTATTAAGCCTATGAAAGTAGAATACGATGCTTTATTAGGCCATATAAAGCGTAAAGATTATACGCCTATAATACTGTTACATGGTGAGGAATCCTATTATGTAGACAGGCTTACCCGCCTTATACAGGATACTTTTTTTGATGACAGTGAGGCTTGGGATTTTAACTATACCCTGCTTTACGGGCATGAAACCTCGGTGAAGGAAATAGCCATGACAGCCCGCCAGTACCCGGCCATGGCACCGCTAAGGCTGGTGGTGGTACGGGAAGCTCAAGAGTTAAAAAAAATAGGCGATTTGCTTCCCTACGTAGAGCACCCTCAGGAGAAAACAGTGTTGGTGCTTTCCTATATGGAAGGCAGTAAAATGGATGGCAAAACATCGTTATATAAGCAAATACTGAAGAATAATTATGTATTTGAGTCCGTAAAGGTGTATGACAATCAGTTGCCCATGCATGTAGCCAAAATGGCCAAAGAGAAAAACATGATTATTAATCCTCAGGAGGCAAAAATGCTGGCCGGAAATGTGGGCGACCTTACCCGTATAAGCAATGAGCTGGACAAACTGAAGGTATTGGCCGGTGAGGGTGAGGCCATGGAGGTAACCACCGACCTGATAGAAAAGCATATAGGGGTGAGCAGAGAGTATAATGTGTTTGAACTCAAAACAGCCGTAATAGCCTGCAATACCGACAAAGCTTATACTATATGCGAGTATTATATAGCCAACCCCGATAAATACCCCGGGCCGAGTGCGTATATTAATCTGCACAATGCTTTCTTTTTGCTGCTGAGTTGCTGCTATTCGTCTGATAAAAGCGATGACTACCTTAAAGCTCGCGGGGTGCATTTCACCGAATATGTTTTTTTTTCCTCCAGCCGCTATACCATACGCAGCATATACACTATATTGCATCTTATATTGCAGTATTCCGTGGCTGCCCAGGGCGGAAGAGGTTACACTGAACGTGGTCCGCAAATGCTAAAAGAACTTGTATTTAAGATATTTAGTGTGCAAAAAACACAAAAAATATAAAAAAATAGTTGAAAAATATAATAATATAAATAAAAAAATAATTCCCATACTATACTCAGTATAACAAAAAAAATAGTATTTTTGCAAAATATTCTTAATTAGGAAAAAAAGAGATGAACAATATAGTTGTAACAGGCGCTGCAGGGTTTATAGGAAGTTGCTTATTGCAGAAGTTACATGATGCGGGTTACCATAATTTGGTGGCGGTAGATGACTTTTCCAAGGTGGAAAAAAAGTGCAATTTTGAGCATAAAACTTACGCCGAAAAGGTAAGTCGTACCGAATTTTTTTCATGGTTTGAAGCCAATCATGACATGGTGGACTTTGTATTGCACATAGGTGCCCGCACTGATACCACCGAGAAGAATTGGGAGCTGCTAGATGAATTAAATCTTAGCTATACCCAGCAGGTATGGGAGAACTGTTGCCTGTATCGTATTCCGCTTATATATGCCTCTTCGGCAGCCACCTATGGCATGGGAGAGTTCGGTTATGATGATAACCATCACATAGTGGAGAAGTTAAAGCCGCTTAACCTGTACGGGGTGAGTAAGAATGAATTTGATAAGTGGGCACTCATGCAGCAGGAGGAGCCTCCTTTTTGGGCAGGGCTTAAGTTTTTTAATGTGTATGGTCCCAATGAATACCATAAAAAACGCATGTCATCGGTTATATTGCATGCTTTTAATGAAATAAGCAAGCATGGTAAAATGCAGCTTTTCCGCTCGCATCATCCTCAGGTAGCCGATGGGGAGCAAAGCCGTGATTTTGTATATGTGAAGGATGTTGTATCGGTAATACGGTTTTTAATGGAGAACAGGCCGGAATCGGGCTTATATAATGTGGGTACGGGCAAGGCACGCACATTTATGGACCTGGCTAAGGCTACTTTTGCCGCCATGGGCAGGCCTGAAAATATAGAGTTCATAGATACTCCGCAGGATATAAGAGATAAATACCAGTATTTTACTCAGGCTAATATAGAAAAACTGCGTGAAGCCGGTTATGATAAGCCTTTTACTTCTTTGGAAGATGGTGTGAAGGACTATGTGCAGAATTATTTAATGAAACATAATTGTTATTAACATATAAAATAATACAGAAATGAAAAGTATATTGAAAAAATCGTTCACCTTTGCAATAGCCGTTGCATTGGTATCATTGGTAGCCACCGGCTGCAGCAAGTATGACAAAATGTCCATATTGGGTTCATGGGAAGTGGATGTAAAAGCCGCTAAAGGATTAGCCGTGGATTCCTGTAAGGAAATACTCACCTTTGATTCCGGCAGCAAGCAGTTATTTACTCAAAATTACATGCTTCGCAGTGAAGGAAAGTACACCCGTTGGACAGTAGTAGGTAATTTTGAACGTAAACATAACACCTTGTATTTCATGGATCAAAAAAGAGATGACGGAGAAATATTAGGTGATGTGCAATTCAAATACAGAATAGAAGGTGACAAATTGATACTTAAGAGTAAAGATTTGGAAGCTGAAGGCTACACCAAAGGTGAAAAAATATATACCAAAAAGGCTGCTTTTTAAAGTAGCACACAATATATAAAAGACAGGCTTTAAGGCCTGTCTTTTTTTAAAAAAAATGTTCGCTTACCCTTGTTGACTAATAAGCCCTAAGGAATAATAAAAACAATACAATATATGTTTACTCAGCAGGATTACACCGCCATAAAAAATCATCAGATAGAAGAATCATCGTTCAATAATCAGTGTTGCGTGGTATCATGTGACAGGGTGAGCGTAAAATTATCGGCTCCCATACAGGCCGGCAACGGATTATATGAGGTAAGTGCTAAATATGTGGAATCTTGTGTAAATAATTATGCTAAAAAAATAGCGGACAAAAAGCTGGTAAAATTTGTGCCGGCATCGGGTGCAGCTACCCGTATGTTCAAGGACTTGTACGTGTATTTGCATGATGAGGGTATGCCTTCATCGGTGCAGGCGGTAAAGGAGCAGTTGCCGTATTTTGCTTTTTATGAGGCATTAAAGCAATGTATGTGGCAGGCAGGAGAAGATATAGACCGCTGTGTAGCCGCCAAAGACTATAAAACCATATTCGCTTTTCTATTAGAGCATACCGGGCTCAATTATGCTCACATGCCTAAAGGCCTGTTACAATTTCACCGTTATGCTCACGGTGAGGTACGTACCGCTATGGAGGAGCATTTGGTGGAGGCAGCATCGTATGCTTGTGGCAGTGATAAAACGGCTCATGTGCATTTTACCATTTCGCCCGAACATGAGCAGCTATTTAAGCAGTGTGTGAATCAAAAACTTGAAAACTATGAGCAATCATTAGGTGTAAAATACGATATTACCTATTCGTTTCAGCACCCTTCTACCGATACACTGGCGTTCAATGAAGATAATACCCCATATAGAAATGAGCAGGGACAGTTGGTATTTCGCCCGGGAGGGCATGGCAGCCTTATAAAAAACCTGAATCAAATAGATGCTGACATTATATTTATAAAAAATATAGATAATGTTACCATGGATATGTATAAAGGGGATACTATCAAATACAAGAAGATATTGGCATCATTGCTTATAGATATGCAGCAGGAAGTGTACGCAGGCATGCAGGCACTGCACCATAACGACTATCCCTCCCGACAGCAGCTGGAAACTTGTGAGGCCATGCTGGCCAAATATTTTTTCATATCTCTTCCGGAATATTACTATCACATGGAACCGGGCAAAAGAGCTCAATATTTGTGCCGCATAATGAATAGGCCTATACGGGTGTGCGGTATGGTAAAACAGGAAGGTGAGCCCGGTGGCGGTCCTTTTTGGACCGAGGACCACAACGGGGTACGTAATTTGCAAATAGTGGAAACATCGGAAATGGATTTGCATAATCCGACTCAAAAATCCATTATGGAACAGTCGGCTTATTTTAATCCTGTAGATATAGTGTGTTCCGTGAAGGATTATAAAGGCAATCCTTTCTGTTTAGCCGATTATATAGATTATCAACGCTATTTTGTGAGCAGCAAAAGCGTAAACGGTAAGGTAATAAAGGCTATAGAAAATCCCGGATTGTGGAATGGAGCCATGTCAAACTGGCTCACCGTATTTGTAGCTACTCCTTTATCTGTTTTTTCTCCGGTAAAAACCATTAACGATTTGCTACGCAAAGAGCATTGCAAGCGATAAATGCAGGCATGTACCAGTGGCATTGCAGCAGGCGGTAGTGTATAATACTTAGTTATACAGCATTTTAGTAGCAAAAAACATGGTTTTGCTATTGTTCTTTTTTTCGTTTCGGTGTATTATTTTTTGAAAACCGTAGCATATAAAATAATCATTGTACCAGTGTGTGCAGGTAATATTGTAGTTTTTGTTTACTATGTCGGTTTGGTTTAAAGGCAATATGTATTCGCTTTGTGTGGACTGTACTATGCCGGCAGGACCATATATTATGGAATATATATTGCCGTCATAGGTAAAGTACACCAGCAGGTGGTCGTTGCTGTCAAGGTACCCGTTGAGTATATATGATACCGTAGGCAGGGTAAGTCCGTTAAAATTGAATATATCACATTTTTTTATGTTTCCGTTGCGCCCTATGGTGGTAATAATGGCCTGCAGGTATTTGTAACCCGATATACGCATGGTGGTAGGGCTGTTATAGTAGTTATATCTGTTGTAAAAGGCGTACCCTGAAGTAGGGTCGGTTTCATAATTAATGGAATAGAATTCGGTAACAAGTACCATAGTGCTGTCGTTGGCACATAGCATACGGGTGTAATTATGAGCAGTATTGGCAAAAAGTGTTTTCTTTTGATAGCTGTTCATATTATTAATATCGGCAAAATCGAAATAGGAAGCCTGCACGTTGGCTGTGTAAGGACTAAATAGCAGGCTATATATGCCATTAGATATTTTATTTATTTCCATGGCCGACATATTATTGCTCATGTGGTAGTCTCCTGAAAGCAGTATCTGCCTGTTGTTGAGTATGTTCATTTGTAATGAAGAAAGGTAGTATTTGTTGTTCAGGTTAATTACATTTTCGTTTTCCATGGTTTGCATTTCAGGGTGTATATCGGCCAGTTTAATATAGGTATTGTATTTGCTCTTGTAGCCTATCATGCCTATTACTATGCGGTGGCGAAAAGTATCAGCCTGTATGCATTCTATTGAAAAATCGTTTTCACACACATTCAGCTTTTTGCATACCGACTTATTGCAGTCAAACATATATACGTTTTCTTCGTTTTTATTGTTCACGGTAGAAAATACTATGCTATGGTCCATGTGGCACAGGTGGTATATGCTCTCTTTTTCATTAATGGAAAGAGCATACACGTTTATTTTTTTGCAGGCTATGTCGTACCATACAAAAAAACAATTGTATTTATCGGTTTTGGTGTTATTATCGGCTTGCAGTGCGGCGCAATATGTATTATTTTGTACGTAGGCGGTGCTGTAGGTAAGTATTTGTCCAAAGCTTATTTTTTCATTGGTTTTCACGGTCATGTTAGTATCATAATGTGCTATATTCCATGTGTTTCCGTCGAAATTATTGGTAAGTATTACCATGCCTGTATTGCCTATGGGCTGCATAAAGCAGCTATTGTTTTCGGTGCTTACGGGTATATTTATTCTAAGGGGGGCATTGTACGATTGTGCCTGTCCGTGTGTGCCGGCTACACATATACCGGCTATACATAGTAGTATTATCAGGTTATTTTTTATTTTCAGCCACATTGTTCTCAAAGTCGGTTGCTTGCAGTATGGCTTCTATTTGACGAAGCAGGTCTCGTTTATCGTCACGCGGAGCGTATAGGAATCCGTCAATTGTAACTACTCTTTGGCGGGCGGTATCCAGTATGGTATAGTTCACAAAGGGGCCGCCCATATAGTCGCCTTCCATTTTCCACAGGCCTTCGGTTTTAATGGTGTAATGGTTTTGGTGTTTCATATAGTGGCTGGCCGGTTTAAGCAGATTGTTCTCGGTTTTCATATAAGAATTGTCCACCGAACCGAATACATAGTGGCGGGTAATGCTGTCACGCAAGGCTATAATGTAGTTGGTGGAGAATTGGGCGGTATCAGTGTAGGGTTGGGAATATATGAGCAGGCTTTGTCCCCAGTCTTTGGTTTCTTTTCTTAGCCATACCAAAGTATCGTTTTTCACGGCAGTGAAATATTCTTCCGGCACGTACATGTGAAGTTTCCATTTGTCTGCCAGATATTTATCTATAGAAAAATTTTGGCGGGAGTAGTGCGAACGCTGAAAACGTTTGAGTTCACACGATAGTATAAGCCATTGTATTTCATCTTTATTCATGCATAGCTGGCGTGCTGCTTCCTCCATGGAGGGTGCTATAATGCGTATGAGTATTTGGGGCTTGGCCCACACATTGTATTTTACCGAAGTTTTGGCTTGCTCTATATTGGAATTAATATCAAAATATACTATATTCCTTATTTTGCGGTAAGTGGAATTAAAGTTATTATCGCTTACGTGGGTAAGGGTAAACATGGGCTCCGCCTGTGGCAAATATATATTCGGTTCCATAAGTATGGTTTCTATGCTGTCACCCAATGTTCCGTTCCATGCATGCGTAGGGCATACTACGAGTACTTCTCCCGAGCGGCCTGAAGAAGAAAGCAGACCCTGCCCTTGTGAGCCGCCATTTTCACAAGCATACATTACTAAAGCCAGTGTGATGCAGAATAATAACTTTTTCATGATTTTTTTGGTATGAAAGTAATGAATGTAAAAAAATAAACATTGCCCATAATATTGCATTATGGGCAATGTGATTTATAATAAAGCAATTATATATCTTTAGAATAGTATATGCTGGTATCTACGGGTATGGTAAGTATAGGAATAGGTGAACGGTTAACTATGCGTTCACTAAAGGGTGCCAATATAAACTGGGTTTCGCCGGCCAATTCCACTTCTTTCATTACTATAATAAGGTTTACGTCACGTTTGCGGGCTTCTTCTATTACCGATTCCACTTTGCGGTCGTTTTCTATTTTTGATGTTTCATAGCGTATGTCTTTTTCAGTAAGGAAGTTTTCGGCAAAAGTCACGTTAGCATCTACTATTTGGCATATTTCGGGGTATTTTTGTACGTAAGCACCCATAATGTGTATTTTAGCCTGGAAGGCTTTAGCCAAACGGGCAGCTACTTTCAACTTTTGAAGTGTTTCACGGGTGTCGTCTATTGCCAATAATATATCGGTAAGGTCACGATGAATGTTAATACCTTCACGTATGGTCATAATGGGGTTGTATGAGCCGCTCACTGTTTTGAAAGCGGAGCTTCCTATAAAGAATTCTTCAAAACCGCTGCAACCGTGAGTACCTAATACGGTAATAGCATCACCTTGTATTTTGGCTTCAGTGTTAATTTCACGTGATGGTTTACCCATGCGTATTTTGTATTTCACTTCTTGGTTAGGTAATGATTTTTTACATTCTTCTACCAATTCGGATAAGCGGGTTTGAGCATAAGTGATAATATCAGAGCTTTCTTTTTCTACTGAATCTACCATTATTTTTTCATCAGGAGTAACTACAAATAACAGGGTTAATGTAGTGTTAAGTTTACCTGCCAATGATATGGCGTGCAGCATAGCATTGTAGGAGCATTCTGAAAAGTCAATACCGACAATAACGTTTTTAAACATATTTGTAAGGTTTTAAATTATACTTAATTAATATTTTATTCTGTTTTATATGGCTACATCAGCTTTAATGTGCGGGTGCGCCTGATAATTGCTAAGAACAAAGTCCTCATATTTGAAGTCAAAAATATTCTTAATATCAGGGTTAAGTGTCATTACAGGCAAAGGGTATGGTGTGCGACTTACCTGAAGCCTGGCCTGATCCATGTGATTACTATATAAATGTAAATCTCCAAAGGTGTGAACAAAATCTTTAGCCTTAAGGCCGGTAACCTGTGCTATCATCATGGTGAGTAAGGCATAAGAGGCTATGTTGAAGGGTACCCCCAAAAAAGCATCGGCACTACGCTGGTATAGCTGACAGGAGAGCTCTCCGTTATTTACATAAAACTGAAACAATACATGACATGGCGCTAATCGCATGTAGGGTAAATCACCTACATTCCAACTGGAAACTATAATACGACGGGAATCAGGATTATGCTGTATGTCATATATGGCACGGCTTATTTGATCTATGTGCTCATTATTATTGGCTGTCCATTTACGCCACTGATGCCCGTATATAGGACCTAAGTCACCATTTGCATCCGCCCATTCATCCCATATGGATACTTTATTATTGTGCAAATAAGCTATATTGGTATTGCCTTGCAAAAACCACAGCAACTCATATATAATAGATTTTAAATGAAGCTTTTTAGTAGTACACAACGGAAAACCCTGCTGTAAATTAAAGCGTGTTTGATACCCGAAAGTGCTATAGGTACCTGTACCTGTACGGTCATTCTTATAGGTGCCGTTGTCTATGATGTGCTGTAATAAATCTATGTATTGCTTCATGACCTGATATGGCTATTATACAAATGCAAAGATAACATTTTTTTCTGACATTAGACAAGAATCCGCATAAAACAATATTTTTTTTTCACATAAAGTTGTAATGGTGAAAAAAAAAGATTTATAAGCGAAAATAATATATAAAATTTACAATAAAACAGGTGAACAATCGTTAAGTAACAAAAATACAGGTTATGTTATTATTTGAACATAAATATATATTATATGCATTGTTGCTGTTGCCGATATTGGTACTGATGTACGTATACTTGCAATATAAGTATAAACAAAGTATGAAGGAATACGGTAACAGTTCACTATTGGCACAGCTCATGCAGGACAGTTCACCTGCCATGCAGCATATAAAGTTTGTACTGCTGTGCATAATATATGCGTTGCTGGTAGTAGCTTTGGCTAACCCTCAGCAGGGAGCAGGCAAAGTAACCGAAAAGCGTAAAGGAATAAGTATTATGTTTTGTGTGGATGTGTCTAACAGTATGTTGGCACAGGATTACACTCCTAACAGAATCGAAGCAGCCAAAAGGGGTTTGAGCTCTTTTGTAGATAATTTACAGGGTGATAAGGTGGGTGTAGTAATATTTGCCGGCAAGGCTTTTGTGCAATTGCCTGTCACTTCCGATTATGCCGCTGCCAAAATGTTTATTTCCAATATATCCACCCGTCAAATTAACACTCAGGGCACTGACATAGCCACGGCCATAGATATGGCAGCTGCTTCTATGATACCCGTAGCCGGTGACGGCAACAAGGCCTTACAGCAAAATAAGTCCACTAAAGTAATAGTGATAATATCTGATGGAGAGGACCATTTTGAGGAAGCCATAGATGTGGCAAAGCAGGTGGCTGATAATTATAAAATAAAAGTGTACACCGTGGGTGTGGGTAGCCGGCAGGGTGAACCTATACCTATACAGGTAAACGGGCACACCGAATATAAAAAAGATAATGAAGGTTCTACGGTAATTACCCGCCTGAATGAGCAAATATTACGTGATATAGCTCAGGCAGGACAAGGTGCTTACATATATGCCAATAACAGTTACATGGGCTTTACTCAGCTACAGGATGAATTGAATAAACTGGAAAAACAGGAAATGGAAAATGTAACTTTTGCCCGATATAACAGTAAATATTATATTCCTTTGTGGATAGCTTTTGTACTTATGGTGGCAGAAGTGCTGTTATATAACCGTAAAATGCTAAAATTAAGAATAATAGATAAAATAAAAAAAGAGAACATGCTACATATAATGTTGGTATTGTGTATATGCGGCACGGGTAGTGCAATGATGGCGCAGTCCACATCAGAGCTTCGCTCACTCAGAGAAGGAAATAAGCAGTACCGTCAGGCCGAAAAGCTAACCCGTGAGGCAACGGAATTGCAACAGCAGCAAAGAAAAAGCAATGTACCCGTAATAGCCGATAAGCAGCACAAGGCCCAAACTTTGTATGAGCAGGCTAATACCAACTATATTAAAGCCAATGCTTCTACCGGTAATTATTATAAAAGCATGTACAATCAGGCCAATGCCCTATACCGGCAAGGAAAATATGATGACGCCGTACATAAGCTGGAATCGGTGATAAACAATGCCAAAGTGAGTAATAAGGTAAAAGCTTCGGCTTACCATAATTTGGGCAATAACCTGCTTAAAGCCGAAAAATATCAGGAGAGCATTAATGCCTATAAAAATGCACTTAAGCTGAATCCTAAGGATATGAATACCAAATATAACTTGGAATATGCCCGTAAAAAACTGATAGTGCAACAGCAGCAACAACAACAGCAAAATAAGCAGAATAATAAAGACAATCAGCAACAACAACAGGGCGACAATAAGGATAAAAATAAAGACAACAACCAGCAGCAGCAAAATAACGGCAACAATAACAATGACCGGCAGCAGCAGCAAGGTGAAAGTGCCGCCGACCGTCAAAAACGTGAAATGGCCAAACGTCAGCTTGATGCCTTGCAGCAAAACGAGAAGAATACACAGGAGAAGGTAAGAATGACAGAACAGAAATCCGGTAGGCCGGTAAAACAGGAAAAAGATTGGTAAAGAAGAATATGAGTAATAAATATAAAATAGCGGTGTGCCTGCTTGTAAGCATTTTATGTGTGGGGTGGCATACACTTCAGGCACAATTTTCATGTAAGGCCGAAGCTCGTAGTGAGGTAGCGGTAGGTGAATATTTTCAGCTCAGATTTGTGCTTAATGATAAGCCTTCGGGTGCCCCCCGATTGAACTTGCAGAATTTTTCCGTGGTGAACGGGCCTGGCATAAGTTCCTCTTCATCGGTATCTATTATTAATGGTAAAACCACATCGGAGCATAGTTATACCTATACCTACACCTTAGCCGCACAAAAAGAAGGCACCTTTACCATACCTGCCGTTACTTTTAGCTCGGGTAATGAGCAGGCCCGTTCCAATGCCCTTACCATAAGGGTAACATCAGCATCTTCACAGAGTGGAAGTGGCGGCTATCAGGCACAGGCACAGCAGCCGCAACGCAGTCAGGCACAGCAGAGCAGTGCCTCTTTTAATAAAAATGATTATTTTATACGCGCTACCGCTTCTAATGCATCTCCTTATGTGGGTGAGCAGGTAGTGGTGCATTATAAACTCTACATTAGCGCGCAATCATCAGGTTATCAGGCAAGTATTAACAGTATGCCTTCGGCTAACGGCTGCTGGACCTATGAGTTGGGTGATAAAAATGCCGAGCCTAAGCGTATGGTGGAAACCATTAACGGTAAGCAATATTATGTTACGGAAATACGCAGCATAGCCGCGTATCCGCAAAAAGAAGGTACTATTAAGCTCAGTCCGCTGGAATTGGATTTACTGGTGCAGGTAATAGTACAGCAGCAAAGGGCTTCTACAGGGGATCCGTTTTTTGATGCTTTTTTTGGCGGCGGCATTACCAATGTACCGCAAAATATGGAGCTGAAGCTTAAGTCGAATGAAATAAGCCTGCACGTAAAAACCCTCCCTAAGGCCAATCAACCTGCCGATTTTAGCGGACTGGTGGGAAGTTTTACCATGCGGAGCGAACTCACAAAAACCGCTTTGCCTGCCAATGATGCTACCAACCTCAAAATAACCATATCCGGTAGCGGTAATTTACAATATGTAAACGCTCCCGAACTCCATGTGCCGGCCGATGTAGATGTGCATGAACCTAAAATAACCGATAATATACACACTACCGTTTCCGGTGTGTCGGGCTCCCGTACATTTGAATATATACTTATACCGCGTAATGCCGGTAAATACACATTAGCACCTGTTACATTTACTTATTATGATAAAGCCAAAGGCAAATACGTAACACTTACCGGTTCGAATTACACCCTGAACGTATCAAAAGCTAAGGTAGGAAGCACTGTATATTCTTCTACTAATAAAGAGGATATAAAAATATTGGGTACAGATATTCGTTATATAAAAACCGACAAAAATATAAAAAAGAACCATTTTTATATTGTATCTTCTCCAATATATTGGTTATTACTACTTTTACCATTTATTGCAATATTGGTAACAGTAATACTTATGCGTAAGAAAATACAGGAAAATAAGAATATGGCCGTGGTACGCGGCAAAAAAGCGGCTCAAACAGCCAAAAAGCGACTCAAAAAAGCGGAAAAATTGTTGCAATTGGGTAATAACAATGCTTTTTATGAAGAAATATCACAGGTATTGTGGGGTTATGTAAGTGATAAATTTCACTTGCCGCTGTCTCAGTTGTCATTAGACACAGCCGAGGAAAAATTGCTGGAACGCAATATGGATGCCAATATGATAGCGGTGTTCATTAATACACTTAAGGATTGTGAGTACGTTCGTTATGCACCTTCAAGTGATATTACTCCTCAAAAAATGTATGACCAAACTTTTGACTTCATTACCAAACTGGAAAATGAATTAAAAGTATAGCAGGGAAATAGGAAAAGCAACAATATGAAGATATTTGCATGCTTATTTTAAGTTTTGCATTGTTTTTTTTGTTACCTTTGCAAATTCTAGAAAATAATATACCAGTAATAGAAATGGAAAGAGATAAACAGATTTTTGATTTAATTGCAAAAGAAAGAGCTCGTCAAACTAAAGGTATAGAGCTTATTGCATCAGAGAACTTTGTTAGTGAACAGGTAATGGAAGCTATGGGTTCGGTAATGACTAACAAGTATGCCGAAGGTTATCCCGGCAAGCGTTATTATGGTGGTTGCCAGGTAGTGGATCAAAGCGAGCAAATAGCCATAGACCGTGCAAAACAATTATATGGTGCCGCATGGGCTAATGTACAGCCTCACTCGGGTGCACAAGCCAATATGGCCGTGTTCATGGCTTGCCTGCAAGCCGGTGATACCTTTATGGGTATGGATTTGAATCACGGAGGTCACCTTAGCCATGGTTCCCCTGTAAACTTTTCAGGTCTTATGTTCAATGTGGTAGGTTATCAGGTAAAAGAAGAAACCGGTACCGTGGATTATGATGACATGGAAAAGAAAGCATTGGAACATCATCCTAAATTGATAATAGGTGGCGGTTCGGCCTATAGCCGTGACTGGGATTGGGCACGTATGCGTGCCATAGCCGATAAAATAGGCGCTATACTCATGGGTGATATTTCTCACCCTTCAGGCCTTATAGCCAAGGGCTATTTGAATAATGCCGTTAAATATTGTCATATAGTAACCACCACTACACATAAAACCCTCCGCGGACCTCGTGGCGGTATGATACTCATGGGTGAGGATTTTGATAATCCTTGGGGTAAAACCACTCCTAAGGGCGAAATTAAAAAAATGTCGGCTTTATTGGATTCAGCCGTATTCCCCGGCACCCAAGGCGGCCCGCTGGAACACGTAATAGCAGCTAAAGCTGTGGCATTCGGTGAAGCCCTTACCGATAGCTATGACCAATATATTCAACAGGTAATGAAGAATGCCAAAGTAATGTGCGATGCCTTCATGGAAAAAGGTTATAAGGTAATAAGCAATGGTACCGATAACCACCTTATGCTGGTGGACCTTCGTACCAAATTCCCCGACATGACAGGTAAAGAAGCCGAAAACGCATTGGTGGCTGCCGATATTACCATTAATAAAAATATGGTTCCTTTTGATAGCCGTAGTGCATTCAAAACTTCCGGCCTACGCGTAGGTACCCCCGCTATTACCACCCGCGGATTAAAAGAAAATGAAATGAAGAACGTAGTGGACCTTATAGATACCGTTCTTTGCAATCCTACTGAAGACGTAATAGCAAAAGTACGTGCTACCGTGAACGAAATGATGGAAAATCGTCCTTTATTCGCTTGGTAACATATACCCGCACATCATATTTAAAAGCCTGTTATACCTTGTATGCGGGCTTTTTTTTCTATATGTGTCGTATTGCATGATTTATCATTTTTTTTAACCTTTATAACCTTGTGGCATCTATAAAAATGGTACTTTTGTATTTTTATAATATAGGTGATATTTTAACGAAATATTAAAGTAATATTTAGAAATGAAAAAATATGTTTTTACATTAGTCTTTGCCGTATTGGCAGGTACTTTAGCAGCTCAGCAAGTAGATGAATCTACCGCTTATACCGTGGCCAAGCGTTTTTATGCACAGCAGCAGAATCATAAAACAGCAAATGAATTAACACTTTATTGCAAAAATTCAGGCAATGCATCCTCCCAAAAGGCGTATACTTCGCAGGTGTATTATTATATTTTTAATGACGGAAATAATGG
Source organism: Bacteroidales bacterium (assembly GCA_045598105.1). Classification (GTDB taxonomy): domain Bacteria; phylum Bacteroidota; class Bacteroidia; order Bacteroidales; family WCHB1-69; genus UBA1205. Next base: position 6,988 of record JAZLLK010000031.1, on the reverse strand, counting down.
TTTTGTAATAGTATCAGGTGATAAAAAATTTAAGCCGGTGCTGGCTTATTCCACACAGGGAAGTTTTGATACCACAGGTATGCCGGCTACCATACGCTGGTGGATGAACGGATATGCCGAGCAAATGTCCGAAGCATTGGCTTATAATCCTACCCTTCCGGAAGATGCCGGATGGAATGACTATTTGAGCAGCACACCCGCAAATGTACACAAATCTGTTACCGCAGTGGCTCCTTTATTGTCTACTACCTGGAATCAAACCAATCCCTATAATTTATTGTGTCCTTATGATAGTACGGAAAACGTTCGATGCCCCACGGGGTGCGTGGCTACTGCAATGGCACAGGTAATGAAATATTGGAATTATCCTGCCCAAGGCTCAGGCAGCCACTCCTATACTCCCGAAGAGCATCCTGAATACGGTACACAGTCTGCTAATTTCGGAAATACCTACTATCAGTGGAACAATATGACTAACAGCTACTCTTCCTCTAGCAGCACCGCTGCTAAAAATGCTGTGGCTACCTTAATGTACCATTGCGGTGTGGCGGTGGAAATGAGTTATGGCCCTGACGGAAGCGGCGCTTATACTGTTTTACCCGATTATTACATTCAACACGGATATATTGACGCCCGCACGGCCATGAAAAATAATTTTAAATATGCAGGCGCTACCGGTTATTCCCGCTCCAGTTGTTCTACTGCAGCATGGCTGGCCTTGTTGAAAGCCGATTTGGACAAAGGCAGTCCTGTTATATATTCCGGTAGCGGTACCAATGGAGGTCATTGCTTTGTGTGTGACGGCTATAACAGCAGCGACTATTTCCATTTTAACTGGGGCTGGGGCGGTACCAGTGACGGCTATTTTCAGGTAGATGCTCTTAATCCTTCCGTATTGGGTACAGGTGGTGGAGCAGGCGGATTCAATAACAGTCAGGAAATAATAGTGGGCCTTAATCCTAATGATTCCGTACAAGTAAACCATGCTGATATAAGATTGTATAGCAGTATGAAGGTTTCTCCTTCCACTGTAACCAGCGGCAAGCCTTTTTCCATAGGAGTTAAAATAGCCAACTACGGCGATTCCACCTACACGGGTGCTTATACCATAAAATTATATGATAGCACCAATGCTTGTGTAGGTGATGTACAGGTGTTGAATAATAAAACATTGAACGGCATGCGTTATGATTCTGCCGTTTTTGCATCGCAGGGTATGAATTTGGCTCAGGGAACCTACATCGCCATGGCCTATTTTTATGAAGACAGTACCTGGAAAAAAATTAAAGACGGCCAATATACCAATGCCTATCAAATAAAAGTAGTAGATGCTAAAGTAGATATGCGTTTGTATAGTGATATTACCGTGACCCCTACACCGGTAGTGGTAAATAAGGGTTTCAGCGTAACAGCTAAAGTAGCCAATTATGGTAATATCGCCTTTGTAGGCAAGATTAGTGCCGATATATTTGACGAAGATATTGAATATGTGGGTACATTGGCTGAATTAGATGACAGCATTTCTACCAACCATGCGGGTAATCGTACTTTTACCGGTAACATATCACTCAACCCCGGCAACTATTGGGTATACATATTTTATCAGGAAAAAGGCAGCGAAAACTGGATATTGGTAAATAACGGCAAATATACCAATGGCGTGCAGTTTACCGTTCAATCCGATGAAGCCGTGAATGATTGTGCGCGGGCACAGGCCAAAGTATATCCTAATCCCACTCACTCCATGATACATTTTAAGGCTCCGGCCGGTGAAGAAACACAGGTGGAACTTATAGACATAACCGGTAAGGTGCTCATGCGTACCACCGTATATGACCATGCAGATATAGATCTTAGCGGCTATGCCGCCGGCGTATATGTACTCAACGCCGTATCGGGTACTTCCGGTAAAAATTTCAGAATAATTAAGCAATAATGAATATACAAAGCCTTTTTGACCAGTTTCCCGAAAAATATCCTTCGGGAAATATTTTTCTTATAGCAGGTCCCTGTGTGGTAGAGAATGAAGCCATGCCCATGGAAATAGCCTGCACGCTTAAGGCTATTACCTGCAAATTAGGCATACCTTTCATATTTAAGGCATCCTATCGTAAGGCTAATCGCTCCAGCCTGCATTCCTTTACCGGCATAGGTGATCAGCAGGCCTTACAGGCCATAGCACGGGTGGGCAGGGAACTTCACATACCCGTAATTACCGATGTACACACCGCTGAGGAGGCCGCCATGGCAGCACCCTATGTGGATGTGCTGCAAATACCGGCTTTTTTGTGCCGACAAACCGAGCTGCTATTGGCTGCAGCCCGCACCGGTAAATGGGTGAATGTTAAAAAAGGACAGTTTCTGTCATCAGAAGCCATGAAGTTTGCGGTAGAAAAAGTACGCTCCACCGGTAATGATAAGGTAATGCTCACCGAAAGAGGCTCCATGTATGGCTATCAGGATATGGTGGTGGATTTTCGCAGCGCCGCCATTATGCGGGCTAACAACTGTCCTCTGGTAATAGATATAACCCATTCGGTACAGCAGCCTAATCAGGCCGAAGGCATAAGCGGCGGCCGCCGTGATATGATAGCCACTATAGCCAAAGCAGGCGTGGCCGTAGGCTTTGACGGCATATTTATGGAAACACACCCCGACGTAACACACGCCAAAAGCGATGCTACTAATATGCTGCCTTTGCAGGAGGCAGAAGCCCTGCTTACCCAATTGGTAAAAATACGTAAAGCCGTATTATAAGCAATAATAACTAATACTTACAAAAGAGATGAATTGCTTTTTTAAGAAATTTATCTCTTTTTTGTATATAAATATATGGGGAAAACAGGTGCCAACTGAATATTTTTTTGTAACTTTGCATTTTATTTTCTGCCACATGTGCGGCAGAAAAAAATAAAGATAAGTATAATATAAAATAAAACACATTATGGAAAACGTAAAATCTTACATAGAAGCCAATAAGCAACGATTCTTAGATGAATTGTTTGAACTGATACGCATACCTTCTATAAGCTCACAGGCCGAGCATAAACAGGATATGGTAGCCTGTGCCGGCCAATGGAAAAATTTTATTCTTGCCGCAGGCGCCGATAAATGCGAAGTAATGCCTACTAAAGGCAATCCTGTAGTATATGCCGAAAAAATAGTAGATGCCCATAAGCCTACGGTATTGGTGTACGGGCATTATGATGTAATGCCGGTGGACCCTGTGGACCTGTGGAATACACAGCCTTTTGAACCGGTGGTAAAAGACGGTAAAATATGGGCACGAGGCGCTGATGATGATAAAGGCCAGTCTTTTATGCATGCTAAAGCATTTGAATTCATGGTTAAAACCAACCAATTGCCCTGCAATGTAAAGTTCATGCTTGAAGGTGAAGAAGAAATAGGCAGCGAAAGCCTGTATGACTTTTGTCGTGAACATAAAGACATGCTTAAGGCCGACGTAATACTGGTATCAGATACCGGCATGATAGCCTCCGATACACCCTCCATTACAACGGGCTTACGAGGATTAAGCTACTGGGAAGTAAAGGTTACCGGTGCCAATAGAGACCTTCACTCCGGCATTTACGGCGGCGCCGTAGCTAATCCTATTAATATATTGTGTAAAATGATAGCCCAAACCACGGACGAAAATAATCATATACTCATACCACATTTCTATGACGATGTGCTTACGGTAAGTGATTACGAAAGAGGCCTTATGGCTAAAGCTCCGTTTAACTTGGATACCTATAAAAAAGAACTGGATATTAACGATGTGTGTGGTGAAAAAGGCTATACTACCACCGAACGTACCGGCATACGACCTACATTTGACGTGTGCGGTATATGGGGCGGCTATATAGGCGAGGGCGCCAAAACAGTTATCCCCTCCGAAGCTCATGCCAAAATATCTACCCGCCTGGTGCCTAATCAGGACTATAACAAAATAGGTGAGCAGTTCAAACAGTATTTTCAGTCTATAGCCCCCGCTTGCGTAAAAGTGGAGGTGGAATTTTTGCACGGCGGCGACTGCTACGTGTCACCTATAGACATGCCTGCCTATAAAGCAGCTGAAAAAGCATTTGAAACCACTTATGGAAAATTGCCCATACCTACCCGTAGCGGCGGCAGCATTCCTATTATAGCCGGTTTTGAAAAAATATTGGGCATTAAGTCTATATTAATGGGATTTGGTTTAGGTAGCGATGCCATACACTCACCTAATGAAAATTACCCCTTGGAACATTTTTATAAAGGTATAGAAACTATCCCGTATTTCTACCAATATTTTGCCGAGCTGATGAAATAATATTATTTAGCCCCTGCATCGGCAGGGGCTAAATATATAAAATAATGTGCACTATCAATATGTTCAGTTATACAAAATATAGTATATTGCTCCTATGCCTGTGTGCCATGGGTACACTTACGGCACAGTCAAATATAGCAGCAGAGGCGGGCTTTAGTGAGTCTATATTCTATTGCTCCCAGCTGAAAAGCAATTATTACTATTCTTTTTCCCAGTACCCGTCGTACTATGTAAACCTGAGCTATAAAGAAGATGTGCCACAATGGAGCAGAAATATGCGTTTTGGCGGCCAGCTGGGTATGAAACGCCAGTCGCAGTGGTTCTATTATGAAGATAATCTGCCCTATGATACCCTGGCTACCGGCGTGCGATATGATATATACGCTGTTAATATATATGTATTTCCCGAGGTAGTGGTGGGCGAAAAGGTAAAGTTCTATTTCAGCGGTGGTCCTCAGCTGCATATTATATGCAATACCACCGCCAAAGGTACTCAATTACAAATAATACCAGGACAGGAATATCCCGAAACACCCATAAAAGAAAAGCATTCTAAGGATATTAAAGGAGTCTCCTTTGGTGCCAAATTCTGTTTGGGACTTGAAATACCGCTCTATAAAGATTTGTTCTTAACATTGAATAATGCCTATTCCGCCGGATTTACCGGCATGAATGGTCTGCTAAAACCGAAAATGAAGTTCTTTAACTGCATAGATATCTATTTGGGCGCAGGCCTGCAGTATAAAATAAATCATAATAAGCAAACAAACAAAAAATAATAAAAATGAAAAACATAGTTTTATCCTTACTGCTTGTGGCAGTAGCCGTATCAGGTGCGTATGCACAATCGTCAAAGAAAAACAAAAATAATACTACCAACACCACATCGGCTCAGGTATTGGTTACTAAAGAAGATTCAGCCACCTATGCCAACGGTTTCCAAATGGGAACCTATTTCCGCCAAAATCAAATACCGTTGAATACCGCAGCCTATGCTCAAGGCATGGTGGATGCCTATACCGCTTCCAATATGCAGGTAACACCCGAGCAACTGGAAGAATTGTCACAATATTTTAGTGCTTACGTGCAGCAAAAAATGCAGGAAAAAACCCAAAAAGACGCCACTTACAATAAGGAAGTGGGTAAAACCTATATGGCTCAAAACCGTAAGAGCAAAGATATAAAAGAAACCGCCTCCGGCTTGCAATATATGGTAATAAAAGAAGGCGAAGGTGCCCGTCCCGTGGCTACCGATAAAGTAAAAGTACATTACGAAGGCTTTCTGCTCAGCGGAGAAGTATTCGACTCCTCACGTAAAAGAGGCGAACCCATTACTTTTGGCCTTAATCAGGTAATACCCGGCTGGAGCGAAGGCGTACAACTTATGACTCCCGGTAGCATATATAAATTTTGGATACCATCAGAATTAGGCTACGGCGACAGAGCCATAGGTAGCATCCCTCCCGGCTCCACCCTTATATTCGAAGTGGAATTGCTGGAAGTAAATCCTGAATAATTATACTGTAATATGTTGAATAATAAATAGAAGTAATATTTATACATGAAAAAATTATAAAATAATAATTTTAGTAATGTGTTATATAACAATGCGTTAGCTGTCATTTACATTCAAAACAAACACAAAATGAAAGACGGTTTCGCCGACATACATAACGAAATAGTGCTTTATCAGCCTGACGAGGAAATAAAACTCGAAGTGAGGATGGATGAAGAAACCGTATGGCTTACACAATCGCAGATAGCCAATTTGTTTGGTTGTTCGAGCGATAATGTCGGTTTGCACTTGAAGAATATTTTTTCAGAAAACGAATTGGATAAAAATGCAACTGCCGAGTTTTTCTCGGTAGTTCAAAAGGAAGGCAACAGAAATGTCCGTAGGAACATACTTCATTACAACTCAGATGCAATTTTATCAGTCGGATATAGAGTAAGTTCCATAAATGCGACTAAATTTCGCCAGTGGGCAAACAAAGTCTTGAAAGGCCATTTGCTTAAAGGCTATTCGTTTAACCAACGCATTGAGCGTTTGGAGCAGCGCGTTTCGGTAACAGAAAACAAAATCGACTTTTTTGTAAAAACAGCACTGCCACCTGTTGAAGGAATTTTCTATGACGGAAACGTACTTGAGCCTTTCAGTTTTGTGAACAGTCTTATCCGTTCTGCCAAAAAACGCATTGTCTTGATTGACAACTATGTTGACGAAACGGTTTTGCTAAGGCTGGCGGAACGTGAAAAAGGCATTGACGCAACCATATATTCAAGACAATTGTCGCCATCTTTTAATATAGCTATGAAACAGCATAACCAGCAATACGAAAAAATTGAAGTGAAGCAGTTTGACAAATCACACGACCGCTTCCTGATTGTTGATGACACGGTTTACCACATCGGCGCATCAATCAAGGATTTAGGTAAAAAATGGTTCGCCTTCTGCAAAATGATTATTAACGCCGAAGAATTTATCAGTAGAATTTACACTTTATAAACATATACAAGAAACAGAAAAAGAAATTTTAAATAACATATTATAAATTAACGCATTAGCTATTATTTCGCGTTCAAACCAAAAAGCCTGAGAAACTGATTTGATTTGAAAATCGGATAGCAATGTTCACGATTAGTCTGTAAAGATTATCGTTGCTCAACAATAAT